>NZ_CP134195.1:3004894-3609789 GCF_031585635.1 Paraburkholderia sp. FT54 | reverse complement strand
GCCCAAGCGCACGCTGGACCTCGGCGACCCGTACCACGAGCAATGCCAGCAAACCGGCGCGGCGCTGATGCAGGCGCTCGAACTGACGCAGGTGGAATGCCGCATCACGTTCCAGTCACGTTTCGGCAAGGCGGAGTGGCTGCAGCCGTACACGGCGCCTACGTTGAAAGAACTGGGCGCGGCGGGCGTGCGGCGCGCCGACGTGTTCTGTCCGGGCTTCACCGCCGATTGCCTTGAAACCATTGAGGAAATTGGCATGGAAGTGCGTGACGAATTCCTCCACGCAGGCGGCAAGGATTTCCATCGGATTCCGTGCGTGAACGCCTCGCAGGCGTGGATTGCCGCGCTGGGCGAAATCGTCGCGCAGAATCTGCAGGGCTGGCCGGTGCAGACGCTGCCCGTGCCGCACACAACAGGAGCTTGAGCGGGCTCATGAATTACAGGATTTCAACCGAAGCGGGCGCGAAGCTGCGCATCGACAAATGGCTTTGGGCGGCGCGCTTCTTCAAGACGCGTTCGCTTGCCGCGGACGCCGTCGAAAAAGCCCATGTGCGGATTGGCGGCGCTAGCGTCAAGCCGGCGAAAGACGTGCGGGTCGGCGACCTGGTCGAAATCGAGATCGAGCGGATTGTGTGGCAGGTGGAAGTGCTCGGCGTGTGCGACGTGCGCGGCCCGGCGAGCGTCGCGCAGACGCTTTACGCGGAAACTGAAGAGAGCAGGGTGAAGCGGCAGGTCGAACAGGAGCGGCGCAAGACGTATCGCGAACCGGCGGCCGCGTTGCACGGCCGACCGACGAAACGCGACAGGCGCACTATCGACAAACTTTCAGGTGGGGGTTGAACAGCTGTTCCATGGTCGCGTGCACGCCACCGTATTCGGTAGTGTGGTCGTTGACAGCCCCGGACATGCAGATGGTCGTGGTGCCCGCAATCAGAACCAATGCGACCACCGAGATTGCAAAGGTCAGTTTCACGGTACTCCCCTCGGATGGTTCAGGATAAAGACGGGCGAATCGGTTGGAAATTGCAATGTGTCGGAAAGGATTGCGTCAGATTAGGGTTAACGCGTCTTTTCCGATATTTAAGTGGAGCATAGGCCACTTGTCTGCAGCACTCAATCTCAATCTGATTGCGCAGCAAAAATGGTTGTAACCGGGCATTGCCGCCGCGCGTCCGTGGTGGGAAAAGATCGGGAAGAACCGCTTGAAATGGTTGTTTCCGGCCTCATCTGCCGTTCTGATTTGCGGTGATTCGCGAAGTTGTCTGTCGCGATTTTGCAACGCACAAACCGCGCCAGGTTTGATGCGCTGCCGCCACCGTTTGGCTTTTACCTTTTAACGACTTTCAGCGACATGGAAAACACGCAAGAGAACCCGACGAGCCAGAATCCCACGCCCGCCGACGAAACCGAGCGCCAGGCCGCCGAGGCCGCGGCACCTCAGCAGGAAGCGGCCGCAAATGCCGCGACCGACTCGCCGGCGAGCGCAGAGCAAGCGGCATTGGCTGAAGCTCAGGCGAAGATCGCCGAGTTGCAGGAAAGCTTCCTGCGGGCCAAGGCTGAAACCGAAAACGTTCGCCGTCGCGCTCAGGAAGACGTCGCCAAGGCGCACAAGTTTGCGATCGAGAGCTTCGCCGAGCATCTGCTGCCGGTGATCGACAGCCTCGAGGCCGCCGTCGCCCACTCGTCCGACGATCTGCAGAAGGTGCGCGAAGGCGTCGAGCTCACGCTGCGCCAGCTCACCGGCGCGCTGGAAAAGGGCCGCGTCGTCGCCCTGAATCCGATTGGCGAGAAGTTCGACCCGCACCGCCATCAGGCCATTTCCATGGTGCCGGCCGAGCAGGAGCCGAACACCGTGGTCGCCGTGCTGCAAAAGGGCTTCGTGATCGCCGATCGCGTGTTGCGTCCGGCACTCGTGACCGTCGCTGCTCCGAAGTAAGCGCCGAGGCTCGGTAAGCCGTTTCATTGGGCAGGCCGTGCCATGGCCAACCTTCCCGTCGACGCCACCCGAGTATCGCGAACTGGGCGGGCGCTTCATGCTGCACGGCGTGCCCGCATGGTTCTTCTTTTACCGCGGCAACCGGCTCGGCCGGGCAATCGGCTGACACGGCCTCGGGCAGTTCCGGGCCGCGGTCGCAACCGCACGGGAGAAGATCCCGACGGGCAATGCGGCGAACGCGGCTGACACCGCGAGCGACGCGCAGGCTAGTGGAACAAATTTGGGCAAAAGTTCGCTCGATTGAAAAAAATTAAAGACCGCATCGCAAAAAAGGTCTTGAAAACGATGCGGACGCACTTATGTTGAGTGCAGGTAGGAATTGAGAGCGGATCGCCTTACCGCCAGCAGGGCAAACAGGGCGCTTCCCGCAGCGATCAAAGTTAGGAGATTAGTAAAAATGGGCAAAATCATCGGCATCGACCTCGGCACGACCAACTCGTGCGTGGCGATCATGGAAGGCAATTCGGTCAAGGTGATCGAGAATTCGGAAGGCGCGCGCACCACGCCGTCGATCATCGCGTACATGGAAGACGGCGAGATTCTCGTCGGCGCGCCCGCGAAGCGTCAGTCGGTCACGAACCCGAAGAACACGCTGTACGCAGTCAAGCGCCTGATCGGCCGCCGCTTCGAAGAAAAAGAAGTGCAGAAGGACATCGCCCTGATGCCGTACAAGATCATGAAAGCCGATAACGGCGACGCATGGGTCGAAGTGCGCGATCAGAAGCTCGCGCCGCCGCAAATCTCCGCGGAAGTGCTGCGCAAGATGAAGAAGACCGCTGAAGATTACCTCGGCGAGCCGGTCACGGAAGCCGTGATCACGGTTCCCGCGTACTTCAACGACAGCCAGCGCCAGGCGACCAAAGACGCAGGCCGCATCGCCGGTCTGGAAGTGAAGCGCATCATCAACGAGCCGACCGCAGCCGCTCTGGCATTCGGTCTGGACAAGGCCGAAAAGGGCGACCGCAAGATCGCGGTGTATGACCTGGGCGGCGGTACGTTCGACGTGTCGATCATCGAAATCGCCGATGTCGACGGTGAAATGCAATTCGAAGTGCTGTCCACGAACGGTGATACGTTCCTGGGCGGTGAAGACTTCGACCAGCGCATCATCGATTACATCATCGGCGAGTTCAAGAAGGAACAGGGCGTCGATCTGTCGAAAGACGTGCTCGCGCTGCAACGCCTGAAGGAATCGGCTGAAAAGGCGAAGATCGAACTGTCGTCGAGCCAGCAAACCGAAATCAACCTGCCGTACATCACGGCCGACGCGTCGGGTCCGAAGCACTTGAACCTGAAAATCACGCGCGCCAAGCTGGAAGCGCTGGTTGAAGAGCTGATCGAACGCACGATCGAACCGTGCCGCGTGGCGATCAAGGACGCGGGCGTGAAGGTCGGCGAAATCGACGACGTGATTCTGGTCGGCGGTATGACCCGCATGCCGAAGGTGCAGGAAAAGGTCAAGGAGTTCTTCGGCAAGGATCCGCGCCGTGACGTGAACCCGGACGAAGCCGTGGCCGTGGGCGCCGCGATTCAAGGCCAGGTTCTGTCGGGCGACCGCAAGGACGTTCTGCTGCTCGACGTGACCCCGCTGTCGCTCGGCATCGAAACGCTCGGCGGCGTGATGACGAAGATGATCAACAAGAACACCACGATCCCGACCAAGCACGCACAGGTCTACTCGACGGCTGACGACAATCAGGGCGCCGTGACGATCAAGGTGTTCCAGGGCGAGCGCGAAATGGCGGCCGGCAACAAGCTGCTGGGCGAGTTCAACCTGGAAGGCATTCCGCCGGCACCGCGCGGCACGCCGCAGATCGAGGTGAGCTTCGACATCGACGCGAACGGCATTCTGCACGTCGGCGCGAAAGACAAGGCGACCGGCAAGGAAAACCGCATCACGATCAAGGCGAACTCGGGGCTGTCCGAAGCCGAAATCGAGAAAATGGTGAAGGACGCCGAAGCGAACGCGGAAGAAGATCACAAGCTGCGTGAACTGGCCGATGCCCGCAACCAGGGCGACGCGCTGGTCCACAGCACGAAGAAGGCGCTCACGGAATACGGCGACAAGCTGGAAGCCAGCGAGAAGGAAGCGATCGAAACCGCGCTGAAGGACCTCGAAGAAACGCTGAAGAGCGGTTCGAGCGACAAGGCCGCGATCGAAGCCAAGATCGAAGTGGTGGCCACCGCCTCGCAGAAGATGGGCGAGAAGATGTACGCCGACATGCAGGCTGCGCAAGGTGCCGAAGCCGCGGCAGCGGGCGCGGCAGGCGCGGGTGCAACGGCTGGTGGCGCGAGCCAGCAGCAGGACGACGTGGTCGACGCCGAGTTCAAGGAAGTCAAGAAAGACTAAAGCCAGGTCGCCTTTCGACCGTAAAGCCGCACACAGCCTTGTGTGCGGCCCGGCTGCACCAGAGCTGCGCTAGTCGGACGCGCAAACGTGCAAGAGCGGTTATCACGCCTGGCGAGCCTTTTAGGCTCTCCGGGCACATTTGTTTTATGGAGGGCGTTGTTTTGAGCCGCGTTGAAGCGGCGTGAAACGGCGGCCGGACGAGTCGTGAGACTCCAGCATTCAAGAGGAGCCACCGTGCGCATTGCGCGAGTGGCGTTGAACCGATATGGCGAAACGGGATTACTACGAGGTTCTGGGCGTCGCAAAGAACGCGAGCGACGACGAAATCAAGAAGGCTTATCGCAAGCTGGCGATGAAGCACCACCCCGACCGCAATCCGGGCAACAAGGATGCGGAAGGGCATTTCAAGGAGGTGAAGGAAGCCTATGAAATGCTCTCGGACTCGCAAAAGCGTGCCGCGTACGATCAGTACGGCCACGCGGGCGTCGATCCGAACATGGGTGGTGCCGGGGCGCAAGGCTTCGGTGGTTTTGCCGACGCATTCGGCGATATTTTCGGCGACATCTTCGGCCAGGCAGCCGGTGGCGCCGCACGCGGCGGTGGCGGCCGCGCCGGCCCGCAGGTGTATCGCGGCGCCGATCTGCGCTACAGCATGGAAATCACGCTGGAACAGGCCGCGCACGGTTACGACACGCAGATTCGCGTGCCGAGCTGGGTCTCGTGCGAAGTCTGCCACGGTTCGGGCGCCAAGCCCGGCACGAAGCCGGAAACCTGCCCGACCTGTAGCGGCTCGGGTTCGGTGCGGATGTCGCAAGGCTTTTTCAGCATTCAGCAAACCTGCCCGAAGTGCCATGGCACCGGCACCTACATTCCTGAACCGTGCGGTCACTGCCACGGCGCGGGCAAGGTGAAGGAAACCAAAACGCTGGAAGTGAAGATCCCGGCCGGTATCGACGACGGCATGCGTATCCGCTCCGCCGGCAACGGCGAACCGGGTATCAACGGCGGCCCGTCGGGCGATCTGTACGTCGAGATTCACATCAAGCAGCACTCGGTGTTCGAGCGCGACGGTGACGATCTGCACTGCCAGATGCCGATCCCGTTCACCACCGCGGCGCTCGGCGGCGAGATCGAAGTGCCGACCCTCGCCGGCCGCGCCAGCTTCACCGTGCCGGAAGGCACGCAGTCGGGCAAGACGTTCCGTCTGCGTGGCAAGGGCATCAAGGGGCTGCGTTCCAGCATTGCCGGCGATCTGTACGTGCACGTGCAAGTCGAAACGCCGGTCAAGCTCACTGAGCCGCAACGCGATCTGCTCAAGCAGTTCGAAAAGGCGCTGGTTGAGGGCGGCTCGCGGCATAGCCCGCAAAGCAAGAGCTGGTTCGATCGGGTGAAGAGCTTCTTCGATTAATGGCAGTTTGAAGTTGGCGGTAGGCATGACGGCAGATGAGCGCGGCGCAGTGTTCGCGTTACTCGACGATTGCGACGCGACAGCGGCGCGCCGTTCGAGTCGTCTGTACACGGGTTTTGTGCATGAACGGGTGTGTGCGGATGCCGCGCAGCTCGAAGTCGTGTGCGAGTCCGTGGCCACGGAGACGCGGCGAGGTTTGCACGCCGTCGTGCTCGCCGACTATGAGTTCGGCCGGAATCTTCTCGACGGAGAGTTGGACCGGTCCATGAAAACGCAGCGTGGCGACGCCACGCTGCGTTTTTTTATGTTCGAACGTTGCGAGAAGCTTGCGCGCGAAGAGGTCGACGCCTGGCTCATGGCGCGCGACGAAGGCATGGCCGGGCCATCGGTGGCGGGCACGGCGAACGTGCGCGCGAGCGTCAATCCGGCGCAGTTCGACGCGGCGATCGATGCGATTCACGCAGCGCTGCGCGCGGGCGATTCCTATCAGGTCAATTACACGTATCGGCTCGGCTTCGAAGTGTTCGGCTCGCCGACCGGGCTATATCGGCGATTGAGGGCGCGTCAGCCCGTGCCGTATGGCGCGTTGATCGCCTTGCCGGGCGATCATTGGGTGCTGTCGTGCTCACCGGAACTCTTCATCGAAAAGCGAGGCGCGATGTTGCGTGCGCGGCCGATGAAAGGCACCGCACCCCGCTCGACCGACCCGGCGGCGGACCGGCGCGCTGCCGAATTCCTCGGCAAAGATCCGAAAAACCGCGCCGAGAACGTGATGATCGTCGACCTGTTGCGCAACGATCTGTCGCGGGTGGCGCAGACGGGCTCGGTCAAGGTGCCGGCGCTGTTTTCGGTCGAGCCGTATGCGTCGGTCTGGCAGATGACCTCGACGGTGGAGGCGACGTTGCGGCCTGGTACGTCGTTCGCAGGCATATTGCGCGCGCTGTTTCCCTGCGGTTCGATCACGGGCGCGCCGAAGCATCGCACGATGCAGTTGATCGATGAACTGGAGAGCACGCCACGCGGGCTCTATACCGGCGCGATTGGTTGGCTGGATGCGCCTTCGACTGCTGATGCAATCACATCTGCCGTCGCAAACCAAATCGCGGCTGGTGGCGACTTCTGCTTATCCGTCGCAATTCGCACATTGACCTTGAGCCGCTCGACGCAAACGGGCCGACTGGAAGGCAAGTTGGGCGTCGGCGCGGGCATCGTGCTCGACAGCGTCGCCGCCGACGAATACGCGGAGTGCCAATTGAAGGCCCGCTTTCTGACCGACGCTGAGCCGGGTTTCGACCTATTCGAAACGATGTATGCAACGCACGAAGAGGGCGTGCGGCATCTGCCGCGCCATCTGGCGCGACTCTTATCGAGCGCGGCGGAGCTCGGCTTCAAATTCGTCGACGCGAGCGCCATCCGCGCGGAGATCGCGGCGAAATGTGCGTCGCTGCCGGCGCGCACCCCGCATCGCATGCGGCTTGCGTTGAGCAAGAACGGCACGATGCACATCACCGCCGCGGTATTGGCGCCGTTGGCCGAATCGGCGGTCGGCGTGCAGCTCGGACCCGATCACGCGTTCCCTGCAACCGACGCCGCCGACCCGCTGCTTCGCCACAAAACCACGCGTCGCGCCGAATTCGATCGCGGCTGGCGCGAAGCCGAAGCGAAAGGCGCATTCGACACGCTGTTTTTCAATGCGCAAGGCGAGTTGACCGAAGGCGGCCGGTCGAATGTGTTTGTGAAGCTGGCTGGGCGCTGGTGGACGCCTCCGCTTGCGTCGGGCGTGTTGCCCGGCGTGATGCGCAGCGTTCTGCTCGAGGAAGCGTCGGGCCTGCGGGCGGCCGAACGTGTGCTGACCCGGACCGATCTGCAAAGCGCCGAAGCGCTGATGGTGTGCAATGCCCTGCGAGGCGCAGTGCCGGCGCGGATTGTGGACTGACAAGGTGGTGAACTTACCTGTCAGTGGCAAAAACGGCGCGTGGTCCCCGCCCGCGCCTCAGCCGTGAAGAACATGCAGCAGTCGGGCGATCCAGCCGGTCAGACGCGCATGCCATGCAGCTTCCCGCACATCATGCGGTACGGTGGCGTGGTCGCGGATTCCCGCGACATCGATCAGGCAAAATGGGCTCATGGTGGTCTCCCCTCGGCTCGCGGCCAAGCCGCATTAACACAAAGACGAAGATAGACAAGCGGCTTTCCATGCGATGTGGGATAGCCCTCAAAACGGGTACGAAGGTACCCGTTTTGTTTGATCCTTTATCGGTTGAAACTCAGAACGTGTGCTCAGGCCCAGGAAACGAACCGTCCTTCACCGCGCCTACATACGCTTCCACGGCCGCCAGAATACTCGGCTGCCCCTGCATGAAATCCTTTACGAAGCGCGGACGCTTGCCAGGGAAAATGCCCAGCATGTCGTGCAGCACCAGCACCTGACCCGAGCAATCCAGTCCTGCGCCGATACCGATCGTCGGAATGCGCAACTGCTTTGTCACGTCACTTGCGAGCAGCGTCGGAATCGCTTCGATCACGATCAATTGCGCGCCGGCCTGCTGTACGGCGAGCGAGTCGCGCATCAGCTGCGTCGCGCCCGCTTCGGTTTTGCCCTGCACCTTGAAGCCGCCGAACGCATGCACGGATTGCGGCGTTAGCCCGACGTGCGCGCATACGGGAATCGAGCGCTCCACCAGGAAGCGCACCGTGTCGGCGAGCCATTCGCCGCCCTCGAGCTTCACCATCTGCGCGCCGGCCCGCATCAACTCCACTGAGCTTCTGAAGGCGTCTTCGGGCGTGCCGTAGGTGCCGAACGGCAGGTCGGCCACGATCAGCGCCGCGGGACGTGCGCGCGCCACGCTAGCCGTGTGATACGCGATGTCGGTGAGCGACACGGGCAGGGTGGTCGTCTGCCCTTGCAGCACGTTGCCGAGCGAGTCGCCGATCAACAGCACGTCGACGCCCGCGCGATCCAGCAGCGCGGCGAAGCTCGCGTCGTAGCAGGTGAGCATGGCGATTTTTTCGCCGGCATCGCGCATTGCCTGCAGTTTCGGCACGGTGATGGCGTTCCGGCTCGCTTCCTGCAAATAGGTCATGGGTCAATCCGTTGAGAAAGAGGGAGGCCGCGCCGCTTACAGCGACGTGCCTTTGACAAAGAATTCCTTGCGGCCGCGCATGGTTCCGATGCGTTCGGCAAGTAGCGCAAGGTCCGCGTCCGAGTCGAGCGGATTCAGGTGTTCGGCGTTGACCGTCAGCACGGGCGTGCGGTCGTAGTGATAGAAAAACTCGTTGTACGCGTCGCACAGGGCGTGCAGATACGCGTCGGAAATCTGCAACTCCATCGGCACCGCGCGCTTCTGGATGCGCGCGAACAGCACTTCCGGACTCGCCTGCAGATAGACCACGAAGTCTGGCGCCGGCGCGTTGACTTCGATCCGCGCGGCCAGCGCGCGATACAACTGCCACTCGTCGTCCTGCAGCGTCAGACGCGCGAAGATGTCGTTCTTCTGCGTCATGAAATCGGCGATCAGCGGTGTGCCCGAGACGTGCGCCACGCTCACGTCCTGAGCCTGCTGTACGCGCTGCAAGGCGAAGTGCAGTTGCGTGGGCAACGCGTAACGCGCGGTGTCGCGATAAAAGCGTTCGAGGAAAGGATTGTCCTGCGGCCGTTCGAACAGTTCCTGCATCGACCAGCGCTGCGCGAGGCGGCGTGCAAGCGACGTCTTGCCGACGCCGATCGGCCCTTCGATCGCGAGATAGCCGAACGGAGGACGCAGTTGCGGCGCCGTGACAGTGAGCGGCGATGAATTCATTCGCAGCGACCTTTGGGAGTAGTGCCTTCATCGCCAGTCAATGCATTGAGCATAGGACACTGGCACGGCCCCTTCACCTTCTCGATGCGCTGATCGCTCACACCGCTGAGCAGCGCCTCGGCGCGGCCGTGTTGCGGGATGACCAGTGCGGCGTCGATCTCGACGAGCGGCACCAGCGCGAAAGCGCGTTCGATCAGACGTGGATGCGGCACGATCAGATCGGCATCGTCGATCGATTGATCGCCGAACAGCAGGATGTCCAGATCGAGCGTGCGCGGTGCATTGCGAAACGGCCGCTCGCGGCCGAACTGGTGTTCGATCTTGTGGCAGAGCGCAAGCAGATGCCGCACGGGGAGCGTCGTATCGATCTTCACGACGCAGTTGAAATAATCGTCACCGCCCGCGTCGATCGGGGCAGTGCGATACAGGCTCGACTTGGCGAGCACGGTGATGGTGTGCTGTTGTGCGAGGCACACCACCGCGTCTTTCAGGGTCTGGCGCGCGTCCCCGAGATTCGCGCCGAGGCCGAGATAAGCAACCGTCATGGCATAACTTCCTGCAACTATCGTTCGACGGCAGCAGCTAACGCTATGTCAGTCTTCGTGCGGGCCGTCATGGCCTGCGTCGTCGGCTGTGCGTTCGGCTGGCGTGCCGCCCTCCAATCCGTCCCCCGGTTTGCGGTTTCTGGCGCCACTGCTGCGCCGCCGTCGTTTTCTAGGGCTTCGGTCCTTCCCGCCTTGCGTGAGCAATGCTTCACGTGCGGCGATGTCTCCTTCAATGAACTCCGTCCACCACGTACCGACCGACTCGTCGAGTTCGCCCGATTCGCAGCGCAACAGGAGGAAATCATACCCCGCTCTAAATCTTTGGTGTTCCAGCAGCTTCAGCGCACTTCTTCCAGAGCGTTTTTCGAGGCGCAACTGCAGGCCCCAGATCTCGCGCATATCCGACGAGAAACGCTTGTGAATCGCGAGTTTCTCCGTTTGCATGTCGAGGACGTCGTCCATCGCGCGGTGCAGTGCGGGTACCGGATATTCGCCGTTCGCTTCAAATTTTTGCCAGCGCTGCTGCACGTCGTGCCACAACAGCGTGGCGAACAGAAAGCCTGGCGAGACTGGCTTGCCGGCGCGCACGCGGGCATCCGTATTGTTCAGCGCGAGCGTGATGAATTTTTCGCCGATGGGCTGTTCGAGCACCACGTCGAGCAAGGGCAGCAGGCCATGATGCAGGCCTTCCTGGCGCAGGCGTTTCAAACACGCGAGCGCGTGGCCCGACAGCATCAGCTTGAGCATCTCGTCGAACAGACGCGCGGCCGGCACGTTGTTGATCAGATCGGCCATGTTGGCGATCGGCTCGCGCGTGCTGTCCTCGATCTCGAAGTCGAGCTTCGCCGCGAAACGCACCACGCGCAGCATGCGCACCGGATCTTCGCGATAACGCGTGGCCGGGTCGCCGATCATGCGCAACAGACGCGCGCGCATGTCGGCCATGCCGTTGTGGTAATCCAGCACGGTTTGCGTGGCCGGATCGTAGTACATCGCGTTGATCGTGAAGTCGCGGCGGGTGGCGTCTTCGTGCTGTTCGCCCCACACGTTGTCGCGCAGCACGCGGCCGCTCGCATCCACCGCGTGGGTGCGGCGGTCGAGCTCGTCGCGCTTCAGGCGGCGCTGCGGCGCGGCGTCTGCCGCGGGCGGATCGACCAGCGCGCGGAACGTCGAGGTCTCGATGATTTCCTGGCCGAACTGCACATGCACGATCTGAAACCGGCGGCCGATGATGCGCGCGCGGCGGAACAGCTTCTGCACCTGTTCGGGCGTGGCGTCGGTGGCGACGTCGAAGTCTTTCGGCTTGATGCCCAGCAGCAGATCGCGCACCGCGCCGCCGACGATGAACGCGCGGTGCCCCGCCTGTTGCAGACCTTCGGTCACGCGAATCGCGTTTCTGGAGATCAGTGCCTGGTCGATGCCGTGCACGTCGTGCGGAATGATGACCGGCACGTCCGGGTCACGCACGGTTTTCGCGGGCGCGGCAGAGCGCGCGGGTTTGCGGCGCGCCTTGCTGGCGCTCGACGTTGTGCGCGCCGGTGCATGGCCGGTTTCGTCTGCTTCGGCTTCGGCGGGCAGGGTGTCGTCAGCGGGCGCCGGGTCCTGGCCGAATAGCTTGCGGATAAGTTTTTTGATCACGAGGGTTGAAAGAGTTCGAGGATGCGCCAGCCTTTGGCCTGCGCATGGGCACGCAATGTGTCGTCCGGATTGGTCGCGATCGGCTCCGTGACTTTTTCGAGCAGCGGGATGTCGTTGTGCGAATCGCTATAGAAATAGCTGTGCTCGAAGTCGCTCCACGTCTTGCCGAGCGAGGCGAGCCATGCTTCGGTGCGCACGATCTTGCCTTCCTTATAGCTCGGCGTGCCGGTGGGGCGGCCGGTGTACGGCGAATGCGGCTCGCCGTCGACGGTTTCCGCTTCGCAGGCGATTAGTGCGTCGACGCCGAATGCCTGAGCGATCGGGCGGGTGATGAATTCATTGGTGGCGGTGACCACGCAGCACAGGTCGCCGGCTTCGCGGTGCTGCTTCACCAGCTCCAGCGCGACGGGGAAGATCGCCGGTTTGATGACTTCGTGCATGTACTGCGCGTGGAAGTCGGCGAGCTGCGCGCGCGTGTACTTCGAAAGCGGCGTGAGCATGGCGATCAGATAGGCGTGAATGTCGAGCTTGCCGGCTTTGTAGTCGGCGAAAAAGCGGTCGTTTTCACGGGCGAAATTTTCGGCGTCGACCATGCCGTGTTTCACCATGAAGCGGCCCCATTCGTGGTCGCTGTCGGTGGGGATGAGCGTGTGGTCGAGATCGAAGAGTGCGAGGTTAGCCATGGGGGCCTATTTTACTTGAAGCGGCGGATGACGCGGATGAGGCCGCCGAGGCCGCGCCGCCGCGCCGTTCTTCGGCGCCGGGCGAAGCCAACATGATGCGCAACAGCGGCAGCGTGACCGCGCGTTTCTGTTCGAGCGAGAAACGGTCGAGCGCGTCGAGCAGCGCCATCAGGCTGGGCATGTCGCGGCGAAAATGCGTGAGCAGGTAGGCCGGCACGTCGTCTGCGAGCATGATGCCGCGCTCGCGTGCCGCGTGTTTCAGCACCGCGGCCTTGCCTTCGTCCGGCAGCGGCGCGAGATGGAACACGAGACCCCAGCCGAGGCGCGTGCGCAAGTCCTCGCGCACCGTCATGCCGATGGGCGGCGCGTTGCCGGCGGCGACCAGTGCGCTGGTGGGATGCGCGCGCACTTCGTTGAACAGGTTGAAGACGGCGATCTGCTGCGCGGCGGAGAGGCCGTCGCAATCGTCGATCGCATAGAGCGCGACGCGCGGGTCGAAGCTGAAGGCGGCGAGGCTGCTCTGCGGGCCGGCGAAGCGCGCGTGCCCCGGCGATGCTTCGTGCACGAGCGCCTGCAACAGGTGCGTGCGGCCGCTGCCGGACTCGCCCCAGAGGTAGAAGGTGCGATCGGCGACCGGCCCGACGGCGAGCGCGTTCTCGAGCTCACGCAAGCGCGTGACCAGCTCGGCGTTGGCGCCGGCGAAGAAATTGTCGAATGTCGATGGCGGCGGGGTGCCGAGATCGAGCGTCAGTTGACGAAGCACAGTAGGTGAATGCCGAAAATGAGGCTTGGGCCGCGAATGGCCCGCAGCACGGGCCGAATAGTCAATAAGCAATCAATGAGCAGTCAGTTGTTATAAAGCGTGCTCGTCAGATAGCTTTGCCGCAACTCGCGCATGGCGACTGACAGAATCGCGCTGACCGGCAACGCCAGCAATACGCCGAAAAAGCCGAACAGCTGCCCGAACGCGAGCAACGCAAAGATCACCGCGAGCGGGTGCAGGCCGATCCGTTCACCGACGAGGCGCGGTGTGAGAAAGAAGCTCTCCAGGATCTGGCCGACACCGTAAACCACCGCGACCGCGCCGAAGCCGTACCAGTCGCCGAATTGCAGCAGCGCCGCGAGCAGCGCCAGCGCGAGGCCGGTCGCAAAACCGATGTACGGGATGAACACCGCGAGCCCCGTAAATATACCGACCGGCAACGCGATCTCGAAGCGCGCGACGCTCAGCGCAATCGCATAGTACGCGGCGAGCACGCCCATCACGAGCAACTGGCCACGCAGGTATTGGGACAGCATCTGGTCCATGTCGTGCGCGAGCTGCTGCGTCTTGTCGAGCCACCGGCGCGGCACCACGATCTGCATGCGGGTGAGCATGCGATTCCAGTCGTACAGCAGGTAGAACAGCACGAGCGGCACCAGCACGAGGTTGCCGACCAGCGTCATCATCACATTGCCGCTCGTGCGGATGGAGGTCCACGCATACAGCGCCACGGTCTGCGCGCTGCCTTCCAGTTGCCCCATCACGAGATCGCGGATGCTGGCGAAATCGAGCGAATCGGCGAGTCCCAGCATGGCGAGCTTGGGTTGCAGCCAGGCGTTCACGTGCGCGAACAGCACGGGCACCTGCTGCCGCAACTGCGGCGCTTCTTTCTGGATCACCGCGAGCACCAGCAGGACCAGAAGCGTCATGAGCAGCGTGAAAAGCAGCATCATCAACAAGGCGGCCAGACTGCGCGGCACACGCCGGCGTACCATCCACGCGACGCCCGGCTGCAGAATGTACGCGAGAATCGCGCCGAGCAGAAACGGCGTGAGGACCGGGCTGAGCAGCCAGAGCAGAATACCGACGCCCAGCGCCATGGCCAGCCAGATGATGGCGCGGCGCTGAACGGGCGTCAGAATCGAGGAGTTCTCTTGCAAAATTGTTTCCCAGGTGTCGCCGGAGTGCGTGAATTCCAGCCAGTCGGCCGGCATCGGGTAAAATCGCATTTTACCGACCTTCGAGCTCTTCCCCATGAATCAACCGAAATCCGCCCCGAATTCAACTGATTCGGCCCAAGGTCTGTCGTATCGCGACGCCGGCGTGGACATCGACGCGGGCGACGCCCTTGTCGACGCCATCAAGCCCTTTGCCAAAAAGACGATGCGCGACGGCGTGCTGGGCGGCATCGGCGGGTTCGGCGCGCTGTTCGAAGTGCCCAAGAAGTACAAGGAGCCGGTGCTGGTGTCCGGCACCGACGGCGTCGGCACCAAACTGCGCCTCGCTTTTCAGCTGAACAAACACGACACCGTCGGCCAGGATCTGGTGGCGATGAGCGTCAACGACATTCTCGTGCAGGGCGCCGAGCCGCTGTTCTTCCTCGACTATTTCGCTTGCGGCAAGCTGGACGTCGGCACGGCGGCAACGGTCGTGAAGGGCATCGCGTATGGCTGCCAACTGTCGGGTTGCGCGCTGATCGGCGGTGAGACGGCGGAAATGCCGGGCATGTACCCGGACGGCGAATACGATCTGGCCGGTTTCGCGGTCGGCGCAGTGGAAAAGAGCAAGATTATCGACGGCAGCACGATCGCCCCCGGCGACGTCGTGCTGGGTCTGGCTTCGAGTGGCATCCATTCGAACGGTTTTTCGCTGGTGCGCAAGATCATCGAGCGCGCGCAGCCTGATCTGAATGCGGATTTCGACGGCCGCACCCTCGCCGACGCGCTGATGGCGCCCACGCATATTTATGTGAAGCCGCTGCTGGCGCTGATGCAGCAGATCGCCGTCAAAGGCATGGCGCACATCACCGGTGGTGGCCTGGTCGAAAATATTCCGCGCGTGTTGCGTGAAGGCCTGACGGCTGAGCTGGATCATCGCGGCTGGCCGTTGCCGCCGCTGTTCTCGTGGCTGCAAAAGCACGGCGGCGTGGCGGATGCGGAAATGCATCGCGTGTTCAACTGCGGTATCGGCATGGCCGTGGTCGTGTCCGCCGCGGATGCCGATGCGGCGATCGGTCTGCTCTCGGCTGCAGGCGAGCAGGTTTGGAAGATCGGCGTGATTCGCGAAAGCGCGGCCGGCGAAGCTCAGACTGTAGTGGTCTAAAGGCCGTTGGAACCCGCGCGGTGTGCGAATAGTCGGCGCCGCGCGAGTTTCATAGCTTCGCAATTTCAAAGCAACCCTTCAATCGCTTCAAGTACCCGCGCCGTCGCGTGCGGATCGCAGCAGTCCACCACCACCCGCTCTGTCATGCTCCGCAGCCATGTGAGCTGCCGCTTGCACAACTGCCGGGTCGCAAAGACGCCCTTGTCGCGCATGGTCGAATAATCGACCGCACCATCCAGATACTCCCAGACTTGCCGGTAGCCCACGCAACGCATGGACGGCATCTCAGGCGATAAGTCGCCGCGGTCACGCAACTTCACCACTTCATCGACGAAACCACCGGCCAGCATCGCATCGAAGCGCTTCTCGATGCGCGCATGGAGCACGCTGCGATCGGATGGTTCCAGCGCAATCGGCACGAAGCGCCACGCCGCAGCGGCGTCATCCTGTCGAGCGGGTGCGGCCAGCAAGGCGGACATGGCCTGTCCGGTCAGCATGAACACTTCGAGCGCCCGCTGAATCCGCTGCGAATCGTTCGGCGCCAGGCGTGCAGCCGTGACGGGATCGATCGCGGCAAGCCGCGCATGCATGGCGGGCCAGCCCTCGCATGCGGCGTCGGCGTCGAGCGTGGCGCGAACGTCCGCGTCGGCGCTGGGCAGGTCGCTGAGCCCTTGCGTGAGCGCCTTGTAGTACAGCATGGTCCCGCCGACCAGCAACGGCAGACGCCCGCGCGCATGGATCTCGCCGGTTAGCCGCACGGTGTCGGCGCGAAATTGCGCGGCGGAATAGACGTCGGTCGGATCGACGATATCGATCAGATGATGCGGCGCCACCGCGCGCTCCTCGGCGGTCGGCTTGGCGGTGCCGATATCCATCTCGCGATAGACCAGTGCCGAATCGACACTGATGATTTCCACCGGGCGCCGTGCGGCGAGCGCCAACGCGGCAGCGGTTTTGCCAGATGCGGTCGGGCCGAGCAGGCACGGGACCGGCGTGGGCGTGCGCGAGGTCATGCGCGCGGCCATGGGCAAGCGGTTGCGAGTCGAAGCAGCGTCACGTCACTGACCACGCATGAACAGCCGATCGAGATCGGACAACGTCAACTGATACCACGTGGGACGCCCGTGATTGCATTGATCGGCGCGCTCGGTGGCTTCCATCTGACGCAGCAGTGCGTTCATTTCATCGAGCGTCAGACGCCGGTTCGCGCGTACCGCGTGATGGCAGGCGAGCGTGCCGAGCAACTCGTGCTGACGCTCGGTCAACACGCGTGAGCCGCCGAACGCGTGCAGGTCGGAGAGGACCGCGCGCGCCAGCGCCTGCAGATCGGCGTCTTTCAGCAACGCAGGCACGGCGCGGATCGCGAGCGTGGTCGGCGACAGCACGGCGAGGTCGAAGCCGAGCGCGTCGAGCGTGTCGCGCTCTTCTTCCACCGTGCCGATTTCGACCGGGTCGGCCTGCATCGACTGCGGAATCAGCAGCGGCTGCACGGCAATCGTGCGATCGGCCAGCGCGTTCTTGAACTGCTCGTACAGAATGCGCTCGTGCGCGGCGTGCATGTCGACGATCACCAGACCGTGCGCGTTCTGCGCCAGCACATAGATGCCATGGATCTGGCCGAGCGCGAAGCCTAGCGGTTGCTCGTCGGCGGCATGGAAGGCGGGCGTCGGGTAGGGCGCGGACGCGTTGTACGGCGACGGCGATTCGGCGGCCGAGTCGCGCGCCTCGAAAAGCGTGGCGCCTTCCGCCGTGCCGGCGTTGGTATCTTTGCGGCCGAAGAGCGCGTCGTAAAACGCAAGCGGTTGCGCAACCGGCAGCGTGCCCTGCGTCATGCGCGCCTGGCGCATCCAGGTATTGCCCGCCTGCGACGACGAGCCGAAGCCGCTCGCTGATGCTCCACCCAAGCCGCCACCGAGGCCGCCTGCGCCGCTGCCCGCGCCAAAGCTGCCGATGCCGCTTGCACCGAAGCCGCCGACGCCCGCGCCACCCAGCGGCGTTGCGCCGAACGAAGCCGGTCCGCCAACCGACGGCTCCAGATGCGCCGCATGCCCGCCTGCCGTCGTTTCCGGCGATGCGCCCGCATGCCGCGCCAGCGCACGCTGCACGGCGTGGAAGACGAACTGGTGGATGGAGCGCGAATCGCGAAACCGCACTTCGATCTTGGACGGATGCACGTTCACATCGACCGCTTCTGGCGGCAGATCGAGAAACAGCACGTAAGAGGGATAGCGCTCGCCGTGCAGCACGTCTTCATAAGCGGCGCGCACGGCGTGCGTGAGCAGCTTGTCGCGCACAAAGCGGCCGTTGACGAAGAAATACTGCTGATCGGCACGGCCGCGGCTCGCGGTCGGCAGACCGGCGCATCCGTAGACGGCCAGCGGTCCGGCGGATTCATCGAGTGGCAGATGGGCGGTGGCGAACGTGTCGCCGAGAATCTTCGCGACGCGCACCGGCGGTTCGCTGGCGTTCCAGTGTTCGACGGCCTTGCCGTTATGCAGCACCGAAATCGCGACATCCGGCCGCGCCAGCGCGGCGCGGCGAATCTGTTCGAGACAATGGCCGAGTTCGGTCTGCTCGCTCTTCAGAAACTTGCGGCGCGCCGGTGTGTTGAAATACAACTCGCGGACTTCGATCGTGGTGCCCTGGGTGCCGGCCGCCGGGCTCAGCACACCAGTCTGCGCGTCTACGCGCACCGCGTGCGCCGCATCGGCCGTGCGGCTCGTGATGGTCATCTGCGCGACTGAGGCGATCGAGGCCAGCGCCTCGCCACGGAACCCCAGCGTAGCGACCGCTTCCAGTTCGGCAAGCGAGCGGATTTTGCTGGTGGCGTGGCGCATTAACGCTAGCGCGAGTTCGTTCTCGGGAATGCCGCAGCCGTCGTCGGTGATGGAGATGCGTTTGACGCCGCCTTCGTCGAGCAGGATGCGCAGCGACTGCGCGCCCGCGTCGAGGGCATTTTCCAGCAGTTCCTTGACGACCGAGGCGGGCCGCTCGACCACTTCGCCGGCTGCGATCTGGCTGATCAACTGATCGGGAAGGGGCTGGATCGCGCGTAACGGGCGTGGGACGGGCGCGGCGGCGGACATCGCGGCCGCGGCGTCGAGGCCGGCAGGCGTTTCGGAGAATTCGGACATGGCGAAATTATAGCGATTCGGCGCGGCAAGCCCGTAACGCGCGCAAGCGCACTCACGCGCGGGAGATTTTTAATTGCGGCCGGGCACTTTCTGTATCATGACGCGGTCAATTTGCGGCGCGAGTGAGCGCTTGCCGCCATCGCTAACAGCCAGCCGATACGGCTGTTTTCGCCACCGTCATATTCGCTTAATAAAGGATTCTCTTTGGACACGTTGCTACATTTCGTCAACCTTGTCTTGCACATCGACAAGTTCCTCGGAGACTTTATTCACGTATACGGCGCCTGGGTCTACGCGGTGCTGTTTCTGATCGTGTTCTGCGAAACGGGGCTCGTGATCCTGCCGTTTCTGCCGGGCGATTCGCTGCTGTTCATCGGTGGCGCTTTTTGCGCGACTGGTGAGATGAACATTGGTTTGCTGATCGTGTTGCTGCTCGTGGCGGCCATCGGCGGCAATACCGTCAACTATATGATCGGGCGGGCCATCGGGCCGCGGGTGTTCAATTCGCATATTCCTTTTCTCGAACGCTTTCTCGATCGCAGCGCGCTGCAAAAGACGCACAACTTCTATGAGAAGCATGGCGGCAAGACCATCGTGCTCGCGCGTTTCATTCCGGTGGTGCGGACTTTCGCGCCGTTCGTTGCGGGTGCATCCGAAATGACGGTAAGCCGGTTCCAGTTGTTCAATTTTGCCGGCGCGTTTTTCTGGGTGCTGCTGCTGACGTTGCTCGGTTATTTCTTCGGCAACATTCCGTTTATCCGTCAGTATCTGAATGTGATCGTGCTGGTGGGTATCGGCGCGGCGATCGTGCCGGTCGTGCTCGGTGCGTTGTGGAAGATGATGCGCAAGAACACGTCAAATGCGAGCAACCGCTGATGTTTTACTGGCAGAGCTAGCCAGATGAAAAAACGGCGTCGCGAATCTCGCGACGCCGTTTTCGTTTGGTACTTCTGAATCTCGTGGGTTTAACAATTGACGACTCGAGACGTCCGCGTCGCACAACAATGCTCAGGTCACCGCCCGCGGCGCCAGCGGTGTTTCCGGCGTCGGGTAGCCGGCTTCCTTGAAGGTCTGGATGATCGCGCGATTGGTGTCGAAGTAGACCTGCCAGTAGTGCTCGTTGTGCGCGTAAGGCCGCACGCAAAGCAGCGGGCCTTCCGGCGTGAAGCTCAGCACTTCGATGTCAGGCGCGGGACTCTCAGCTACGTTCGGAATCTGCGTGACGGCCGTTTTCAACCGGTTCATCGCGTCGGTTGGATCGACGCCGTTGGCGATTTTCGCCGTCAGTTCGACGCGCCGCACCGGCAGGATGCTGTAGTTCGAGATCGTGTCGGAAAAGATCTTGTTGTTGCCGACGATAGTCGTCACGTTGTCCGGCGTCACGATGGTCGTGCCGAACAGGCCCAACTCCGAGACCGTGCCGGTGACGCCGCCCGCCGTGACGAAATCGCCGACCTTGAACGGCCGCAGCACCTGCATGAAGACGCCCGCCGCGAAGTGGGCAAGCAGGCCGCCCCAGGCGGTGCCGATCGCGAGGCCAAAGCCGGCGAGCAGGGCGGCGAACGAAGTTGTCTGTACACCGAACACCTGCAGGATCGCGAGGATCAGCAGCAGGTTCAGCAGTGCGCCGAGAATCGAGCCGAGATAATGCGCTAGCGTGGGATCGACGCGGCCGTTGCGCGCCAGCATCTTGCGCAGAAAGCCGGTGATCAGGCCGATGAGCCATCGGCCGACGATCCACAGGACGATCGCCCCGACAACCTTGGTGCCGAGGTCGATACCTCGGGTCATGATGAAGACGCGTACGGTTTCGAGATCCAAGATGTTCCTCGTTGGGTGAGTTGCCTTCGACTGATTGAACAGCGGTGGTGCAATACAGCGGCAAATGCCCGACGACGGGCGCAAACGGTAACACTCGGGATAACACGCGGTCTTCGGAAGTTATAGGCGACGGCGGGTCCGTTCGCAAGGACCGTTCCCGTTGCTCATGTGGCTTGTCTGGCGGGAAAGAGAGGCGATTTGGCGGACGTGTTCGATGGGAGACGATCGCTGCGCCTTACATCGGCAGGTCCGATTTCGAATAGGGTGAAGTGTGGATGCCGAGCGTTTCGCTGGCACCAACTTTTGAGCGGCGCGCTACACGGCGACACGTGAGGGCGGCGGCAATGGCGAGCAGATACGCGCAGCCGCGCTCGAAGAACGCAGTGGAGGTGCTGAACTGGCCGTAGCGGTTCTGCGAATCGGCGAACACCAGAAAGGTTAGCGCGGCATCGAGCAGCAATGCGACCGATGCCAACGCGGTGAATATATGCGAACCGTTGAGTGACGCGCCAGGGATGAAGCGGTTGCACATGTGACAGGCGGCCAGCACGAAGGCAAGCAGAGCCAGGTTCCAGAACAGGTCGAACAGGAAGTTGGTCATGTTGGCGGAATGAAAAGCGCAGGGGTTGTGGCGTTGCCAAAGCGTCTGCTCACGCAGAGTCGCAGCTTGGTTCGCTGAATCGGCGCAGATCATTGCACGTCTTTGTGTCTCAATAAATATTTGGTTCGGAGTTCGTTGTTTCCTGTTCGTGCTTGCGGGATTGGGTACTGGAAAATTCTGATCGCGTCGTCGGGAATGGTGGTGGGTAACGTCAGCTGGTTCGGAAAACTAACGAGGGTGATCTTTCCGGAGTCCTCGGTCGGATATTGAAGTACTCCTTTTTATGCGCGTCATTGTAATGGTGGCGATATCGCAAAACGCTTCATGATTTTGCTTTAGATGGCGCGTTCGGAGAAAAATTCTGAGCATGCCAATTGGCGGATGAATGGAAAACCGCCGTACGATATTTTAATGGTGCAGGGATTTTTCTATTGTCGTGTCGCATGTCCGCATCCGGACATTCGGCGTTTCTGATTCGTTAGCCTTTTTAACGCTTTGCTGAGACCCGACCCGAACCGCGCAAGCGGCAGCTGGATCTCTTCGCGGCTGCAGATCGATCGCTGCCGGACGCCCCAGGCGCCTGCATGGATATGATGCTGTCGTCGTTTTGTCTTTGACCCCTTTCGTAAGACGTCCCTAACGGGCACTCCTGTTCTTCTTTTGTGTTTTGTGATCGCGGCGGTTGCGGTGTGGGTTCCGGGTGCCGAGAGGAAGGGGCCGCCGTTGGATGCGCCGGTGTCGAAGGCAGTCGAAACACAATTGCGCGCTGTGCTGAGGCCGGTGCGGGGTGAGTTCGAGTCATGTGGCTGGGTCGAATCAATCCGCCGCGCAGCAGCGCGCTCACGCACGCGCATACCCGATTGACGACGACCGTCGCGACAGTTCGCTAGCGGGTATTTTTTGAAAGGATGGCTTTATTCGTGTGGAAGACTTCGTCGCGCCAGCCATGCGGCCTCACCGAGCGAAGCAATGCGGCGTAGGCAGACAATACTCTGACGCCGGCCTCACCCGTGTGCCGCTTCATTTGGGTGCCGATTAGCTTCTTCTGAGTGGGCATCTGCTGGGCTTCGAGCACGCTCACCACATCGGCGCCGGTGATGCTGTCAGCCACGATTCCAAAGTCCGAGTAATCCGACCCGCGCAGATGGTCGATGACAGCTGTAGGCAGTCCGGCGGCAAGGGCCTGAATGGCAATCGTGCTGCCTGATGTGACCAGTGCATCTGCCTTGGCAATCGCCTCGTTCGCCGATTCCGATTGCTCGGAAAATGCGAAATCATCACGCAGTTCATCGTATAACCGCAGGTGCTCGGGATGTGGACGCAAGATGACAGGCATCCCGCTCAGTGATTCCACTTCGCGCGCAAGATCGCGAACAGTGGCGACGTTCAGATCGAGTTGCAGCGCAAACAGTACGCCGGCGCCGCCCGTATGCGCCGCCCTCGCGACATCAAGTTGCGGCAACGCCATGGTCAGCACGTCCGCCTGATATTGCAAAGAAAATCGCTCGGCAAATCCGGCGCCAAAAACCCCGAAGCAATCGAATGACGGGAATAGCGATTCGTAGTAGGACCATGTCTGCACGAAACCATGTTGCAGCCCGATGAATTTTATGCGCGGTTGATGCGGTCTGATCCACTTTTTGAGGTGCAGTTCGGGGCCGCCCACGCATGTGGTCATCAAGATTGCGTCATAGTCTCCGGACGCGCACGCATTGATGACCTGTACCCGGCTATGGTCCTCGTCGTCTCCGACAAAGTTGAAGTCATGACCTATCGGCAGGCTTAAAACCGTAAATTCCTTGATCTCCGGCGCATTTAGCCCGGCGGAATCCGGGTCCACTTCCCTCGGAAATAGCATGAAGTCACATCCGCCCCCGCGACGACGAATGGTCTCCGCGAGCGGCAGCCAGTGAGACAGGGAGCGTCGATTGAACGATGTGAACAGGACTTTCAGCATACAGGGTAGCGCGGGACCGATACAGCAAAGTACATGGCGACAACTCGACCGCGCATTATATGTTAATAAACCACACAAAGCACTCGAAATCGTTTGCGTGCGTTACACGCCCTTACAAATAGGCCGATTTCTGCTACCCTTCCGTTCGCGTTGAGCACGACGTTGGTCTAGGGGAAGGAGTGATGGCTTTCGTCGGATACGGCTCGCGCCACGAACGCAGTCTGTCCGCAAAAATCACGCGAATCCGGAATTAGTTATGAATGTGCCTCTTACCGGCCGGTTGAGTCGACTGGTCAATCGGCAAAGACGCCATACCCCGACCGATTTGAGTCGTTCGGAGGCGTTGACGCTAGAACAATATGTGCATCAGGTATTCAATCACGAGGAATATCTCCGCTCGAACCCGGACGTTGCAGAGGCGGGTGTCGATCCTGTCGATCACTGGCTGAACCATGGCGTTTTTGAAACCCGTCCACTGTCGGAAAATACGATAGTCGTCCTGAATGTGGACCCTCCGGCGGAAGCAGAAGGGCAGAAGCGCAAATTCGAATGGAAGGGCGTTCAGGTTTCGATCGTGGAACGTGAGAACACGGCAAAGGAAACCGACGTACCCGGGCTGGAATATGAGCCACCCGCGGCCGAGCTTCAGTTTCTCCAGTTTGCAGTTGATAACTTCGACGAAGAATTTTATCTGGCGTCGAATCCGGATGTCCGTGAGGATGGATCTGACCCCCTCGCCCATTATCTCAATCATGGAGCGTTGGAGGGACGGAGCCCCTCGGCTGACCTCGTCGTCAAGATCGAGGCAGAGGCACAACACTTCAAGTGGAAAGGCAACAGTATCTCGATTGCGCCAAGAGAGGTTGTCGAAGAGCCCGAGGTATGTGCCGGGACTGGGGCGCAAGACGTTCCCCACGTCACGGAGCCAGACAGCGACGAAAGCTTTGCGATTTTTGTGAAGCAGCAGATGGATCGTGAGGTTTATCTGGCAGCCTACGAGGATGTGCGGCGCGCTGGGGTGGATCCGGTTGAGCATTGGCTCGATTCGGGAATCTGGCAGGGACGGATGCTGTCGCCCAGAATCATGGTAGCGATCGGCGAGCGTGCTGAAAGACGCACCGTGAGCCCGGTGCTGCGATTCAAGTGGCGCGGCACGTCGGTTTCAGTGTGCATGAAGCGGATGAGCGATTCCATTTTGTCGCAGATTCTGGCTCAGTCCCAACACGATGGCGCTGTGGTGGCGCCGGGCGCGAACGCAATCGCCGGATTGCGAGAGTTTGACGCGATTGACTTGATGGCGCGGAACGATGCCGACGTCCAGAGCATTTTCTCTGCCGTCCAAGAGCGTCCCGATGTCGTGCTCATCACGCCTTTTTTATGCGCGGGCGGCGCGGAAAAATATGTTTCGGACCTCGTGGGTGCGCTACAGGAAGCGGGCCGCGGTCCTATTCTGGTCATCGTCACCGAGCATACCAGGCAGGCTGCGGGAGATTGGGAAAAGCTCTCGATTCTCGCCCCGCTGACAAAAGCACGAGTTTTGTTCTGGCCCGATGTGTTTGGCCCTGGCCACGCGAACCCGGTGTATTTTGCGCGGGCGCTCAGCGCACTCTTTGCCAATACCATAGTAGTGAATAACAGCCGCCTTGGGCTCGATGCTGTGTCGAGATTTGGTCGTGGACTTTCGCAGAACAGCAAGATCTTCTGTACCTATTTCAGTCACGGTATCAATGCGCTGGGCGCACCTTACGGGGCTCGGTTCCCGCACAAGACCATGCCTTTCGCTACTACCCTGACAGACAACGGGCCGATGGCCGCTTTGATGGGAAAAATGTGGAGCGGTTTGTCTGAGCACCCAGTCGTGAAGCTGTCAGCCAAGGTGGACTCGGTAGAAGAGCCGATTTTCCTCGAGCGGGTGGAAGCAAGGCGTCAATTGGCCTCGCATGCGTTTCGTCCGCACAAATGGGTATGGGTGTCGCGAATCGAGCGGTTCAAGGGCACGGAAGTTCTGGCCCATCTGGCCAGGCTGAGACCGTCCGACGAGTTTCATCTGTTTGGCCCCGTGGACGGAAGTCTGGCCGAGTTGGGTCTGACCGGGCTGAACCTGATCCATCATGGTGTGCTGGAGAACGTTGCAACGCATAGTTTTTCGGAGTACGACGGCTTTGTCTTTACAAGTCTCTTCGAAGGCATGCCAAATGTCGTTCTCGAAATGAGTCAGCACGCAATTCCTCTCGTGCTTGCGGACGTTGGGGGCCTTCGCGGGACCTTCAGCGAGAAAGCAGCGATCTACGTTACGCACGACGATTCGAGCGAAGCTACCGCACGGCTCTTCTCCTCGGCACTAGATGCGATCATCGATCTATCGCCGGTCGCGACGGTGGAGATGGTCACACGCGCCCGCGATCAGGCGCTTGAAACGCACGCGTCTGATGTGTATTTGGACGCGGTCAAGGCAATTTTCGGTGGACGTGATGTTTGATATTACAGCGACAGTGGTATTTCATCGGGAAGGCGCATACGCTCTTCCGGCTCTCGCCAGCCTGCGCGATATGGTTGAGTCAGCCAAAGCGCGCGGGCTGAGAGTTGAGGCACAAGCTGTTCTGGACAACGCTGACGCGCTTACGCGAGAGATTGTCTCTTCGCGCGGAGCGTGGCTGGATACGGTGAAGGAAGTCTCGTTTGGCGACCTCGGGCACGCGCGTAACGCCGGTGTCGCGGCTGCGCAAGGCGAGTACCTGGCGTTCCTAGACGGTGATGACCTGTGGGGCGCTGACTGGCTTCACCGGGCTCATGCATCTGCGATGGCCTCTGAAGCTCCAAAAGAAACGATATGGCATCCGGAGATGCTTTATTATTTTTATGCTTCGGATTTCGACAGACACTCGATGTCGGCCGTTCCAAACGCAGCGGCCAATTCATTCCATTTCTTCCATTACTCAAGTGACCATCCGAAGTTCGACTCCAATACATTGTTTATCGACAATGTCTGGTCTGCGAACGTCTTTGCGTCCCGAGATCTGCACCTGCGCTACCCTTACAGAGCCATCGAAAGAAAGACTGGGTTCGGCGTAGAAGATTGGTCGTGGAATATTGAAACGGTCAGCGCGAACATCCTTCATTCCATCGTCAAAGACACAGTTCACATCATCCGTGTCAAAGACGTGGGGTCGTTGGGGCAGCAAAATACCGCAGAAGGACTGTTGCCGCACATTCCTCAAGGACTGTTGCCGCGCTTCGGAGATCCAGCCTGAGCCACTTGGCTTGGCGTTGCAGAAAGGTCGAAAGGCAAGGTTGTGGATTTGACCGCACCTTTTGACCGTCTGTGATGGCGCAGCTTGCCAGGCGGGTGTCGCTTTCACAAGCCCATGGCTCATACGAGAGCATTCGTTTTTTTGCCAGTCACAGACTCTACCTAGTCAGGAATCTCTGAGGATTAATTTGAGTACGCCGCCGATACACATTCAATGCGTCTACGGAAGCTCGCATGTAAAGCATTTGACTGAATGCTTTATACCTGCGCTGAAGCGAAGCACAGAGCGGCCGATCCGGCTTTTTACCATCAACTTTGATCCGACTAGTGCTTCGCGTCTGAAAACTTCGACCGTGGAAGACGGCGTCGAGATCGTTGATGTGGCCAATACTGCAACCCAGAAAACCGGCTTCGCGGAAAATCACAATCTTCTTTTCGCAACCAGCAAGCCCTCTGAACATTTCGTCATTATCAACCCGGACTGCATTCCGCAACCCGGTTCAATCGACGCCCTGATTCGGCGGAAACAGGCTGGCGGCGATCGCATCGGCATCGTCGAAGGGCGTCAATGGCCGTTCGAACACCCGAAAGAATTTGATCCGTTGTCGCTCGAGACGCCTTGGGCAAGCGGAGCGTTCTGCCTTATCGACTCCTCGTTTTACGATCGAGTGGAGGGAATGGCGGAAGAATATTTTCTGTATATCGAGGATGTGGATCTGTCCTGGCAGGCTTGGTTGAATGGCTATTCAGTGCTTTACGAGCCGGGCGCCACGGTGACGCATTTCAGCGGCGGACGGTTTTATCGCGGCGACCTCGTCTCTGCGGAACAGTATCTCGGCCTCAGGAATTTTCTGATCATTTCAAAGAAGTTTTTTGGGAACGATGGTGAGCGACGGGCCATCGAGATGCTGCGCGCATTTCCCGACCGCGATCTCAGTGAAGTCGCGATCGGAGAGTACTTAAACAATTGCCAGGATCGCGTGCCCACCGGTTATGTGGGACGCTCCCACAAACAGGTGAAAATCCTTGGCCTGAACCGTTTCCACGAATTGAGGACGGAATGATTCACGTAGTTGCACGATCAGACAAGCACGGCGAAGCCTTTCTCGAGAGTCATTCACATCTGCGCTCGCGGATCGTTGTCAAGACGGGGCAGCGGTCCTATTTCAGTCTCCTGCAGGAGTTGATCGACGCGTGCCCGGAAGACTATGCCTGCGTGGTTCACGACGATGTGTTCCTTAGCGGCGATTTTGGCGTTCGAGTGGATGAACTGATTGCCGAACTCAACGCAAGCTGGCCCAATTGGGGACTCGTCGGTAACGCTGCAGTCTTGTCCGTGAAGGTCGGTTACGCAGGGACAAACGTAGTTCGCTATCTGAGCGATCCGCATGGCGGACCGAACCTGGCATCGGAGATCCTGCCGGCGCAGTCCATCGACGGAAACGTCATGCTGCTAAACGTGAAAGCCATGCGCGCGCGCCAGCTGCGTCTTCCGACATTTGACGGCTTTCAGCTCTACGACATTATCCTCAGCATTGAAACCGTGCGCGCCGGTCTGGGCGTATATGTTGCTCCGCAGCTTGCCTGCTGGCATGGAAGCCGTGGCAACCAGGGCGAATTCGATCGTGCGAAAGACTCTGAAGCATTCAAACACTACCTCACAAGTGCCGTACAGAACCGGCGCATACAGACGCTCAACGGCGTGACAGAGGCGCGCTTCGATCTTGCGAGTCGAATGATGCGGGGACGTGTGGAACTCGAACTTGACAGTCTTAGACAGGCCGTCAGCGGGCGCCCAGTGAAGACAGTGGCCATCGTCACACGGACACAATTTTCCCGACTGGACCTCCTCAATCGTACGCTCGACACGATCGATGCCTTCGTTGCGTCCGCAGGGGCTTCGACCAGCTTCCGCAGTTTCATTGTTACCGATCGCAAAAACGCCGCACCTGAGGATGTCAAGCGCCGCACTGTGGTTCTGGAAGCGGACTTGCCGCACGGTAGCGACACGCGTTACCAGCTAGTGCGATTCGCGGCAGAGAACATCGACGCCGACTATTTCTGGTTTGTCGACGACGACGACTGGCTTTTTCCGAACGAAGCTGAACGCCTCAGCCTTGCCATCAGTGCGGCGCCAAGCGGCGCGATGGTCTTTCTCGACTGCCAGCATTTCAGCGAAAAACCTGTTGCGCCGGGCACGGGTAGTGATGTCCACTTGTATCGTTCGGTCGAAGGGCACTTCTTCTCTTCGCAGCGATTTCTTCTGTCATTGTCCGGGCAGAATCATTCTCCGTTCTGCGGTGTCGTTTTCGAGCGGGGCGCTCTGCTTGCCATTCCACCGCGCGTGTATGAGACCGTCACTTACTACGAAGACTTCATGACGATCCTCAACACGCTGCTTTCGCTCAAATGCTTCCCGGTGGTCGTCGACAAGCTCTACGTCGGCATCTCGCTGCGCAACTCCGGTAACACCGTAACGGAGATGGATCGCACCAAATGGGATCGCTCGATGAGCGAAATGGTCTCGCATCTGTTGAACTCGCCCGGCACTTCGCAGATGTTGTCACTGCCATCGCATGCCATCAGTATCGCACCTCAGCAACAGCGCCTCTTGGCGGAGAAAGTACATCTCGAGCAGGAGCTTGCTCAGGTTCGGCATCTGATCGACCGCATTTCGAAATCGAAATCGTGGCAGCTTACGCGGCCGCTGCGAGTCGCGGCGCGCATGTTGCGTGGACAAGTGAGACTCCGCGCCATCCTGAACGGGCTGCGGTAAGGGGAGGCGCTTTCGCCCGGGCTGCATCGACGAGTGCAGCAGCTTTCGCTTGTTTATGGCGAGTTTGCCTCGGAATTGCCGAGCTGCGGGAGCTGTTCGTGGACATACTTGGGAAGCTTCGCGGTTACGTTGTCGGCCGCGGCGATGCCGAGATCAGAAGCCACAATCGCCCCGACCTTGGACTGCCAGTTTAGCTGTGCGCGGCGCGCTGCACTGGCGGCCTCCGTCGACCGACGGCAGGGCGCTCCAACTCCTTACCAAATCTTACGATACAATCGCGCGCAATTTGATTAATCTGAGCTGTGCGCGACGGAAATGATAAAGACAGAGACACAACATCATATCTCCTCCCTTGACGGGCTACGGACATTGGCCGTGGCGCTTGTCATGATTTTTCACTACGCACCAGATTCAATAGCAAGAAATCTCGGCATCGATTGGGGAACTTACGGGGTCCATATATTCTTTGTTTTGAGCGGATTTGTTATCACCAAATCGATAGTCGAAAATTCAACTTCGGAAAACCATCCGTTCCGTTATCTGGGAGAGTTTTGGATAGCAAGAATGTTTAGATTGATACCTCTTGCTTACGTAGCCATATTCATGGTCTATTTTCTTTCCAAGATCCCGCTCGACAATCATTTTCTCTACTACAACTTATTATTTTCTGCAAATTTCTATACTGCATTGACTGGCAAGTTCTTCCCTTATTTGCTGCATTTTTGGACGCTTGGCGTGGAAATGCAGTTTTACATCATATATCCCATAATTCTGTTGCTGACAAGGAAGAATATTCCGTGGGCGCTGTGTTTGTCATTTATCGTAGCATGCGCCACTAGAATTCTGCTCGTCTGGAATGTTGCCTATGTCCATCCCGGGTCACTGCTGCCGTGGAATGCGGACACATTTGTGCTCGGGGGGCTATTATTTTGGGCGAGCAGTAAAGCGTATTTTAAGTCAGTCGTGTATTCGCTAATTTTTATTGGGCTCGCGATTTTTATAAATTCGGTTGTCGCCAGGATCACTGATCAGCATACAAGTGGACTACACCCATCGCTCAATGATTTATTTGTCGCCGGATTGATAGGTACTCTTGTTTTTAAAAATTCGGTTTCAAACAGGATTTTTTCCCACCGAATACTCGTCCATCTGGGAAAAATTAGCTATGGAATATACGTTTGGCATTTTTCCGTCCTGGTCCTTTGGGACTACCTTCGAGATAATTATGGACACTTGTACTACGGGATATTGTCGTATGTGCCTCTATGGGTCATCCTGACGATCACAACGGTGGCGTTTGCGGAAGCGAGCTGGTACATGTTTGAACGCAGGCTAAACCAACTCGGCAGAAGAATTGCTGCCAGCATTCGACCGGCCCGGCAATGCGCTACTGCTTCTGTATCCGCCGGTGTTCACAGCGCCAGTTCCGGCACTGCGACAAGCGGGTCGATAGGTTAGGACCTGGTTTGCCAACCCCAGCGCCAGCGGCTGGGGCCAGAGCTATTTGCGACACGCCGATAACGCTGCTTGCGCGGCGCCTTGCCCGGCTGCACCGATTATCATTGGCAGCCCCCGGAGTGCTGCCGGCTCTCTATTTGACCGGTCCTTCCTGCATCGCCGGGAGCGATCGAGGAACGCAGCACAATTCCTGCAATCGCGCTTTGGGGCGATAGCCGGGCCGTGAGCCAGCAGGCCCGCGAACACGCCGAGGCTCCCGACGAACTGTCTGTGGGCGGGGTCGCATGGGTGTCGGGAAAAAAAAGAAAGTAAACCAGCCCGGTACGGAGTGCGAAGGCCAGCCCAACCTCGGTACGCTACAATGTCGTCCTTGGGTGGCGTGCGCCTCTAGGCGAAAAGCTCTAGCGAAACGCCTCCGTAAATATTAAACGACACTACGCCAATGTACTTTGCAATAAATGATCTATGCGCGAGCTTGATTAGATGGCGCCTCTGGATGCTACTCGGATGGCTCGAAATTCGGCAACGATATGCCCGGTCTCGCATCGGACCGTTTTGGTTGACAATTAGCACCGCAGTAATGATTACCTCGATCGGGTTGGTCTACGGTACGCTGTTCGGCCAAAAAATGGGCGAATACCTTCCGTTTTTGGCGGTGAGCATTATTTTCTGGACGATGTTTTCCCAGATTGTTACGGAAGGGACGCTTGCATATATATCAAGCGCGACCTATATACGCCAGATTGCCACACCAAGGACAGTGTTCATACTTCAAGCGGTTTGGCGCAACATCATCATTTTCGCCCACAATTTGCTCATAGTAATCGGGATGCTGGTGATTTTCGGCGTCAAAGACTATCAGGCACTCTTGCTATTTTTTCCTGGTTTCGTACTTTTTTTGCTGAATGCTACCTGGATAGCAATGGTTGTCGCACTCGTGTCTGCAAGATTTCGGGATTTGCCGCAGATAATCGCTGCAATGATCCAGGTTGCTTTTTATGTCACACCAATTATTTATAAGCCAAGTTCGTTGACCCGTTTTAAATGGGTTGTTGACTACAATCCGCTGACGTACATGATGAGTCTTGTTCGAGATCCGCTAACCGGAAATTTTCCGAGCGAAGTAACTTGGGCCGTGGGTATTGGACTGGCTCTTGTCGGTTGGTCCTTCGCCCTGTTCGTCACTGGACGATATGCAAAGCGAATTCCGTACTGGGTCTAAAGATGGCTTATATTCGATTAAAAAATGCTACCCTTGACTTGCCGATCTACGACGTTCAGGGGCGCTCGCTGAAGAAACGCATCGCAAATTTGCGGAATCGCAGCGCAGAGGCGGACACGCGGCCGGACACGGTGATTCTTCGAGCAATCAACGACCTGACTTTGTCTATCGGGCCTGGTGACCGTATCGGCTTGGTTGGCCATAACGGGGCGGGAAAATCTACTCTTCTGAGAGTAATGGCGGGAATCTATCCGCCAACAGGAGGAATAGTCGAAACTCAAGGGAAATCTGTCCCACTCCTGGACATAAGTTTGGGAATGGATGAGAACTCGACGGGGCGGCAAAACATGCGGTTGCGAGGGCTTCTGCTAGGTATGAGCGATGATGAAATCAATGAGAAACAAGACGAAATAGCAGCGTTTTCGGAACTCGGCGATTTCATGGATCTACCCATTAGGACGTATTCATCGGGCATGAAGGTTCGGCTCGGGTTTGCGATATCGACCGCAGTGGATGCTCAGATCTTGCTCTTGGATGAGGTCATGGGTGTTGGGGATGCTTCTTTCAAGGACAAAGCTAACCGACGTCTAGCGGAACTTCACGAGCGCTCTGAAATTGTCGTTCTTGCACTCCATGACAACGCAGCTATCCGTAAGACTTGCGATAAAGTTTTGTGGATGGAGAAGGGGTGCGCGAAGATGTTTGGTCCTGTAGAAGAAGTGTTAAAAGCCTACGAGGACAGCATAACCCAGCTGATAACGTAGATTTCTGCGTCGGTTTTCTAAAATTCAATCCAATTCTATGCACGCCGCGCCTGCGGCGTGATCGCTCTTCCGAATGCGGCCTGACCGGTGCGCTGTTGACAAGAGGTTTTGTTTGCCAAGTCCGACAGGCGTGTGTTCACCGAGCCGGCGAGAGCTGGCGCTTCGCGGCTCCGGGCGCTAGACGTCGGAAGCGCTCCTTCTCATGCTCTTCGTCATACTTAGCGAGCGACGGTTTCACGAGATCGCCACGAAATACATTCCGACGATCCGCGGTGTGTTCACGTCGTTGACCACCGGCGCCCGTTCCAAGCCCTGAACCGCGAGCCGCATTGCGACGAGCCGGTCGGTCCCACCGGGCAAAGCGACCACGGGTACGCCCACGTCCATCAGTTCGAGCAGCGTTGCCGCGGTGGGCAATCCGTTGTCGGCGGAATTCATGCGCTCGAGCCTCGCGCGGTCGATCGCGTCGGCCATCACGGCAGCCCCGAGTTCGAACAACGGCAGCTCTTGTGGCGGGACGCGGTTTAATTCGTCTACGGTTTGCAGTGGACAGACAATTGTATGTGATTGTGACATAAATTGCCGCGAGTGCTCGTACGTGGCTTTGGATGTCGAATGCGCGGGCGGACGGGGGCTAGTCGCAGTGGCCGCGGCGCCATGCTGAGGCGGAGGGACGCACCGAGCGGGGAAGTACGAGAACAGGTGGCGTTTTGAAAACCACATTGGCCATGTCGGCAACGCCGCAATGCGGAGCCTTTGAGCGAAAAAGTGCGCTCAAGGAAATGAAAAGGGCTCGCACGCTGACGCGTGCAAGCCCTTAAATCTTTTGGTAGGCCGTACGGGATTCGAACCTGTGACCAACGGATTAAAAGTCCGCTGCTCTACCAGCTGAGCTAACGACCCAAAAGAGAAGCGAAATTATAGCGATAACCTCGCCGAGCTGTCAACCCATCGTGGCCGTCCGACCTATCAGCACTTCAGATAGTGAAAAGCCCGGATATCACTACCCGGGCTTTCCAGCGAGAGGCGCGCGTGGCTATGACATCGGACACTGCGCGTTACTGCCAACTACTTGAGCAATACCACAACTACTTGATCTGCGATAGCTTGCTCTGGGCCGACTGCGCGACGTCCGAGCCGCCATATTGCGCGACGATCTGCTCCAGCGTCTTCTTGGCCGCGGCCTTCTGACCTTGCTCGAGCTGATTGTTCGCAATCGCCAGCAGCGCTTCCGGCGCACGCGGATGCTGCGGATATTTCTGCACCACACCCTGCCAGGTCGCCGTCGAACCCTTGTAGTCGCGCAGTGCATACAACGCGTTGCCGAGCCAGTACTGCGCGGTCGGCTGGTAAGGGCTGTTCGGGAACTTGGCGATGAAGGTGCGGAACGACGCCGCCGCATTCTTGAAATCGCCATTGCGGAACTGCTGCGAAGCCGCGTTGAACGAATCGGTCTCACCCGGCTGCACCTCGCCCTGGACGCCGTCCACCGTCTGCTGTTGCGGCTCGAATTTCTTCAGGCGCGTGTCCAGATCGGTGTAGTAGTCCTTTTGCTGCTTTTGCACCGTGGCGAGCTGGTTAGCCATGTCCTCGTTCTGTCCGCGCAACGTAGCGACCTGCTGATTCAACTGGTCGAGACGGTTGGACTGATCGAGGATCGTGCGCTGCGCGGCCGACAACTGACTCGACAGGCTATCGGTCTTCGAACGCAGATCGAGAATGGCCTGACGGGCCTGATCGTCGTCGAAGATGCCCGCATGCGCGGGCACAGCCGCGAAGGCCGTGCCTGCAACGCAGGCCGCTGCGGCAAACCGCAGCCAGGAGAAACGATGCGTCATTCGGCTCATCACCCGTTACTTACTGTTGGTACACGAGGTCGGCGCGGCGGTTTTGCGCCCACGACGATTCGTCATGACCGGTAGCTTGCGGCTTTTCCTTGCCGAGGCTCACGGCTTCCATTTGCGAGTCCGTCACGCCCATCAGCGACAGCGAACGGCGCACAGCTTCAGCACGCTTCTGGCCGAGTGCCAGGTTGTACTCGCTGGTGCCGCGTTCGTCGGTGTTGCCCTGGATCAGGACGTGGCGTTGCGGATGGCTCTTCAGGTATTGCGCGTGTTGTTGCAGCAGCGATTGATAGTCGTCTTTAACCGAGTAGCTGTCGAAGTCGAAGTAGATGCTGCGCTTGGCGAGCGGGCTGTTCGGATCGTTCAGCGGGTCGACATTGACCGTCGCGACATCGTTCGGGTTCGGCTGTGCCGAAACCGTACCACCCTTGTTAGCGTTTTCGTCGAGCTTGACGCCCGAGTGACATGCGGCCAGCGCACCAACCATCAATACGGCAAAAGCGAAGCGAAGTTTTGACATCATTTGAGTACTCTCCTTGTGTTATTGCATCAACGTTATTGCATAAACGGGCCCCAGGACGGCTCGCGTACGCTGCCGCCCTGAACGGACAGGACCTGCCGAGTGCGACCGTCGGTCGATACTGCGGCCAACACGCCACGGCCGTTCACCTGTGTGGCGTAAAGAATGTACTGACCGTTCGCCGCGAAGCTCGGCGATTCGTCATGTGTCGTGTCCGTCAGGCCTGTGGCAGTGTTGCCTTGCAGGTCCTGGATATAAAGCTTGAACCCGCCGCCGACGCGCGAGATATAAGCGAGCTGTTTGCCGTCCGGGCTCACGCGCGGGCTGGTGTTGTAGCTGCCCGTGAACGTGACGCGCTGTGCGGGACCGGCGCTTTCGCCCTGGGCCGACATCTTGTAGATCTGCGGTTGGCCGCCACGGTCGCTGGTGAAATAGATCGACTGGCCGTCAGGCGAGAAGCACGGTTCGGTATCGATCGAGCTGCCTTGCGTGAGACGGCGCAGGCCGCTGCCGTCCGCATTGACGGCGAAAATCTGCGTGTTGCCGGTGCGCGAGAGCGCAACAGCCAGCGTGCGTCCGTCCGGCGACCACGCCGGCGCACTGTTATTGCCCTTCTGGTCCGAAACGACCACGCGACGGCCCGTAGGCAGATCGTGGATGTAGACGATCGGCTTCTTCTTTTCGAACGAAACGTAAGCGACCTTGGTGCCGTCAGGCGACCATGCCGGCGAGATGATCGGCTCGGGGCTCGACAACGCGATATGCGCGTCCTGGCCGTCCGAATCGGAAATCTGCAATTGATAGCGGCCGCCCGTCTTGATGACGTACGACAGGCGCGTGGCGAACACGCCGCGGCCGCCCATCAGCTTGGCGTAGATGTAGTCCGCGACCTTGTGTGCGCTCATGCGCAGGCCGCTTTCGGGGCTCACCAGCACGAGGCCGCCGAGGCTTTCGCCCTTGACCGTGTCGTACAGCTTGAAGCGCACTTCGTACTGGCCGTTCGGCAGGCGGTTCACGCTGCCCGACACGAACGCGTTGGCGCCCTTGGCTTTCCAGCTGCCGAGGTCGACGGAATCCGTTTCGGCAACCGGCGTGGAGCCCGCGTCGATGTTGGTGAATTTGCCGCTGCGTTGCAGATCCTGCCGCACGATCGTGCTGACTTGCTGTGGCGAGTTCGCTTCGTTGGCGAAATTCGCCGTTGCGATCGGAAACTGGGTGGACCCGACGCCTGTCACGAGGACGTTGAGTTGTGCGTGGGCGGCGCCGCCGACGGCGATCAGGCACGACGCTACAAGTGTCCGCAGGCCTAGCTTGGTCATCAAACTCATGCTGTATGGATTCCCCAAAAACGGTTTTACTAACGCTTCAAGACAGCAGACAGACCCGAAAAGAACTGATTCGTTCCCGAGCGCGCCCGGTGGGCGGGGCGCCGCGTCTGCTGTCAACTGACTGTCAAACTACTGTGAATCAACCGGCACCGGCCGGGCGCAACGTGATCAGGAAGCTGGTCGGTGTCTTGCCATTGATGTCCTGAGGCATCGGATCGGTACGCTGGACGGCCCGTAGCGCGGCGTCGTCCCAAGCCGCGTTGCCGCTGCTGCGCGAAATCGTTGCGCCAAGCAAGGTGCCCGTTGGCGAGCAGCGAACGGAGACCACCGTCTCCAGGCCGCTTGTTTCGCCACCCCACGAGATATTCGGACGCACCGCACGACGCACCTTGTCCGAGTACCCCGGCGAGGTCGCCGTGCCACCCGAGCCGCTGCCCGTGCCGTTCTTTCCGAGCCCATCGCTGGTGGTCGAGCCGGCGCCGCCGGTCGCGAGGCCTTGCATCTGCGCGAGGCGTGCGCGACGTTCCGCATCCACTTTCTTCGCTTGCGCCGCCGCGTCGGCTTGCGCCTTGGCCTTCGCTGCCTTCTGCGCGTCGGCCTTTTTCTGCGCATCGGCCTCGGCTTGCTTCTGCTGTTCCTGCTGCTGTTCTTTCAACTGCTGCTGCTTTTGCTGCTCGGCCAATTGCTGTTGTTTCAGCTTGTCGGCCTGCTGTTGTTGCTGCTGCTTCTGTTTGGCTGCCGCAGCCTTCTGCGCGGCGAGTTGCGCGGCCTGGTCGGCTGCGAGTTGTTGCTGACGCTTCGCGTCGGCTTCCTGCTGTGCTTGCAGCTTCTGCTGACGTTGCTGTTCAGCCAGCTGCGCCTCGCGGGCCGCTTGCTGCTGCTGACGCTTCTTTTCCTGCAGCGCGATGTCTGCCTGTTCGTCGCGCACCGGCGGAGGAGGGGCCACAACCGGAGCGGGCGGCGGCGGAACAGGACGCGGGATCGACGTATCCGGCACTTCGGTCCACAGCTCTGCTTCCGCGCCCTCGGGCGTACTGTTTTGCCACTGAATGCCGTGATACAGGAAGAACCCGAGCAGCGCGTGCATCACCAGCGCGAACGCAAAGGCTCGCCCGGTGCCGCGTTCACGCGGTGGCTGGAGCGGGTATTCGGAATTCTTGCGGATCATTGCGATTTGACGAGCAATCCAACGCGCTTGACGCCACGAGCTTTCAGTTCGGACATCACGTTCATCACGACTTCGTACTTGACGGTCTTGTCGGCGGCGATCACGACGGGCTGATCAGGATGCGATTGCGCGCGGTCGGCGATGAAGCCGTTCAGATCGGCCTTCGTCATGTTCTCCTGCTGCTGCGCACCCGAATCGTCCTTGTATTTGACGCTCATGTTGCCGTCCGCGCGAATGTTCACGATGACGGGCGGCGTTTGCTGCTGCGGCGCCGCGCCGCCGACGGTCGGCAGATTGACGATCGACGGGGCCACGAGCGGCGCGGTCACCATGAAGATCACGAGCAGCACGAGCATCACGTCGATATACGGCACGACGTTGATGTCGGCCATCGCGCGGCGCGAGCGGCTGCCGCGCATGCTGGAGGAGCGAGAGCCTGCCATCGTGGACTCCTTACTGTGCCTGGCGCTGCAGGATGTTCGAGAACTCTTCGATGAAAGTCTCGAAGCGGATTGCCAGACGGTCGATGTCGTGCGCGTAGCGGTTGTAGGCAACCACGGCCGGAATCGCGGCGAACAGGCCGATCGCGGTGGCGGTCAGCGCTTCGGCGATGCCCGGCGCGACGTTGGCCAGCGTGGCCTGCTGCACGTTGGCGAGGCCGCGGAACGCATTCATGATCCCCCACACCGTGCCGAACAGACCGATATACGGGCTGACCGAGCCGACCGACGCGAGAAACGCGAGATTGGCTTCGAGCACGTCCATTTCACGCTGGAACGCGGCACGCATGGCGCGCCGTGCGCCGTCGAGAATCGCGCCCGAATCGTTCAGGCGTTTTTCCTTGCCTTTCAGGAATTCGCGCATGCCGGACTCGAAAATCCGTTCCAGCGCGCCGATCGTGTGGCGGTTGTTCGCGGCGCTCTGATAGAGCGCCTGCAGGTCGCCGCCCGACCAGAAATCGCGTTCGAAACGCTCAGTTTGCGCGCGCGCCCGGCGGATCGCAAACCACTTGCGGAAGATGAAAGTCCACGACAGCAGCGACAACAACAGCAGCAGAGCCATGACAGCCTGCGCCAGCAGGCTCGCGTTGAGTACGAGTGAAACGATCGACAGATCTTGTGTAGTGTTCATAAAGGTTCGTTTTAACGTCCCGGAAGGGGGCGTCCGGCTGAAAGGTCACTCGAAGCTTGCCGTGAGCAAAACGGAAGCATCGGCGATATTGCAAGCCGAACCATGCTTTGTGTTGCTTGATCGTTACGAGTTCACTGGCCCCGTAACAACGGGGTTCAGTCATTGTCCGTTGACACGTGGCTGTCGCTCACGCCCGGCCCGCGACGCAACGCCGCGAGTACTGACGGAGGAATCGCGGCCGGCCGCAGCGCAATGCGGTCCACGCAGCCGACCCGGATGGAACCGGTAGCAAGCAGCGTGCCGTCACGCCACGCTTCCTGCACGAAGTCGACCGATGCTCTGCCGAGACGCTCGATCCGGCTGATCACGTTGACCACGTCGTCGAGCCGGGCCGGCGCCCGATAATCGACCGCGGTGCTGCGGACGACGAAAATCGCGCCCGTTTCGTCCGCAAGCCGATTCTGGTCGACGCCGCACACGCGCAGCCATTCGGTGCGCGCCCGTTCAAAAAACTTCAGGTAGTTCGCGTAAAACACGATGCCGCCGGCGTCGGTATCTTCGTAGTACACGCGAATGGGCCACGTGTACCCGATTTCCGTGCCGGGCTGGCTGGTCGACATATTCATGCGGCGCATTTTACCGGAACGCACACCCGCAGGTCTGTTTCAAGATGTGTGCCCCGTCCGGCGGGCTTTCAGCCGCGATGAATGGACAATCCGGCGAACGATTGAGCCACCGGCATCAGCTCGATCGTGTTGATATTGACGTGCGCCGGGCGCGTGGCGATCCAGTAGATCGAATCAGCGATGTCTTCGGCGGTCAGCGGCTGCACGTTTTCATACACTTTGCCGGCTTTTTCGTCGTCGCCGCGGAAACGGACGTTCGAGAACTCGGTGCCGCCGCACAGGCCCGGCTCGATGTCGGTCACGCGAAGCGCGGTGCCGGCCAGATCGGCGCGCAGATTCAGGCTGAATTGACGCACGAATGCCTTGGTGGCCCCATACACGTTGCCGCCCGCGTACGGCCAGCGGCCGGCCACCGAGCCCAGGTTGAAGATGTGGCCGCGGTTACGTTCCACCATGCCGGGCAGGAAGGCGTGAGTGACCTGAACGAGCCCCGTGCAGTTGGTCTCGATCATGGTGTTCCATTCGTCAAGACTCGCTTTTTGCGCGGGCTCGGTGCCGAGCGCAAGGCCGGCATTGTTGACCAGCACGTCGATTGCGGCGAAATCCGCCGGCAGCGAGGCCGGCACGGCTTCGACGGCGGCGCGGTCGCGGACGTCGAGTTCATACGGCAGAAGCGCGTCGCCGAGTTCATCGGCGAGTTGCTGCAGACGGTCCTTGCGGCGCGCGGTGGCGACGACACGATGGCCGCCCTTGACGAAGGCGCGAGCGATAGCGGCGCCGAATCCCGCGGACGCTCCGGTGACGAATACGATCATTGCAGTGGTTCCCTGGCTGGTGAAAGAGAAAGGCCCCAAGCCTACTTCCATTGCGGCGCTGCGGCAAGGATGAACCAGGCGCACGAGGGGCCGTGGCAGGGACGCACAGCGGGTTTCCGTAAGAATTTCGTCAGATGTTTGTGCGCTGCACTGGACGGCGTTGCGGACCGCCCGGCGGGCATGCGCGGCGGCGGCCGGACGCCGGTTGCCTATTCGATCCTCTTCCAATAAACTAACGCGCTCGTCCCTGCGTGACTGGCGATAGAACCGGTTCAAGCAATCGGGTTCAAGGTGGAACAACCCACCGTGAAGCGCAGGGTGCCGTTTTGCCGTTCGCCTGGGCAGCCGTGATCCGCGCGCATTGATCTGCGCTGACGGTGGCTGTCCTGCCTCGCGTGTGCGGCGACTCTCCATCCGCCACGTCAGGGCTGGCCCAGCCGCCAGCAGCGCTGCGTACCCTCTACGCAAGATTCGGCGCACAATCCGGTCAACCTGAACACATTCAACGGAATCCGTATGTTTGACAGAGCCCAAAGCACCATCGCCAACGTCGATCCTGAACTCTGGAAGGTCATCGAGCAGGAAAACCGCCGTCAGGAAGAGCACATCGAACTGATCGCGTCGGAAAACTACACGAGCCCGGCTGTCATGGCGGCGCAAGGCTCGCAACTCACGAACAAATACGCTGAAGGGTATCCGGGCAAGCGCTACTACGGCGGCTGCGAGTATGTCGACATCGCCGAGCAACTGGCGATCGACCGCGTGAAACAGCTGTTCGGCGCCGAAGCCGCCAACGTGCAGCCGAACTCCGGCTCGCAGGCGAATCAAGGCGTGTTCTTCGCCATGCTCAAGCCGGGCGACACGATCATGGGCATGAGCCTGGCGCACGGTGGCCACCTCACGCACGGTTCGCCGGTCAACATGTCGGGCAAGTGGTTCAACGTGGTCAGCTACGGCCTGAACGAGGCCGAGGACATCGACTACGACGCTGCGGAAAAGCTCGCTCAGGAACACAAGCCGAAGCTGATCGTGGCGGGCGCTTCCGCGTTCTCGCTGCGTATCGATTTCGAACGCATGTCGAAAATCGCCAAGTCGGTCGGCGCGTACTTCATGGTCGACATGGCGCATTACGCCGGTCTGATCGCCGCGGGCGTGTATCCGAACCCGGTGCCGCACGCCGATTTCGTCACCACCACCACGCACAAGAGCCTGCGTGGCCCGCGCGGCGGCGTGATCCTGATGAAGGCTGAGTTCGAGAAGCAGATCAACTCGGCGATCTTCCCGGGCATTCAAGGTGGTCCGCTGATGCACGTGATCGCCGGCAAGGCCGTCGCCTTCAAGGAGGCGCTGTCGCCGGAGTTCAAGCAGTATCAGCAGCAAGTCGTCGAAAACGCGCGCGTGCTGGCTGAGACGCTGGTCAAACGCGGTCTGCGCATCGTCTCGGGACGCACTGAGAGCCACGTGATGCTCGTCGACCTGCGCGCGAAGAAGATCACCGGCAAGGCTGCGGAAGCTGCGCTCGGCGCCGCTCACATCACCGTCAACAAGAACGCGATTCCGAACGATCCGGAAAAACCGTTCGTGACGAGCGGCGTGCGTCTCGGCTCGCCGGCCATGACCACGCGCGGCTTCGGCGTCAAGGAAGCCGAGCAGGTGGCTAACCTGATCGCCGACGTGCTGGACAACCCGGAAGACGCCGCCACGATCGAACGTGTGCGCGCGCAAGTCGCTGAGCTTACCCAGCGCTTCCCGGTTTACCGCTAAGCCGCCATGCACTGCCCCTTCTGCCGTCACGCCGATACGCAAGTGGTCGACTCGCGCGTATCCGAAGACGGCGCGACGATTCGCCGGCGCCGCCGCTGCCCGGCCTGCGACAAACGTTTCACGACGTATGAGCGGGTCGAGCTGGCGTTGCCGTCGGTCGTCAAGAAGGACGGCAGCCGCACTGAATTCGACCGCCGCAAGATCGTCGCGAGCATGCAACTGGCGCTGCGCAAGCGCCCGGTGGCAGCGGACGCGATCGACGCGGCGGTTGCCCGCATCGAGTATCAGTTGCTCGGCAGCGGCGAGCGCGAAGTACGCAGCGAGCGCCTTGGCGAACTCGTGATGAACGAATTGCGTGCGCTCGATACCATTGCTTACGTTCGTTTCGCTTCCGTCTACCGGCGCTTCGAAGACGTCTCCGAGTTCGAAGACGTGATCGAAGAATTCCGCCGCGCCTCTTCCCCTCCCAAGCCTTCCCGCAAACGCTGAACGTAGCCGCATCTCGCGTCGCGTTTGAGTCGCCGTTTTCTCCCGCGTTGTTTCGCGTATCTGCATCTGTATCCCCCGCTGCCGTTATGGTTCGTCGCGTGCATTCTTGCGCGGGATAGCGTCTGAGTGCCACCTGGCCATTCGGCCGATTGTTGAGCGGTTTGCAAATCGCTAGATTGGCTGCATTCTTCGAATCGATCAGGGATGCAGATGAAACGGAATGCTGTCCATCCGCCGCGCTGGCGCGGCTTCACGCTCGTTGAAACGCTAGCCGTGGTTGCGCTGCTCGCGGTCATCGCCGTGATGGCCACGCCGTCGTTCGTAGCGTGGTACGCGCGCGATCAGGTCGACGCCCGCGCGAAGGCGCTTGCCTCGACGCTCGCTTATGCGCGCAGTGAAGCCTTGCGCCGGGGCACACGCGTCATCGTGTGCCGGATCGACGCCGCGCGGCATTGTCTTGCCGCGGGGCAGCCGTGCGGTCACGGCGTCGCTGACTGGTCGTGCGGTTGGGCCGTCATGGCCGATCGGGGCGGCACGTTGTCGCTATTGCGCGCGCAACCTCTGCTTGCGGCCGTGAGCATCGTTGGCACGCAGACGAATCTCACGTTCACGCCGCCGGCGGGGCAATTGATCGGCACCTTTCGCAGTTTTGATATCGCGCCGCGTACGCCGTCGAGGGCGACGCAAGGGGACAAGTGGCGACGCTGCATTCGTATCGCAGCCGGCGGTCGCGCGCGGATTGTCGAGGGCGCATGCGGAGCGGCGTCATGAGCCGATATTCGCGGAGCCAGCACTCGCGCCGAAGCGAGTCGAAGTGTGGCGGCAGCTCATTGGTCGAGGTCATGCTGGCTGTCGCGTTGATGGCGGTCACCGCACTGGGTTTGATCGCCGGTCAGTTGTGGACCGCACGCGAGGCACGCGCGATGTCCATGCGCGAACATGCCGCCTGGATAGCTGATTCCGTCGCGGAGGCGATGTGCGTACCCTCTGGTGGCGACTCCGCAATCAGGCAATGGAGCGCACGGGCAACGGTACTCTTGCCGCATGGCGAAGCCTCGGTGGGAGACAACGGTGGTGTATCGGCTGCGCGCGTGACATGGACATCATTGCTCGACATGCCGCATTCCGACGATGTCATCGACAAGCCCGCGTCGTGCGGCGGAGCGGATCTTCCCGTGGGCTCGTCATGCGTCGTGCTGGCGTTTGCGAAATGATGCAACGTTCGAATCCTGAGTATGGCCATACCCTGGTCGAATTCGTGATCGCCATGGCGCTGGGGCTGCTGGTGACTGCGGGTGCCGTCTCGCTCTACACGACGCAGCGGAGCGCATTCGAACATGCGAGCGATTCGATGCGGATTCGCGAAGCCGGTCTGACCGCGCTGACGCTGATTGGCCAGCAACTGCAAATGGCCGGCTTCGTACCGGCGGACGTCGCGCGATATAACGGTCCCCCGCCGATGTTCGGATGCTCGGGTGGCCGCCCGACCGGCGCCGAAGATAGCCTAGCGTGTGAGACCTTGCCCAGTCACTCGGACGGTGTCGCCGTCCGCTATGTCGGTGACAACGTCTCGACATGGCCGTCGACCAACGGGCAAACAACCGACTGCCTCGGTCAAGCCGTGACAGGGAGCAGCGCCGCGCTCGGCGACCAGGGCGTGCTGGTCGTCAACCGGTATTTCGCGAGGGTCAGCGGTTCGACCGGTGAGCCGGAGCTTTATTGCGAGGGCAACGGCAAGACGGGGGCCGCGCAACCGCTGGTCGAAGGTGTTGAACGCGTGCGGATCAAGTACTGGGTGGCCGGCGGCCAGGCCGCCATCGACGCGTCGGCCATGATGGCCGATCAATGGGCGAAGATCGTCGCCGTCGATCTCTGCGTGCTCGTGCGCGGCGCGCCGCAGGGGCAGCACCGTCCACGCTATGTCGATTGCGACGGCGTGAGTGTTCTCGCTGCCGATTCACGGCCGCACCAGGCGTTCTCCCGGCGTGTGGCGATACGCAACCACGTGGAGGATTCGCTGTGACGATACGACGCATGGCAGGCCAGCCGGCCCGCACGGACGGAAAGCGCGTTCGACGCCACGATCACCTGGCAAACCGGGCAAAGCCTCGCCAAACGAAGCGCCACATGTCACGCGCTCGGCAGCACGGCATGGTCCTGCCGATCGTCCTGCTGATTTCAGCGATGATGCTGGCCACTTCCGCGGCTTGGTTCGAGACATCGCTCGCGGCAGCGCGTGGCACCAGCAACGTCCGCGAGTATTTGCAGGCTTTCCATGCCGCGGATTCGGCGCTGACTTTGTGCGCCCGCAGCGTCATTGCGGCTGCCGGCGTGCAGACAGCTGTGCCGCTGCCGGTCGCATCCGGCGAGCCGACGCAATGGAAACTCGCAGCCGCGTTCGACGCAGGCGCCGTCACGCCGGTGGCGCAATGGCCCGGATCGCTGCGCGCGCCGCAATGTCTGATCGAGGCCTGGCGTCTCGCCACTCGCGCCGATGCGCGAGCGTATTTATTGACTTCGCGCGGCTTCGGCCAGACCAGCGAGTCGCAGGTGTGGTTGCAGATGGAACTGGTGATCGACGGAGAGAAGGTCGAACGTCATTGGCGCCGCGTTGCCGCCAGGCCATTTTGACGGAGGCATCATGAAGCCGCATACATCCGCGTTCACGCTGCTCGAGTTGATGATTACGCTAGCGATTGCCGCCACGCTGGCAGTCTTTGCCGTGCCGTCGTATCGCAGCCATGTTGCGCGAACTCATCGAATCGACGCGGCGTCCGCGCTCTATCGCGCGGCTCAATTTGTCGAGGCAGCGGCAAGCGACAGCGCACCGACATTGCCACCGGGGCTCGATCAGGCGCCGCAATTCGGCACGCCTGTCTATCGCCTGCATGTGCTGCCCGCGGACGATGCAAACGGTGGCTATGCGATTGAGGCAACGCCGAGCGAGTCCGGCCCGATGCGCGACGACACATGTGGCATTTTCACGCTCGATGCAACAGGATTACGCGGCAATAAAAACGGGACAAGCGTTTCGACACCCGCCAGCGGCGAGTGCTGGAACACGAGCTAGCGACCAGGTGCAATGGCACGCGGCGTCACGCCTCAATAACCGCTATCCGTCGATTCAACGCTGCCGTCTGCTGACGCAGCCGAATCTCGCTTCATCTGCTGCCAGATCCGATAGGCTTCCCACCCGACAAGCGCAAGGCTGCCCCACTTGAGCACAGGTTTGGCGCCGGCTGCGACGGTGGCGCGCAGTGGCTTGGCAAGAACGATGGAGGCGATCGAACTGATGAGCGGATACTGTTTCAGAAGTGCACCGATGGTGCCCGCGTTGATGAAGCTCGCCTTCGAGCCCTTGCCGACGCGCATGCCACCGAAGCCCGGCAGGACGAACTTGAGCCAGCTGAAGTGTGTGACTGCTTGCCGCAACTCGATAGTCGCCTGAGCGAGTTCCATCCGCTCGACATCCGCACGCACCAGCAGCAGTTCCTTGCGCAGTGCTCGCAAATGCGGCGCGCTCAGATCTTTGGCCTGGTGGCGCTGGTTACGGAACGCGGTGTCGGAGTGGTTCTGGCTCATGGCGTGTCGGCGGCAGTGAAGGTGGGACAGTGGAACGGCGCTGCAATTCGCGCGAGCTTTTCACGTAAGACGCACGGCGCGCCGTTGCGTCTTACGGTTCACGGTTTGCGGAACACGTCGCGGTCTTTTTCGAACTCGGCGATGGTCGCTTCGAACACCATTGGCGCATTGCGCAAACCGCTGCGCGCTTTCAGCGCACACGCTAATCCCGCAATCGCATAGACCGCGGTGATGCCGGCAAGCGCCTGCCAGCGGTAAGTGTCCCAGAAGGCGATGGCGATCAGCGCCGTGAGGGCGATCAGCGCCATGGTAGCGAGCATCATGGCGGCAAGGCCGAGGAACAGCACGCCGAGCAAACGGTCCTTTTCTTCGGCGAGTTCGATGCCGACCAGTTCCAGCCGCGTTTGCAGAATGGCAAACACGGAGCCGATTATGCGGCGTAACGGACTATGTTCCGCGCGCTGCGATTGTGTTTCGATCGTCATGGCTTTGGGCGTTGCGCGTGAAGGCCTAACCGGCGCGAGCGCGCGCCAGAAGAAGCTGACCGGCCAGGCGTGCGCCGGTCAACCCGATTCGCTAGCGTGCCGGACGAGATACGTCCGGCGGCGTCGCCAGTGTTACTTGCGGTTGATCAACAGCCCAAGCAGCACACCGGCGCCAGCGGCGATGCCGATGGATGCCCACGGATGCTCATGCACGTAGTCGTCGGTGGCGCGGGCCGCCTTCTTGCCTTTTTCGACCACCACGACCTGCACGTCGGCCGCCTTTTCCTTAGCCTGCTTCAGACGCGTCAGCGCCGTTTCACGAAGCTCCGAAGCGCGCTCGCCGGTGGCGCTCGCAGCCTGTTTCAGCAGATCTTCAGCGTCCGCGAGGACGGTTTTGATATCCGACATCAATCTCTCCTTGTTGATTTCCGACATTGACAGCTCCCCTTCCTCTCACGCCACGCGTGAATCGTAACTAAAGAAACGGCCGCTGGCGAGCGCAGGGCTCGGACGATTGCCAACTGACTCACAACTTCGCACGAACCGTTCCCGCTTGAAGCATAGTCACAAATACGCCACCGCCTGTATGACGCAGACACAGTTTGCCTAAGATGGAGTTGATCTGTCCCGCAAAGTTTCCACTAAATCGGTGAAAATTACAAAAACGCATAAAGTACTGACGCGATGTTGGTTCGTCATACACCGTCACTCCCGTATGCTTTATCGTTGCGGGGCGCCGCGGATGAATGCTCGCGGCAATGTCCAACCTATAGGAGATGCACAATGAGTCTACGTCTTGGCGATATCGCGCCGGATTTTGAACAGCAATCGAGTGTCGGCACGATTAAGTTCCATGAATGGCTGGGCGATAGTTGGGGCGTATTGTTTTCGCATCCCGCCGACTTCACGCCGGTCTGCACGACCGAACTCGGCTTGACCGCCAAGCTGGCCGAGGAATTCGAGAAGCGCAATGTGAAGACCATCGCGTTGTCGGTCGACAGCGCCGAGTCGCACAAAGAGTGGATCAAAGACATTAACGAGACTCAAGCCGCCAATGTCGGCTTTCCGATTCTCGCGGACGGCGACCGCAAGGTGGCCGAGCTGTACGACATGATCCACCCGAACGCGAATGAAACGCTCACGGTCCGCTCGCTGTTCGTGATCGACCCGAAGAAGAAGGTGCGCCTGATCATCACCTATCCGGCCAGCACCGGCCGCAACTTCGACGAAGTGCTCCGCGTGATCGATTCGCTGCAGCTCACCGACAGCCATTCGGTCGCCACGCCGGGCAACTGGAAGCAGGGCGATGACGTGGTGATCGTCCCGTCGCTGAAGGACGAGGAAGTCATCAAGCAGAAATTCCCGAAGGGCTACAAGGCGCTGCGTCCGTATCTCCGCATGACGCCGCAGCCGAACAAGTAGGCGTCAGATGCGCTACGAAGCGGGCCATTAACCGCGGCGCGCCGTGTCGAACGAAAAAAAGCCAGTTCACGAATGAACTGGCTTTTTTATCGAACCGCGCAGATTCCGCCGCAATCGCAATCTCAATCGGCGGAAACCGCGCTTCAGAAAACCTTCAGAAAAAGGCCTGAGTGCCCGTTTGCGCGCGCCCGAGAATCAGCGCGTGAATGTCGTGCGTGCCTTCGTAGGTGTTTACCACTTCCAGATTCACCAGGTGCCGCGCAATCCCGAACTCGTCCGAGATGCCGTTGCCGCCGAGCATGTCGCGAGCGAGCCGCGCAATGTCCAGCGCCTTGCCGCATGAGTTGCGCTTCATGATCGAGGTGATCTCGACGGCCGCGGTGCCTTCGTCCTTCATGCGGCCGAGGCGCAGCACGCCTTGCAGACCGAGCGTGATCTCGGTTTGCATGTCGGCGAGCTTCTTCTGGATCAACTGGTTCGCAGCAAGCGGCCGGCCGAACTGCTTGCGATCCAGTACGTACTGACGCGCGGTGTGCCAGCATGCTTCGGCCGCGCCGAGCGCGCCCCAGGCGATGCCGTAGCGCGCCGAATTCAGGCACGTGAACGGACCGCGCAAGCCGCTGACCTCGGGGAAGCGGTTCTCTTCCGGCACGAACACTTCGTCGAGCACGATCTCGCCGGTGATCGACGCACGCAGGCCCACCTTGCTGTAGATGGTCGGCGCCGACAGTCCCTTCCAGCCCTTCTCGAGAATGAAGCCGCGAATCGCGTCCTTGCCGTCTTCTTCGAGCTTCGCCCACACGACGAACACGTCGGCGATCGGCGAATTGGTGATCCACATCTTCGAGCCCGACAGCGAATAGCCGCCGTCGACCTTCTTGGCCCGCGTAACCATGCTGCCCGGGTCGGAGCCATGATTCGGTTCGGTCAGACCGAAGCAGCCGATCCATTCGCCGGTGACGAGCTTCGGCAGGTATTTCTGCTTCTGCGCTTCCGAGCCGAATTCGTAGATTGGCACCATGACCAGCGACGATTGCACGGACATCATCGACCGGTAGCCGGAATCGACACGCTCCACTTCGCGCGCGATCAAACCGTACGCCACGTAGTTCAGGCCAGGGCCGCCGTATTGTTCAGGGATGGTCGGGCCGAGCAGGCCGAGTTCGCCCATCTCGCGAAAGATCTCGATGTCGGTCTTCTCATGACGGAACGCTTCGAGCACGCGCGGCTGCAGCTTGTCCTGCGCGTAGGCCGCGGCGGCGTCGCGCACCATGCGTTCGTCTTCGGTGAGCTGCTGATCCAGCAGCAACGGGTCTTCCCAGTGAAACTGCGCGGCCTCGGCCATGGCTTATCTCCTGATTCCTTGCTTGACGGAAACGTGTTTGCGCTTGACTTAAGTTCCGCTATGCGAAACAATGTTTTGCAAACCACGACCGAGTGTATCACCGCATGACGCCAACATCCACTCCCTCCGAACCGCTCGACGAGCGCAAATTCGTCGTCGCCCTGGCGCGCGGGCTGGATTTACTACGCGCGTTCAAGCCCGGCGAAACCATGCTCGGCAACCGCGATTTCGTCGAACGCACGGGTTTGCCGAAGGCGACCGTCAACCGTCTCGCCTACACGCTGACCGTGCTCGGCTACCTGCGGCTCGACGAAACCCTGGGCAAATACGCGCTCGACGCCGGTGTGCTGTCGCTTGGTTTCGCGCTGCTCTCGGGCACGGATACGCTTGAACTCGCGCGCCCGCACATGCGCACCTTCGCGCGCGAGGTGGGCGCGGCGGTCTCGCTCGGTTGCCGCGACGGGCTCGACATGATTTATCTGGAGACGATCCGCAGCGAAACCGCGCTGACGCTTGGGCTGGCGTCCGGTTCGAAACTGTCGATGCTGACGAGTTCGATGGGCCGCGCCTATCTGGCCGTGCAACCGCTCGACGCGCGCGCCGCGTTATTGGCGGAGCTGAAAAAGGCGGCGGGCACGGAAGGCACCGAACTGGTCGCCGACGCGGAGAAAGAAATCGCCGCCTTTACCGCGCAGCGCTGCTGCTATTCGTTCCGCGCGTGGCACGACGACGTCAACGCGGTCGCGGTGCCGTTTCGCGAGCCGCGCGAAGGGCGCTGGCTGGTGCTGAGTTGCAGCGGGCCGGCGTCGTCGATGGGAGAAGACGTGTTTCGTGACAGCGTCGCGCCACGGCTGAAGGCGCTCGCGCGGCGTCTGGGCGATACGGGCTGAGGCGGGCGGCGCGTTCGTCGCGAGTTCAAACCGGCTCAAGCCAACTCAAGCCGACTCAAACCGCCCGGTCGTGATAATGCGCATTGAATAGCGGCCCTTGCACGAAGCGCACGTCGTACTGCTGCAAAGCCTCGAACTGCGCGTCATCCATCACACGGTTGAATATCAGCGGAATCCGCAGCCGGCCGGCATAACCGACTAGCGGCTTAACCGTCGCATCGCGCAGAGCGGTCGCCGCATCCATCTTGAGGAAGTCGAGCCGCGCGGTTTCCGACACTGACAGAATCTGTCCCGCGTTGGACAGATTGCCCGCCACCTTGAAGCCATAGTGCTGATAGCTCTTGGTCAGATAGCCGAGAAAGGTCTTGTGCGCGACCGCCGCTGCCGGCAGTTCGATCACCACCCGCGACGGGTTCAATCCGAACGACACCAGCACGCTCGAAAAATGTCGCCCGTGGTCGTACTTCACACTCTTGAGCAGCCGTTCGTGCACGCGCAGAAAGAGCAATCCATGCCGCTGCGCGCCGAAGAAATTGATGGCATGCAGCGCGCGTGACATGCGGTCGAGCGCGACCAGTTCCCGATCGTCGGCGATATGGTCGAACGGATCGAACACGTCGAACGGCGCCGCGTCGACGCGGTGCGTGACGGCCTGAAAGCCAAGTTCATCGCCGAAACGATCCACGCCCTCGACCCCCGACGAAAGCGACTGCGCCAACGCATGCACGCTGATATCGAAGATCGGCTCATAGGCGCTCGCCAGTTCGAAGCCGTCGAATTGCGCCAGCGCGACGTCGTGATGCAAGCCTTGCCCCATGACCAGATGCTCGCCGAGAAACGGATGATCGGCGGCGCGGGCAATGAGGCTGGGGATGGTCGGCGGAATCATGTAGACGTATGGATGGCGATAGAGAAGCGCACGGCGCGCGGCAACGCGACTCGATTGCCGCATCCATTGATGGTAGCAGTCCGCACCGCGCTCTCATGAACAAATTGCTCATAACGTTATCCGCCGAACGCCTGTGCCGACTGGCTCTCCGGCGCTTTTGGGCTGTTTTTCAGGGTATACGTTAATTTCACTATACGTAATTAGTTTTACGATACGTAAATCGCCATGCCCCTGCGACAGTGGGATGGCTTATGCCGTGCGCGCAATGCATGCGCCGAACGCGGACGCTCTATCCGACCATGCTGATGACCGCGCTGGCCGCCGCGACGCGGCAGCGACCGCCCGTCAGAGCCGCGGACCGCGTCAGATGCCACGATCGAGTATCAACGGAGAACCTTGTATGGATACCCAGACACGCATGCCGAACACCGCCAGTTCGCGGCTCGAAATCGAGCCGGGCTATCAGTCGGGCTTCGCGAACGAATTCACCACGGAGGCCTTGCCGGGCGCGTTGCCGGCAGGCCGCAATTCGCCGCAGCGCGCGGCCTATGGTCTGTACGCCGAACAACTGTCAGGCACGGCGTTCACTGCGCCGCGTGGCCACAATCGCCGCTCGTGGCTCTACCGGATTCGTCCGGCGGCCGTGCACAAGCCGTTCACGCCGCTGCCTTCGGGGCGGCTTGTCGCGAACTTCGCCGAAGTGCCGCCGACGCCGCCGAACCAGTTGCGCTGGGACGCATTGCCGATGCCGGTCGAGCCGACTGACTTCATCGACGGCTGGGTGACGATGGCGGGCAACGGTGCGGCGGAATCGATGAGCGGCTGTGCGATTCACCTGTACGCGGCGAACCGCTCGATGCAGGACCGTTTTTTCTATACCGCCGACGGCGAGTTGCTGATCGTGCCGCAGGAAGGGCGCCTGCACGTCGCAACCGAATTAGGCAAGCTCGACGTCGAGCCGTTCGAGATCGCAGTGATTCCGCGCGGCGTACGCTTCGCGGTGAGCCTGCCGGACGGCGCGGCGTGCGGCTATATCTGCGAGAACTTTGGCGCGTTGCTGCGTCTGCCTGATCTCGGTCCGATCGGCTCGAACGGCCTCGCCAATCCGCGTGACTTCCTCACGCCTCACGCGGCCTATGAAGACCGTGAAGGCGACTTCGAACTCGTCGCCAAGATGAACGGCAACCTGTGGCGCGCGGACATCGGCCATTCACCGCTCGACGTGGTGGCGTGGCACGGCAACTACGCGCCGTACAAGTACGATCTGCGCCGCTTCAACACGATCGGCTCGATCAGTTTCGACCATCCGGACCCGTCGATTTTCCTCGTGTTGCAATCGCAAAGCGACACGCCGGGCGTCGATAGCATCGACTTCGTGATCTTCCCGCCGCGCTGGCTCGCCGCCGAAGACACGTTCCGCCCGCCCTGGTTCCATCGCAACGTCGCGAGCGAATTCATGGGTCTCGTGCACGGCGTGTACGACGCCAAGGCCGAGGGTTTCGTGCCGGGCGGCGCGAGTCTGCACAACTGCATGTCGGGCCACGGCCCGGACGCGGAGACGTTCGAGAAAGCCTCGCATGGCGATACGTCGACGCCGAAGAAAGTCGGCGACACGATGGCCTTCATGTTCGAGACTCGCACGCTGATCAAGCCGACCCGCTTCGCACTCGAAACCGCGCAATTGCAGGCGCATTACTACGAGTGCTGGCAAGGTCTCAAGAAACACTTCAACCCGGAGCAACGATGAACGCATCGACCGATCTTCAGGCGACGCTCGATGCGTCGCGCAAAAGCTGGGTCGAGTCGGCCAATCATTCGACCCACGATTTTTCGATTCAGAATCTGCCGTTCGGTATTTTCAGCGACACCCTGAATGCGACGCGCCGCGTGGGCGTCGCAATCGGCGACAGCATCGTCGATCTGGCCGCGCTCGAAAGCGCGGGTCTGCTGACCGTGCCTTCATCGGACGCGGGCGACAGTGTGTTCGTGCGCGACGCGTTGAACGATTTCATCGCGCTGGGCCGTGACGAGTGGCGTAGCGTGCGCATTCAGTTGAGCAAGCTGCTCTCGCGCGATAACGCGACGCTGCGCGACGACGCCGAACTGCGCAGCCGCGCGCTGATCCGCCAGGCCGACGCGCAATTGCATCTGCCGGTGCGGATTCCGGGCTACACGGATTTCTATTCGTCGAAGGAGCACGCGACGAATGTCGGCTCCATGTTCCGCGATCCGAAGAATGCGCTGCTGCCGAACTGGTCGGAGATGCCGATCGGCTACAACGGACGGGCGTCGTCGGTGGTGGTGAGCGGCACGCCCGTGCGTCGTCCTAATGGGCAGTTGAAGCTGCCGGATCAGGAGCGTCCGGTGTTCGGCGCGTGCCGCAAGCTGGATATCGAATTGGAAACCGGCTTCGTGATCGGCGCGGGCAACGCCTTGGGCGAACCGGTTGCGTGCGCGGATGCGGAAGCGCATATCTTCGGCATGGTGCTGCTGAACGACTGGAGCGCGCGCGATATTCAGCAATGGGAATACGTGCCGCTCGGACCGTTCAACGCAAAGACGTTCGCCACCACGATCTCGCCGTGGATCGTGACGCTCGACGCGCTCGAACCGTTCCGCGTCGCGCAGCCGGTGCAGGAACCGCAGCCGCTCGCGTACCTGCGCCACGACGGCGAGCATGCTTTCGATATCACGCTGGAAGTGAAGCTGCGCCCGAAGCAGGCGAAAGCGGCCAGCACGATTGCGCGGACCAACTTCAGGCACATGTACTGGACGATGGCGCAGCAACTCGCGCATCACACGGTGTCGGGCTGCAATACGCGGGTGGGCGATCTGATGGGCTCGGGCACGATCAGCGGGCCGACTGAGGATTCGTTCGGCAGCCTGCTGGAATTGACATGGAACGGCAAGAAGCCGCTGGAGTTGCAGGAAGGCGGCACGCGCGGCTTCATCGAAGACGGCGATGAGTTGACGCTGGCTGGTTGGTGCCAGGGCGGGGGTTATCGCGTGGGTTTCGGCGCGTGCGTTGGAGAGATTTTGCCGGCGCTGAAGTAAGGCCGACATCGCATGCAAGTAGCACGCAAGGCGCGCGACAAAAGCGGGCAAGCCATCATGATGACTTGCCCGTTTTGCGACTGGCAGATCATCACGCGACGGCGCGGACTTAAAGCCTGCCGATCAACCGACGACTCGCATCGGCGCCCGCCGTTTCTCCCACCAGCTCGCCATCAGAAACGCCAACCCCGCAACAAGCAGCACCCCGACCATCGCGTCATTCCCGACGCTCTTCATCAACGCGCCAGCCACGAGCGGGCCGCCGAAACTCGCCGCGCTCCAGGACGCGCCCACCAGCGAACTCGCCGACACCAGCGCGGCGCCACGGAAGCGCTCGCCGCAAGCAACCAGCGACAGTGTGTAAATCGCGCCCGCCGCCGCGCCGAGCACATACAGCAGCGGCCAGCAGAGCCACGGTGAAGTCATCGCCCACGGCAGCAACGGCAGCAGCGCCACGACGATCACACCGCAACCGATATGCACGCGTTCGCGGCCGAGCCGGTCCGCGAGCCAGCCGATCGGGAACTGCATCGTCGTATCGCCGAGCAGCAGCGCCGATGCGAACAGCACGGCCACCTCGCTAGCAATGCCGTGCGACATGGCAAAGAGCGGCAGCAGCGAGAGCGCGATCGTGTCGAACAGAGCGAAAAAACCAGTGCCGATCACGAGCGCCGGCATCCGCGGCAAGACATGACGCCAACTGCCGTGCGCCGCGTGCTCGTCTTCGGAGGGTTGCGGCGTCTTGCGGATCGTGGCGAGCATTGGCAGTGCCAGCGGGAAGATCGCGCCGCAAATCAGGAAGCGCCACTGCGTGAAGCCTGCGATCTGGCTCACCAGCACGGGACCGGCCATCTGGAACAGCGTGAAGTTGGTCGCGTAGATGGCGATGACGCGGCCGCGCGTGGCGTCGTCGGCCAGCTGGTTGACCCACGCTTCGCCGATCGTGAAGAGCAGCATCAGCGCCGCGCCGCACAGCACGCGCAACACGGCCCACAGCCACAGGTTCGAAGTGAGTTGCATGAGCGCGGTGGCGAACGCCACCACCAGCACAGCGCCCACGATCACCTGACGGCCGCCGCAGCGCGCCGCGATCCATCCCGCGAGCGGCACGACGACGAGTCCGCCGCCCGCTTGCGCGGCGCTCAGCAGGCCGACCACGTCGGTGCCATAGCCGGCTTGCGTGAGCGCGAGAGCGGTGAGGGGAAGCGTCGCGCCGCTGCCGAGTCCGACGACGGCGACGCTGAGGATCAAAGCGAGGAAATCGCGAGTGAAGATGACTTTCATCGGCCGAGATGCTACTACGGCCGCGAGTCATCCGCACCCCGGCGGGGTTTGACGTGAGCGGCAGAAGGGCGGTTAGCCCGCCATCGCCATGCGTTGCGCGCGCCGGTCGATCGACACCGACCACAGCGTCAGCGCCAACGCGCCGATCGAGGTCGCCACGCCGACCCACGGCAGCGTCGTGAGCGGTGCGCCCGCACCGATCGCCATGCCGCCGAGCCAGGCGCCCGTCGCGTTGCCGAGGTTGAAGGCGCCCTGGTTCAAGGTCGAGGCCAGATTCGGCGCCTGGCTCGCACGGTCGACGATCAGCATCTGCAGCGGCGGCACGATCGCGAAGGCCAGAATGCCCCACACGAAAATGGTGATCATCGCCGGGATTTCCGAATGCATCGTGCCCACGAAGATGGTCAGGATCACGACGATGGCCAGCAGAAACGCCACCAGCGACGGCATCAGCCGCCAGTCCGCGAGCTTGCCGCCGAGCGTGCTGCCCACCGTCAGGCCGAGACCGAACAGCAGCAACACGAGGGTGACCGCGTGCGGCGTAAAGCCGGTCACGTCTTCGAGAATCGGCGTGATGTACGTGAAGGTGGAAAAGAGGCTTGCCGACGCGAGCACGCTGATGCCGAGCACCATCAGCACTTGCGGGTTCTTCAGCACGCTGAATTCGTGGACGAGGCTCGCCTTCTGCATTTCGATCTTCGCCGGCAGGCACACGGCGAGCGCAGCCGCCGCGACGAGGCCGATGCCCGTCACCGCCCAGAAGGTCGCGCGCCAGCCCACGGCCTGGCCGAGCGCGGTGCCGAGCGGCACGCCCAATACGTTGGCGAGCGTGAGGCCGGTGAACATCAACGCGATGGCTTGCGCGCGACGGTTAGGCGCGACAAGACCCGCGGCCACCACCGAGCCGATGCCGAAGAACGCGCCATGACAGAACGCCGTCACGATGCGCGCGGCCATCAGCACCGCGTAACCGGGCGCGACGGCGCACAGCAGATTGCCGACGATGAACACGCCGATCAGACTCATCAGCGCCTTCTTGCGCGGCATGTTCGCTACAGCGATCGCGACGATCGGCGCGCCGATCGTGACGCCGAGCGCATACGCCGACACCAGCATGCCGGCTGCGGGGATCGAGACGGACAGATCGCGCGCGACATTGGGCAGCAGCCCCATGATCACAAATTCGGTGGTACCGATTCCAAACGCGGCAACGGCAAGGGCGAGCAGGGGCAAAGGCATGGTGACGGAGCGGGAATCGGCGCGACTGGAAGCGTCGCAAGGCCGGCGCGCGTTTTCGGGGCGAAAACGCGTGCGCCGTACAAGGGTAAAGAAGTAGGGGATTCTACCTAAGTCAAAACGAGCTTGCTGAACGTCGAAACGGGTGTTGTTTTTTGCTGAAGGTCGCTGTCAAACGCGAGCGTCGCCGCGGTTTCAGCGGATGCCGCCATCGGGGTCGAACGTGCTGCCGTGACGGCCGGCGCCGCTAGCGAAATGCGCGGCGCCCGCGACACCTTCGTCGAAGACGGCTTGATAACCACCGGCGCCCTCACGGCGCAGCGCTTCAGCGAGATCGTCGAGCATGCTGTTTTCCAGCACGGAGCGGCGATCGGCGAGCAGCGCTGCCTGCGGAAAGGCGGCGAGTTCGGCGGCCAACTGTTCGGCCGCGGCGCGCGCCGTGCCTTTGGGCACGATGCGATTGGCGAGGCCGAAGCTGAGCGCTTCCTGGGCGCTCACCGCGCGGCCGGTCAGAATCAGGTCCAGCGCGCGCGACAAGCCGATCAAACGCGGCAAGCGGATCGTGCCGCCGTCGATCAGCGGAATTCCGACACGCCGGCAGAACACACCGAGCACGGCGTCGTCTTCGACGACTCGGAGATCGCACAGAGCCGCCAGTTCCAGGCCGCCCGCCACCGCATAGCCGGCAATCGCCGCGACGACGGGTTTGCTGAAGCTCATGCGCGTCGGCCCCATCGGACCGGGGCCGCTGCCGTCGGCGTGCAGTTCGTTGCGGCGGGTGTCGTCGGCGAGAGCGGTCAGGTCCGCGCCGGCGCAGAAGGTGCCGCCCGCGCCGAACAGCACCGCCGCGCGCCAGGCCGGCTGCGCTTCGAAGCGGGTGAACGCGGCGCTGAGCGCGTCAGCGACAGGACGATCCACGGCATTTCGACGCGCGGGCCGCTCAAGGATGATCGTGGCCACGCCGATATCCAGATTAGCTTCGATGCGCACGTGGTCACTGAAATTTTGCGTGGTTATCATCGTTGTCACCGTAGAAGTCATCCGCGTCTGCCCGCGCGTCGCGGGGTTGTGAGCAGTGTGCTCATGCAGGATATTTAATACCGTGGTCTGTCATGCTTCTTACACAATCGGCTCGTAGCGTAAGCGCTCTTCTAACGCGCTGGCGGCTTTTCGCCGGCTTATCGAGCCTGCTTTTGCCCTTGTCCAATTCATCGTCAGCCGCCGCGCCGGCTTGCGCCGAGACGGTCTGGACCGTGCCGCTGCACGAGCATCCATGGTACGACCACGTGCGCCTGAAACGCGTTTTCGTCACGGACGGCACGCGGCATCAGGTCGTACTCGTCGACGTGCGCAAACTGCTCGCCTGCGCGGACCGCGACAATACCGATTACGTTCTGAAGCCGGTCGCCGAATGGCATTCGGGCAAGGTGCGCGGCATTCGCGAATTTCTCGATCCAGAGAACCCGCGGATTCCGCAGATGCCGTACGTGACCATCTCGACGCGTCGCGCGCCGGGGCTGCTGGGCTGGTTCGGACTGGAGCGCGAAGGCGTCGTGGCGTTTCGCAACGGCCAGCACCGCGCGCGCTATCTGGCCGATGCGGGCGCGCGCTGGTTTCCAGTGGAAGTGCACGAGCGTGAGGCGATGTTGCTGCGCGAACTCTGCAGCGCAGCGGACGACGCGCGCACGGCGGTCCGCGCGACGCCGGTGAATACCGGCGGCGGCGCCTAAGCGGGCGCGCGCACCACCTAAGCGGGCGCGTGCACCACCTAAGCGGGCGTGCGCACCACCTAAGCGGGCGCGCGCACCACGTTACGCGGCGCGCCGGCCTGCCACGCCGCGACGTTCTCGAGCGTGGTCTGGGCGATCTCGTTCATCGCCTCGCGCGTGAAGAACGCCTGGTGCGCGGTAACGATCACGTTCGGGAACATCAACAGACGCGCCAGCACGTCGTCCTGCAAGGGCAGGTTCGAGTGATCCTCGAAGAACAGGCCACCTTCTTCCTCGTACACATCTAGCCCAAGATGGCCGAGCCGGCCATCCTTCAAGGCGCCGATCAGCGCATTGCTTTCGACGAGGCCGCCACGGCCCGTATTGATCAGCATCGCGCCGCGCTTCATCTTGGCAAGCGCGGGGCCGTCGATCAAATGGTACGTGTCCGGCACCAGCGGACAATGCAGGCTGACCACGTCGGATTCGGCGAGCAGCGTGTCGAGCGGCACGTAGCGCGCGCCGAGCGCGAGCAGGTCGTCGGCGGGCTTGCCGGGATCGTAGGCGAGCACCTGCATGCCGAAGCCCGCCATGATGCGCCCGAATACGCGGCCGATCATGCCGGTGCCGATCACGCCCACGGTCTTGCCGTGCAGATCGAAGCCGAGCAACCCGTGCAGCGAAAAGTCGCCTTCGCGAGTGCGCGCGACGGCGCGCGGCAGGCGCCGGTTCAGCGCCAGAATCAATCCGGCCGCATGTTCGGCCACCGCATGCGGCGAATAGGCCGGCACCCGCGCGACCGTGACGCCCAGACGTTCGGCCGCGGCCAGATCGACGTGATTGAAGCCCGCCGAGCGCAGCGAGATCATGCGCGTGCCGCCGGCATGAAGCCGCTCCAGTACCTTCGCGTCGACGTTGTCGTTGACGAACGGACATACCACTTCGTAGCCCTGAGCGAGAATGGCCGTCTCGCTGTCGAGGTGCGATTCCTGGAAGTGCAGTTCATAGGCATGCGCGGCATTGGCTTCGGTGAACGTGTCGCTGTCGTACTGGCGGCTGCTGAACAGGATCATGCGCATGTCGGGCTCCGAAGAAAGCGTGCCGGCGCGAGGGAGGGTGAACTCATGGCTTGGCAGACGAGCAGTTCAGTATAGGGTAAGCGTCGCGCGCGAAGCGCGTTGCCAATTCAATCGCCTTTGCTAAAGATCATTTTTTGCGAAGACAAGCGAACGTGAGTTGAAAATAATATTGACAGCCTCGCCGAATTACAATATTTATTAAAAAAGCACATTCAAAAAAGCATGTTCACTCGTGCTGCAATAATTGGCCATCAGCAGACGATGTCTTTTTTTTCAAGGCGTTAGGCAACTTCGCGAGGAAAGAGTGACTATCGAGCTATCGGAACACTGTTTTCAATGCCGGCCGCCGCAGTGCGGCAAATCATCCCCGGCGCGACTCGCGTCATCCCATTGTCGTAAATTAAGTTTTCACTCGATCGCTATGCCGACCGAGTAATGTGCGCGGCATCCTGGGGGCGGAATAAATCTATTCGGGTTTTTCGAATGATTTTTCAGTTTCCTGCTAATAAACCCGTCAATCGGCGAGCCAACATGATCGGTGAATTGCTGAGGTCTCAACCGGAGATCGCGCTGTTCGCAAGCCTTGCGATTGGATATTTCATTGGTTCCTTCCGCGTCGGACCCATCCAGCTCGGCGGCGTGTGCGGCACCTTGATCGTTGCCTTGCTGCTGGGCCAGACGGGCGCGCGCATTGCCCCCGATCTGAAGAACATCGCGTTTGCGCTGTTCATCTTTGCGCTGGGCTTCACCGGCGGGCCGCAGTTCTTCGCCAACATCGGCCGCGGCTGGCGTTACGGTTTGCTTTCGGTGGTGGAGATCGTGTCGGTGCTGGTGCTGGTCATGATCGCGGTGGCCGTCATGCGGCTCGATGCCGGCACCGCGGCTGGTCTGCTGGCTGGTGCAGCGACGGAGTCGGCCGTGATCGGCACGGCGTCCGAGGCGATTGCCAAGCTCGGCTTCAGCGACGCGGAAACGGTCCGCCTGCAGGCCAACATCGTGACTGCGTACAGCGTGAGCTACCTGTTTGGCCTTATCACCATCGTGCTCTTCACGAGCCAATTCGCGCCGCTGTTATTGCGCGTGAATCTGCGCGACGAAGCCGAGCGCGTATGGCGCAAGCTTGGCGGCGAAGGCTCGTTCGGCGAGGGCCAGCGCGCGGCCGCGCCGGCGCTGGTGGGCCGTGCGTTTCTCGTCGGCGCGGCGGCCGGCGCGACGATCCGGGCGTTCGAGCAGCAGTATGGCTTCAACCTGACGGTCGAGCGCGTGCGGCGCAATGGCGCGGACGTACCGGCCGAACCGCAACTGACGCTTGCGCCCAGCGACGTCATTCTGGTGGCGGGGCGGCGTGAAGCGATCGTGGCGGCCGCAGCGGGTCTCGGTGACGAAGTGAGCGGCGCGGACTTCGGCCTCGTGATCGCCGAGAACCTCGACGTGGTGTTGACGCGCCGCGACCTGCACGGCCGGACCATCGCGCAGGTGCGCGAACAGGCGACGCCGGAAAACGGACGCGGCGTCTATATCTCGGCGGTCACGCGGCTGGAGACCACGGTGCCGGCGCTGCCCGGCACCGAACTGAATCGCGGCGACGTGCTGACGCTGGTCGGCGCGAAGGCCGATGTCGAGCGCGGCGCGAAGCGCCTCGGCTACGTGCTCGTCGCGACGCAGAAGACCGACTTCGTCTATCTGGGTCTGGGCGTGCTGGCCGGCATGGCGATCGGTCATCTCGGCGGACGGGTCGGTGGCGTGTCGGTCGCGCTCGGCACGGGCGGCGGTTGTCTGCTGTCAGGGCTGTTGTTCGGCTGGATCCGTTCGCGCTATCCGCTGGTCGGTTCGCTGCCTTCGGCCGCCGCGCAGATTCTCAAGGACTTTGGTCTCGCCACTTTCATCGCCGCGGTGGGTTTGTCGGCAGGACCGGACGCCATCAAGCTGGTGCGCGAGTACGGTCTCGCGTTGCCGGTCGCCGGGATTCTGATGGTGCTCGTGCCGGGTCTGCTGTCGCTATGGATTGGCCGCATGTTCCTCAAGCTCGAGGCGCCCATGCTGCTCGGCGCGATTGCCGGCCAGCAATGCAGCACGCCCGCGATCAGCGCGCTGGTGGGCGTCACCGGCAACTCCACTCCGGTGATCGGCTACACGATCACTTATGCACTTTCGAACATTCTGTTGCCGCTGATGGGGCCGGTGGTGGTCGGCCTCGCCGGGAAATTCCACTAGGCGGGCAGATGTGCCGACCGTGGCGCGCCATGCCACGTTCGGCCGATGCGGCAGGCCGCATGGGGCGCGCGATGCGATTGCGCTTCGCATGCACAAGCAGCACCCAGTACTCAGTATCGCAAACTATCCAGCGAGGGCACGATGGACTGGCTACATCACATCTTTCAGAAATCACCCGAGATTGCGCTGTTTCTGTCACTCGCAGTCGGTTACTTCATCGGGCAGATCAAGTTCGGCAAGTTCCAGTTGGGCGGCGTGGGCGGGTCGTTGCTGGCGGCGGTTGTCATCAGTCAGGCGGGCGTGACGATCGACAACGGTGTGAAGTCGGTCATGTTCGCAGTCTTCATCTACGCGGTCGGCTACGACTCCGGTCCAGGCTTCTTCAATTCGCTGAACCGCAAGACGCTGCGTGAGATCGCGATGGCCGTGTTTCTGGCGGTCAGCGCGCTGATCACCGTGGTGGTGTGCGCGAAGCTGTTCCATTTGAACAAGGGGCTCGCCGCCGGGCTCGCGGGCGGCGCACTGACGCAGTCGGCGATCATCGGCACGGCCGGCGACGCGATCGCGCGTCTCGGCCTGCCCGCCGATCAGGTCAAGTCGTTGCAGTCGGACGTGGCGATTGCCTACGCGGTGACCTACGTGTTCGGCTCGCTGGGGGCGATCATCGTGTGCGTGAACATATTGCCCAAGTTCATGGGCCAAAGTTTGCGCGACGCCTCGATCGAAGCGGAACGCGAGTTGACCTCCGGTGCGCCGCCCGTCGCGCCGGGGCAGCTTTCCGCGTTGCCCGAGATGGTCGGCCGCGCGTACAAGATCGATGTCAGCGCCGGGAAAACGGTGAAGGCCGTTGAGACGCAGCATCAGGACTTTCTGACGATCGAACGCATCAAGCGCGATGGCCAGCTACTCGACCCGGCGCCCGACCTCGTGTTGAAGCCCGATGACGTGGTGCTGGTGGTCGGCCGCCGCGAGGCCGTGGTCGCATTCGGCGCGAGTGGCGGCGAGGTGGCCACTGTCGAGGACATCGGCGTCGTCATGCAGACACGTCAAGGCGTGTTCACGCGCAAGGGCATGAACCACACCACGATCGCCGCCGCGCGAGAAGTGCTGGATCGCGATATGCGCCACGGCGTCTACCTCCAGGGTATCTCGCGGGCCGGTCAGCCGTTGCCGATTCTGCCGGAAACTCAACTCGAGCACGGCGACGTCATCACCTTCTACGGCTCGCCGAAAGACACCAAGCGCGCCGTCGACGTTGCCGGCTACGAGCTGCCCTACACGATCAAAACCGACTTCATCTACATGGGCGTCGGCCTCGTGCTCGGTCTGCTGATCGGCCTGATCGTCATCAACGTCGGCGGCATTCCGCTCACGCTCGGCTCGGGCGGTGGCTGCCTGCTGGCCGGCCTGCTGTTCGGCTGGATGCGCGGCAAGCATCCCATGTACGGCGTGATGCCGTCGGCGGCTTCGCGGCTGCTGCAGGATTTCGGTCTGGCGGCGTTCGTGGTGGTGGTCGGGCTCAACTCGGGATTGCAGGCAGTGGTGACCGTCAAGCAGCTCGGCATCACGATTTTCCTGCTCGGCGTGTTCGTCACGTTGTTTCCGCTTCTGCTCACCATGCTGTTCGGCCGCTACGTGCTGAAGTACAACAACGCGGCCATTCTGGCCGGCGCGCTGTCCGGCTCGCGCAGCGCGAATCCGGCATTCGGCGGCGTGCTCGACAAGGCCGAGAGCGCTGTGCCGACCGTGCCGTTCGCGATCACGTATGCCATCGCGAACGTCGCGTTGACCTTGCTCGGCCCGCTCGTGGTCGGACTCGTCTAGCGCACGCGTCGATCGATCCCTGTTGCGCCGGCGTAATCGGGCGAGCCATCGCCGCGCCGGCGTCTTTCACCTGGCTCATTGGAGAACGCATCATGGCAAAAGAGAAGGGCGACAAGAAACACGCGGATATGGCACAAGCGGGGATGGCCGCGCTCAGCCCATTCGAGCTGAAGGACGAACTGATCAAGGCCGCCGGCGGCGGCGCCGTGGAGCGGCCAGCCAACGCATCCATGCTCAACGCCGGCCGCGGCAATCCGAATTTTCTCGCGACGATTCCGCGCCACGGCTTCTGGCAACTCGGCCTCTTTGCGATGCGCGAATCGGAGCGCTCGTTCGCTTACATGCCGGAAGGCGTGGGCGGCTTTCCGCGGCGGGACGGCCTCGAAGAACGCTTCGATCTGTTTCTGCGCGAAAACAAGGGCGTGGCGGGCATCGACTTTCTGCGCGGCGCGGTGTCATACGTGCGCGACCAGCTAGGGTATTCGGCCGGCGACTTCCTGTATGAAATGTGCGAGGGCATTCTCGCTTCGAACTACCCGGTGCCCGATCGCATGCTCAAACTGTCCGAGCTGATCGTCGGGCAATATTTGCGGCGCGAGATGATCGGCGATCATCCGTTCGTCGGCGAATTCGACGTGTTCGCCGTGGAAGGCGGCACGGCGGCGATGACGTACATCTTCAACACGATGCGCGAGAACCACCTGATCAAGGCGGGCGACACGATCGCGCTCGGCATGCCGATCTTCACGCCGTACATCGAGATTCCGCGCCTGAACGACTACCAGCTGAACGTAGTGAACCTCGAAGCCGATGTCGCGAACGGCTGGCAGTATTCGAAGAAGGAACTCGACAAGCTGCGCGACCCGAAGGTGAAGGCGTTCTTCCTCGTGAACCCGAGCAATCCGCCTTCGGTGAAGATCGATGACGAAAGCCTTCAATACATCGCCGACATCGTCAAGGAACGGCCCAATCTGATCCTGCTGACCGACGACGTGTACGGCACCTTTGCCGACAACTTCGTTTCGCTGTTCGCGCTTGCGCCGAAGAACACCATTCTCGTCTATTCGTACTCGAAGTATTTCGGCGCGACCGGCTGGCGTCTGGGCACGATCGCGACGCATCGCGACAACGTGCTCGACAAGCTGATCGCCGAATTGCCGAAGGACGCGAAGAAGCAGTTGCACGAGCGTTACGAGTCGATCACGACGGAGCCGGAGAAGCTCAAGTTCATCGACCGTCTGGTGGCCGACAGCCGCACCGTCGCGCTGAATCACACGGCGGGCCTGTCGACGCCGCAGCAGGTGCAGATGGTGCTGTTTTCGCTGTTCTCGCTGATGGACACGCCGGACGCGTACAAGAACGCATTGAAGCGTTTGATCCGCAAGCGCAAGCAGGCGCTTTATGAGGAGGTCGGCATTTCCTTCAAGGACGACGATCCGAATCAGGTCGACTACTACACGATTCTCGACGTCGAATTCTTCGGCGAGCGGATGTTCGGGCGTGAGTTCGTCGAGTGGCTGCTGAAGAACACCCAGCCATCGGAGCTGTTGTTCCGCCTCGCCCGTGAAGCGCGGGTCGTGCTGCTGCCGGGGCTTGGCTTCGGCACGCAGCATCCGTCGGGGCGTGTGTCGCTGGCGAACCTGAACGAGTCCGACTACCGGCAGATCGGTCGCGCCGTGCGCAAGCTGATCGAAGAGTATGTCGAGCGTTTCAATGCGGCGACCGGCAAGAAACTCGACAAGACCAAGGTGAAGTGACGGTTTTATCCGCCGCGTCAGGCGCTCAACCATCATCAAAAAACTTGCGCAATCGCGCGGATCGGTGAATGATCGGACAGGCGGCCTCGCCAGCGTCAATGCTGGCGGGGCCGTTTGCTCCTTAGCGTTCTGACATTCACGTACCGATCATCATGCCGACTTCATCGTTCACATCCGCATCTTCCGCAGTGCCCTGTCCGGTTGTCGAATCGCTCGACGCCATTCTTCCCGAAGAGCCGCTCCTCATGATGGGCGCCGGTCCCGTGCCGATTCCCGCGGCGGTCGCCAAGGCCAACACGATCGTGATCAATCACCTGGGCGGCACGATGGTGAAGGTAATCGGCCAGGTGAAGACAATGGCGCGCTACGTGTTCCAGACGAACTCGAAATGGGTGTTGGGCGTGGCGGGACCCGGATCGGCCGCGATGGAGATGGCGATTTCGAATCTCGCGTGGGAAGGCACGCGCGTGCTCTCCATCAAGAATGGATTTTTCAGCGAGCGGATGGCGGAAATGGGGCGGCGCGTCGGCGCTCGGGTGAGCACGCTCGATGTGGTCGATCGGTCGGTGGCGAGTCTCGAAGAAATTGCCGAGGCGATTCGCCGCGAGCGTCCCGAGATTGTGACGGTGGTGCAGGGCGAGACCTCAAATACGGTCTGGAACTATCACCTGAAGGAGATTGCCGCGTTGGCGAAAGCCGCGGGCGCGTTGGTGATTGTCGATGCGGTGTGCACGTTGAGTACCATGCCGCTCGAGATGGACGCGTGGGGTATCGATGCTGTGATTACGGGCGGGCAGAAGGGGTTGTCGTCGATTCCGGGTGTGTCATTGATCGCGTTTTCCGATGCGGCTTGGGAGCGCGTCAAGAAGCGCACGGCGCCTAATGCGCATTGGTGCCTGGATGCAACGCTTGCGGAGAATTTCTGGCATAACGCGGGGTATCACTATACGGCGCCGGTTTCCGGGGTTTTGGCTTTGCATGAGGCTTTACGGCTTGTGTGTGCCGAGACGCTCGAGAAGCGATTCGCGCGGCATTTGAGGTGTTCGTTGGCGTTGCAGGATGGGGTCGCGGCAATGGGGCTGCGGTTGTATACGCCTGAGGCTTGTCGGTTGAACTCCGTAGTTGGGATTGAGGTGCCTGACGGCTTCAGTCCCGCGGATGTTTGTTCGCATATTTCGCGGATGCATCAGGTGGAGATTTCGGGTTCCTTCGGATTGCCCATTGTTCGCGTGGGACAGATGGGCGAGCAATGTCGCGAACATAACCTCTTTCGCACGGTGCATGCGCTTGGAAGGACGATGGTCGATCTTGGCGTTAAGGTCGATTTGCCTGCCGGTGTTGCGGCTCTGGAGAGGGGGCTGTCGGGAGGGAAGTAGTCATATTTCGCCTGCGCGAAGTGCTCATGCTCGACGCCGGCGCGACTGTCCCAATGACCGCAGTCACGCACGTGACTTCGCGGTCTTGTCGGCACGCTGCGCAGCGGCGGCTGAAAACGCCGTGCCTTCGTTTCGTGCTTCCGCAGGTTCCTCGAAGGCTGCCCAACTCGCGATTCCAAGGCGCTTCGTCATCAGATGGATCGCTATCGGCAGCGCCAAACCGGTCGCGCTACCGAGCACGAAGTGGACGACTGGCTGACTGATGCCGAGGGCCAGCAACGCGTTCCAGACCAAGGCGGTTGCAAGCACATGCAGGAGGTAGACGGGCTTCCAGGATGAGCCAATCGAGATGATCCAGCGCGAGTTTCGCCATGTCGCCAGGAACCGTCCAACCTGAACTTCCGCTGCGACCCCCAGAAGACTCGCCAGCAGCCAATATAAGTCCAGATAGTGACCGGAACGTTGGCCGATTACCGCGGCGGCTATGAAGGCGACTGCCGTTGCCAACGCGACGCGAGGGCGAGGAGAACGGTCGCTTTGCCGGGCCGGCCGCGAGGCGAGCAGCATGCCGCACAGAAAGAAGACGAGACCCCAACACGTCATCGTGGCGACGCCCCAGTGGCTCCGTATCGCGACGGCGGCGCTGACCAGGACCATCGCGACGAGAAGACAGCGGTTTGCCATCGTCAAGGCACTTCCGGATCGGACGGGCCTCGGCCATACCGTGATGCACGCGACGATCTGACAGATGAACAACGCGTAAAGAAACCAGAATTGTCCAACGGGTGCCGATGCCAGACGGGTCAATTCAAACTGTTCGGCGGCATAGTCTTTATAGTCGGCCACGAGCCATTGCACAGCCATCTCCAATATCGACCAAAGCAGATACGGATAGAGTACGGTCAAGGCGATTGATTTCAGCAGACCGGCGCGTGAGCGTTGCAAACACGCTACCGTACTCATGCCGAGAAGGAAGAAAAGCGTCGGGTATCCCAACGTGCTTGCGGCGTACTGAAGAATCTTCAGGACACGAGACACGTGCCCATCCTGCAGAAAGCCAGCATCGCCGACCCTGCGCAGGACCTCGGCGCAAACGATAGCAATGACGGACATTGCCAGGCCGCCTCTAATGCGCTCTTCTTTCACCATTGCCTCGTTCCGGTTCATGTTGCCATGCGATGCGGCCGGCCCTTCACGCAGTGCTAAAGCTGCACGTCGAAAATCACGCACCAGTTGTCGAGACGCATCGATTCGCGTCCGTCATTGAACCGGATCGCGTCGCCTTGTGAATCGCGCAGATTGCCCCGCGGACCATAACGGCTGCCCGCGACGCCAACGCCGTTGAACGCATACTCGACGTGCGTACCGGCAGGGATGGGCGATTGGGCAGTGATTCTCACCTCGTCGGGTCCGGTGATCGAGACCGAGCGGATCGGCAGCAGGTCGCCGGACGCCAGGCGCAACGAAAAACCATAATCCGAATTGCCGGCAACCTGCGTCGTGTCCCATCTGAGAGGAGGCGCGGGGACATTGAAGCGCAGCACGGCCGTCGTACCCTCGCGCTGCCAGTTCAGCGGCTCGAGAGGCTTCCACGTCTGCTTGTCGATCAGAACCCTCTTCAGGACTAGCCCGTAATAGGCGCCCATCCATTCGGTGCTGCGATTGTCGGTGTGTGCACCGTCCACGTAGCGAAAGAGATACATCGGCACAGCCAGATGAATGTGCGGGTCTTCGTGGCTGGCCTCTAGCAGCGCGAGCGCTATGTGCGGATAGCGCTGGTCGAAACGGCGATGCGTGGCCACTTGATAAGTGATCATCTCGACTTCCTGCTTCTGTCCAGTCACCGCCTTGGCGTCGCGATCGACGTCGGCCCGTAAGCTCCTCAGCCTTGCAACGTAAGTGGGAATCGATGTCTGGTGGGAATCGTCGACTTCCCCTTGCGTCCACGTGATTGCGCCGATGCCATATGTTTTGCCCTGGGCGTCCGCAAGCCGCTTTCCCTGAGCGATGTCTCGCAAGAGCCGTGTGTAATAGCGTCCCGGCGCCGACAGCGTCGCAATGTCCATCGATCCTTCACCTGGTGCCGATCCAACGAACCGGTAGGGGAGATCCGCGTGACTTTGCAGGTTCTCCTGCTCGATCAGCTGCATGGCCATATTCAGCGTCCCGCTGGTCGGCGTCTCGGCCTTGTCGCCCCATTGAGTCTCGACTAACGGTACGAACTGTTTGTACGCCACCTCCACGCCTTCGCTTTGCGCGCCGTCTTGGGCCCGTACGCCGCCATTGAAGCGCAACGAGGAATAACGCTGATGGGTGGACAGCACGGGACTGTTAAAAAACCCCTGACTGAGCGATTGACCGTAGCTAATGATGTGGGTGATGTCCCAAGGCGCTGCGCCGTGCGGAATCCACGCCGAATAGGCGGGCTCGATGCGCCCATCGCCAGAACTTGCCTGCGTTGCGTCGAAGATAGTCGTCGTAGCCAGCGTGCTTGCCGCCAACACTTTCTGCACCGCCCAGGCGCCGCCCGACGATGCAAGAACGAATTGAATCTGACTACCCGGCCGCCCGTCGGCGTTTTGCACCACCACGCTCGCCTGGTTGCCGTCGACTTGTGTGTTGTACGTCTCAGGCAGCGCCGTCAAACGGTCGCAGGCGGTCGCCGTTGACACATGCAAGAGCTGCTGGAACAGACTTTTTACTTCTGCGAGCGCGACGGCCCCGGCTCCGCACGTCGCGCGGTTATATCGCCACAGGGGGTCATGCTTGTCTCTCCATCCGTGCACCGCGCTTTCGATGCTGTGATCCTCTGGAGAAACGGGCGCGCGGCTATCATGCTGCGAACACGCGCAGCATACGATTGCCAGCAGGACGGGGTATACGAAACGCATTGCGTCATCCTTAGCGTTCATCTGCGCCGGACGATTGTAAGGGGAGCGTCGAATGCGTTATGTGCGACCTCGCACGTAAGTGCCCGCATGGAACCTGGGCCGGCACACACGGTTCGCATGTCCAGACGTTTCATGCCATGAACGCTGGCGCAGAACCAGGTTATCAGGCACGGTGCGGAAGACCGCCGCAGCGGCCCGCACAGGGGCCACGCCAGTAGACCGCAATGAATTCAAGGAAAAGCTGAAAACCCACACCAAAGCAGGCAACAAACCGTCACAGCGCCGCAGGCAAATTGGTCACCTTGGCGTTCCGAAGATAAAGCAGAGTAGAAAGCCCCACGCCCGCGGCAGCGGCGACAGCCGCAAAAAGAAACACCGACCCATACCCGAACTCACCGGCAATATACCCGGCCAACGGCCCGGTAATGCCCAGCGAAAGATCCAGAAACACCGAATAAGCTGACAAGGCGGCTCCCCGGCTAGCCGGCGGCATGAGCCCAACCGCCTCGACCCCAAGAGCAGGAAACACCAAAGCAAACCCAAAGCCGGTCAAAGCCGCACCAGCCAACGCAACATGCGGTTCAGGCGCGAGCCACAACATCAACAAACCAGCACATTCAAACGAAAACGAAGCAATCGCGACCCGAAACCCGCCATAAGTTTTGATCGTATTGGCAAACAACAGCCGCGCCCCGATGAACAGCGTCCCGAATACCGTCAACGACAGCGCCGCATTCGGCCAATGCTTCGCCGCATAAAACAGCGTGATGAACGTGGCGATCGACCCGAACCCGGCCGAGCCAAGCGCCAACCCGATCCCATGCGGCAGCACGCGCGTGAACACGCTGCGATAGGACATTCGCTCTCCATGCACGATCGGCACCGGTGCCATCGGACGAGCCAGATAAAAACCAAGCGCCGCCAGCAGAATCACCAGAATCCCCAACGCGGCAAACCCGACCGTACGCTCGATCGCCACGCCCAGCGGCGCACCGATCGCCAGCGCGCCATACGTCGCGATGCCATTCCACGAGATCACCCGCGCATTGTTGCTCGTGCCCACCCGGCCGATGCCCCACAGAATCGCGCCCGTGCCGCACAGGCTCTCACCGAATCCCAACACAAGACGGCTGCACACCAGCAACCCAAGGCTCAGAACCGGCCAGCGCCCGCACAGCACAGCCAGCAACACCAGAACGCCGCTCGCGCCGCAACCGAGCAAGCCAATCGACACAGTCCGCTTCGGCCCCAATGTATCCGCGGAACGGCCCGCCAGCGGCCGCGACGCCAGCGTCGCCAGGTACTGCACGCTGATCGCCGCGCCCGCCAGTACGGCGCTGTAACCCAAGTCGTCGTGGACGTAGCCCGGCAACACCGCTAGCGGAATACCGATCGTCAGATAGCAAAGAAACGTGAAAAAGACGACCGGAATGATCTGCATGGTCGTCGCAAATTCGCTGCGAGGTGTCGCTGAGTCGGTGGACATGGGGAAAACGAGACTTGTATTCGGCGGGAAGGCGCAATTTTCCCATGGAACCGGTTTTCTTGCAGGACTTGCTTAATAATTCGTCCGACAAAAACCCATGCCGGGAACCCTCTGATGGTCCGTTTTTGCGTTGTCAGGGCTCACTTTTTCGGCGCGCCCGCCCCAAGCATCTCGACCTGGATTGGCGGTTAGTCCCGATTAATTTGAAAAATGTGGCAAAAAGTCGGAAAGTCCATAAGCTGATCCCCCTTCAAACCTATCTCGATATCGTTTTGCGGATATGTCCCGCATGCGATCGGAGCTATGGGTTGTATTTATTGACGGTGATAGTTTTCGGACCATCACTGCTGCACGTCCCACGGACCCGGAACATTCGAGAGTAACGAGACATGACTGAGCCGATTCGCTTCTACCACCGCAACGCGATCCGCGAGATCAAGGACGCGCCCGTCACCCGCACCGTCCTGCAATATCTGCGTGAAGACGCGCATTGCACCGGCACCAAGGAAGGCTGCGCCGAAGGCGATTGCGGCGCGTGCACGGTCGTGATCGGCGAGCGCAACGAGGCGGGCGGCGTCGACTTCAAGGCGGTCAACGCGTGCATCCAGTTCGTGCCGACGCTCGACGGCAAAGCGCTCTACACCGTCGAAGACCTGCGCCAGCCGGACGGCTCGCTGCATCCGGTGCAGGAAGCGATGGTGGAATGCCACGGCTCGCAGTGCGGTTTCTGCACGCCGGGCTTCATCATGTCGATGTGGTCGCTGTACGAAAAACACGGCCACGAACATAGCTGCGCGAACAGGACCGTGCCGTCGCGTGAAGTGATCAGCAACGCGTTGACCGGCAACCTTTGCCGTTGCACGGGCTATCGTCCGATCGTCGACGCCGCCGTGCGGATGTTCGAAGCGCCCACGCCAAAAGCGCCGGTCAATGTGGACGCATTGTCGAAAACGCTCGCCACCCTCGAGCGCGCGGACACCTTCCATTACCAGCACGCCGGCCAGCAGTTTGCCGCGCCGCGCACGGTCGAGGCGCTCGCGAAGATCAAGGAAGCCGAACCGGCCACACGTATTCTCGCCGGCAGCACGGACATCGGCTTGTGGGTCACCAAGATGATGCGCGAGCTCGGCAACATCGTGTATGTCGGGCAGATCGCCGAATTGCAGAAGCTCGAGACCAACGACGCATGGATCGAGATCGGCGCGGGCGTGAGCGTCGAAAAGGCTTACGCGGAGATTGCGAAGCAATACCCCGAACTGAACGAAATGTGGCAACGCTTCGCGTCGCTGCCGATTCGCAATGCCGGCACGCTCGGCGGCAACATCGCCAACGGTTCGCCGATTGGCGATTCGATGCCGGGTCTGATCGCTCTCGGCGCGCGCGTGATCGTGCGCGGCGGCGAGATCGAGCGCGAAATGCCGTTGGAAGATCTGTACCTCGCGTATCAGAAGAAGGACATGGCGGAGCACGAGTTCGTCGTCGGCCTGAAAGTGCCAACGCGTACCGGCGTGCGTCAGAACCTGCAGTTCCGCACTTACAAACTCTCAAAGCGTTTCGATTCGGATATCTCGGCGGTCTGCGCGGCGTTTTCGTTCATCGCGGACGGCAACGTGATCCGCGAGCCGCGCATCGCGTTCGGCGGTATGGCCGCCACGTCCAAGCGGGCGACGCACGCGGAAGCCGTGTTGCGCGACGCCGAATGGCACGAAGCCACGGCACAAGCCGCGATGCTCGCGCTCGGCAACGACTACGCGCCGCTGTCGGACATGCGCGCGACCAGCAACTACCGCCTCGAATCGGCGAAGAACACGCTGTACCGTTTCTGGCTCGAAACGCGGCCGAACAATCCGCTGCCCAAGAGCGCGCTCGATGTGCGCGCGGTCGCCGCGGCCTGCGCGCCGGCCGGCGTCTGAGAAGCCCAAAGGATACGGAGAACACGACAATGAATCAGCATGCCGAACCGTTCCTGAAAGACCTTCAGGATCTCGACGACTTCACCCAGGTCCACGTTTCGCGTCCGCACGAGTCCGCGCATCTGCACGTGAGCGGCCGCGCTACCTACACGGACGACATTCCGACGCTCGCCGGCACGCTGCACGCCGCGCTCGGCCTGTCGCCGAAAGCGCATGCGAAGATCGTCTCGATGTCGCTCGACAAGGTGCGCGCCACGCCGGGCGTGGTGGCGATCTTCACGGCCGACGACATTCCGGGCGTCAACGACGTCGGTCCGATCATCCACGGCGACGATCCGATTCTGGCGGACGGCCTCGTGCAATACGTCGGCCAGCCGATTTTCATCGTGGTCGCGACGTCGCATGACACCGCGCGGCTCGCCGCGCGGCGCGCCGAAATCGTCTACGAGGAACTGCCGGCGATTCTCACCGCGCAGCAGGCGCGCGCCGCGAACCAGCATGTCTTGCCGCCGATGAAACTCGCGCGCGGTGAGGCCGACACCAGGATCGCCCGCGCCGCGCGTCGCGAAGCCGGCGAAATGCTGCTCGGCGGCCAGGAGCAGTTCTATCTGGAAGGCCAGATTTCGTACGCGGTGCCGAAGGACGACGACGGCATGCACGTCTACTGTTCGACGCAGCACCCGACCGAAATGCAGCACATGGTCGCGCACGCGTTGGGCGTGGCGTCGCACAACGTACTGATCGAATGCCGCCGCATGGGCGGCGGCTTCGGCGGCAAGGAATCGCAATCGGGTCTGTTCGCGTGCTGCGCGGCGCTCGCCGCGTGGAAGCTGCTGTGCCCGGTGAAACTGCGTCCGGACCGCGACGACGACATGATGGTCACGGGCAAGCGCCACGATTTCCACTACACGTATGAAGTCGGCTACGACGACAAAGGTGTGATCGACGGCGTGACGGTCGATATGACCTCGCGCTGCGGCTTCTCCGCCGACCTGTCCGGTCCGGTGATGACGCGCGCGCTGTGCCACTTCGACAACGCGTACTGGCTCTCCGACGTGACCATCGACGGTTTCTGCGGCAAGACCAACACGCAGTCCAACACGGCGTTCCGCGGCTTCGGCGGTCCGCAAGGCGCGTTCGCGATCGAGTACATCATGGACAACGTCGCGCGCTCGGTCGGCGAAGATTCGCTCGACGTGCGCCGCCGCAATCTGTACGGCAAGACGGAGCGCAATCAGACGCCGTACGGCCAGATCGTCGAAGACAACGTGATTCATGAACTGATCGACGAACTCGAAGCAACCAGCGAATACCGCGCGCGCCGCGCTGCGATCAACGAGTTCAACGCGAACAACGAAATATTAAAGAAGGGCATGGCGCTCACGCCGGTCAAGTTCGGCATCGCGTTCAACGTGACCCACTTCAACCAGGCCGGCGCGCTCGTGCACATCTACACCGACGGCTCGGTGCTGGTGAACCACGGCGGCACCGAAATGGGCCAGGGCTTGAATACGAAAGTCGCGCAGGTCGTCGCGCATGAACTGGGCATTGGCTTTAACCGCATTCGCGTGACGGCGACCGACACCAGCAAGATCGCCAATACGTCGGCAACGGCGGCATCGACCGGTTCCGATCTGAACGGCAAGGCCGCGCAGGACGCCGCGCGCCAGTTGCGTGAACGTCTGTCGGCGTTTGCCGCCGAGCGTTTCGGCGCGGGGCAGGTGAGCGCGTCGGAAGTGCGTTTCGTGCACGACCGTGTGGTGGTGGGCGAGGTGATCGTGCCGTTCGAAGAAGTGGTCGCGAAGGCCTACGTCGCGCGTATCCAACTCTGGTCGGACGGTTTCTACGCAACGCCGAAGCTCTACTGGGATCAATCGAAGCTGCAAGGCCGGCCGTTCTACTACTACTCGTACGGCGCGGCCGTGTCGGAAGTGGTGATCGATACGCTGACCGGCGAAATGCGCGTGCTGCGCGCGGATGCATTGCACGACGTGGGCGCCTCGTTGAATCCGGCGCTCGATGTCGGCCAGGTGGAAGGCGCGTTCATTCAGGGCATGGGCTGGCTCACGACCGAAGAACTGTGGTGGAACGCAGGCGGCAAGCTGATGACGCATGCGCCGTCTACCTACAAAATTCCGACCGTCAACGATACGCCGCCCGACTTCCGCGTGCGCCTCTTCAAGAACCGCAACGCGGAGGACAGCATCCATCGTTCGAAGGCGACTGGCGAGCCGCCGCTGCTGCTGCCGTTCTCGGTGTTCTTCGCCGTGCGCGACGCGGTGTCGGCGGTCGGTGACCACAAGGTCAATCCGCCGCTGAACGCGCCGGCGACCAGCGAGGAAATCCTCAAGGCGGTCGGCGCGGTGCGGGCTGCAACTGCGGCATTGCGGCAATCAGCGTAGCCGTGCGCCGGGAAACAAGCGCGTGAACAACACACTCACTGGAATGATTGCCATGAGCGAATTTTCATCCGTTCAGATCGGCCGGCGCAGCGCCGTGCAGACGCCGCGTCCGGCGCCGATGCATATCGTGCTGTTCGGCGCGGGGCACGTCGGGCATGCGCTCATCAAGCTGCTCGGCAGCTTGCCGTGCGTCGTCCAGTGGGTGGACGAGCGCGACGAACTGTTCCCCGACGAAACGCCCGCCAACGTGCAAATCGAGGCAACCGACACGCCTGACGCAATCGTCGATACGGCGCCGCCCGGCGCGTATTTTCTCGTGATGACGCATAACCACGCGCTCGATTTCTCGCTTGCCGCACGCATCATGCGGCGGCGCGATTTCACCTACTTCGGCATGATCGGTTCGAAGGCGAAGCGCGTGAAATTCGAGCGCCGTTTGCTCGATCGTGGCGTGGATCTGGACCGGCTGGTGGAGATGACGTGCCCGATCGGCGTGGCCGGCATCGTCGACAAGGCGCCTTCGGCGATTGCCGTGGCGGTGTGCGCGGAACTGCTGCAGATTCGGACGCGGCAGGCCGTGGCGCAACTCGCAACGCAGCAGCTTTGCGCGAGCGTTTAAACAATATAACTAGTCGAGACGAAGGCGCTTATTCGGCGTCCGTCAAACTTCAAACCCAAACGTCAGCCCATTGCGGCTGACGTTTCCTTTTTGGGCGCCCGTTTCGCACGCCGCACCTTCTGCGCGACGAGCGTATCCGACACTTGAGACATCAGCGTACGCAGCCAGCCGACATCGCTCGGCCGGTCCGGCTGCGGGTGCCACAACTGATAGCACTTGATGCGCGGAAACGGAATCGGCACCTCGACCACCGCGAGCGGCAGCATGTCCGCGTAGTGCATCGCGAAGCGGCGCGTCGTCGTGAAGATCAGATCGGATTGCAGCAGCGTTTGCGGCACCAGTCCGAAGTAGGGGAGCGTGGCGACGATGCGGCGCTCGGCGCGGGCCCGCGCGAAACCGATGTCGATCGCGCCGCTGCTCGCGCCGCTATACGCCGTCGGCGCGAGATGCGGCGCGGCCAGATACGCTTCGCGCGTCAACGGCATGCGCGTTAGCGGATGATCGGCGCGCATCATGCACACGACCGTGTCGGAGAACAGGTCGCTGCGTTCGAAACGCGACTCGGGCTTCGGCCAGTTGCCGATCACCAGATCGAGTTCGCCGGCGTCGAGCGCGGCCGAATGATCGAGCATCGGGCTCAGCGAATCGATCTCGAGGCGCGCGTGTGGCGCCGCCTCGCGAAACTGCGCGATCACCGTCGGCATGAAGAAGTCGTTCAGATAATCCGGCGCGGCCACGCGAAACGTGCGGCGCGAACGGCCGGGATCGAAGTCGCCATGCGGCGTCGCGACGAAATCGACTTCGCGCAGCACGCGTTGCGCGGACGCCAGCAGCGATTCGCCATATTCGGTCGGCACCATGCCCGACTTGCCGCGCACGAGGATCGGGTCGTTCAGCGTCTCACGCAGTTTGCGCAGCGCGGTACTGATGGCCGGCTGGGTCTGGTTCAGACGCAACGCGGTCTGCGTGACGCTGCGCTCGACCAGCAGCGTACGCAGCACGCGCACGAGCCAGATATCGAGGGAGGCGGCGGTGTCGTCCATGGTTTGAGCGAGGCGGGGCAAGCGGATCGGATCCGATGAGGCGTCGTACGGAGCCGCCCGCGAGACGGCTCGCGAGAGCGAGCCGCCAACGCGCACGGCTGAAGGTCATAACCTTAGGCCCGTTTGCGGTGTAGCGGCATAGCAGGCACGGTATGGCCGGCATCAGCAGGGCTGCTTTGCCGCGACAAAGCCGCTCAAGCGCCGTGCGCCTCGCTCGTTGAGCTTACGTCTCGCCTACGACTGAAGGTCCGCGAGCCCCGACGGCAGCGAACTGATCCGTTTGACTTCTCGCGATTCGAGCCAGTTCGGCGTGCGCGCGCAGTACAGCACCATGGGCAACGCGTCTTCACCCCAGAACAATTGATCGTTCAGAAAGAAGGTCGGCACGCCGTAGACGCCGAGGCCAATCGCGTCCGCCGTATTGCGCTGCAATTGCGCCAGCACGGCTTCGCTTTTGATGAGCTCCGGACCGTCGGGCATGCCGACGCGGTCGCACAACTCGGCAAAGGCTGCGACGGTGGACGGATCGCGGCCTTCACGCCAGATGAAGCGAAAAATCTCGCGCACGAAGTGGATGTCGCCGTTCGCCGCGGTGGCGAGCAGCAGCGGCTTCATGGAATCGAATGGATGCGCCGGCGGCATCTTGTACGGAATGCCGAGTTGTTCCGCGCGAAACAGCGCGTGCCGGTACAGGAACGTGCGTTTCGAGGGCACGCCGTAAGCCGGCCGCTGTCCCCAGTGACGATACAGATCATTCAGCACGACCGGCGTGAAACCGAAGTCGAAGCCCGGCCATTTGTCGTGTTGCTCGAGCAACAGGTAGGTAAACGGCGAGACAAAGTCGTAAAACCACAGCGGTTGCCTGGCGTCGATGCCAACGGTCATAAATGTCTCCCGAATTGCCTGTCCAAACGGCGCGTCTGCGCGACCGTCGGAATTGTAATGATCTTACGCGGTGCTGCCACGGCTTGCAGCGTCAATATTGTTTTGCTCCGCCGCCGGGAGGTGTCTCGCCGATTTCAGCCGCTTCGTTGGCGGCGGGCGGCGTGGGTCCGGCGGCTGCTGCTTCGGCCGATCCGGTTTCTGCACCTTCCGGCTGGTTTCCGGCATCGTCGCGCTGGACCTCGCGGGCCTGCGTGAGCCGCTGCCGCACGAAGCCAATATGTTCGCGCAGCACGTAGAACTGATCCGCATAGGCGAGCGGCATCTTCAGACCGTTGACCGACTCTTCGATCGCGTCGAGCCGCTCGATCAGCGAGGCGCGCTCGGCGGGCGAATGGTCGCTGAGCGCGCTGCGTTCGATCGCGATCAGCGCGCCGTACCAGCGGTAAATGCGCGATTTCACCCGCCACGCATACAACGACGGCACGAGGCGCAAGGCTGGCACCAGCAACACGATCAGCGGCACCACGACCACCAGCAGCCGGTCGGCCAGACTCGCCACCCAGAACGGCAGGATCCGGTAAAGGAAGCTCTTGCCCGACTTGTAGTAGCGCGCGGCGTCGTCGCTGACCGGGAAATCGTGCGCGCGCGGGGCGGGGAATTCGCCGGCGCGCTGCATGATGCTGGCCTTGCCGTGCACCTCGCGCGCGGCTTCGATCAAGAGGTCGGAGAGCGCGGGATGCAGCGAGTCGCGCGCCACCAGCTCGGCGGTCGGCGCCACCATATGAATCGGCGCGGACGGCAGATTCTTGCCGAGGTCGAACGCGCCCATCGGCATCTCGAGTTGAGTCAGATAAGGAAAGCGGCGCGTGTAGGCGTCGGCCTGCGAGAAATCGTAGAACTGGACATTCGGCGTGCGGTAGAGCTTGCCCATCACGGCCGGTTGCGCCGAATCGCCGGCCAGGAACGCCGCGTCGACCTTGCCGGAGACGAGTGCCTCGGCGGCGTCGTCGCCGGAGAGCGGCAGCAGTTTGGTCGCGCCGCCCGGCACGATGCCGTTGGCCTTGAGCAGCGCGAGCGCCAGTTCGCGCGTGCCGCTGCCTTCCGCGCCGACCGCGAGCCGCTGGCCCTTGAATTCGGAAAGCCGCGTGACGGTCGGCCCGTGATAGAAGATCGCCAGCGGCACATAGGCCACGCTGCCGAGCGACATCAGGCCGTCGGCCGCGGGGCCGGGCGCGACGCCGTCCTGCACGAAGGCGACATCGACGTTCGACTTCGGATCCGACAGCCGCTTGAGATTCTGCAGCGAGCCTTCCGAGGACAGCACGTTCAGCGTGATGCGGTTGCGCGCCAGAATCGCCTTGTACTTTTGCGCGGCGGTCCAGAAGGTGCTGCCTTCGGGGCCGGCGCTGATGGTTAGTGTGCTGGGCGGCGCGGGCTGGATCAGCCGCACGGCGACCCAGATCGCGACGGCGACGATCAGCAGGATCGGCCCGAACGACACCGCCAGGTCGCGCCAGGAGATCGCGACGAAACGGGCGACGAGACGGGGAGGGCTTTTGCGGCCGGAGGCTGGCTTCATCAGTGACGTGACGTCTACGGTCGAAAGTGAACAGGAACGGCGCTCTGCGGCGCACAAACCGGGGCGAAACGCTTGTGCCGCGCCGGGCCGGCTGCCGCGAAGGGCGCGCAAGCCGTGCGGCAGCGCACGTCGCGCCGATGGTACCTGAGATTGGCCGCCCGGCGGAACGCGCGACAGCGGCCAGCGCCGACAAACCCGTAACAAATCGTGAACTCAGGGGGCAACCCGTGCGCCTGAAGCGATTCGCGCCTCTGGGTATGGCTACACCCGACTAAACCCTTTGCGCTTCTGGCCCGGCTAGATTAAATTGTGCATCGCTGCCGCGAACAGACGTTTGCGCGGCGCGACCCGGCACGACACACAAGAACCGGGCGCGTCGGCGGACTTCGCGGCTTGTCGGTTTCGTAGCGCACTGCATGCCCGTCATCGCAGGCGACAAACGGCAACCGGCCTCTCTCGCCTCTCGCACACCGTGTCGCAGCCATAGTCGGCCGTCGCTCAGCCGCGCCTTGTCGCGCGCCGAGCAAGGCCGCAGGTAGTCGTAACGAAGCCGCTTGTGTATGCGGTCCAATGTGAAGCTAAGGAGAAGAAAAGCTATGAAATCGGTCGGTTTTCTGAAAACGCTGGGCTCGGTGGTGGCAATGGTGGTGGCGTGCAATGTGTACGCTCAGGCAAGCGACGCAACGGCAACCGGCACGACCGCCGCGCCGGCTGCCAGCGCCAATTCCACCAAGAAGGCGAACAGCCAGCTGGGCCGCAAGGTGCGTAGCGCGCTGGCCAAGGCGCAAGGCATCGACGTGTCGAACATCATCGTGCGTGCTCGTGGCGGCGCGGTGACACTCACGGGTTCAGTGCCTGACCAAGGCCAGATCGACGCTGCCGGCCAGGCTGCCAAGGGCGTCGCAGGCGTGACGTCGGTGTCGAACAAGCTGACCGTTGTACAGCAGTAAGCAGACTGCGGCAGGTGGCGCGGACGGTTCACGCCGTCGTGCGCCATCGTGATGCGGACGCGCTCCAGGTTCCGGCAAAAAACGGGAGCCTTTTTTATTTTGATCCGGGATTCTTGAACGGGCGACGCCGGGTCTCGGCCGTTGCGAACGGGACGGCGGCGCAGCCCCGGTCCGACTGTGCGCTGCGACACACTGCTGACGCGTTGCGAAGCGTACTGTGATGCGTAGGCAACCGGAGTCAACGCCATGGACACCTCGCTTTTGCGCTATACCGATCTGCCCATCGGCGATCGGGCGGCTTTCGAACTGGTGTGCGCGCGGCACGGTTTCGCCCCGGCGCATTTCGACATCAGTGCCTGCGCGGATCCGAGCGATGCGGCGCACGAGCGCCTTGTCACCGTGCGACGCGGTGGCTGGGCGCAGTCCTATCGCGACCGTCAAGGTCAATGGATCCGGCAGTTCGAGGCGGATCTGACCTGCCGGTTCTTCAAGTAGCCGCTGGCCGTTTGCGCCGGCGCGCGTCGATCGCCTCGAGGTCGTTCAAGCCAGCACGAGGCGCACGCCGACCACCGTGAGCGTGGCGGCGAGCACGTTGCGCAGCAGTTTGTCCGGCGCGCGCGAGGACAGATAGCTGCCGATCGCGATGCCCGGCAGCGACCCCACCAGCAATGACAGCAGCATCGACCAGTCGATCGAGCCGAGCAGCCAATGGCCGGCGCCCGCCAACAGGGTGAGCGGCACTGCGTGCGCGATATCGGAGCCGACAATGCGTGTGGTCGGCAAAAGCGGATAGAGCAGCAGCAACACCGTCACGCCGATCGCGCCCGCACCGACCGAGGTCAGCGACACCAGCGCGCCGAGCACCGCGCCGGTCAGCATGGTCAGCGCGAGCGTGCGTCCCTGACGCGGCGTGCGCTGTTTGCGCGCGCCGAGCGCCGCGAGTTGTGGACGAAACACCAGCGCCACCGCCGTCACCAGCAAGGCCGCGCCGAGCACGACCTGGATCAGCCGGCTTGCGCCTGGCGTGTCCATCCCGTATCGATGCAGCAGGACCAGCGTGATCGTGGCGGCCGGCACGCTGCCGGCGGCGAGGCGCAGGGTGATCTGCCAGTCGACGGAGCCCTTCAGGCCGTGCACGAGCGTGCCGGTCGCCTTGGTGGCCGCCGCGTACAGCAGGTCGGTGCCGACCGCGGTGGCCGGATGCACGTTGAACAGAAGGACCAGGATCGGCGTCATCAGCGAACCGCCGCCGACGCCCGTCAGTCCGACCAGAAAACCGACGAACAGGCCGGAGAAGGAGTACAGCAGTTCGATGTGGGGAAGTGCCATTGAGGGGACCGCTGACGATCGGGTGGGTTGGACGGATTAGTAGGCGGCAAGGCAGATGCGCACCTGCCTTCGACAGTCGATGGAGGGCGGCGGGAAGGCCGCCGCGGCGCGGCGAAAGCCGCTATTGTCGCAAAACTGCCGCGTTCGCGCATGAAGCGGTGTGCCGCGCGGCTTGCATACGGTCGATCAGCGCGAGTACCTCGGGCGTGTTTCCGGCCGCGCTCGGTTATGCGACGTGGACCTTCCCGCTCGGTCATTTCGGCGCGGCGCGCGCGGCCAATTTCCTCTACCTGACGCCGGCCGTGGAGACAGCCCTGGCTGCGCCGCTGACCGGAGAGCGCCTAGGTCTCGCGACGCTATGCGGCGGCTTGCTGGCGATTGCCGGCGTGGTGGTCGTGGCGTTGCGCGGACGCTCGTGAGACTGAGGCCGCGATCGCAGCGCTAGCAGGCGGCGCTGTGCCGTGACGCCCGCTCAAAGTGCCCGGCGAATCTCCACGACGCCGAACGCCGCCAGCGTGAACCCGACAATCCGGTCGATGGCGACGCGCAGTTTGCTGCCGATCGCATGCCGCGCCAGCGACACCACGGTCACGAGAAAACACCACCACGCGATCGAGCCGCAAAATACGCCGCCCACCGTGGTCAGCGCAATGCTCGATGAAAACGCACCGCGTGGGGCAAGCGTGGTGAACAGCGCGGCGAACATGATGACCGTTTGTGGATTGGTCAGCGTGAGCAGCAATGAACTTGCATACGCGCGCAGCGCCCCGGCGCGGCCCACTTGCGCGAGCTTGCCGTTGGCGCCGTTCGCGCCATTGTCAGCGCCATTTGATGCGTCGGCGGGTGCTTTCTGGAGCAGTGTGCGGATGCCCAGATATAGCAGGAACAGGCCGGCGAGCAGATGCAACGGCCGGTCATACGCAAGCATGAACTGCGAGATGCTGACAAGGCCGAGCGCTGCGATCAGCCCATAGGCCGCGTCGCCGGTTGCAATGCCGAAGCCGATCGCGAGCCCTGCGCGCGGACCACCGGTCAGCGTGCGGCGGATGCACAGCATGCCCATCGGGCCGACCGGCGCGGCAATCGCGAGCCCGACGCCTGCGGCGGTGAGGAAGAGACTGGTGGTGGACATGGCTATCCCTGTGCGGTTGTTGTGGTTCGTGGCGATTTGCGTGCTGCGGGCAGGTTCGCGGCCGACAAGCCCATCAGGATAGCCAGACCGGAAACGCCGGGCAAGTGCGCGCATGATCATAGGCGGGATCGGATTGCCGGGCTCAAGGGGCTCGGACTGTTCGGGTGGCTCAAGCGGCTCGGGCGGCTCAAGCGGCTCAACAGGCTCAACAGGCTCAACAGGCTCAACAGGCTCAACAGGCTCAACCGGCTCAACAGGCTCCAGGCGCTGAACCGCCGCAAACCCGTGCCCGCGCTCCCGCGGTGGATACCCTGGGATAGACTCGGCCGCCGTCACCGTCGGGCATAATTTCCCACTTCAAACCTTGGGACACGCCCGCTCATGTGGCAGATCGATCAGGTGACCTTGCGCTTGTTCATTGCTGTCTGCGAGGAAGGCACGATCGCGCGCGCGGCCGAATGCGAGTTCATCGCGCCGTCGGCGGTCAGCAAACGGCTCGCCGATCTCGAGGCGCTGGTCGATGTCGCGTTGCTCTCGCGCAGTCAGCGCGGCGTGCGCGCGACCGCCGCCGGCGAGGCGCTGCTGCGGCATGCGCGGCTCATCATGCGCGGCCACGAACGCCTGCAGGCCGAACTCAGCGAATACGCGGCCGGCGCGCGCGGCCATGTACGGGTGCTGGCGAACGTGTCGTCGATGGTGGAGTTTCTGCCCGAGGCGCTTTCGGTGTTTCTGAAGGCGAACCCGCAAATTCGCGTGGACGTCGAAGAGCGCGTGAGCGGGGAAATCGTGCGAGGGCTGGAAGAAGGCGTCGCCGATCTCGGCATTTGCCGCGACGTCGTGGCGATGGGCAGTCTCGACGTCGTGCCCTATCGCGTCGATCATCTCGCGCTGATCGTGCCGCGCGATCATCCGCTCGCGGGTGAAGCCGCGATCAGCTTCGAGCAGACGCTGGCGTTCGATCACCTCGGACTCTCGTCGAACGCGTCGGTGAATGCGCTGATGCAGCGCATCGCGGTGGAAAAGGGCCGCGAACTCAGTTATCGCACCTACGTGTCGACGTTCGACGCCGCTTATCGTTTCATCCAGGCGGGCCTTGCCGTCGCGATCCTGCCGCGCGAAGCGTTGCCCCGTCATGCCGCCGACGAATACGGCATCATGGCCGTGCCGTTGCGCGAAGCCTGGGCCGAACGGCGCTTTGTGATTTGCATGCGTGACCGCCAGGCGCTGACGCTCGCGGCATCGCATCTGCTCGATCATCTGCTGAACGCGGTCTGAGGGCGAACCGAAAAACCCGGTCGCGATTTTTGCAGTCGTTCCCCTCTGAAAAGCCCTTAAGGGTTTCCCCTTCACCACGGCGCACACCCGTCCCGCTTGGCTGAGCCGCCATCGCGAGCGGCGATGGAGTGCGTCGCCAACGCAGACTTTCCCGCGCGCCGACGCGCGGGCACGCTGTCGCTCAGTTGCTTCATTCCCCGCATTCTCCGCGGCATTCAAGACCGGGATTCAAGACCATGAGTGATACCCAGGAGCGCGTCGTCGTGACCGAGGTCGGTATGCGAGACGGTCTGCAAAGCATCGCCCGCACGATGCCCACCGCGTTCAAGCGACGCTGGATCGACGTCGCGTATGCCGCCGGCGTGCGCCATATGGAAGTCGCTTCCTTCGTGCCGGCGAAGCTGCTGCCACAAATGGCCGACGCCGACGAAGTCATCGCCCACGCGCTCACCTACGACGATCTGATCGTGACGGCGCTGGTGCCGAATCTGAAGGGCGCGCAACGTGCGCTCGAAGCCGGCGTGCATCGAATCGTCGCGCCGATTTCGGTGAGCGCCGCCCATAGCCTCGCGAACGTGCGCAAGACGCCGGCGGAAATGATCGAGGCGTTCGCGGCGATGCGCGAGTTGATCGACGGCGCGGCGCATGCGGGCGCGCGGCGCGTCGAACTGATCGCCGGGCTGTCGACGGTGTTCGGCTGCACGCTGCAAGGCGCGGTGCCGTACGCGGATATCGCCGCGATCGCCGGCGCCGCGGTGCAAGCGGGCGCCGATGTGATCGCGCTCGGCGATACCACCGGCGAAGCGACACCGCGCCAGGTCGGCGAGATCATCGAGCTGGTGCGCGACGTGGCGGGCGGCAAGCTGCGCTCGCTGCATTTCCACGACACGCGCGGCCTCGGTCTCGCCAACACGCTGGTCGCGCTGCAACACGGCATCCGCGAATTCGACGCGTCGCTGGCCGGACTCGGCGGCTGTCCGCATGCGCCGGGCGCGACCGGCAACGTCAACACTGAAGACCTCGTGTTCATGCTCGACAGCATGGGCTGCGACACCGGCATCGACCTCGACCGTCTGCTCGCGTCGCGCGCCGTGCTCGCCGACGCATTGCCCGGCGAACCGCTCTATGGCTACCTGGCGCGCGCCGGCTTGCCGAAGCAGTTCAGCGCCGCCTGTCAACGTTTCGAATCTTCCGACTCGCAGGTACTGCAATGAATCCGCTTTCCTCTACTTCAACCGCTGCTTCTTCCGTTGCGCAGCAGGGTGCGCTGCCGCTCGCGGGCATTCGCGTGATCGAGTTGTCGCATATGGTGATGGGGCCGACCTGCGGGATGATTCTCGGCGACCTCGGTGCCGAAGTGATCAAGGTCGAGCCGCCGCGCGGCGACGGCACGCGGCGTTTGCTCGGCACCGGCGCGGGTTTTTTCCGTACCTTCAATCGCAACAAGAAGAGTGTCGCGCTCGACCTCGACAGCGAAGCGGGGCTGGCCGCGCTGCACAAGCTCGTCGATACCGCAGACGTGTTCGTCGAGAACTTCAAGCCCGGCCGCATGGCGAGCCTTGGTCTCGATTACGCCTCGCTGCGCGAGCGCAATCCGAAGCTCGTCTACGTCTCGCACAAGGGCTTCCTGAACGGTCCGTATGAGCACCGTCTCGCGCTCGACGAAGTCGTGCAGATGATGGCCGGCCTCGCCTACATGACCGGACCGGTGGGCCGTCCGTTGCGCGCGGGCAGTTCGGTCAACGACATCATGGGCGGCATGTTCGGCGCGATCGGCGTGCTCGCCGCCTTGCACGAACGGCATGCGAGCGGACGCGGCAAGGAAGTGCAGAGCGCGCTGTTCGAGAACTGCGTGTTGCTGTCCGCGCAGCACATGCAGCAGTTCGCCGCGACCGGCGTGCCCGCCGCGCCGATGCCCGAGCGCATCAGCGCATGGGCGGTGTACGACGTGTTCACGCTCGCCGACAACGAGCAGATGTTCATCGCCGCGACCGGCGACGGACAGTGGCGCGCGCTGTGCGCGATTCTCGGCCGCGCGGATCTGTTGGCCGACCCGCGCCTCATCACCAACAATGACCGCGTGCTGGCGCGCGAGTGGTTGTTGAAGACGCTCGGCGAAACGCTGAGGCAGTTCGAAGGCGCGGCGCTGGTGCCGCAGTTCGAGCGCGACCACATTCCGTTCGCGTCGATCACGAAACCCGAAGAGCTGTTCGACGACCCGCATCTGAACGAGAGCGGCGGTCTCGCTCGCTTGATGCTTGAGGACGGCAGCGAAACCGCTATGCCCCTGCTGCCGATTTCACTCGACGGCGCACGCCTGCAGCCGCGTCAACCGATCGCAAGGATTGGCGAGCACACGGCGCAAGTGCTGCGCGATCTGGGCTACGACGATGCGCAGATCGCGGCGCTGGGCGGCGGTTCCACTGGGACGCCGTGCGAAGCCGCGTGAGGTCCTTGATTGGGCGCCTCGCTCGATGCGTCGAACGCAGTCGAATCAATTTCATCCGGCGCAAGACCGGAACTTGGCAACCAATTTGCGTGGGACCGGAGCGACATAAGCGCTAAAGCGCTAACTCCGATCGACAGCTTTGCATGGGATCGGAGCGCGCTGCGTGGGACCGGAGTAAGTGCTGAAGCACTAACTCCGGATCGACATAAGCGCTAAAGCGCTAACTCCGATCGACAAAGGAGACAGAGGATGAAGTCGTCGAATCAAGCGGTGTATGCAACGGCGGTCGGCGATGCCGGCGCGCTCGGCGGATTGCCCGCTGGCGCCGGCGCGTCGGCAGGCGGCCGTGCGGACGAAATCGCGTTGGACGGTGCGCGTATTTCCGCGCGGCTCGACCGCCTGCCGGCCACACGTTCGATCTGGAAGCTGGTGATGCTGCTGAGCCTTGGGCTTTTCTTCGAACTGTACGACCTGATGTTCTCCGGCTACATCGCGCCCGGACTCGTGCGCAGCGGCATTCTCACCGCGACCACGCACGGTCTGTTCGGCACGAGCGGCGTAGCGAGCTTCATAGCGGCGTTGTTCGCGGGATTGTTCATCGGCACGGCGGCGTGCGGTTTTCTCGCCGACCGTTTCGGCCGGCGTGCGATCTTCACGTGGTCGCTGCTGTGGTACACGGCGGCCAACATCATCATGGCGTTTCAGGACACGGCGCTCGGGCTCAATCTCTGGCGCTTCATCGCGGGGATCGGCATCGGCGTGGAGATCGTCACCATCGGCACGTACATCTCCGAACTCGTGCCGAAGCATGTGCGCGGGCGCGCGTCGGCGTGTTCGCAGGCGGTCGGGTTTTGCGCGGTGCCGATCGTCGCGTTTCTGTCGTACCTGCTGGTGCCGAATCGTTACTTCGGTCTCGATGGCTGGCGTCTGGTCGTGCTGACCGGCGTGGTCGGCGCGATCGTGGTGTGGTGGATCCGTCTGCGTTTGCCGGAGAGCCCGCGCTGGCTTGCGCAGAAAGGCCGCATCGACGAAGCGGATGCGATCATGACGCGGCTCGAAACCCGCGTGGCGCGCGAATACGGACGGCCGTTGCCGGAACCGGCCTTGCCCGAACCGGTACGGGCACGGGCGGCCTTCCGCGATCTGCTGGTGCCGCCGTATCGCAAGCGCACGCTGATGCTGATCATCTTCCACGTGTTCCAGACGATGGGCTATTACGGCTTCGCGAACTGGATTCCGACGTTGCTGATCAAGCAGGGCGTTACCGTGACGACGAGCCTGATGTACGCGAGCATCATCGCGATTGCCGCGCCGCTCGGGCCGTTGCTGGGGCTGCTGATTGCCGACCGCTTCGAGCGCAAGACAGTGATCATCTGCATGGCGGCGGTGAATGTGGTGTGCGGGCTGGCCTTCAGCCAGGCGCGCGAGACGGTGCTGCTGGTGAGCCTCGGCGTGTGCCTCGTACTAGCGGGAAATATTATTTCGTATAGCTATCACGCGTATCAGGCCGAGTTGTTTCCGACCAGTATCCGGGCGCGCGCAGTGGGATTCGTTTATTCGTGGAGCCGGATTTCGGCGATGTTCTCCGCCTTCGTGATCGCGGGATGTCTGAGCCGCTACGGCGTGAACGGCGTGTTCGTGTTTATCTCGGGAGCGATGGCGGTGGTGATGCTGGCCATTGGCATGCTTGGGCCGAAGACGCGGGACGTGGCCCTGGAGGATATTTCAAAGTAGTTGGTTTAGAAGGACGCCCGCCCGTGCGGGGCGGGCTCGCTCTCTTTAATGCTTCTTCTGGGTCGCTGACACGCTCGGTGCTACGCGGATCGGCGGCGCGCCCGATGGCGAAGTGGCCGGTTGGGGTTTCTTCTCCTGCTTCGGTTTCTTGACTTCGCGGTTACTGCGCATTTGACCTTTTGCCATGATGGACTCCCGAATTGGCGGTTTTTGCTCCGCTTGGGAGCAATAGGCTAGTGTGCGCCTGTTTTTGTGCTTTATGTTGGGGTTTCTGGTTTTTAAGGCGCGTGCGTGGCTGCGGTGCCGCCGAAGCGCGCATGACGCCCAGCAATTCGGCCGGCGAGCTAGTAATGCCGCGATGCGTCGGGATCAAGCGGCTCCTTCTCGAGGCCGCCATCGCCTCGCCTGTTTTGAACGTGCAAAAAAATAACGTCAACCGGCCCATGAGCCGGCTGACGTTTTTCATGTCTGCCGAGTACCCGGATTCGGGTCCATCAAACGCGCAGCTTACATACCGACGTATCCCACGGGAGTCGTCGCATTGGCCTTGGCGACCGACGCATTGTTCGACACCACATACACCGGTGATTCGGTGAGGTTGAGCGTCAGCACGCCGTTGCTGTAGTTCGCATTGGTCGCGTTGCCCATCATGTCGACCACCTTCACGGTGCCGCTCGTGCCCGGTGCGTCGACGTTGAGGCTGTACGCGACGCTATAGGTCGAGCTGAAGCCCGCGCTCGCGCTCCACACGTTGTTGTTGTGCGCCCACAAAGCGGTGATCACCGCGCCGTTGCCCACCTGCTGGAACGCGTAAGCATAGACACCGGTCGGCGTGCCGTTCACCGGACCGAGCGTCGTGGTGCCGTCGAGCGTGTGCGTCATCGCGCTGATCGCCATGGCAACCGGCTTCGGGCTGATGTTGCTCGCGCCGAACGCGCCTTGCGGATCGCTCAGGTCGAAGAAAGTACCGTAGCCGACTTCATCCGGATAGTCCGCGCCGTAGAACACGTAGGTCTGGTCCGCGCCTTCGCCGAGCGTGATGATGTGCATGCGCGCCGCGACCGCCGCTTGTGCGTACAGCACGTTCGCGGTCGGATAGTTCGGGCCGTACGACGTGCCGAGGTCGTAGCTGATGCCCGCTTCCGTCGAGAACAGATGCATGCCGGTGCGATAGTCGGTAGCCATTTCCGCACGCAGGTTGCGCATCTGGCCGCGCAACGAACCGTCCGCGGTGGACGGATCGCTGTCGTAGCGCTCGGGCGGATGCGACGGCGACGTGCCCGCATCGTAGTAACCATGCGTGGCGACCGCGTCGATGTATTGACCGAAGCCGAGCGGCGCGAGGCGTTTCAGATGCGTGGTGGTCAGGCTCGGGAAGGCATCGGCCGGGCCCATGACCATCGCGTGCGGATCGGTCGAATGAATGCCCTGGTAGACCGCCTTGTACAACGCGACGAAGTTGGCGTCGGTGTCGGTCCACATCTGGTTCGGTTCCCACGTCACCTGATAGTAGTTCGCCGACTGGGTCGGGAAGTACGCGGCGCGAATCGCGTTCGATTCCGTGCCCACGCGGCTCATATAGTTCTGGTAGTACGAAATGTCGGTCGGCAGCGTCGTGTCGTCCTGGAAGGCGCCGGTGCTGCTCGCCCAGGCCGGAATGCCGTCCAGCCGAATCAGACGCATCACGTTGCCGCTCTTGTAGAACGGATCGAGATTGTTGACCGACGGGTTGAACGTGTTCGGTCCGTTCGGTTCCATGGTGGAAAGCTGGCGGTCGTCGATGGTCGACGAAATGCCCAGCGCGGCAAGCAGCGGACCGTTGTCGTTCGCGCCCTGCATGCCGAAGCGATGCTGCTCCTGGCGCGCATAGGTGACGGCCGGAACGACGCCGGACAGGTTCGGCGTCACGCCGAAGGTCGCGATGCCGACCGGACGCGTGCCGGCTTGCGGCAACTGGCCACCGTTCTTGGCCAGCGTGCCCGTCGCCGCGAAATAGCCGGCGAGCGTCGAGGTGCAATTGAACGTGATGGTCTTGGCGCCGCTCGGCACGGCGGTGCTGCCGCTCGCGGCGACGCGGCCGAGCGTGTCGGTGACGGACCAGTTCAGCGTATCCGCGCCGGGTGCGTTGGTGTTGAAGGCGAGCTGGAAGGTGCTGCCCGACGCGAAGATGCGCGTGCCGTCCGCGCTGGGCGTATCGGCGGAGATCGTCGCGCTGCCCGAGCCTGCCGACGTGGTGGGCGAGGCGCAGCTCATGCTCGCGGTGACGCCCGTGGCGTTCAGCGCGGCGGTGCCGGTGCTGGCGTTGCCAGCGGCAGACGTGCTGGCCGCACTGGCCGCGCTGCTGGTGCCGCTGCCGCTGCTGCCGTTGGACTGGGCTGCCGCGGTGCTGGCGGCGCCATTACTGCCACCGCCGCCGCAGCCGGCGAGTGCAAGGGAAAGTGTCGAGAGTAGGAGTAGTTGCGATTTCATCAATCCGTAAGCAATGCATTAGCTGATCATGGTCCGTGTCCTCGCGCAAAGCGCGTCGGGAGATGGAGCGAACAGCGGGGTTCATTTGCAAGCCAGCCGATGACCGAGGCTTCGACACTGGCGTCCTGTGTGCGCGGCTTTGCGGCTGCGCGAAGGTGATGCCTTCCCGGGATGTCGGCCCCGAACGCATTTCTCCGCAGAGAAACTCTTGTCATACGAAACCGGACCGCTGACAGAAGCGGATTTGGCGGAATCGGACGACCGGGGAAGGTACGACGAAAACGGCCAGCGTGTTGAGGAGCAGCGCGATTCAGATCGCAGTACGTGAAGTCACGGCGCCAGCCCATGAACTTTTTACTGTCCTGTAAGCCAGAAACGCTCAATTTGGGAAGAATCGACCGCAACGATACGCATTAGCGTGCTTAAAAGAAGTAACGAGTCGTTACGTATGAACATAAATGCAGTACTAATTGCTTTGATCGCATGAAAATATCCGTCAGGCGAAAGCTGTCTTTTTCCGCCACGACGAATTGGGGTCTCATTAATTTGAAATGGATGCCTAACTATCTGGCACGGCTAATCGCCTGAGAAATGGGCGCTAGCGCTCATTGGGCCGCCGAAAATGTCTTGGGGTTGGCGTAAAAGTGCTGGGCCTTCGGTGTAACGTTTCCTCGCGACATGGACTTCGCAGCGGAACTGTCGCTGTTTTACGGAGACATTGACGCGCTCCGCAAGAAGGACGCGCCATACGATGTTGGATGCCGACGTTATGCTGGTTCTGCAATAACGGGGGCGGCATCCCGTCCGCTGCGCAAAAGGGCGGTTATCCGAGAGATAAATCGTGAGGATTCTTCAACTGGTTCATGCACCGCGCTTGTCCGGGGCAGAAGTACTCGTAAAAGGTTTGGCCATTTATCATCAGCGCGGTGGCCATGAAGTCTGCATGACATCGCTGCTCCCACAGCAGGACGACTTCGCCGCCATTCGCGCCGAACTTGAGGCCGCGGGCGTCACGTGTCTGTTTCCCGAGGTTCGCTACGGCAGGGTGGGAAAGCTGTTGCATCTGTATCGCGTGGTGCGACGATTCCGGCCCGACTTCATCGTGGCTCACGCCACGCTTGCCGCGCTGTATGTGCGCCTTCTGCCGGTTCATACGCCGATTGCGTGGGTCATGCATTCGGGCGTCAACGACTTCGAGAACGGTGCGCTCAAGCGCGCCGAGCGCCTGCTCTCGCGCAGAGCGCGAGCGATCATCGGCGTGTCGCAGCAAAATATCGACGACTACCTTCGGGAGATTGGCCGGCATCCGTCCATGGTCGTGATTCCGAATGGCGTGGACGCGCAATTGTTCTCGCAAGCCAACGACGCCGTTGCGCCGGATATCGACGTGCACCCGAAGCAGATCGTCCAGCTCGGCCGCTATATCGAAGGCAAGAGCCAACTGGACACGATCCGCGCGTTCGAGCGCGTGCTGCAATCGGAGCCGGAGGCGCGTCTGCTGTTCTGCGGTGTTGTCGAAGATCTCGACTATCACAGGGCGGTGCTGTCGCTCGTTCGTCAACTCGGCCTGGAAAGCAGGGTGACGGTGGGCGGACCGCGTTCCGACGTTGCCGCGATCCTGCGCGCTTCGCGTGTTTTCGCGATGCCGTCGCGTTTCGAAGCGCAGAGCATTGGTTTTCTCGAGGCGCTTGCGTCGGGTATTCCAGTCGTGGCGAGCCGAATTCCCTCGTTCGGCTTTGCGAGTACCTTTGCCGGCGTCAACCTGGTCGATACGACTGACCCGGAAGCCTACGGCCGCGCGCTGCTGAACGCGCTCGACACGCCGCGTGCGAACCGGCAACTGGCCGGCTACACGCTGCACGACACCGCGGATCGTTATATGACGATCGCGCGCAAGTTCGTTCACCCGCTACAGGTTTCGGCCTGACGTCTATCGGACCGGCCGGTCCGCGCTACTGCGCGAGCCGGTCGATTCGCACTGTCTCCGAGAAAAGCAAGTAGGCATTGGGGCGCGGCGGGCGCTGCAATAGCGAAGCGGGTTGCGCTCACTCAGCCGGGGTGAGCCGCGACAAAGTTTTTGTACGTCGAGGTCTTTTGCGGAAAGACGAATAATCCAAAATTGGGCGCATCGCCGTCCGCTTGATAGAACGAAACGTGCTCGATGTTGTACTGGACGCGGTTGTTGTACATATCGGTCATCCACTGCTGCATGTAGGCCGATCCTGCCGCGTCGCTAGCCTCGGGGTTTGAGTTCCATTCGGTGATCATGATCGGCTTGCCATACGCCGTGGCAATGTACGCAATCAGGTTGCCGAAGCTCGTGGCGCCATCACCGCCAATGTTGAACATGCTTCCGTAGGATTGGTAGTTATGCCATGTGGTGATATCCCACCGCACAGGAGGATACCCGGTGCTGCCATCGCTTTCGGTGCCGTTCCAAAGCATGTCGCTCGCGGCTATCTGCACTTCCGTGAAATTCACACCACAACGGAGCAGTGGATTGACCGAATGTACCCCGTCGATCATTCCACGAATAAGACCGCGCATCGCGGCCCAGTTTGCACCGTGCGTGTAGTCTCCGCGCTGATTGCCCGCCACCCCGCCGCCGCCAGGGCATATCTCCGGCTGCGAGATCATTTCATTTCCGCACTCGAAAACCGTTACGCCAGCCGGCGCAAGTGCATTGGCGGCGGCGGCGCCTAGACCGAAACCAGTCGAATAATTCTGCGCTTCGGACTGACCAAAATTGGTTTCAGGCGTGATACACGCCAACACCTTGAAAGTTGGGTCGATCGCTGCGATGCCAGTCGCGATGCTTGCAATCCGGCTAAGCACGCCAGGACTGGTGTCCTGTGTATCCAGTCGGATAACCTTGGCCCCAATCTGCTGAAGGTGAGAAGCCATCTGCTGGGGCGTCCACGTGTAATTCGGATGCATATTGATCCCGTAGAACGGCAAAGTTCCGGGCTGCGTTTGCGGCTGCGTCTGCGGCTGAGTCTGCGGCTGAGTCTGCGGCTGCGATGACGGGGAGGAGTGACGCCTTGTGCGAGCTTGGGCCACAGAAAGCCCCGCCGCCGCTGCAATAGCGGTGACAAATTGACGACGTTTCATTTATTGCCCCCTGTAACCAACCGGCAGCGTCACACCCGCCTTGGCGCTTGCGGCGATGCGACCGAGCGTGTCGGTGCCGCCCGTGGCGTTCAGCGCCACGCTGGTGTTGTTAGCTGCAGACGTGCTGGCCGAGCCACTCGAACTGCTGTTGTTGCCGTTGGACTGGGCCGCCGCGAGTGCGCGGGAGCGTGTCGAGAGTGCGAGTAGTTGCGATTTCATCAATCTGTATGTGAGCAATGCGTTAGCTGATGATTCGCCCCTGTCCTCGCGCAAAGTGCGTCGGGAGGTGGAGCGAACATCGGGGTTCAGTTACAAGCCAGCCGATGCCCGAGGCTTCGATACTGGCGCCCTGTGTGCGCAGATTTGCGGCTGCGCGAAGGTGATGCCTTCCCGGGATGTCGGCCCCGAACGCATTTCTCTGCAGAGAAACTCTTGTCATACGAAACCGGACCGCTGACAGAAGCGGTTGGCGGATTCGGACGACCGGGGAAGGTACGACGAAATGGCCAGCGTGTTGAGGAGCAGCGCGATTCAGATCGCAGTACGCGAATTAACGGCGCAAGTCGATGAATTTTTTACTGCTCTACAAGCAAGAAAGGTCAATTTGGGAAGAATCGACCGCAAGAATACGCATTAGTCTGTTTAAAAGAAGTAACGAGTCGTTACGTATGAACATTGATGCAGTACTAATTGCTTTGATCGCACGAAAATATCCGTCTGGCGATTCCAGTTTTTTTCCGCCACATCGAATTGGGGTCGAATTAATTTGAAATGGATGCCTAACTATCTGGCAACCTAATCGACTGAGAAATGGGCCTAGGGAAAACGCTGATTTACTCAGCTCGGAGGTCATTGCTGGCGTAGCTGACGACGTTGTAGAAGGCAGCACACGGAACAGACTCACGATGATGAAGAGGCAGATCGGCTTCGCGAAAGTGGAAATTGCAGGCGAGAAGCGAGTGACGTGGCGCCAACGTTTCTTGGCCGAGATGGAGAAGGTAGTTTCCGTGGCTGCGCTTGCTGTCGACGATCGAGCCGCACTATCCGAAGGGCACGCGAGGCCGGCCACCGATTGGCCCGGAGCGAATGCTGCGAATCTACTTCTTGCAACAGGGGTACGGCCTGTCGGACGAAGGACTGGAAGTCGCCCTGTATGACAGCATCGCGCTGCTAGCCTTCGCCGGCATCGATCTGGCAGTCGGGAACGTGCCTGATGCAACCACGCTTTTGAAGTTCCGGCGCCTGCTGATCGAACACGAACTAACACGGAAGTTGTTCGACGAGATTGGCATCTCGCAGTGCGAGCGTGGGCTGATGATGAAGGAAGGCACGCTGGTTGACGCGACGATCATTGAAGCGCCGCCGTCGACCAGGAACGCCGGGAAGAGTCGTGACCCGGAGATGCATCAAACGAAGAAGGGAAACGAATGGCATTCTGGGACGAAAGCCCACATTGGCGTCTTTGCGAGCACCTTTGCCGGCGTCACCCTCGTCGATACGACGGATCCGGAAGCCTACGGCCGCGCGCTGCTGAACGCGCTCGACGCGCCGCGTGCGAACCGGCAACTGGCCGGCTACACGCTGCACGACACCGCGGATCGTTACGTGACGATCGCGCGCAAGTTCGTGCACCCGCTACGGGCCTCGGCCTGACGTCTATCGAACCGACCGGCGCGCTACTGCGCGAGCCGGTCGATTCGCACTGTCTCCGAGAAAAGCCCCGGTAGTTTGCCGAGTTCCTGCGCTTCGCCCAGCGCCAGGCTATTTCCGGACGGGTAACGCGTAAGCGCGGGTGCGCCGCCGGTGAAATAGAAATCGCCGAGGGTCGCGTCGGTTCGGCGAAACAGCACGAGTGCGGCACCCTGCTTGTCACGCACGAATTCCGGAAAGACATCCGACCACGACATACCGTGCAATGTCGCCGCCTGGACCGGCGCGCTCGTCGCGCCACTCATGTCGAGGGTGGCGACGTCGATCATGGCTTCCTCGTTCGATTCGTCGAGATGCGGTGTCAGCAGAATCAGCGTGTCGTTGTCGCGGCCATGCACGGCGCCCATTGTCACCTTCACGAAGTCGGGGACGAAACTCGCCGGCAAGACATTGCGCTCGCCGACAGTCATGCGCGTGCCCTCGTTGGCGATGGGCGTGAGCGCGAGGCGTCCGTTGGCGCCGTCCACCGCGACCAGCGAGGCGCGCCCGCCCGCCGTTTCGCGTGGCAGCAGATTGACGTTCTGCGGCAGATTCCTGGCCTGCGCCCAGAGCGCCGGCGCCGATCCCGTTGAGACGCCCGGTCCTTGCGAAGACGCGATCCATAGGTCGAGTCCGCTGTCGGATCGCTTCTGCGCGATCAGCACGCTGGCGCGTCCCGACCCGGTGAAATCCGCAGCCACATATTGCTGCGTCAGTTCCGGCCTGAACGCGTTGCTGGTCTGCAGCCAGAGGCGCGGCACCTCGAAGCGGTCGCCAGCACTGCGAAGCAACCAGAACGCGGTCCCACCCTGGCGCGCCGCGACGACCATCAGATCCGCCTTGCCGTCGCCGTCGAAATCGCCGAGCAGGAAGCGCGCGCTGTCGAAGCACAGTTTGTCGCCGGCGCAACTCGGTGGCGTGGCGACCGGATCGAACGGGACGACGTTGCCGTACCACAGCGCGGGCGGCGACGCTTTCGCAAGCGACGCGCCATACACGTTGAATCCCGGGCCGTCGTGTTGCCGCTGAACGTACACCACGGACTGCTCGCCCGAGCCGGCGACGTCGCCGACCATCGCGGTGGCGAGCCTTAGATCGTTCGCCTGGGTGCGTTGTGTGGTTGCCCAGCGATAGCGGGTCGTGAGCGCGGTGCAGCCGCGCATGGTCAGCTTGCCGTCGTTTTCGCCGAGACAATGCCGCATCGGCGTATAGACGAGGCCAAAGTCCCACGGCGTCCAGCGTTGCGCCACGTCCCATTGATCGCAGTTTTCGGCGATCAGATAGCCGTCGCGCTCGGCGATGCATTGCGAAGTCGCGACACTCACGAGCGCGGCGTTGCGCGCATTGCCGGGATACACGGTCAGCGGATCCCATCGCCATTGCTGCGTGGACGAGTTCGTGCACGCGGCGAGCGTCGGCGCGCGGCCCGGGCCCGCGGAGCTCAGGCAGCGACTCGCCGCCGCGTTGAAGAGTTGAACTGGATGAGACACGAAATCGGGCACGCGTCGATCGGTGCGATCGGCAAAGGCATAGCGGCGCGAAATCCAGTTGCCGTCCCATTGAAACTCGCCGAATACGTGCGACGACTCGCTGCCGTCGATCGAAAAATAGCTGGCGACGATGTCGCGCTTGCGCTGCACTTCGGCGGCGGGAAGATTGCCCGGCCAGCCGCCGGTCGGATAGGTGACGTGGTAGACGATCGGCACGCTTTTGCCGAGCGTCTGGGCGACATGGCGGGTAATGCGCGCGGCGTAGATATGATCGGGATGCTCGATAAACGGCACGGTATCCGGATTGAGCGTGTAGATCAGCGTTGCCGGCGCGAGCATCGCTTTCAATGTGGCGGACAGGGAGTCGCGATCGTATTTCACGCGCACGGAGCCGTCCGCGTTCATCGGATAAGTGGACAGCGTGGCGTGTTGTTCCCACAGCAGGCCGAGCGGTTCGCGGCCGCCGCGCACGCCGCCGCCGGGCAGGCGCATTTCGAGCAGGCGCACTTGAGGCTTGGCCTTCAGCACCATCTCATGCACGAGCTTGCCGGCAATGGCCACGTTGGATTCGAGCCACTCGTCAGGCACGCCCGCCATGCGCGCGTAAGCGAGCCGCGAAGCCCGCTCGCGGGTTTGGACGTAAGCGAAATCCGCACCGTTGGCGCCGCCGATCAGATGCACCGTGGTGATGCACCAGCCCGCGTCGAGACGCTCGCTGATGGCGGGGTCCACGAAGAGCAGATCGTCGTCGAGGTGCGCGACCACCGTGACCAGTGTGCCGGGGCCGCAGTCGGCCGCGCGTGCCGAGCCCGGCAGGATGGCGAATAAAAGAAGCGCGAGAAAAGCAACGAATGAATCGCGAATGAGCCTGTCTGCCGGTAATCGCATAGGGATTCGAGCTCTGACGGTGAGCTCGCATCATACTGTAGCGGCCAGGGCCGTCACGTTACCGAACTCACAGTCGGCGCCAGATTGCGATCCGGCACGGGTTCAGGCCCGCGCGACGGCTTGCAGGCGTGTTAGCGGAAGTAGGCTTTCGTGTTTTCGTGGACGTCCGCGCGCGCCAGCAACTCCGAAGGCGTCAGCCACACATATTCGCTGTGCTGCTCGGGCCGTCCGAGCGGCGAGGTGCCCGTGAGCGTCAGTGCATAGGCGAGCACAATGTAGTGCGTCGACACATCCGGCTCGCCCGCGAAGTTGTCGCTGTAGTGATGTTCGAACACGCCTTCGAAGCGTGCCGTCGAGCGCGCCAGTTTGGCAACGCCCAGCTCGGCCTCAGCGATGCGCGCGAACGCGGCGTCGAGTGTTTCGTCCTTATGAATGCGGCCACCGGGAACGAACCATGTGCCACGGGCAGGGCGGTTGCGGCGGCGGCCGATCAACACGCGCCCATGAGCATCGCTGACGATCAGATCGAACGCGACCAGGGGCGTGAGGCGCACCACGTCCAGGAAATCGATCTCGGTCAGCATGTCATCTCCCGTGGTTCTCGCGCTAGTTGAGCGCCTGGTCGGCTAGTAATCGCGATGGTGATCGTCGTTCCGTGTGAGCCGGCTCGAGACGCTCGCGAGAAAAAGCGCGAGCACAATCGCGCCAATCGTCGCAAAGAGAAACGCGCCGATCATGGCGGCCAGTATCAACATCGTCCATGCGAGGCCGTTCATGTTTCGGCTCCAGCGTACTGATAGGGATGCTAACGTGCCTCCGCCTGCATACTATGTGCGCCACTAGCCGCAGAGCCTGTCACATCGCGCCGAACTATCGTCACTTCGCGCCGCTAGTGCGCCATGTAACCCTCGGGCGTGGTGACCGCGTTCTTGAAGACGTCGGCGTTGCCGGAGACCACATAGACCGGCGCGGGCGAGAGTTTCAGGCTAGCCAATCCGTCGCGGTACGGCAAGCTCGTCGCGTTGCCCATCATGTCGAGGGCCGTCACTTCGCCCGTCGTGCCGGGCGCGTCGACTCGCAGACGATAGTCCACGCTGCGGCTCGCGTCGAAGCCGGTCCTGGCGTTCCACCTGTCGTTGTCGTGCGTCCATAGCGCGGTCACGATCTTGCCGCCGCCGAGCCGGCGGAACGCATAGGCGTAGACGCCTTTGGGCACATCCTTGAGCGGTCCGAGCGTGTCGGTGCCGTCGATGATGCGCGTCATCGCCGCCACTGCAAGCGCCGCGGGTTTCGGGCTGATGCGGGTCGGACCGTAGGCGCCCTTCGGATGATCGAGTTCGAAGAAAATGCCATAACCCGGCGCGGCGTCCGGCATATCCGCAAGATAGAACACGTAGGTCATGTCCGCGCCTTCGCCCAGCAAAATCAGATGCGTGCGCGCGGTCACGGCAGCCTGTGCATATAGCACGTTCGAGCCCGGATAGTTCTTGCCATACGATTGACCGATGTCGTAGCTGATACCGGTTTCGGTCACGAAGAGCGGCGCGCCGGGCTTCAGGTACAGACGCATTTCGTGGCGCAGCGCCCGCATCGCGGAAGGCAGCGCGCCCGGCACGGTGCCCTGATTGCCGGTGTCCGCCACGCGCTCGGGAGGATGCGAGGGCGTCGTGCCGATATCGTAGTAACCGTGGATCGTCATGCCATCCATATAGCGGCCGATCCCAAGCGGACCGAGCTTGCGCATCCACGTGACATTGCCCTGCACCGACGAATAGGTCAGACCCATCACCACCGCATGCGGATCCGTCTGATGGATGCCCTCCCAGACCGCTTTGTACATGGCGATGAAATTCGCGTCGGTGTCGCGCCACGGCAGACCGCCGTCGGCGTCCGGTTCCCATGTCACCTGATAGTAGTTGTCGCGCTGTTTGGGAAAGTAAGTCATGCGAACGCGATTCGACTCGGCGCCCACCTTGGCCATGTAGTCCTTCATCTGCACGAGCGATGTCGGCACATAGCTGTGCGTCTCCTTGCCCGTCGGACTCGCCCACTGCGGAATGCCGTCGAGCTGGATCAGCCGCAGCAGGTCGCCGCGCCGGAAGAAGGGCGTGAGCTGTTTGCTCGCGGGTTCGAATGTGCCCGTTTTTTTCGGCTCCTCCATATACCAGTTGCGATTGTCGTTGACCCACGTGAGGCCGAGCGCGGTGTAGACCGGCCGGTAGCCGTCGCCGTCGCAACAGTGCTGCCCCGGCGCAAGATAGGCGGCGCCTTGTCCGCCGAACCGGTGCAGATCTTCATACGGGAAGCGGACGGCGGGTAACGCAGCGGACGGATCCGGCAGCACGCCGAACGTCGCGATGCCCGCGGGGCGCGTGCCGCGTGCTTCCAATTGGCCATGTGCGCGCTCCAGCGATGCGGACACCGCGAAGTAGCCCGCCGCGCTGGATGCGCAGGCCAAAGTGGACAGCGTCGCCCCCGCCGCAACGGGGAAGCGTCCGCTGGCTCGCACAGCATTCCACGCGTCGCGTATCTGCCAGCTGAGCGTGTCGCCTTGCGTCGGGCGCGCGGTGAACACCAGCGCGAACGGTTTGTTCAAGGCGAAGAGCCGCGTGCCGTCGCTGGGCGTGTCGGCTTCGAGCAGATCGCCACTCGCGGCCGTGGGCACCTGCAACGATGGTGCGGAGCAACGCAGGCCTTGTCCGGCCGGCGCTTTCAGGTCTTCGGGAGCGGCGGATTGCATTGCGGCACTCGGCGCGGCGTCCTTGTTCGCGGCAGGCGCGGCCGATTTGCTCGCTACCGTTGGCGCCATCGCACAACGTTTCTCCACACCGGGCGCCGGATCGCCGAATACGCCGTTGTTGCACTCCGCGCTATTCGAGAAGGTTTTGACGACGTGCTGTTGCGCCGTGCCGTACAGCACGTCGCGCGTGCCGTTGAACCGGCAGGTGCCGTATTCCGCCGCACACGGCGTCCACTTTCTGCCGTCCGCGGCGAACTCGTCGTTGCTCACACCGTTCGCCTGAGGCACAGGGTCGGCCGCGGCGCATCGGCCGGCTGCCAGGCCGAGCAGGATGACGGCCGCTGCCGGGACGGCGATGCCCATCACCAGTCTTCGACTGCCTTCGGAAAAGGCGCCGTTACGCTTTCGCGGCGCGCGCTGTTCGCGTACATTGAACATGTGTTCCCCGTGTCGTTCGCTATCCTTCCAAAGGCAACAGACGCGTCGCCCAACTACTAGTTCACCAGGTCAGAGCCGCCTCGCACCACCTCTCAAGGCAATGTGTTGCGGAAACCGCATAGTGTATTTCCGCAATCCGCTGGCGGAAATAGCCCGGTTCGTACTCGACAGATTCCGCCACTGGCCCGCCTATTGCCGTGCGGTCTAAAGTTGTCTTATTCCCGTGTTTCACGTTTGAAACATTAATCGCCACGTTTATATCCGTGGTATCTAATAACAACCAATTAAATAATTTTGTCGCACTCTTCAGTGCTTATATTGGATGTTCGTTTTACTTATTGCCATCCCGCGGATATATCGTCAGAAGAAATTCAAGTAGGCGGGTGGCGCGGCAGAGGGCGGTGTAGCGAAGCGCGCTGCGCTCATTCTGACGTTCTGGCGGGAAAAAGTCACTTCAAATCGGTGCGGCGCTGGATGGATCAAATTGTAACTACGCCGTTTTCGAGTAGTCGTGGTGTGTGCGGTGGCGAACGAAATGGTGGTTTTATTTGCATTAACATTCGCAGAATGCCAATTCATTCCTATGTCGAATCGGCAATTAATTCGTTGAAAAGACGGTGGTAGCGGGGTTGTTCCGAAAATCCCTGGCTGGTCACCCTGTCCACACGCCAACATGTCTGCGCTTTCGGTCATGGCGGCTAAATGCTTGAGTGGCGGTGACTATGATGCGCTGCACAGAGCCGGCCTTTCCATGGCCGTCCAGGGTGAAAAGTAGATCCGTTTTCTGGTGAGAGGATGACTATGACCTGCGCGAGTCTCGAGTCTGCAATGCTGCGCTGGGTGCACGCTCCGAACAAGGGTATGCGTCGCATCGCGATACTGATGTTCAACGACTGCTCACTGCAGGGAGCCGGGGTTGTTGCCGAGGTGTTCCAGGCAGCGAACGAAATGGCTTCGTCCGGCTCGGGCGGCTGGTTATACGACGTGTCCTTCCTGTCCGCGGACGGCGGCATGGTGACTTCGTCGTCCGCGCTGCGGGTCTGGACAGATGGACTCGACGCGCGCCATTACGGCGGTTTCGATGCGTTGTATGTCGCGGGCGGCAAGGGCGCACTCGCCGCCGCCAGCGACGAGCGGCTGATCGCTTGGCTGCGCCGTGTGCGCCGCAACACCGGCATGATCCGGCCGATCGCGGAAGGCCGCGCGCTGCTCGATGCAGCGTATGTGCCCGACAGCAAGGAAGCCGGCGATGCTTATGCGCAGTCGGCACCGGCGCGCCAGTCAGAACAGACCGCCGATGCGGGCGATCGCCTCGAATCGATGAGGAGCGCGCTCGCCATGATCAAGCGCGACCTCGGCGGCGCCACGGCGCGTACGGTTGCCGAGCGCCTGCTGGCGGATTCGTGCTCGAATCTCGCGCCGCTGCTCGGCGAAGACGGTGGCCTGAGTCCTGGCGACAAGGTGCGCGCGGCAGCTCGCTGGCTGCAAGAGAATTGCCAGCAGGCAATTTCGATCGCTGACGCGGCGCAGTTTGCCGCGATGAGCGAGCGCAATTTTCTGCGTCGCTTCAAGATGGAAATGGGCATCACGCCCTCGAGTTTTCTGTTGCACGAGCGTCTTGCCGTGACTTGCAGCCTGTTGACCGAATCGGAATTGCCGGTCGACAAGATTGCCCGGCGAACCGGCATGGGTAACGGTGACCGCCTCGCGAAAGTGTTTCGCAAGCGGATGAGAATTTCTCCCACCGAATTTCGGATTCAAAGTCGTCGACTAGTCGGCGAATAGCGCGGCGGGGTCAGCCGGAGGGCCGTGTTGCAACACGGCATCCGGTCCAAATTTCCGCCGATCTTTGAGAATTATAAGGAATGCGAATATGTTGACTCAGGGAGCTGTGAGCGCCGTGTCGGTCGACCCGACCGGTGCGGATGCCGCGACGGCGGGCGCCCCTTGCGCGCGCATCGTCCCGGTCATTCTGGCGGGCGGGTCAGGTACGCGCCTGTGGCCGGTGTCGCGGGAAAACTATCCGAAGCAACTGATCGACGTAGTCGGGTCCGACTCGCTGCTGCAAGCCACGGCGCGGCGCATGAGCGGCTTTCCGGCGGGCTGGAGCGTGGATGTTTCGCCGATCATCGTGTGCGGCGAAGAACATCGCTTCGTGATCGCCGAACAACTTCATGAAAATGGCGTCGACGCTCGTCTTATTGTCGAGCCGGCGCGACGCGATACGGCGCCGGCGCTGACGCTGGCGGCGTCGCTGGCGTGCGCGGACGGCGGCGATGCGATTCTCGTCGTCATGCCCGCGGATCATTCGATCGCCGACGTGCCCGCCTTGCAGGCCGCGCTGGAACTCGCCGCGCGCTATGCGGAGCAGGGCTCGATCGCGACGCTGGGCGTGCCGCCCACGCGCCCCGACACGGGCTTCGGCTATATCCGCATCGGCGCCGAGCTGGCGGGCGGCGGCCATGCGATCGACGGTTTCGTCGAAAAGCCCGCGGAAGAACTCGCGGCGAAGTACGTCGCGGCGGGCATGTATTGGTGGAACAGCGGCATCTTCATCGTCCGCGCGAGCGTGTGGCTCGATACGTTGAAGCGTCTGCAACCGGAGATGTACGCGGCCTGCGAACGCGCGTTCACTGGCGGCCGCGCCGATGGCGCGTATTTCCGGCCGTTGGTCGATGCGTTCCTCAGCGCGCCCGCGAATTCGATCGACTACGCGGTAATGGAGCGCCTGACGGAGACGGCCGGGCCGGAAACGGCAGATGGCACCGCTGCGAGCACGCCCGCGACGCCCGCCGGCGTCGTGGTCGGACTGGATGCCGGCTGGTCGGATCTGGGTTCGTGGGACGCCGTCTGGGCCGCGATGGAGAAGGACGCCAACGGCAACGCAGGGCGCGGCCGGGTGACATTCGAAGGCGCGGTATCGAGCTACGCGCATTCGGAAGGGCGGCTGGTCGCCTGCGTCGGCACCACCAACGTGGTGGTGGTCGAAACCGCGGACGCGGTGCTGGTGGTCGACCGCTCGCACGTGCAGGACGTGAAGGGGCTGGTGTCGCGCATCAAGGCGCAGCACGCGCCGGAGGCCGACGCGCATCGCAAGGTGCGCCGCCCGTGGGGTTTCTACGATTCGATCGACCATGGCGAGCGTTTCCAGGTCAAGCGCATCGTCGTGACGCCCGGCGCGCAGCTGTCGTTGCAATTGCATCACCACCGTGCGGAACACTGGGTCGTCGTGCGCGGCACGGCGCTCGTCACGCGCGGCGAAGAGCAGTTCCTGTTGAGCGAAAACGAATCGACCTACATTCCGCTCGGCACCCGTCACCGGCTCGAAAACCCGGGCAAGGTGCCGCTCGAAATCATTGAAATCCAGTCAGGTACCTATCTCGGTGAAGACGACATTGTGAGGTTCAACGACAACTACGGCCGCTGCTCCTGAACAGCACGCCGGACTCATTTGCGGACAAGAACGGCAAGAACGAGGTGGCCAAAATGCGCAAGTTTCAAGATTTGCTCGCGCGAGTTTTCGATGTTGCATTGGTGTTGGCGGGTGCGGCGGTGGCGTCGCAGATCCGTTTTGATTACCTCGCTCAATCCGGTTTCTATTGGGCGCTCGTGATGTTTTCCGCTGCCTTCGCGCTGGCCATCTTTCCGGCGTTCGGCGTCTATGAATCATGGCGTGGCCGCTCCAAGCTGGCGCTGGCCGGCCAGGTCTCGCTCGCATGGCTGATGGTGCAGGGCAGCGCCCTCGTGCTGATGTATTCGCTGCATCGGATCGACTTCGTGTCGCGGCTGTGGTTCTCGTACTGGACGGCGGTGACCGGCGGCTTGCTGATCGCGTACCGGCTGATGACGCACGCCGTGCTGGCGAGCGCACGCAGTGCGGGGATGAACTTGCATCAGGTCGCCATTGTCGGCAGCGGCTCGCAATGCGACGCGATCATTCGTCGGATCAATGCGGCGCCGACCACGGGTTTTCGCGCCACGGCCGTGTACAACGCGCGTCCGGACGTGTCGCCGGTCACGAGCCAGGGCGTGCCGGTGTTCGACACCGTCGACGCGCTGGCCGGCTACATGCGGACCAACGACGTGCACGAACTGTGGCTGATGCTGTCGCTTTCCGAGGAGCCGCTGATCTGCTCGCTGGTCGGCGAATTCCGCGACGATCTGGTGAACATCCGCTTCATGCCGGACGTGCGCAGCCTCGCGCTTTTCGAAGGCAGCGGCGTGATCGATCTGCTCGGCGTGCCGGCGATCAATCTCGTGGCCTCGCCGCTGTCCGCCAGTTCGATGCTGAAGAAGGAAATTTTCGACCGCCTGTTCGCCCTGACCGCGCTGATCGCGCTCGCGCCGGTCATGCTCGCCATTGCGATCGCAGTGAAGCTGTCGTCGCGCGGTCCGGTTCTGTTCAAGCAGAAACGCAAAGGCGCGGACGGCCACGTATTCACGATCTACAAATTCCGCTCGATGCGTTTGCATACCGAGCAAAAAGGCACCGTCAGGCAAGCCACGCGCAATGATCCGCGCGTCACCAAAGTGGGCGCCTTCCTGCGCCGCACGAGCCTCGACGAACTGCCGCAATTTTTCAACGTGTTGCGTGGCGACATGTCGGTCGTTGGACCGCGTCCCCATGCACTCGAGCACGACGACCTTTATCAGAAAGTGGTCGCGGGCTATATCAATCGCTACCGCATAAAGCCGGGGATCACGGGGTGGGCACAGATCAACGGCTTTCGTGGCGAAACCGACCGCATCGAAAAGATGGAACGTCGCGTCGAACATGACCTGTATTACCTGGGCCATTGGTCGTTCGCACTCGACATGCGGATTATCGGCGCGACGATAGTCGCCGGACTGGTGCATCGAAACGCTTATTAGTTGTTAACAATACGCTGGGCGCACCCTCCCTTGAGGAAAAACGCCGTGGCGCACGGAGGAAACATCATGAGCTCGCTTGGTTTACGCACGGGAAGTCTCCTGGTTTTCGCTACTGCCGCACTGCTTTCCGGATGCGGGATCGCACCGGGCCAGCGGATGGTCACGCCTGCCGCAGTTCAGGACACGGGTGGTGATTACAGTACTGAAGCGAATACGCAACAACAGATACCGATTACCGATATCAATCTCACGCTGCTGCGCAAGATGAACCAGGCGCAGGCGACCGCGCCGCTGTCGCCGCAGATGCTCGCGCTGTTCGGCAAGCCGACCGCTTACAAGGTCGGCCCCGGCGACGTGCTGCAAATCGTCGTGTGGGATCACCCGGAACTCGCGGCCGCGCTCGGTCAGCCGGCACAGGGCGTGAAGGCGACGGATGCCGCACCCGGCTTCCTGATCGACGAAAACGGCGATGTGCAGTTCCCGTACGCAGGCAACGTGCATGTGGCCGGCAAGGACGTCACGACGATCCAGAAGGAATTGCACCGGCGGCTGAGCAACGTATATCAGAAGCCGGAAGTGACGGTACGGGTGGCCTCGTTCCGCGCGCAGCAGGTCTATGTGGACGGTGAAGTGCGCACGCCTGGCACTCAGTCGGTCAACGACATTCCGATGTCGCTGACGACCGCGATCAGCTTGAGCGGCGGCCTGAGCCCGAATGCGGACCGCAGCCGCGTGGTGTTGATCCGCAACGGCGTCCCGTATCAGCTCAACCTCGACGATCTGATCAAGCGTGGCAAAAATCCGTCGGACATCTACATGCAACCGGGCGATGCGCTGCGTGTGGCATCGCGCGAAGACAGCGGTGTCTATGTGATGGGCGAAGTCAACAAGCCGGCGACCATCCTGCCGATGCGCAACGGCTCGCTGACGCTTTCGCAGGCGATTTCCGACAGCGGCAGCTTCGACTCGAACACGGCCGCGGCGCGGCAACTGTTCGTGATCCGCAATTCCACGAGCGAAACGCCTGAGGTGTACCACCTCGATGCGACGTCGCCGGTGTCGATGGTGCTCGCCAATCAGTTCGAACTGCAGCCGAAGGACGTCGTGTATGTCGGTCAAGGCGGGCTGGTCCGCTTCAACCGCGTGTTGAACCTGCTGCTGCCGGCGATCAATGCGGCTGTAACGGGGGCCGTCCTCGCGAAATAACAACCGTGCAACGTGATCTTGAACCGCCGGGCTTTGTTGGGTGAAGAAAATGGCAATCAACTTCGAAAACCGCTACACCGACGTGTCCGGAACGGACGAGCTTCATCTGTCGGACTATCTGCGTACGATCGTGCGAGGTTGGCGCACGATCGTGATGGTGACGCTGATCGCGCTCGCGCTGGGGTGCGCGTACGCCTTCCTCGCGCCGCCGACGTACCGCGCGGATGTCTTGTTTCACGTCGAGGACAAGACGGCGAATGCCAATGCGAACGGCAAGGATTCCTTGCCGCCGCTTACCGGCATGTTCGACACCAAGCCTTCGACGGCGGCCGAGATCGAGTTGCTGAAGTCGCGTCTGGTCACGGAAGAAACCGTCAAGAAGCTGCACCTCGATATCACGGCTGGGCCGCGCTATTTTCCGATCATCGGCGGAATGATTGCGGGGTTGGTGAACGGGCAATGGGGCTTCAAGTTGCCGCAGTTCATCAACCTGTCCGGCTATGCATGGGGTGACGAGAGCATTTCGGTGTCGCAGTTCGACACGTCGAAGGACATGTACGACACAACCTTCACGCTGATTTCCAGCAATGACGGTTCGTATGTGCTGCGCGACAAGAACGGTATTGCGATTCTGTCGGGGAAAGTGGGCGAAACCGTGCAAACGGATACCGCCGACGGGCCGATCACGCTGCGCGTCGACAAGCTGGTCGGCGCAGCCGGTTCGCGTTTCGAATTGCAGCGGGCCTCGACGCTGAGCACGGTGGATCGCCTGCAAAAGGCGCTGGTGGTGCAGGAAACCACGCTGCAATCCGGTGTGATCCGCGCGAGTCTGGAAGGCGGCGACAGCGGCTTGACGGCGGCGATCGTCAACAGCATGGCGCGCGAGTTCGTGCGGCAGGATGTGGAGAGCCGTTCGACCGAAGCCGAGCACATGCTGGCCTTCCTCGATCAGCAACTACCCGGCCTGCGCAAGGAACTCGACGATGCGGAGCAGCGCTACAACAAGTTCCGCAACACGCACGGCACGGTCGACCTGGGCGAAGAAAGCCGCCTGCTGCTGCAACAGATCGTCGATAACAAGACCAAGCTGATGGATCTGCAGCAGCAACGCGCGGAGATGTCGCAACGCTTCACGGCGAATCACCCGGCGGTGGCCTCGCTCGACGCGCAGATCGCCGCCTTGCAAGGCGCGGCGGCCACCATGAACCGCAGCGTGGCGGTCATGCCGGATACGGAGCAGACCGCATTGCGTCTGCTGCGCGACGTGCACGTCGACACGGAGCTGTACACCAATCTGCTGAACAGTGCGCAGCAACTGCGCGTGGCGAAGGCGGGACAGGTGGGCAGCGTGCGCGTGGTCGACTTCGCCGAAGCCCCGGATGAACCCGTACGCCCGAAGCGCGTGCTCGCGATCCTGATCGCGCTCGGCGGCGGTCTCGTGCTCGGCATCCTGCTGACCTTCTTCAAGCGCGCGATGTACGGCGGCGTGGAACGTCCGGACGAACTCGAAGGCATGCTCGGCGTGCCGGTGTTTGCGGTCGTGCCGCGCAGCCAGACCCAGTTGAAACTGCAGGAAAACGTCATGCTGCGCCGTCGCGGGCTGCATGTGCTCGCGCAGCAGGCGCCGGAAGACATCGCGGTGGAAGGCGTGCGCAATCTGCGCACCTCGTTGCAGCTCTCGCTCGATCACGCGGAGAACAACGTGGTGATGATCACCGGTTCACGGCCCGATTCCGGCAAGTCGTTCCTGTCGGTGAATCTGGCGGCGCTGGTGGCCTCGGCGAACAAGCGCGTGCTGATTATCGACGGCGACATGCGGCGCGGCGACGTGCACTCGCATTTTGGTGTCGCGCATCAGCCGGGTCTGTCCGACGTGCTGAGCGGCGGCGATCTGAGCTCGATGATCCAGCGCGACGTGCTGCCGGGTCTCGACGTGCTCGCCAAGGGCACGCTGCCCTCGCATCCGGCCGAACTGCTGATGAGCAAGCGCTTCGAATTGATGCTCGAAGAATTGAAGGCGCAGTACGACCTCGTGATCGTCGACACGCCGCCGGTTCTGGCGGTGACCGACTCGACGGTGATCGGCAAGTACGCCGGCACCACGCTGCTGGTGGTGCGCCATGGCCGCCATCCGCTCAACGAGGTCATGGAGACGGCCAAGCGGCTGCGTAATGGCGGTGTGGGGCTCAGAGGCGTGCTGCTGACCGATGTGCCGCAGGAAGGCGCGTTCCTCGGCTCGGGTTATCAGGGCGGTTACTACGGCTACGACAGCATCGCTGGTTGAGACAGCGGCCGGCGGCCGCGCAACAAAGGCTCAACCGGGTGGTGGATTGGCATTGCAAAGGTTAACGAGGAGAAGGTTCCATGAAACGTAAGGTCGCGCTGATCACCGGCATCACTGGACAGGACGGATCGTACCTGGCGGAGTTGCTGCTCGCCAAGGACTACGACGTACACGGCATCAAACGCAGGTCATCCCTGTTCAACACAGACCGGATCGATCACCTCTACCGCGATCCTCACGATCCGGACCAGCGACTCTTTCTGCACCACGCGGATCTGACCGACTCGACCAGCATTCTGCGCGTGATCCAGCGCGTCGAGCCGGACGAGATCTACAACCTCGCCGCGCAGAGCCACGTGGCGGTGTCGTTCGAGGAACCGGAATACACGGCCAATGCGGACGGCCTCGGCGCCTTGCGGATTCTCGAAGCGATCCGCATTCTCGGGTTGCAGGAGAAGACGCGCTTTTACCAGGCCTCGACCTCGGAACTGTACGGCCTCGTGCAACAGGTGCCGCAGTCGGAGACCACGCCGTTCTATCCGCGCAGCCCGTATGCCGTCGCCAAGCTGTTCGCGTACTGGACCACGGTCAATTATCGCGAGGCTTACGGTCTCTATGCCTGCAACGGGATTCTGTTCAATCACGAATCGCCGGTGCGCGGCGAGACGTTCGTGACGCGCAAGATCACGCGCGCTGTCGCGCGCATCGCGGTGGGCATGCAGAAGACCTTGTATCTGGGCAACCTGTCGGCGTTGCGCGACTGGGGCCATGCCCGCGATTACGTGGAAATGCAATGGCGCATGCTGCAACAGGAGCGGCCGGAGGATTACGTGATCGCAACGGGCGTGCAGTACAGCGTGCGGCAGTTCGTGCAGCACGCCGCCGCTGAACTGGGCGTTACCGTGCGTTTCGAAGGCACCGGCGTGGATGAAATCGGTATCGTCGAAAAGGTGGAAGGGCGCGAGATCAAGATGTCGCCGGGCGACGTGATCGTGCGCGTCGATCCGCGCTACTTCCGGCCCGCCGAGGTCGAGACGCTGCTCGGCGATCCGTCGAAGGCGCATGCGAAGCTCGGCTGGCGGCCGACCACCTCGTTCGAGTCGCTCGTCAAGGAAATGGTGCGCTCGGATTATCAGATTGCACGACGTGACGCGCTCGTCACGCTGGCCGGATTCACGGCGCTGGAACATCACGAGTAACGGCGATGAACAAACAAGCACGCATCTTCGTCGCGGGCCACCGTGGCATGGTCGGGTCCGCGCTGCTCAGGCGTCTTGCCGCCGACGGGTATCAGAACGTGATCACCCGCTCGCGCAAGGAACTCGACCTCACGGATCAGGCGGCCGTGAATCGCTTCTTCGAAAGCGAAAAGATCGACGTGGTGCTGCTCGCGGCCGCGCGCGTGGGCGGAATTCTCGCGAACGCGACGCGGCCGGGTGAGTTCATTTACGAAAACCTCGTGATCGAAACCAACGTGATCCATGCCGCGTACCGCGCCAAGGTCGAGCGCCTGGTGTTCTTCGGTTCGTCGTGCATCTATCCGAAGCAGTGTCCGCAGCCGATTCGCGAGGAGTATCTGCTGACCTCGCCGCTGGAGCCGACCAACGACGCCTACGCGATCGCCAAAATCGCCGGCCTCAAGCTGTGCGAAGCGTACAACCGCGAGTACAACACGCACTATGTCGCGTTGATGCCGACCAATCTGTACGGCCCGAACGACAACTACGATCTGAACAGCAGCCACGTGTTGCCGGCGCTCCTGCGTAAAGCGCACGAAGCGAAGCTGAACGGCGACGCAACGCTGGGCGTATGGGGTTCGGGCACGCCGCGCCGTGAGTTCCTGCACGTCGACGACCTCGCCGCGGCCACGCTGTTCGTGCTCGAGCACAACGTGACCGAGGGCCTCTTCAACGTCGGTGTGGGTGAGGATCTGTCGATTCGCGAGCTCGCCGAATGCATCTGCAAGGTGGTCGGCTTCGAAGGCGAACTCGTGTTCGACGCCTCGAAACCCGACGGCACGCCACGCAAGCTGCTCGACGTTTCCCGCCTCGCGCAAATGGGCTGGCAGGCGACGATCGGTCTGGAGGACGGAATCGCGTCCACATATCGTGACTTCGTCGAATCACACGCCGGTTCGACACCCGCTGCCGCCCTCGAGGCCTAGACGCGCGAATGGCCGCTGCAGCGCGGCTTTGGAGCGAAGGACCGCATGGGACGCTGTGCGTGCGCAAGACGCGCAATGCACGCAGGACGATATTTCGAGGAGTGGCATAAAAATGACAGCGTCAGTCACGATCTTCCACAATGTTGTGTGGTCGCGCCACAAAGGTGTCGTGTTTTCCGCCTTGCATAACATTTCGGCTTCCGGAGCAATTCGTTATTCGATGGTGCAGATCGCGGATACGGAGCACGATCGCGTCGGGTTTTCCGACGTCGATTATTCGTTTCACCGTTATCCGATGCAAAAGCTGTTCGACGGCTGCTACGAAGACGTGCCGACCATGAAGCTGATCGCGCGGCTCACGTGGGAAGTTTTGCGCACCAAGTCGGATCTGATCGTGCTGCCGGGCTATCACCGCCCGGAATACTGGGCGATGCTCGCGGCGTGCATCGTGACCGGCAAACGGCGCGCGGTGTTCTGCGATTCGACCGCGCGCGACCGGCCCAAAAAGCTGCTGACGTCGATTCCGAAGCGCGTGTTTTTCTCGCTGTGCGACGGCTATTTCGGCTTCGGCGAACGCAGCCGCGAGTATCTGCTGTCGCTCGGCGCGAAGCGCGACAAGATTTTCGTGCCGTGTCAGGCCGCGGCGATGCCGGGTTCGTTTTCGCCGGAGCGCGCGCTGGTCGAGCGGGTCGCCGCCCGCGCGGGTAATCCGCCGGTGTTTCTGTTCGTGGGGCGGCTGTCCGAAGAGAAAGGCATCGGCACGCTGATCGAGGCGCTCGCCGGATTGCGGCGGCGTATTCCGGCGGCCAGGCTGCGCATCGTCGGCACCGGCCCAATGAGCGACGCGTTGCATGCGAAGGTGGCCGAGCTCGAACTCGGCAACGCGGTGACGTTCGTCGGCAGTCTGCAGGACGAGCCGCTTACCCGCGAATATTACGGCGCCACCTGCATGGTGCTGCCGAGTTACAGCGAACCTTGGGGACTGGTGGTCAACGAGGCGCTCGCGCATGGTTGCCCGGCAGTGGTCAGCGAGAGTTGCGGCTGCGTGCCGGAACTGGTGATCGACGGAGTGAGCGGCTATGCGTTTACAGCGGGCGATGTCGCCGGCTTGCAGCGCACCATGCTCAAGGCAATGGAGGCGTTCGCCGACGCGGGCGGCACCGCGCGCCGGTGCATGGATGTGATTCGCCGTTTCGATCCGCCTTCCGCGGCTGCCAACATCGCCCGCGGCTGTGCATTGATGTTGAGCGACTGAGTCGCTCCGCCCGGCAGCGTCGCGCGCATGACGCCCTAACTCGTTCTGGCAGTCACGATGAAGATATTGATCTACGGCATCAACTATGCGCCTGAGCTGACGGGAGTGGGCAAGTACACGGCGGAAATGGCCGTGCTGCTGGCCAACCGGGGACACGAAGTGCGCATGGTGTGCGCGCCGCCGTACTACCCGGAGTGGCGTGTCGGGGAGGGCTACGCATCGTGGCGATATCAGCACGAGACGCGCGACGGCGTGGCGATCTGGCGCGCGCCGCTCTGGGTGCCATCGCGTCCCAGCGGCCTGAAGCGGATGCTGCATCTGGCGACCTTCGCGGCGACCTCGTTGCCGCTGCTTGTGCGGCATGCGCTGTGGCGCCCCCACGCGGTCATGCTGATCGCACCGACCTTGATGTGCGCGCCGGGCTCGCTGATGCTCGCACGCATCACGCGCGCGCGCGCGTGGCTGCATATTCAGGACTACGAGGTCGATGCGGCATTCGATCTGGGACTGCTCAAAAGCTCGCTCGTGGCCCGCACCGCACGCTGGATGGAAAGCGCGTTGCTGCGGCGCTTCGATGTGGTGTCGTCGATCACCCGGCAGATGAGCGCGCGCGCGACGACCAAGGGCGTCGACGCGTCACGGGTTGTCTGCCTGCCCAATTGGGTCGATGTGTCGACCATCTTTCCGCTTACGCGGCCGAGCGAGTACCGGCGTCTGCTGGGGATTCCCGTCGAACAGAAAGTGATTCTGTACTCAGGCAACATGGGCGCGAAGCAGGGCATCGAAACGCTCGCCGATGCGGCGGTCGCGCTGGCCGGACGCGTGGACTTCACCTTCGTGTTCTGCGGCAGCGGCGCCGCGAAAGAGAGTCTGCTCGAACGCTGCTCGGGATTGACGAATTGCGTGTTCCTGCCGCTTCAGCCGGTGGAGCGCCTGAATGAACTGCTCAACCTCGCCGACATTCACGTGCTGCCGCAACGCGGCGACGCGGCGGATCTCGTCATGCCGTCCAAGCTCACCGGCATGTTCGCGAGCGGACGGGCGACCGTGGCGATGGCGCGTCGCGGCACGGCGCTCTACGAAGCCGTGGCGCCGCGCGGCGTGGTCGTGCCGCCGGACAACGTGAAGGCACTGGCGGCGGCGATCACAGTGCTGGCAAGCGACACGGAACGGCGCACGGCACTCGGCAAAGCGGCACGCAATTATGCGGAGCGCGCGCTCTCGCCGGAGGCGACGATTCGCACCTTCGAGGAACGGCTTGCGATGCTGTTGCGCAAGGTGGGCGGCAAACACAGTGAAGGCGGCACGCCGTCTTTCGGCGCGCCGCCTTCAGGTGCTGCGGCGAGGCGCCGGCGAAAGCCGGCTACCACGGAGGAAGCCGCGCCGGATTGATCCGGCACGCGGCCCTGTCATGAAGGCGATATCACCACGGAGAACGGTAGACACCCCGCTTGCTGGCGTAGGGGTCGGCATAGGTGGTTCTCGCGGCGCCTTCGGGCGTCAGACCGTCGGCAGCATTCGGACGTCCCGGCTGGCCGGCCACACGCACCTGGCCGTTGGCAGCAGCCGGCGCTTTGCGCTGACCCTTGCCTTTGCCTACCGCCGGTTGCGCAGCCTGGTCGCCGCCCAGCACCGTCATGCGTTGCGTGTCGAGCAGCGCGGCGCGTTGGGCGTCGTTGGTATTGCCTTGCGCGTCGTTGCTGCCGTATGGGTTCGGCGCGCCGAGAAAGCCCTGCTCGCTGCTGCGATGCGCGGCGCGCCGGTCGGCGGGAAGCTGTGCGTTCAGACCGTAGCCGTTGGCCGCCGTCGCGGCGGGAGGACGGGCGGCACCGGCGGCATTGGGTGCGTTCTGCGCGAACGCCGGCGCCGCGCACGAGGCGATTGCGAGAAACGTCCAGGTAGTCGTGTGTCGAAGCAAGGTCATCATCTTATTCCCCAGGGAGATGCTGTCGGGATAAAGCTATCGTGCGCCAACCAGTACGCGTGTAGCCGCCAAAACGCTTGCCTGCACAGCCACTGGGCGAAGCCGCGCCAGGCGCCGCAACATAATGTAAGCAGTTGCTTGGCATGCCTGCATATGTTTACCACCGTTCGTGGTTCGGAGAAAGCTGATGGGTAACATAGCCGACGATCCGCACGTCGGGCGCATGCCGCAAGCCGAGCGCGCGCGCGCGGACGGCCGCGTCATCGATCTGGGTCAGGCCGGAAAAGGAAACTATCAGGCCAAGCGCGGCGCGCTGATCGAGCTGATCTGGTTCGTGCTGGAAGCCTGTGTGATCAACAACAAACTGCTGCCGTTCTCAGCTGTGCGCGTTGCGTTGCTGCGTCTCTTCGGCGCGACGATCGGTACAGGTTGCCGGTTCGTGCATCCGGTGCGCGTGAAAGCACCGTGGAATCTCGAGGTCGGCGAGAACTGCTGGTTCGGTGTCGATGTCTGGATCTACAACCAGACGCTGATTCGCATCGGCTCGAACGTGTGCATTTCTCAAGGCACGTTCCTCACCGCGGGCTCTCACGACATGAGCACCACGATGGATTTGCATGTCGCGCCGATCATCATCGAGGACGGCGTCTGGATCACTTCGAAGTGCGTGGTGCAAATGGGCGTGACGATCGGCCGTTCGGCGGTCGTGACACCTTTGTCAGTCGTGCATCGTTCGCTCGAAGCGGAGGGTGTGTACGGCGGAAATCCTTGCCGCTTTATCAGGAAACGGTTCGACTCCGTGACCTGAACCACAGACAAAGAACCACAGCGTTCATACGCTGGGGAGGCCGAGGTCGTTTTGCCGGAATGTCGGCTGCCGCAATGGGATTGCCGCGCTGCACGATGAGCGCGTTCGCGGCAGCACTCATGCAAGTTCCGGTTGCGACGTTTGCGTGACCTGGTTGCCAGCTCCGGCTGGCGCACCGTGGCGCGCTGAGCAAATGCGTGAAGAAGATGGGGAGCAGCGGATGTTCATCGATACGCGTACTGTTGAACAAAACACGGTCATTGAAACGACGGTCTGCATCATCGGCGCGGGCGTCGCGGGCATTACGCTCGCGCTCGAAATGTCGAGGGCGGGTATCGACGCCTGCGTGCTCGAAAGCGGTGGTTTCGGACCTGACGACGCGACCCGCGACCTCTATCGCGGCGAGAACATCGGGCTTCCCTACACGTTCGCGGACGGCTCGCGCAGCCGCTATTTCGGCGGCAGCAGCAACTGCTGGGGCGGCTGGTGCCGCCCGCTCGATCCCTGGGACTTCGAAAAGCGCGACTGGATTCCGCACAGCGGCTGGCCCTTCGGCCTCGATGAACTGGCGCCTTACTACGCGCGCACGCATGAATTGCTGAAGCTCGGCCCGGAGAATTTCGACCCCGCTTACTGGGAGCGCGAGATCGGTCGCCACGACGTGCGCCGGTTGCCGCTCGCCACCGGCGACATGCGCGATACCGTCGCGCAGTTCAGCCCGCCGGTGCGTTTCGGCAAGGTGTATCGCGAGGAACTGTCGCGCTCGACGCGGGTGCGGGTGTTCCTCCATGCGAACGTGCTCAATATCGAAGCCGATGCGCAAGGCACGGCAATTTCCAGAGTGAAGGTAGGCACGATCAGCGGCCGCAGGATATCGATGACGGCGAGGATTTTCGTGCTCGCCACGGGCGGCATCGAAAACGCGCGCCTGCTGCTTGCGTCGAACAATGTGCAGGCCGCCGGGCTCGGCAATGCCAACGATCTGGTCGGCCGCTACTTCATGGATCACCCACGGATGATGTCGGGCAAAGTGCGCTTCCGTCCGGGCATCGCGCGCAACAAGCTGTACGACATCAAGTATCACTACCAGAATGCGGCCGTCTCGGCGCACGGCACGAAGATCTCGTCCCAGTTCGCGCCGAAGCAGGAGTGGATGGAACGCGAGAAGCTGCTCAATTCGCGCGTGTGGCTCTATTCGAAATGGTACGGCGAGGGCAGCGCGGGTTCCGAGGCGCTGATCCGCTTCAAGGAAGCGCTGATGGGCAAGGACCAGCCGGGCCGCAGCCTGAAGCGCGACATCGAGACCATGATCGCGCACCCGCTGCACACTGTCGGGTTCGGTTTGACGCGGCTGTTGCAATGGCCCGCGCTGATCACCGACGTGACGCTGCAGGCCATCGTCGAAGCGGTGCCCAATCCGGACAGCCGCGTCACGTTGTCGGCGGACAAGCGTGACCACTTCGGCATGCCGCGCGTGCGCGTGGAGTGGCGCCTCGGCGAACAGGTGCAGCGCACTTTCGATAAAACGTTCCAGTTGCTCGCGCAGGAATTGCAGATGGCGAACGTGGCGGATGTCACGCTCGATGCGCCGCTCGAAGGCCGGACGTGGCCAGTGAAGCTGGAAGGCACGTGGCATCACATGGGCACCACGCGCATGCACGATTCGCCGCGCGAAGGCGTGGTCGATCGCGATTGCAAGGTGCATGGGATCAGCAATCTGTACATTGGCGGCAGCTCGGTGTTTCCGACTGTCGGCGCCAACTTCCCGACCATCACGATTGCCGCGCTGTCGCTGCGTCTCGCCGGCCATCTGATGCAGCAGCTGGATGTGCCGGACGTGGTAGCCGGCACGCGAGCCGAAGCCGCGAACAGCGCCACCATGTCGCTTCAGGCGCCGCCGCAAGTCGACACGCTGCCGATCGCGGCCTCCACCTTGACGCCGTTGATGAAAGAGCAGTGAACGTGTGATCAAGGCAAGCGAAGATGGCGCGCCAGGTGCGCGCCATCTTCGCTGGGTTGCGGGTTTCATGAAGCTGCGCAATGCCGCCGGCGATCGGCGGCTCGCGTGTCAACGGCCTGGTTGGGTTGCTTCGCGCAGCGTGGTGAGCGTGTTTTCGCGCACGTCGTCGTGACCGCCTTTGTTTTCGAGCAAGGCCGTCAGCGCGCTGACCATGGTCTCGACACGGAAACGCGCATTGAATGTCTGGGCCGCTTGCGCGCGCATCGCCTCGCGAGCCATGTCGTCGAGTTCGAGCCAGCGCAGCAGATTCTTCTGCGTGCCGTCGACCGTGTCCGAGGCCACCAGTCCCGCGCCGTCGGCTTCGATCTCGCGCCACACGTTGACCTTGTCGGAGATCAGCGCCGGCAGTCCGCAGCCGAGCGCCTCGGCCACCGCCACGCCGAAATTCTCCTGATGCGACGGCAGCACGAACACGTCGCTCGCATGAAAAGCGCCCCACTTGAGGTCGCCTTGCAGCATGCCGGGCAGACTTACGCGATGCGCGATGCCGGCCGCTTGCGCCTGGGTGCGTAGCGTCGACGCCCAGCCGGTTTCGTCCGGACCGGCGATCACGAGGTGCAGCGTCGGATCGCGGCTGGCAACGCGCGCGAAAGCGTCGATCAGCAGATCGCAGCCTTTCTTCGCATGCACGCGGCCGAGAAACAGCACGATGCGTTTGCCGCGCAAGCTCGGTATGGCTTTGAGGAAGGTCTCGCGCAACGGCGCGGCTTCGAGTTGCGGCACTGTCGTGCCGAACGGCACGATCCGCTCATGCGCGCGGTACAGCCAGAACGACCGGCGCGCCCGAGTGCGTTCTTCCTCGGTGGTGAAGATGACGGCGCGCGCGTCGCGCAACACGCGATACTCGGCCCACGGCCAGTACAGCCACTTCTTCAGATGTTTGAGCGGGTAGGCCTCCTTGAACCACGGGTCCAGCATGCCGTGCACATACACGTAATACGGCACCTCGCTCTTGTGCAGCGCTTTCCATGCCGCGAAGCCATGGTATTGCCACAAGCCGTGGACGATCACCGCGTCGAAGCGCTTCGCGTTGGCGGCGAGCCACGGCGCGAGGCTTTCGCTGAAGCTGTAGCGGCCCCTGGTCGGGCCGAAGACGTGGACCGGAAAGGGGAAGGCCGCAAGATAGGGGGCGCCGGGGGCATCGCAGGTCGCCACTTCGATCTCGTGTCCGGCTTCCCGCATCGCCGTGCCGCTGCGGCGAACGCCTTCAACGGGGCCGCCGGCGCGTGGGTCGACGCTTGCAAGCAGGTGGAGAATTTTCATCGGGGGATATTCGGTCGGTTGGAGCGATGCCTGGGCGGCGTATGCGGGACGAGGGCGCCGAACTGGCCGGCGTCGGACGAGGAGCCGGCCGTGCGCGACATGCCGAGCGTCGACGCCAGGTCGGCGCGGCCCATGCCAGGCCGGATCCGGCCGGGCAGTTCCGGCATCGCTTCCGCGCGCATATACGGCGGCCTGCGCAAGCGCCTTACGCGCGCCGGCAGCGCGCGCTGCAAACGCGCGTGGGTGGCGATCATCAAGCCGAGCGCGACGCCGAAAATCAGCCCTGAAAAACGCGGCCCGAGCGGATTGCCGCCGATCGAAGTGGCCGGCAACGCGGCAAACAGCATGATGGCGCGCCCCAGCACCGGCAACATCGGCGCGTCGGGCACGACGGAGCGCCAGTAGCGATACGAGAAGAAGCAGATCGCCAACGCGGCGAGCGTGGCCAACGGCATGCCGACGCCGAACAGCAGGCCGCCCGCGAAGAACTGATAGACCCAGAAGTTGTGGCCCGCGGCCCATTCGTTGATCGCGTAAAAGTCCTTCTCGCTGATCTGGCCGGCGAGATCCGGCAGATAGACAGGCGAGTAGCGATAGTAGTGGCCGTAGCCTTCGCCGAACAATAGCGTCTCGGGCTGCGCGGTCACCTGGTCGTACTGGTCGCGCATTTCCGCGAGACGCGTGACCGTGGTCGGATCCTTGCCGGAGCGGGTTTCCTCGGAGAAGAAAATGCGCTGCGTCCAGTGCTCGGCGACGGTCGGGAAAGTCAGGGCCGCGACGCCGGCCATGCCGGCGAGCACGGCGCCGATGATGATGGTGCGGCTCATCGCGCGCCAGATATGGCGAATCGAGGGCGCGCTCAGCCCCATGGCGATCAGGAACAGCAGCACCGTGCCGACCATCACGCTGCGCGTTACGCTCAGCAATTCGATGACGACGCTCAGGCCGAAGACCGCCACGGTAAACAGCGAAAAACGCTTTGCCACGACGAATTCGTGGAGCAACACGCCTTGCAAACCCAGCAACGTCACGGAGAGGATGCGGAAGCGCACGTCGTCGAGATCGCCGCCCGTCGCCATGCCGTAGCCGAGGGTGAACACGAGGCTGATGACGTTGGCGACGAACAGGGCTTTTTCGAACTGGCCGATGCGGAATTCGCTCCACGGGCGGCACGCCACGAGATAGCCCAGCATGAAGAGGATGAACGGCAGCAGTACCCGCAGATAGTTGCCGGTGTCGTTATCCTGAACCAGTTGCGCGACGATGCTGCCGAACACGCACAGGATCATGCTCCACGTGACGGTCAGGCGCAGCCTCGAGCGCTCGTGAAAGCGCGGCGCGATGAGAAGGAGGGCAACCCCTGCGGCGATCGCCGGCAGGACGAAGATGAACTGCGCGAAGTGACCCGTATTCGCGTCGGTCGCCTTATAGTCGAACGCAAGCGGCAGCAAAAAAAACCATATCCAGGGCGTTGCATACTGATGGCGCATTACCGATTCCTCCCCGTCGCCGTCGTTTCGCCGTCGGTCTATAGCGGACGGTCTCGCATCGGGTTATTTTGAAGGAATCTGCACGCCTGTTAGTTGGCTGGGCCGCATTCGTCGAACATTGCCTGGGTTCTGGCGGCAGCGGAAAGCGTAAGCTCTGCAAGACGCGCGCACACTTGCTCATGTTGTCGTCCAATGCCTTGAAGTTGGCGCGCACGCACGCTTGCCCGCACCGAAGATGCAAAAAGGGCCGCGCGCCCGCGAGAGAGACGATAGCCACCATCTTGCATGGGGCCAGATTCAGGCGCTAAAGCGCCAACTCTGGTCGATAGGGGGAGAACAACATGAAATTATTCGGCGGGGCGGGACCCGCAAAGGCCGGACGGGCGATCGAGCTCGACTTCGTCCGCGGCATCGCGATCATCGCGGTGATGGGCTTTCACTTTCATGCTGTTCATACCGGCAATTACCTCATCCAGATTATTGAGTACCCGCTGAAGAATTTCGGCCGCGAAGGCGTGAACCTGTTCTTCACGCTGAGCGGTTTTCTGGTCGGCGGCCTGCTGCTCCGACAGTACGCCGAAACCGGCCACGTCGACGCAAGACGCTTTATCATCCGGCGGATTTTCCGCATCTGGCCCGCGTATTACGTGCTGATCGTCTTCCATGTGCTGGCCGGGCGTCACCCGTGGAATACCTTCCTGGTCCAGAACCTGACGCACCTGCAGAACTATCTGGGCACGTCGATTACCCAGACCTGGAGCCTGGCGGTCGAGGAACACTTTTATCTGGTGCTGCCGGCGCTTCTGTTGATGTTCGCGCGCTGGCGTCTCGGTGCATGGACGATCGTCGGCGTGCTGACCGGCATCTGCGCGGTGGTGCTCACGGCGCGCTGCTTCGCCGTGGCGGGCGGCAATCTCGATGGGGCGTTTGCTTACACGCAATACCGTATCGACAGTTTGCTGGTGGGCGTGATTCTTTCCGCGATCTACTGGATGAAACCCGGCGTCTACCATCAGCTCGCCAAGCGCAAGTGGCTGCTGATCTTCAGCGTCGTCCTGCTCTGCGCATGGCTCGCCTTCGCCACCAAGAACCTCGCGCTGGATGAAAGCATCGGCTACACGATTCAGGCGCTCGGATTCGCCGCGCTGATCGTGCTGGTGCTCGAGTACTCCGGCTCGCTGCGTACGTCGTGGATTTATCGCGGCGTGGCCTGGATCGGTCTCTATTCGTACGGTATTTACTTGTGGCATTCGCTCGCGCTCGCACCCGGCGACATGCTGATCCGGAAGGCGACCGCGCTGGGTCTCGCGCCGAGTCTCATTTGGGTCGTCGCGCTCGCGGCGCAGTTTGCGATCGCGATCGCGATTGGCTATGTGACCACGCGTGCGATCGAGTATCCGTTCCTGCTGATGCGCAATGCGCTGTTCCCCGAAAAGCGCAGCAGTTCGGTGCGCGAGGAAGTGCCCGCTGCCGCCGCCGGTGGCCAGTTGTCCTGAGCACGCAAGCATAAGGCCGGCTGCCACGGCAGCCGGTCAATAACCGACGCTACATGTGACGAGGCGTCCATCGAACGGATGGACGCCTCGTGTTTTTTGAAGAGCCCGCTACGGAATCAAGCCATCTGCTGCAGCAAGGTCTGCTTGAACTGGCCGAGCGTATGCCGTGACAACAGATCTTCGCGAGCGGACGGCACGCCTTCGGGCGCGTGCGGCCACGAGGTCATGGTCTCGGTGATTGCACGGCCGATCGACGCGGAACTCAGGTCGCTCAAAATCGGCCCCAACTCGCAACGCCGGCTGAACCAGCCGATCAAACCGTCTTCCGTCGCAATCACTGGCTTGCCGAAACGATACGCCTGCACCAGCACGCCGCTCATGCCGTAATGCCCCTTATAGCCGAGCCAGACCGCATCGCACGCGGAGAACAGATCGCGCTCCATATCGTTGGAAATGAAGGCGTCGAGCACCAGCGGCGCGGGCTTGAGGCTGCGTACGTGATTGCGCATGAAATGACGCGTGCCTGTGTCCTGCTCGCCGGCGACGATCAGCGTGGGTGCATGTTCGAGGCGCGTCAGCGCATGGACCAGTTCGTAGATGCCCTTGCGTTCCGTGATCGCGCCGTACACCAGCAGATAGCGCTGCTCGGGATTGAGCCCCAGACGTTCGCGCGCCAGCACGGGGTTTTCCGCGTGTTCATCGGGGAAAGGGTCGGCTACGTAGGCGATGGCCGCGCTGTGCTTCGACGCATTGCGCGCCGACCATTCCGGCAATGTGGGGTCGATGGTCAGCAGCGTGCGCAGGCCGGTGGTCCGGATCGCGCGCTTGAAGAGCAGCGACTTGATCGCATTGACAACGGGACGATCAGGCGCCTTGATCCCGACCTTGTGATGATGGAACGTCGAGCGCATCGTGATGCCAATCCATGGTGTCTTGCCGAAAGGCGAGCCGAGAAACGGCAGCGAATAGAAGAAGTAATCGACGTAGGGCACGACCACGAGGCGGATCGACTGCATGCGGCTGATGATCGAGTACACGCGCTTGAAATAGCGGTGAAAGCGCCAGTATTCGTTAGGATCGCGCCGCAGGCCGCGGGGCTGCTCCTCGGGATCGACAAAGGCGATCTGCTGGTCGGGGCGGTTGGCGGCGGTGATCTGCCGCGCGAGCCGGTGGTCTTCGTTGGCGCATTCGGTCACGAGCATGCACGGATAGCCGGCTTCCGCGCAGGCCTGCATGGTCCACTCGACATATCGCCAGCGGTGGCCGGTGAGATTCGGTTCCACAATCAGGATGTAGTCTTGTTCCATCGCGTCGGTAGCCGTTTGCGTTGCGGAAAAAAGTGCCCGGGCGCCCGTTCGGGCATGGCGCTAGCTGAGCAACGTTAGCACCGCCGGAATCCGTGGAACCACCAATTTGACCCGCTTTGTGGCTCAGCGTACTAGGGGGCGTCGGCTTCGGCTGAACCGGCCTAGCTGATGGCGGTTGTAGGCGATTCTCTCGCGGTATGGTCGTGCATGGAATTCGTTGAAAAACTCCGCCAGCTTGCTGGTGCAACCTAACTAATTATGCGCCGGCGGCGTTCGCAGCGATGCGTGAAAATCGCTGTTCGTGGCCGATTCACCGGCGCTGCGATTCGACGGAGAGACAGCTTGCGGGCGATCAGGCTTCCGGCGTTCTCGATAGCGGGCAGCTTCGGCGCGAGTGCGGCGACGTGGGTCCTGCTACAGCAGTTCGCCGTGCGTGGACTTGTGGCGATCAAATTTCTTGCGATTGGCAGGATGCTCGGGCCGGCGGCAATCGGCAGCGTGAGCGTGGCTCTGCTCGCGGTGGCGATTGCCGAAGCGCTGTCCGACACCGGCCTCGCGCAAGCGGTCATTCAAGGTGAGCATCCGCCATCGCGCTCGCAACTCGGCGCGGTGTGGACGACGTTGACGGCGCGAGGCGTGCTCATCTCGCTGCTGCTGGTCGCGCTCGCCCCGGTGCTGAGCAGCCAGTTCCATCTGGACGGCTCACTGATCCTGATCCAGCTCGCGGCGCTGCTGCCGTTGCTGCGCGGTCTGGCGTCACCCGCTTATTACGTGGTGCAGCGCGAGCGGCGCTTCCAGCACATTGCCGGCGTGGAGGTCGCGGCGTCGTTCGTCGATTGCACGGTCGGACTCGCGCTCGCGTACTTCGGCGCCGGCGCGTCCTCGGTGCTGATCGGCCTCGTGGCCGGCGAAAGCCTGAAAAGCACGCTGACCTGGGCGACCATGAAACCGCGTCCGCCGATCCGCGCCGTGTGGTCGGGCATCGGCCACTATGTCGGCTTCAGCCGCTGGATCTGGGCCAGCAGCGTGATCAACCTGCTGCTCAACCAGTTCGATAAGGTCGTGGTCGGCAAGCTGCTCGGACCGGCGCAACTGGGCAGCTATCAGATGTCGTCGCGGCTCGCGCAGATGCTGCTCGCCGACGCCGCGATCGCCATGTCGCAATACCTCTTTCCGACCTTCGCGGCGCACCATCGCCGCAGTCCGCAGTCGGCGTCGCGCATCATCAAGATCTATCTGCTGGTGATCGCCATCGGGCTCGCGGCTTTCGTCGCGGTGCTGCGGCTGATCGCCGAGCCGCTCTTTTCGCTGATTCTCGGCGCGGCGTGGCTGCCGGCGGTGCCGCTCTTCAGAATCCTCGTGATCAATATGGCGATCGGCGCGTTGATCGCGGTGCTCGTGGCTTATTTGCGCGCGGTGGGCGACGCGAAGGCGACCGTGCATGCGTCGGCGATCCAGGTCGTGGTGCTGCTGCTGAGCGCGCCTCCAGCCGTTCACTGGTGGGGCGTGACAGGCATTGCCTGGTCCATGACGCTCGGCCTTGGCTGCGCCGCCGCGTGGATGCTGTTCAGGACATTGATGGCAAGGACGCCATGATGCGCGTTTTTCACCTGGTTCTTGCGCCGCGTCTGTCGGGAGCTGAAGTCCTGGCCAAGGACCTTGCGCTCGATCAGTGTGCCGAGGGCATGGCGGTGTGCGTGGCTTCGCTGTTGCCGCCGCATGAGGATTTCGCGCCCTTGCGGAACGGCCTGGAAAGCCACGGTGTGCAATGCTTCTTTCCCGAGCGGCGTCATCGTCCGTTCGTCAAGTTGTGCCATCTGTTCGGCGCCGTGCGGCGGTTTCATCCCGATGTGATCTTCGCGCACGCGACCATTCCGTCGTTTTACGCGCGCGCGTTGCCGCTGCGCGTGCCGGTGGTCTACGTCATGCATTCGGCGACCAACGACTTCGAGCGGCCGCTGTTCAGGCGCGTCGAACATGTCCTGTCGGGACGTGCCAGGATGGTGATCAGTGTTTCGGAGCAGGGCGTGACGGACTACGTGCAGGCCATCGGGCCGCACCCTTCGATGACCGTCGTGCCGAACGGCGTGGACCTCGCGCGCTTCGCGTTCACCGACGGCGTGGAACGCGAGGGCCGCGCGCCGCAGGTGGTGCAGATCGGCCGGTACGCGGCAGTGAAGAATCAACTGCTGACGGTGCGGGCCTTCAGCGAAGTACTCAAGCAGGAGAAAGAGGCGCGGCTCGTGTTGTACGGCGTGATCGAAGATCCTGACTATCAGCGCGCGGTTATCGCGCTGGCGAAGACGCTGGGCATCGCCGAGCGCGTCGCGGTGGCGGGTCCGCGCACCGATGTCGCCACTGTGCTGTCGGAGTCGAACGTGTTCGTCATGCCGTCGCAATCCGAGGCGCACAGCGTGGCTTTTCTCGAGGCGCTGGCTTCCGGCGTGCCGATCGTGGCGAGCAAGATTCCGGCCTTCGCTTTCGCGAGCGGATTTCCGGGTGTGCAACTGGTCGATACCGGCAATGTGCAGTGCTATGCTGAGGCGGTGATCGTTGCATTAGGGCAAGCGCGGGCGGAGCGCTCGCTGGTCGGCTTGACGCTTAGAGATACCGCTGACCGCTATCGCGCGATCGCGCGTCAGGTGAGTCTGGCGGTGTCGGCGCGCTAAGGCGCAGTGCACACCTGCTCTCGTGTCCCTCTGTCAATGGACCGCTCGAAGCGGACGCTGGCATCAATGATGGCTGGTCAGGTCGCGCGTGTCGGGCGGCGGCTCGGGTGCGGGCTCCGCGGGCGGCGGCATCTGGAGTTCCGTTTCGCGCTGCGCAAGCGTCACGAGACGCTGTGCTTCCTTGCTGCTCGAATCGATCTGCAGCGCAGTGCCGGCGTTGTGCGAGACGCATGTCCATCGCGCGATATATCCGCAGCCTCGCGCGAGGCTCAGTAGAGCGTCGCGCTGCTGTTCGCGCGCGTTTACCGTCGAGCGCATGTTCAACGCGTCGCGATTATCCGGTTGTGCTGCGATGGCCGCCGCGAGGCGTGCTTTGGTCGCTGACAGGTTGTTCTGCTGCAGATTGGCTCGCGCGGCTTTGACATTTCGCGACACATCGGCGCGCGGTTTATCCGGCGGGTTGCCTGGCTGGCTGCCTGGATTGCGCTTCGCCTCGGGTCCAACGGATGCGACGCGGCGTGGAAGCGGTGGCGAAGCGGTCGGTGGCGGAATCTGCGGCGAACGCACGGGTGCGGATCGCAGGGCGGCGACGGTGGTGGCGCGCTGCGCGGCCACGGTGGCCGCGGGCTTTGGTGCGGCGGCGGGCGTAGCGGCAGCGGGTTTCTGGGCGACGACAGCCGCAGGTTTCTGTGAGGCGGCAGCCGTGGGCCGCGGCACGACGGTGGCCGTGGGCTCCCGCGGAATCACGGCGAGCGGCGCGACATGTTGTGTCTGCACCTTGCCGGAAACCTCGATAGGCGTGCCGACCTTCGAGTCATTGCTATGAATGAACCCCAGATACACCGCGGAGGTCACCACCAGCACCGACGCGCCCAGCACGAGGGGCTGACGCAGTCGCTGATAGGTGGGCACGGCGACCGTTGGCTCCTCGACGAACTCGTAAGGATTGACCAGCGCGCGCGAAGACGGGTTCCAGATCTTGCGTACCGGCAGACGGCTATCGACTAGCGGCTGCGGATCGTCGAGCGGATCGTTCAGCGGAACTTTGAACGAGGGCGCCGGGCGTGCGCCGAGCGAATCGACCGGACGCCGATGGCACGATGGACAGGGCGCGAAGCGACCGGCTAGCGGGACACCGCAGTGCCCGCATCGGGAGGAATCCTGCTGATCGGAAGTAAAGTCGCTAAGCATCGCCGTGTCGCAAAGGGGCGTCGAATGCCGGCGCCACAATCAGAAAAAAATCAGGCACCGTAACGAGGCTTGCAAGCGGGGTTACTGTGCGACGACGTAACCCCGCGCTTGCATGCACGCGCCATAGGCGGCCCAATACTGTGTCATCGGCGGCTCGGGCGCCGGCAGAGGCGGCAGCTTCACGCTGGATGCCGCAGCCATCTGTGCCGCACTCGCTGCCGCCGTTTCCGAGGCAGCGTTACCCGCGCTCGTCGCCGATGCCGCCGTGGCGGCGGTGGTCGTGGTGCCTGCCGGCGGCGCGCTCGCCGCCGTGGTCGCCGAAGCGCCCTTCACCGTTGCCGCCGTGGTCGCCGCGGGCGCGCTCGCGCCCGGCTCGGCGGCGGCGGCCGGCATGCTCGCGCCGATCGGCGCGGACGAAAAGGTGCTAGGTGGCAATGGCGGCCGCGACGGCGCGCCGGTCGACGAAGTTTTGGTGGCAGCCGGCTTGCGCGGTGGAATCTGCGGTTCGCGGGTGATGTTGACCTTGGTCTGCTTGTTCGCCGTCGCGTAACACATCGCGGCATCGATGCTGCGTTGATAAGGGCTCTGACTTCGAATTGGATAGATGAGCGGCTGCCATGCGACAGCAGCACTGCTAAACACCAATAGCGTCAGTACGGTATATGTTTTGATTTGCATCGCAGTCGCTCCCGCAGCGATGTTTTTCGCCTCTCGTAGGCAATCGCGCTTCGCGGTGTGTTCTATGGCTGCTGATTCTGCCGCTGAACGGCGGCTCACTGCCGCGAAGGCTGCTTTCCTGAGCGTAACACCGTGTATTGTCAACGCAATACACTGCCATAGCGCGCGAAACCGCCATCCTGCAGTCGAATCAAGACAGGTCAGTGTGAAATGGCGGAAAAGGTAGGGAGTATCCCTGGCCAGTGCGGCTGTTTGCGGAATGATTGGAGGTGTGCCGCCATGGAAGATCAGGAGTCGATCATAAGGAAATGGAAGTACTGCTATCGAATGCTGTCGCCGGTGGTATCCGTCTTGTTGCTGTCGGTGGCATGGCCCCGGAAGAATTCGCATCGCGTGTCAAGACCGACTGCGAGCGGATCAAGTGGATGGCGCAGAACGCCGTGCGGACTCGTCCACAGAAGTAAGGCGCTTATTTGCCCGCGCCGGCCTCTTCGACGCAATTCAGCACGAGTGTGCTGCCCGGCTCTGCTTTAGCGCCGAGCGCGGCGGTGTGGAATTCGGTGTCGGTGCAGAACCATTCGGCGCGGAAGTCCGTGCGGCAGCGCACGGATGGAGCGCGCGTAGGTGACTCGTGAAGCACGTACCGGCAGGTCTGCAAACCGTCGCACTGGCGGGCGAGATCTGCGGTCGCGTTGCCTCGTGACGCGCCGCAGTTCTCGCCAAAGGTTCCCGACACGACTTTGATCTCGCGCGCTTCGGCGCTCGAGATTGCCAACGTGGCGAGCATGGCCGCGACTGGCCAGACACAGCGCAATGCGCCGACGAGGCCGGTCGACCTGGATCGACAGCGCATGGGCGACTCTCCCCATCTGCCAACGGCTTGCAAACACATCTCAACCGGAAGTGAACGGCTGATCATCCTCGTCGGCTAGCCGGCGTAGTACGTTGGCGACCACCCGGTCGCAATGCGCGCCACCGAATTCGAAGACGTCGCGCTCGGCGAGATCGATCTCGTGCGCCAATGATTCGCGCAGCAGGCTCTTTGCGCGGAAATGCCGGCTACGCACCGTCGCTTCCGGGATGTCGAGACATTGCGCGGTCTCCTCGACGCTCATTTCCTCGACCGAACGCAGCACGAACACAACGCGAAAGACTTCCGGCAATTCATCCAGCTTGCGTTCGAGCAATGTTCGCAACTCGGCGCGCGCGGCCGCTTTCTCTGGCGAATCGGAATCTTGCGCGATCATGGCATCGATATCGACGTGAGTGTTGGCGTCCACCATCGGAATCACGTTCTGACGACGAGCGGCGCGGCGCAGGCGTCCATAGCATTCGTTTAGCACCAGACGGGACAGCCAGGTGAGAAGCGCGGCATCGCCACGAAACCGGGCGATCGATCGGTAGGCTGACAGATACGCCGCCTGCAGCGCGTCTTCGGCTTCCGCCGCGTCACGCAGCGTGGCGCGCGCCAGACAATACAGGCGCCGGTTGTGCCGACGCATCAGCAGCTCGAACGCCGATCGATCTCCCGCGACGATGCGGCGGAGTGTTTCGCGTTCGTCGTCCGCGGCATAGCTTGAGTGTGCTTCAGCGATGTCCGTCATGACTGCCTCGCCAGGTTGCCTTCACGCATTGTGCATCCGTCATTTCACGATCACTGTGCCACGCATCGTGGCGTGCAGGGTGCACAGATACGAATAGCTGCCGGTCTCCCGCGCCACATAGGTCCACGATGCATTCGGCGCGATTTCGCGTGAATCGAAAGCTTTCGACATGGCGCTCGCCGTGTGGGGAAACAGATCCTTGTTGACCCACATCACACGATCTCCGCGATGCACCGTGAGCACCGGCGGATCGAAACGCATCTGCTCGATCACGATCAGATAGGTTTTCGCCGCGGCGTTGGACACGCCGGCCAGTGACGTCGCAACAATCGCAAGAAAAGTGCAGGCGCGGACGAAATCACTTGTACACATCTTGCGCCGTCGATTGCCGGCCGCGCGAACTGTCGGGCTATTCACCGCTCTTGCCCAGCGCAGTCTGCAAATGCCTGGCGTGCTCGAGATGCGCGACAAAGGCCGGCCGCACCTTGACGAGGAGCGCCTTCAGTTCCGCGTTCTGCGCGTCTGGAATCAACGTCTTGTCCAGCGCGTCGAGAACGTTCTCGTGATAGGCGACCTCGTGGTCGATATACGCCCGGTCGAATGGCGCGCCTTTGAGCGACTTCAGATTCGCGAGGTTCGCATCGCCGCCCTGCTTGAGACTCTGGCTCGTCGGATTGTCTTCCGGCGACACGCCCAGCTTGCGCACGAGGTCGGTGGCGGCTTTGTTGACGCCGCTGTGATCGGTGACCATGCGCTGCGCAAACGCTTTGACATCCTTCGACTTCGTTTTCGATTCCGCGAGCTTACCCGCGTCGATATCCACCTGATTGGCCGTCACGACGATAGCTGCGATCTGCGGATCGGTGGGACCGGCGCTCTGCGCCCAGCACGGAAGGCCGGTAAGCGCGAGTGCGCTGAACAGTGCTACGCTGATCATCTTCATCTTGCGTCTCCTGAATAATGATGGCGAGTCCGGGTCGGTCCGCACGTGCTCGGCGGCTGATTCGATCGTCAGTATGGTGTTGGATGTCACGTGTGCGAGCGCCGTTCCCAGTTGTGGCTTGCGATGCACGTGTCTTTGGAACGCCTGCGAATAGCGATGAAGAGCGCGACGCGGCTTCAGGGGCGGGATGATGTTGTGCCGGGAATCGGCCGGGAAATGCTGATGTGCCCCCGGGAAGGGGCACGGAAGAACTGCGTATCGGTCTCTGCTATTTACGGAACCGGCGGGAAATGCCGCTTGCCGGTGTGCACTCGCAAGCGACGGAACCGCTCTTTCTTGTGCTCTTCGTCGAAGTGCGCAAGCGACGGCTTGACCAGATCACTGCGCGACACGATGCCGACCAGTTGCAACGTTGCGGAATCGGTAACCACGGCCAACCGTTCGAGACCGTGCACCGCAAGCCGCGTTGCGACGAGGCGGCAGGTTTCACCTGGCAACGCAAAAGCGGGTGAGCGGTGGCGCAACACATCGGCGAGTCGCGAGTCGAGCGCAATTTGCGCCTCGCCATCGCGGATTGTCTCCAGCACCGCGCGATCGACGACGCCCAGCAGCGCGCCTTGACGCACGACCGGATACGCGCGATGTGTCTGCGTCGCACCGAAGTACGTTGCCAGCGCCTCTGCCACGGACAAGTCGCCATCGATCGTCTTGACCGCGCGCGACATCACCTCGTCGACATGGTGGCGCTCGAGGGGATCGACACCGTATTCCCGATAAATGTGATAACCGCGCCGGGCAATTTTCTCGGTCATGATGGAGCGCTTCATGACGACCGTTGCAAACCCGTGCGCGATCAGCGTCGCGGCGAGCAGCGGCAGCAGCGCGTTGCTGTCGTGCGTCAGACCGAATGCGAACACGATGGCGGTCAACGGTGCACCGAGCGTGGCGCCGAGCGTGGCCGCCATGCAGACGAGCGGCCACAGAGCCGGTTCGCCGCCCGGCAGCACATGGCCGAGCAGGACCCCGAGTCCGGCGCCCAGCATGAGCAACGGAGCAAGGACGCCGCCCGAGGTACCCGAGCCCAGCGCCACGACCCAGATGACAGCCTTTACGATGAGGATCGCCAGCGCGATCTGGATGGCAATGTGCTGATGCAACAGGTCGCCGATTACGTCGTAACCGACGCCCAGCGCACGCGGTTCGAGAAAGCCGCCGACGCCGACGACCAGTCCGCCGAATGCGGGCCACCACATCCAATGGATGGGCAGCTTGCCGAACAGGTCCTCGACTTTATAAAGCGCGGCCGACAAACCCGAGGCGAGCGCGCCGGAAAGCAGACCCGCGATGACGCAGGACAGCAGCGACAGCGCGCCGGGCGGCGCGGTTTCAAGCGGAAACAGCGGGCCGGTGCCGAAGAATGCCGCGCGCGCAAAACCCGCGACGGCACACGCGAGCGCGACCGGCAGAAAACTGCGCGGGCGCCATTCGAACAGCAGCAACTCGACGGCCAGCAGCACGGCCGCCACCGGCGTGCCGAACACCGCCGTCATGCCCGCAGCTGCGCCGGCTACCAACAGCGTCTTGCGTTCCGCGGACGTGACCTTCACGCACTGCGCGATCAGTGATCCCAGTGCGCCGCCTGTCATGATGATTGGACCTTCCGCGCCGAACGGGCCGCCGCTGCCGATCACGATGCCGGACGACAATGGCTTGAGAATCGCCACCTTCGGCGACATGCGGCTCTTGCCAAACAGGATCGCTTCGATCGCTTCCGGAATGCCGTGTCCGCGAATCTTCTCCGAGCCGTAACGCGCCATCAGACCGACAATCAGGCCGCCGATCACGGGGATGACCACCACCCAGACACCCAATGTGTTTACCGCGGGTGAACGGTCCGCAAACGAAAATTGCCCGAAGAAAAACAGATTGGTGAAGAGATGAATCAGGCTCAGCAGCACGAACGCCGCGAGCGTGCTGAGGGCGCCGATCGCTGCGGCGAGTGCGGAAATGCCAGGAAGCCGCGCGTTTAGGGAAAAATCGCGCTTATGAGTATCGGGACTCATGGTGACTCAAATATCGATCTGAGGGACATTAAAGGCGCCTTTGAGCGATTTCAACTCGGCACGGTGCATCTCGGCGAGACGGGCGAGCACCTGTTCGCCTGCTTTCAACAGATGAACCTCGACCTGGCGGCGGTCGGTCTCGCTGACCTTTCTGCGGACGAGATCGAGCGCCTCGCAGCGGGACACGAGCGCGACCACGCCGTGATGCTGCGCCTGAAGCCGTTCCGCAAGCTCGCCGACGGTCGCCCAGTCGCGCTCCGGATAGCCCTTGATATGCAGGAGCAGGAGATACTGCAACGGCGTGATGCCTTCGCCCTGGGCAGCCTGTTCAGAAAAACGCTCGAAGCGCCGCATCTGGTAGCGAAACTCGGACAGTTGCTCGAAGTTCGCCTTGGTCAAGCCGCGCGTGAGTGTCTTCATCGGAGTGCCGTGGAGAAAGAGGTGAAAACCGGATTATATCATGACGTGATATGTGTATCCGTGTTCGACCTCGGCGTGGATGACAGTGGCTATGCCACGTGTCGCTGCCTGGCGTAAGCCTGGCGATACAGTCCCGCGATGAGATCGGCCTGCGTGATCATTCCGGCAAGTCGCTGTTGCGCGTCCACAACCGGGATATGGTGGTGCCCGTAGTTCGCGAACACCGGCACCAGCTCGACGATGGGCGTCGTCGCGTCGACGGTATGGACGTCCACGTTCATCAGGGCGCCGACCAGCGGCGCTGGCGTGACGCTGCGCCTGAACCAGCGTCGCATTGGGGAGGACGAACCGGCCGCTTTGCCCAACGCCCGTTTGTCGACGAGGTCGGCGCGGGTCACGATGCCGATCACATGCTGCCTCTCGTCAGTGACCGGAAGTGCCTTGATGCGGCGCTGTTTCAGCAGACGCCAGGCGGCGGAAGCTCTCGTGGTTGCAGACACGGCGACGAGAGACCGCGACATGATGTCCGCACAGGTCAGTTCGTTGAACGTACGGGCGTAGGCCTGCAACTGAACATCGCGCAGCAGGGATTCCAGATCGTCCGTGTCGATATCGAGCAATTCACCGCGCCGGTTCAGGACTGCCTCGAGGTCCGCGCGCGTGAAACCTTCGCTCGATGCCGAAGCCGAGGCTGCCGGTCCTGTGCCGGAACTCCGCTGGGCGACGTGCGGGTATCGATGCCCGGTAGCAGCGTGGTAAATGATGGCAGCGCACAGCAGCGTCGCCGACTGGATCGCAATCGGTTCGGCCACGAAACGGTAGCCCAGCGCATGCACCGCCGGACCGCCGAGGACCGCGGTCAGCGCGACTGCGCCCGAGGGCGGGTGAACGCAGCGCAGCGCAAACATCGCACAGATCGCCAGCGCGACGGCCAAAGCGGCCGCGCCCACCGGATCGGCGATCCAGCTTGCACAGGCAACCCCAACCGTAGCGGAAACAATATTGCCACCGATAATCGACCACGGTTGCGCAAGCGGACTGGCGGGAACCGCGAACAGCAGCACGGCCGATGCGCCCATTGGCGCTACGAGGAGCGGAATGTTGGCCGCCGGGCCGAGAAGGACGTGCATTGTCCCGCCAGTGAACGCAATCCCAAGCAAGGCGCCGAGACAAGACCTCAGGCGCTCCGGCCACCTGACGGCAACGGGATGGGGGGCGAAGCTGGAAAGCCAGCGGATGAGAGCGTAGCGTGACAAGGGTCGAATAGAAAATAAAAGGCGGTATCACACGAGAGGAGGCCACATTCCGGATTCCAAAACGGACCGTCGATTCGATTATATGTCACCTTATGATATATGAAATTATCGGCTCCGCGAGCGACCTGTCGAGCGAAATGTCAGGGCGCGACCTGTCCAGCGCCTAAATGGACTTGCGCTGTCACGGCGCGCTTCCTAGAGTGAAGTCGTTTTGGCCGCTGCCCAGTGACTGGAAGAGCGCCGCCGTGTCGCTTAACCGCGCAGCCTGTGCTTGCGTCTGATCGAGAGCGGTCTGCAACGCCTGACGTTGCGTATCGAGCAGACTGAACTGGCTAACGCCACCCGCGGAATACTGCGCACGCGCAATATCGAGGTTCGCTTGAGCGTGCCTGGCGGCGTCGTCGCGGGCATGTAGTTCGTGTGCGTCGTTATGCAATGCCGTCAACGCGTTTGCAACCTGCTGCAAGGCCTGAAGCACTGTTTGCTGATAGCTCGCGAGCGCAGCCTCATAGGCCGCCTGAACAGCACGTTTCTTCGCATGAAGTTCGCCGCCATGAAAAATGGGCTGCGTCAGATTCAGGCCAATATTCCAGATGTTCAGGCCATTCACAATGTCCTGAATGCTGGTGCGTTCCGAGCCGATGCCCGCCGATAGGGAAAACTGTGGGTACAGGTTCGCTGTCGCGACGCCCACGTTTGCGCTCGCCTGGTGCAGTAGTGCTTCAGAAGCGCGAATGTCAGGACGTTGCCGGGCCAGCGTCGACGGCAGCGTGACGGGTATCTCAGTCGGAAGATGAAGCGAGTCCAGCGTGAGGTGATCGAAATCCGCTTTGGACGGCGCATCGCCAACCAGAATGGCAAGCTGGTGGTCCGCCTGCGCGAGTTGCGTCGCAAGCGGCGGCAGCGACGCGCGCGTCTGCGCGAGCAGCGTGCGCTGGCTATTCACGTCGAGTTGTGACACGCCGCCAGCGGCGAACCTTGCCTCCATGATGCCGAGCTGCTGCGCCTGCGCATCCGCGAGACGCTGCGTCAGCACCACCTGTTGCTGCAACGAAGCGCGCCGTACCGCCGTCGACACCACGTTGCCCGCAATGGCCAACCGCGCCGCATCGAGTTCGAACGCCTCATAGTCGACCTGCGCCAACGTGGCTTCGAGCGCCCGCCGATTGCCGCCGAAAACGTCGAATGTATAGGACACCGTCACTGCCGCACTGAATAGCGAAAACGGCCCGGGATTCTCGACGTGCGGAATGCCGAAAGCCGCGAGATCGACCTGTTGACGCGTTCCGGAAATCTGCGCGTCGACGCTCGGGAATCGTGTTGCGCCCGCCTGGGCGTTGTAGTTTTCGCGCGCCTCGATCAGCTTTGCGCGGGCTTGCGCCAGGGTAGGGCTTCGATTGAGCGCCTGCTCGACGAGACGGTCGATCTCCGCCGAGTGAAACTGCTGCCACCACATCGGCAGCGGCGCATCCGCTGCCGTGAAGGTTTGCGCCGAACCATCGGCGCCGCCGGCCGACACCGTGCGAGACGGATCGGCGCTACGCGTGTAGATTTGCGTGTCCGGTGCCGCGGGTGCGTGAAAGTCCGGTCCCACCGCGCAACCGCCCAGCACGAGTGAACACAGGAAAGCGAAGCGTTTCATGATCGTGTCTTCCTAGTCGAGCGTGCGCCGGTAGAAGCGCAATGCAATGGCCATGACGATCGCAGTGAAGAGCGCCATTGGCCACACTGAGGGCCATAGGTCAGTCCAGCCATTGCCTTTGAGCAAAATGCCGCGAATCAGCCTGTTGAAATAGGTCAGCGGCAAGAGGTTGCCGATAAACCGCGCCCACGCCGGCATGCCCGCGAAAGGGAACATGAAGCCTGAGAGCAGGATGTTGGGCAGGAAGTAGAAGACGGTGAGCTGCATTGCCTGCAACTGGTTTTGTGCGAGCGAAGAAAGCGTGATGCCCACTGTCAGATTCGCCGCGATGAAAAGCAGCGCCGTGAGATAGATGGCCAGCGCGCTGCCGACAAACGGAACGTGAAAAACGTAGCGCGTCGCGGCGAGAATGATGGATGCCTGAATGAGCCCGATGACGACATAGGGCACGATCTTGCCGGTCATCACTTCGATCGGCAGAACGGGCGTGGCGAGCAGGTTTTCCATCGTGCCGCGCTCGCGTTCACGCGTCACGGCGAGACCGGTCATCATGACGAGCGTCATGGTCAGGATCACGCCCATCAGCCCGGGCACGACGTTGTACTGCGTAACGCCCTCGGGGTTGTAGAGGTTGTGAACCTGCACGTCGAATGCGTTTTGCGTGCCGTTCAGGTGCGCGAGCGCACCCCTCAGGTCCTTGTCGGCGACCGGTTGAACGAGTTTCGGCAGCGCGCTGACGGCGGTGTTGGTTGCGGTGGGGTCGGTCGCGTCGGCTTCGACCAATAGCGACGGGTGCTCGCCTCGCAGCAACTTGCGCGAGAAATCCACCGGCACATTGAGGACGAATTGCACCTTGCCCTGAGCGAGCGCGCGGCGGCCGGCCTCCTCGTCAGGCAAGGTTTCGACGATGTCGAAATAGGCTGAGTTCGTCATCGCCATCACGAAGCTGCGGGAGAACTCGCTCTGGTCATGAATGATGACGGCCGTTGGCAGATGCTTCGGGTCGGTATTGATCGCGAAGCCGAACAGCGCAAGCTGGATGATCGGCAGCCCGACGATCATGCCGAAGGTGACGCGGTCGCGCCTCAGTTGAAGGAATTCCTTGAGGACAATGCTCCACCAGCGTGTCACGGAAAATACGGTGCGATTCTTCATGACGGCGCCCCGAAGTTGTCTTTCGAATGGCTCATCAGATAGATGAACACATCCTCCAGTCCCGTGTCGATCGGTTCGATGCGCAGCGAGGTTCCGGCGACCGCTTGCCGTACCGCGACTTCGAGCGCTTCGTGAGCGCGTCCGCTGACGTGCAGCGCGGAGCCGAACACGACGGTCTGGTCGACGCCGGGCGTCGTGCGAAGCTGCTCGGATAGCTTGCTCAGGTGTTCGCCGTGGATGGACCACGTCGACAGACCCTGTGATTCGATCACCTCGCTTGAAGTGCCGCGTGCGAGCATCTTTCCGTACGCGATATAGGCGAGCTTGTGACAGCGTTCCGCTTCGTCCATGTAGTGGGTACTGACGAGCACTGATATGCCGGTGGCGGCGAGTCGGTGCAGTTCTTCCCAGAAGTCGCGCCTTGCAGTGGGATCCACGCCGGCGGTAGGCTCATCGAGCAACAGCAGTTTCGGCTCGTGCAGCATGCACGCAGCAAGCGCGAGCCGCTGTTTCCAGCCGCCCGATAGGGAGCCGGTCAGCTGGTTCGCGCGCGTTTGCAGGCCGAGCGATTCCAGTGAGCGATCCACCGCTTCGCGCCGGTTACGCATCTGGTAGATGCGCGCAACGAAGTCGAGATTCTCGCGGATGGTCAGGTCTTCCCAATAGGAAAAGCGTTGGGTCATGTACCCGACGTTACGTTTGATCTGCTCGCTCTCACGCAGAATGTCATAGCCGAGGCAGGTGCCGCGACCCGAATCCGGCGTGAGCAGTCCGCACATGAGGCGAATGGACGTCGTCTTGCCGCTGCCGTTGGGCCCGAGAAAGCCGAAGATTTCGCCGCGGCCGACCTGCAACGAGACGTTGTTGACGACGTGCTTGTTGCCGAAGTGCTTGTTTAGCTCATGCACGTCGATCACGTAGTGTTGAGAGTCGTCGTTCATTGCAGTACCACCGAGACAGGTTGGCCCGGATGAAGCTTCGTCGCGTCCGCGATCGACGGGTGGGCTTCGATCATGAACACGAGCTTGGCACGGCTTTCGTTGCTATAGATGACGGGCGGCGTGTATTCGGCTTCGCTCGACACGTAAGTGATTTTCGCGGGCACGTCAGCCGGGCAGCCGTCGCAATGCAGGATCACGCGGCGATTGAGTGCCAGTTGCCCGACGATCGTCTCCGGAACAAAGAAGCGCACTTTGACATTCTGCGGCGGCAACATCTGAACGATCGGATTGCCGGCGGGCACCCATTCACCCTGGCGATAGAGCGTGTCATAGACAAGGCCTTCTGCTGGAGCACTCACGCGTTTCTGATCGAGCTTCCATCGGGCCTGCGCAACCACGGCATCGGCGGCGGCGACTTGCGCTTCCTGTGCGATGATCTGTTGCGAACGGGCCGGCAGGCGAGCCACTTCGACTTGATGGCTCAACTCCCGAACCTGCGCGGCGGTGGAGTCGGCGTTGGCGCGCGAATCGTCGAGTTGAGCTTTTGCGATGCCGCCTGCGCTATATTGGGCTTCGTCCCGCGTCAGTTGCAGCGCGGCCTTGCGGGCGTTGGCGACGGCCTCGGAGAGCTGCGCACGGTTGACGTCGACCTCGGGCACGCGCTTGCCGGTCTGGATATCGGCGAGTTGGGCGCGGGCTGCCGCGAGTTGCTGCTGCGCCTGGGCGAGCGCATGGGCCTCGTCGTCGGATTCGAGAGAAAATAGCGAGGCGTTCGCCTTGACCGTTTGTCCGCGAGAGACCGACAACGCTGTGAGCTTGCCGGCTTGCGAAGAGCCAAGGTAGACAAATTCACCTTCGACATAGCCTTGGTAGGTCGCGGCGTCATGCCGCGAGCAGCCCGACAACAGGGCGATGAGCAGCAGGGAAAATGCCGCGCCGGAAAATCGTTTCGCCCGCGTGGGGTTTGACAAAACTTCCACCGAGAGACATTTATTTATTACGTAATCCATAATTAAAATCCTATGGCGTCGCGATCGGCACCTTAGACGGAGCGGCTCGGCACGACGGGATGCACGCGACGAGTTCGATCTGCGGTCTCCGCGAGGGCGATCCGGCTGCCTTGGCGATTCCACATTCCAGGCCGGCGCGTCCGTTCGCGGACCGGACGCGGATGAAGTAGAATAGATATTATGCGAATTTGAATTCAAATTCAAACTATTTTCAATGTAAGCCTTCACAATGCCGATCAGCACCAAAAAGACAGCCGCAACGCAGCTCAAACGGGCCTCGCGCCCCGACGGCGCGGCGACCCGTCAGCACCTGCTCGAGACCGCGGGCCAGGTGTTCGCCGAACGTGGTTTCGCGGATGCCACCAGCAAGGAGATCTGCGAGCGCGCCGGTACACCGATGGCGTCGGTGAACTATCACTTTGGAAGCAGGGAGGCGCTCTACGAAGCAGCGCTGGTCGAGGCGCACCGGCAAGTCGTGGGTCTCGACGAGTTGGCCGCGCTTGCTGCGGGTGTCAACGACCCCAGGGATCAGCTACGTGCGGTCCTTTCCCGCTTCGTCGGTCTTTCAACGAACGCGGGCACGCCATGGGGCTTTATGTTGATGCTGCGTGAAGTGCTGTCACCGTCGAAAGCCATTCCGGCGCTCATTGAGAAGGCGGTCCGTCCGAAGGCCGCATTCCTGCTGAAGATTATCGGCGCAGTGCTGGGACTGGACCCGACCGCGCCCGTGGTCCAGCGGGCTTTGATGTTTTCGGTGCTGCCCTGCATTGCCATGATGATCGCGCCGAAGCAGATGCAATCCGCGCTATTGCCCGCTGTTGCAAAAGACAAGGACGCGCTTGCGGAGGACTTCGTGCGATTCGTGCTGGCGGGGCTCGACGCGATCGCTCTCGCTCATCGTGCAGCAGCCAGATGAGTCGTTGTTCTGAACAGACAGCCCTTAACCAGCGCCCAATCGCAAACTGACCGGCATCCCGCTTTTTTTGCGCCATTTACGCTCGGGCGGCGGCTGGGCAGGGCGCTAGCGTCAGTTATGAAGATTGGTTTGGAAAGCGTCGGCGCGTCAGCAATGCAGCGCTACGCGGCGGGCATTCCCAAGGCGAAATGAGCGGCAACGGCAATCCTGAACATTGACCGGCCCGGCCCGACAGCCGTGGATCAGTGGCGGATTTTGGAGTGTGTGCCAAACAACAGACGCGCGGAGGCGGCGCGGCGAGAATGAGGGCGCCTGGTCTTGTGCGGATCCGGCATGCAGCAGAGCCGGTTGCCGGCCTGCCACATCTCGCTCTGCCCGGGCTGGAAGCCGCCTTTTCGGCTTGCGCAGGGGCACCCCCGGTCGAATACGCGTTTCACTTCAAGGACGACGCCTGTGAATATGTTCCGTTCCACTACTGGACCTTCTGGCGCAGGCGAGGACCGCAGACAGCTGTCCGCGCGGGAGTTGCTTGACCTCATGCGCGCGCACGTAGGGGAACTGGCGGTGGTTACCGGTATTGTGATCGCGCTCGCCATCGGCTGGCTGTTCATTGCCACGCCGCTTTATTCCGCCGATGTAATGCTGCGCGTCGATCCGCCGGAGCCGAATGCGCTCGGCATCGCGCTTCAGAATCAGGAGGCCGTCGTGCCCGCCACGCCCTCCACCGCCGCGGAAATCACGGTGATGCAGAGCCGCTCGGTGCTGCAGCCCGTGATCGACCGCTATGGGTTCGACGTCGCGGTCACGCCACGCACCGTCCCGCTCCTGGGTGCGATTGCCGGGCAATTCGCGACACCCGGCGAGCTGTCGCGTCCGTGGCTGGGACTCGACACGTTCGCGTGGGGCGGAGAGCAGCTCAGGATCGGTTCGATCACGGTGCCGCAGAATCTTGAAGAAGAGACGCTGCAACTCACCGCGCTCGCCGACGGCCGCTACGAACTGCGGGGCCCGTCGGGAGAACACCTTCTGAGCGGCACGGTGGGCAAGCCCGCATCGGCGGCGGGTATTTCGATGACCGTGGACAGACTGGTTGCGCGCCCCGGAACCCGATTCGAGGTGATCCGCTGGAATTCGCTCGAAGCTGTCGCCCGCTTCGCGCATCAAGTCAGAATCATCGGCAAGGGCAAGGACACGGGCATCATCGTCATCTCGTACATGAACGAGAGCCCGGCACTCGCGGCCGAGGTGGCGAACGCACTCGCGCGGCAGTACATTGCAGCGGCGGTCGCGGCCCGCCAGCGCGACGACACGCGGACGCTCGAGTTCATCAACGGGGAACTGCCGCGCCTGCGCAACGAGCTTAAGCGCACGGAAGAAGCGCTCAATGCATTCCGCAAGTCGTCGCAGTCGCTGCAGCCGACTTCCGAAGCCCAGGCTTATCTGCAAGGCGGCATCGATCTGCAGCGGCAGATCGCCACGGTCCAGCTACAGCGAACGCAACTGTTGCAGCGTTTCCGGCCCGATAGCGAGTGGGTGCGCAACACGGACATGCAACTGGCCCAGCTGAACGCGGCAAAGGCCACATTCGATACCCGCTTCAGCAACATGTCGACGTCCGAGCGCAACAACCTGGATCTCGCCCGCGATGCGCGCGTCTCGGAGGCGATCTACCTGGCGATGGTCAACAAGGCCGAGCAGCTGACGGTGCGCCGCGCGAGCACGACCGCCGGCGTGAATATCGTCGACAGCGCGCTCACGCCGCACCGGCCGGTGAAGCCGGATCGCCTGCTGGTGATATCGGCTGGCGCGGGCATCGGCCTGTTCGTGGGCGCGTTCCTTGTGTTCATTCGCCGCCATGTGATGACGGGCGTGACGGATCCACGCTATGTCGAACACGCCATGGGCGTGCCGGTGATCGGCGAAGTGCTCTTCAGCGCGCAACAGGCGCGGCTCGACCGGGAGATCTCGGCGGCGACCAGCCGCGCAGGGATCGTGCCGGGCAGCCGGGCGGCGAAGTTGCCGTCCGGGCACGGGGGGCCGTCGCCGGACACGGCAGCGGGCCTCACGCGGCTTGCCCAGGACATGCCGCGCGTGCTGGCCGCCCGGTTTCCCAAAGACGTCACCGTCGAAGCGCTACGCGATGTGCGAACCACGCTCAATCTCGGGCTCGCGCATGTGCCGGGCAACGTCGTGATGTGCACGGGGCCGACGCCGGCAGCCGGCAAGAGCTTCGTGGCGGCGAACCTCGCCGTTCTTCAGGCCGAAATCGGCTCGCGCGTGCTGCTGATCGATGCCGACATGCGGCGCGGCCGTCTTGCGTACTTCTTCGGCCAGCTCAATCGGGGTGGCCTGTCTGACGTCCTCACCGGCGACACGGAGCCGGCCGATGTGATTCGCAGCGTCGGCGTGCCCGGCCTGTCGTTCCTGTCCTGCGGCACGTATCCGGATAATCCCGCCGAGTTGCTGATGAAGCGCCGCTTCAAGGAGATGCTGGCGCGCCTGGGCGAGGAGTACGACCTGGTGATCATCGACACGCCGCCGTTTCTCTCGGTGACGGACGCTTCCATCGTTGCCAGTGAAGCCGGGGCAACGGTTCTCGTGCTCCGCTCCGGTCTGCAGACGGAAAATGAAATCAGTGAAACGCTCAAGAAGCTGGAGCGGGCCGAGGCACACCTGTTCGGTGCGATCTTCAACGCCATGCCGGTGCGCTCCAGCAATCGCGCCTACCACTATGCGATGGGCTACAAAACGCTGGAACTCGCCGAGGAGGCCGGCGAAACGCAAGGGGCCTGACCTCGTCGCAGCCTCGCGCGACTCGTGCCGTCGGGCATTGCTGATGCGCGCTGCGGTGCACGGAAGCGGCAAGCACGACGCGCGACGATGCGGGCACCATAACAGACGCTTTCAGCCGGATGCCAGACACCATCGTGGACTGGCCCATCCTGGACCGGACAAGACCTTCCAACACGAGTCGATGCTTTGGCCTATATATCGCTAGTCGCGTTGTTTCTCACGTTGACCAACTTCGTACCGGTCAGCGCGATCGGCTTCGTGCCGATCCTGCTCTGCGCGTGGCGTTTCTACGGCAGGACCTATCCCCCGTTCATCACTTCGCTGCTGGTGTTCGCGGCGTACGTGTTGTTGTCCACGCTGATGTACGACCCCGCGTCGCTGCTCGATTTCGAGTTCTACAGGCGCGACGGCAACTTCTTCGTCTCGTACGCACCGCTGCTGGCGGGGTGCGTGTACGCTCATCGATTGGACCTGAACAAGGTGCTGAAGTGGTTTTTCGTGTTCGCCATCCTGGCGAACCTGCCGGCTTACGCCATCTATCTCTCGCAGTATGGCCTGCTTTCTCTTCTGACCAATCCGGTCGACACGTTCGGCAGCTATTTCATCGCGCGCAATGCGGCTGGCGGGTTTTTCGCCATGCTGTTCTGTCTCGGGATCGCTTGCTATATGTATCAGCGCAGCCGCCTGATTCTCGTGCTGCTCGTGATCAACGCCGCCTTCCTGTTCTCTACCTATAGCCGCGGTTCCATGCTTGGCGTTGCGGCCATGCTTCCGTACGTTCTTCTTGGGAGAAAGCGCTGGATGCTGGCGGTCACGGTCGTCGGGCTGATCGCGGCTTCCTTTGCCGTCGGCCTGCACAACCTGCATTCGTCAACGGACTACATGGGGTATACGTTCACCATCAACAACCCCGATGCGAAGACCGCCAACCTCGACATCCGATACGAATGGCTCTGGCCGCGCGCGATCACCTATTTCCGTCATAGTCCGCTATTCGGCCTTGGATTCGGATCGTTCGACGACCAGATTGCCAACGTGATCGATTACTTCTCCGTCCTGGGTGTTCCGCTCGGCGTTGAAGTGTTTCACTCGGATTCGCATGCGCACAACTCTTACCTCAACATCCTCGCCGAGCTTGGCATCGTCGGACTCGTCCTCATCCTGCGATTCTACTGGCAACTCATTGACTGGGCCGCAAGCGGCTCCGCTAATGCGTTGAAGGAGGGCGGCCGGAACTATGTCGCGTTCGTGTTTATGGAACTATCGGCCATGTGTCTGCTCGCCATGTCGTATTCGGAGCATCGACTGACGACGCCGTCGAACGTGCTCATCATGACCTTGATCGGCTCCCTGCTGCTCGCTTCGCGCGCTCGCGAGAAGGCTCCGCGCCGCTCCGTCGTGCCGTGGCTGACTCTTGCCTCCTCTACGCGCGGCGGTCAGGCGACCGCGTATCAATACCGCAACGTCGCGTGCGTTAGGCGCGCGGCGTCACAACGATGTACGCAAGATGACGTGGTGCTTCATCCGCCGGGCCGTTGGTCGACCGAGGAACCTGAAAGCGTATCGACAACGCGCCCGCCTCCCAGGTGGCCGCGACGTTTGTCCCGGCGTTCTTTGCGCCGCTTATCGCGTCGATGAATGCAATGTCGAACCGGCCCGATGCCGGCGCATCCAGTCCGCTGATGTCGACCGCGCGCGAGCCTGGACGTGCACTGACCTGCAGCACGATGCTCCGCCCGGAATACAGCGCCTTGCCGTGCGAATCGGGGTCGAACCTGAGCGTGTGCGCAAACGGCGCAAGCGCGCCCGAAACGGTCTTATGCAACGCGATCAGCGATCTGCCTGATACGTTGTACTGCCGCGGTGGTCCGCGACGTGTGAGCCGAAACGACTCGTAGCCGTCCCAGTGAAAAATCATCGTCACGTACTTGTTCGGATCGTCCCAGTTTCTGTCGAGTGCCCATACCGCGAGTTCGAAGAGGTAAGTCGGAAGAAAGTGCGGATCCTCCATATAGCGGTCGCCGATCTCCGTTTGCCATATCCCCCGCGCCTGGCCTTTGACGACATAGCGCTGGTACAGCGTTTCCACGTCCTCGAGCCCAAGGTAGTGAATGTCGAGATAGTCGACCCAGTCGAGCATTCGCGAGTTATGTACCGCACTCCTGTATTCGAGCCATTTGCAGTAAGTGTCCAGTCCGCCCTGATCGGGCCATCCACCATAGACCACGTGTGCATGGTATTTGCGTATGATCCGCGCGGCCGGGATATGGATGCGGTCGACGTAATCGCGCATCGCGTTATCGTACGGCTTCGCCTTGCGCGGGTCGTCGTCATAGTTCGGGCCGTGCCAGAACGTGCCCTGTGGCGCACCGCCGGAGAGCTCGCCCGATGCCTCGTTCCAGATCTGGAAATACTTCAGATTGAAGGGGGGCGCGGAGTAGGTGCGGACCACTGTCTCCACATAGCGCTCCCAATAACTGACATTCTTTGGGGCCGACTTGTCATCGTCCGCGACGACGGCGTTCCATGGCGGCGTATAGCCGAGCATCAGCAGCGAATTGATGCGGCTCTGGTTGTTGCGCAGGAGGATGGGGCGCAAATCAATGTCGAAGCTCGGACAGGTCTTGTTGATTTGCGCGCTACCGATGGTCGGCGTCACGAACCCCGGTCCAACGGAGTCGCGCCCCCACGTCATGCCCATGTTCTCCCACATGCGCACTTCATCCGCGGACATCGGCCAACCGTTCGAGCCGATCAGTTGCGAGAGCCGCCGGCCTTGGGGTACGCCGGTCGGTACTGGCGCGGCCTCAATCCGGATTCCGGGAATGGTCGTGCCTGCGAGCGCCGCGAGCGCCAGTAATGCCCGGCGTCGATCCTTCGCGGGGCGTCGTTCATTTACCATTGGGTGTCCCTTGGGTGAGCAACGGGGAGGTGGGTGATGACCGCTTGCGTTCGAGTGGACGAGAGACGCAAGAGCGTTAGGTCAGCGTCCGAGCATCGAGGCGCGCACCATTCCGTGTTGCCATGGTGACGCGCGTCTTGCGCAATAAGAAGAAAGCGTGCATGCGCGTCGCATCCATCCGACGGCACGAGTCGCGCGAGGCTGCGACGAGGTCAGGCCTTTTGCGTTTCGCCGGCCTCCTCGGCGAATTCCAGCGTTTTGTAGCCCATCGCGTAGTGGTAGGCGCGATTGCTGGAGCGCACCGGCATGGCGTTGAAGATCGCACCGAACAGGCGTGCCTCGGCCCGCTCCAGCTTCTTGAGCGTTTCACTGATTTCATATTCCGTCTGCAGACCGGAGCGGAGCACGAGAACCGTTGCCCCGGCTTCACTGGCAACGATGGAAGCGTCCGTCACCGAGAGAAACGGCGGCGTGTCGATGATCACCAGGTCGTACTCCTCGCCCAGGCGCGCCAGCATCTCCTTGAAGCGGCGCTTCATCAGCAACTCGGCGGGATTATCCGGATACGTGCCGCAGGACAGGAACGACAGGCCGGGCACGCCCACGCTGCGAATCACATCGGCCGGCTCCGTGTCGCCGGTGAGGACGTCAGACAGGCCACCCCGGTTGAGCTGGCCGAAGAAGTACGCAAGACGGCCGCGCCGCATGTCGGCATCGATCAGCAGCACGCGCGAGCCGATTTCGGCCTGAAGAACGGCGAGGTTCGCCGCCACGAAGCTCTTGCCGGCTGCCGGCGTGGGCCCCGTGCACATCACGACGTTGCCCGGCACATGCGCGAGCCCGAGATTGAGCGTGGTTCGCACATCGCGTAGCGCTTCGACGGTGACGTCTTTGGGAAACCGGGCGGCCAGCACGCGCGGCATGTCCTGGGCAAGCCGCGTGAGGCCCGCTGCCGTGTCCGGTGACGGCCCCCCGTGCCCGGACGGCAACTTCGCCGCCCGGCTGCCCGGCACGATCCCTGCGCGGCTGGTCGCCGCCGAGATCTCCCGGTCGAGCCGCGCCTGTTGCGCGCTGAAGAGCACTTCGCCGATCACCGGTACGCCCATGGCGTGTTCGACATAGCGTGGATCCGTCACGCCCGTCATCACATGGCGGCGAATGAACACAAGGAACGCGCCCGCGAACAGGCCGATGCCCGCGCCAGCCGATATCACCAGCAGGCGATCCGGCTTCACCGGCCGGTGCGGCGTGAGCGCGCTGTCGACGATATTCACGCCGGCGGTCGTGCTCGCGCGGCGCACCGTCAGCTGCTCGGCCTTGTTGACCATCGCCAGATAGATCGCCTCCGAGACGCGCGCATCGCGGGCGAGATCCACGTTGTTGCGCTCGGACGTCGACATGTTGCTGAAGCGGGTATCGAATGTGGCTTTTTCCGCGTTCAGCTGGGCCAGTTGCATGTCCGTGTTGCGCACCCACTCGCTATCGGGCTGGAAACGCTGCAACAGTTGTGTTCGTTGTAGCTGGACCGAGGCGATCTGCCGCTGCAGATCGATGCTGCCCTGCAGATAGGTCTGGGCTTCGGAAGTCGGCTGCAGCGACTGCGACGACTTGCGGAATGCATTGAGCGCTTCTTCCGTGCGCGTGAGCTCGTTGCGCAGGCGCGGCAGTTCGCCGTTGATGAACTCGAGCGTCTGCGTGTCGTTGCGCTGGCGGGCCGCGACCGCCGCTGCAATGTACTGCCGCGCGAGTGCGTTCGCCACCTCGGCCGCGAGCGCCGGGCTCGCGTTCACGTACGAGATGCTGATGATGCCCGTGTCGTTGTCCTTGCCCTTGTCGGCGATTTTCACGTCACGCGCGAAGCGGGCGACAGCTTCGAGCGAATTCCAGCGGATTACCTCGAATCGGGTTCCGGGGCGCGCAACCAGTCTGTCCACGGTCATCGAAATACCCGCCGCCGATGCGGGCTTGCCCACCGTGCCGCTCAGAAGGTGTTCTCCCGACGGGCCCCGCAGTTCGTAGCGGCCGTCGGCGAGCGCGGTGAGTTGCAGCGTCTCTTCTTCAAGATTCTGCGGCACCGTGATCGAACCGATCCTGAGCTGCTCTCCGCCCCACGCGAACGTGTCGAGTCCCAGCCACGGACGCGACAGCTCGCCGGGTGTCGCGAATTGCCCGGCAATCGCACCCAGGAGCGGGACGGTGCGTGGCGTGACCGTGACGTCGAACCCATAATGGTCGATCACGGGCTGCAGCACCGAGCGGCTCCGCATCACCGTGATTTCCGCGGCGGTGGAGGGCGTGGCCGGCGCGACGGCCTCCTGATTCTGAAGCGCGATGCCGAGCGCATTCGGCTCCGGCGGATCGACGCGCAGCATTACGTCGGCGGAATAAAGCGGCGTGGCAATGAACAGCCAGCCAATGGCGAGCGCGATCACAATACCGGTAACCACGGCCAGTTCTCTTACGTGCGCGCGCATGAGATCAAGCAACTCGCGCGCGGACAGTTGTCTGTGGTCCTCGTCTGCGCCGGAAGGCCCAGCAGTGGAACGGAGCATATTCACAGGCGTCGTCCTTGAAGTGAAACGCGTATTCGACCGGGGGTGCCCCTGCGCAAGCCGAAAAGGCGGCTTCCAGCCCGGGCAGAGCGAGATGTGGCAGGCCGGCAACCGGCTCTGCTGCATGCCGGATCCGCACAAGACCAGGCGCCCTCATTCTCGCCGCGCCGCCTCCCGCGCGTCTGTTGTTTGGCACACACTCCAGAGTCCGCCACTGATCCACGGCTGTCGGGCCGGGCCGGTCAATGTTACGGTGCTGCCCTGCATCGCCATGACGAGCGCGCTTAAGCAGATGCAATCCGCGCTATTGCCCGCTGTCGCACAGGAAAAGAATGCGCTTGCGGAGGTTTTTGTACGATTCGTGCTGGCGGGACTCGATGCGATCGCACTCGCTTATCCGAGATTCGTGAGGATCTCGATGGTGCTCAATGGCTCGCCGAGCATACAGTGATGGCCGGTATCAATAACGGCCGTTTGAACGCGTGGATCTGTTTTGAATTTTCATGGCACTGCGTGAGCGGGGTCGCGTTCCACCCGCCACGGTCGATGAGGCGAAACAATAAGCCTACAATTTCATACGTTGTGGCGACATTACATAATCATGTAGTGCGCGACATGGCTCCGCACGCTTCCGGACCACGATTCCGATGACTATAATTTCTCATCAGCATGCCCGCTTGAGAGGCGCATTCGGCGGGTCTGTCGCAGACCGACTATACCGACGTTGGGCGAGGTTTTTACCTTGACCACAAAGGGGTTCCATGGAATCCGCAAACGAATTGGTCTATCTGGTGGACGACGACAGTTGGGTGCGAGAAGGTCTCTGCGCGCTGTTGCGCGCTAAGGAGAGAACCGTCCAGGCATTCAGCTCCGGTCTCGCCATGCAAGACGGGGCTATCGACTTCCTTACGCGACCTTTCAATGAAGACGCATTGATGCGCGCGGTCGATGCAGCGCTCGCCAGGCCACAGGTTCGTCGCAAGGAGGCGGAGAATACCTCGGCACGCCAGGCGCTCTATCAATCGCCGACGCCTCGTAAGCAGGAGTTGTTGCCGTTACTCGCGAGCCATTTGTTCAACCAGCGGGCGGCGGCAATTCCTGGCATCACCGAATACGCCGTGCAGGTGCATCGCGGCCACATCATGAGAAAAATGCAGCCGGGTTCATTTGCTGCGCCAGTCAGGCGGGCGAGCAAACTGCAGTTCCAAATCTCGTCGACGACCACGTTCGATGCCTGACGCCAACGTCAAACTTTGCGAGGCTCCATGGCCCGGAGGAAAGACATGCTCGCGTCTCCGGTTCAAACCGTTGCCGTGATTGATGATGATCGGCGGGTTTTGGCCTCTCTTGCGAACTTGCTGGCCTCTGGCGGGTATGGAACACGGGCCTACGAATCACCAACAGATTTTTTTTCCGACGGTTACGCCGGTCTGTTATGCGTTGTTACCGACCTCGGAATGCGGCCCATCGACGGCATGCAGGTACTTGAGAGGGTGGTTCTTTCTGGCGCAGCAACGCCCGTCATCATTATCACAGGCAAACCGGGCGAGCATACGGAATCCTACTATCTGCAAAGAGGCGCACTGGGATTCTTCAGAAAGCCTGTCGACGGGGACGCGTTGTTGGACCTGCTGGATAGTATCGCCTGAAGGTGACGGTGGTCAGTTCACTGGCAAGACTGGAAGGACAACGCTGAAGGTCGCTCCGTAGCCCTCGTTATTGGAGGCAATAAGCTGGCCCTCATGAGCTTCGATAATGGAGCGCGACACCGCCAGCCCAATGCCCATTCCCTTGCTCTTGGTTGTGACGAATGCGTCGAATATGCTGTCGCCGCCGACGATACCCGAACCGTTATCGGTGACCTCGATCAGCACGGACCGGTCGTCAAGCGAGCTTGCGGCAATAAGAATCCTGGGTGCGCGTCCCGAACCCTCCGTGGCCTCTATTCCGTTCGTGATGAGGTTGAGAACGACCTGCTGAATCTGTATCTGGTCGACGAACACCGGAGGCAGGTTATCAGGCAAGGCGAACTCGATATCGACGGTACGCCTGGCGTCGTCTTCCCGTAGCAGCCGTACCGATTCCTGGACCATGTCCCTCACATTCCATTCCCGCTTCTGGAATGGTTGCCGCTTGAACAGTGCGCGGATGCTTTGCATCGTCTCGTCAGCGGAACGGGCATCTCGCACGACGCTTTCCACGGAAACCCTGGCTTCCATCAAGTTTGGCGGAGACGCTGCAAGCCACCGTTTGCAAGCTTGGGCATTGGCAATAACGGACGTGAGAGGCTGATTGAGTTCATGTGCGATGGATGCAGAGAGTTCCGCGACCGTGGCAATCTGGGTTGCACGCGCGAGTTCAGCCTGAGTCTGTCTGAGCCGGTCCTCCGCACGCTTCTGTTCGTCGGTATCAAGACTGAGTCCATACCATTGAACAATGTTGCCGTCGGTGTCTCTCATTGGTTCGGCGGTGTGCTGATACCATCGATAAACACCGTCTTTTCGGCGAAGCCGGGCAACGTGGCTGTACGGTTCGCCAGTCTTGATCGAGAGTGTCCATGCTTGAACCATGTCGTCCAGATCGTCAGGGTGGAAGGTCTTCTGATAGCCGGAGCCCGCTAGCTCCGAAATACCCATGCCAACAAATTCGGAGGTTTTTCGATTGATGTAAGTGAGCCCGCCTTGTGGGTCATTGCACCAGAGCATGGCCGGGATGGTCTCGATAAGCTCGTGCAGCTGGTGCTCCCGCTGTTCGAGCACGGCTTCCGTTTGCTTGAGGTCGTCGATGTCAGTACATACGCCATACCAGTGCAGGACCTGTCCGCTTTCGTCGCGAAACGGTTCGCCGCGAGCGAGATACCAGTGCAGTTTTCCATCGGCGCCGGTAATCTGGTACGTGTCCTCATAGGACGTACCTTCCTGGACAGCGCGCCTCCACTCCGAGCGGACACGAAGACGGTCAGCTTCCGGGATGAGGTTGAGTAGCATTTCCCTGTCGAATTCTTCCCCGCTCTTTCCCACGAACGTGAGCATTTGCCGATTCCATCTGTCGACGTCTCCTTGGGGTGTGGCCCGCCAGATCATCGCCGGCAATGCGTCAACGAGCCTTCGCAGATTAAGCTCATCCGTGCGAAGCGCCTCCTGGGCTAACTGCCGCTCGTGGATATCCGTCGAAAGACCATACCAATTCACAATATCACCGTTGGCATCACGCATGGGAGTGCCTTTGCATTGGAACCAGCGATACGTGTTGTCTGCCCCTCGGAACCGATGGACGCAGTCGTAAGGTGTCCCGTTTTCGATGGCCTCATTCCATGCCTGAATGGTTGACGCAGCGTCATCCGGGTGCACCAGGTGATGCCATCCGTTCGCCATCAAATCATCGAGCTGTAGTCCAGTGTAGTTTTCGGCGCGCTTGTTCACGTATTCGAGGCGGCCATGGGCGTCAGTACGCCAAAGCAGGCCAGGAACAGTCTCCGCCAGCCAGTTCAATTGAACTTCACGCTTACGGATGTCCTCTTTGGATCTGTAGAGGTCGTCAATATCGATGGTCACGGAATACCATTTGTAGACACTTCCGTCATCGTTAAAGTAAGGAACGGAGCGCGAGTGACGCCACCGGTAATTACCGTCACGGTCTGCCCATCGGTAGGTCGTGTCGTGAGCGCTCTTTTCCTGACTGGAGCGAAGATGACCTTCCATTATCCTGTCGCGGTCATCGGGGTGGACGAAACTCAGAAAGCCACGCTTCTGTATGCCCTCAAGCGTAGTTCCTGTTTCCTCGAGAATCTGCTTGTTGATGAAGTCGAAACCGTCTGCTGTGCGAGTAGCGAAGCGGCCCGGTAACCGGTCGAGGAGCTCTCTGGCTTCTCTCCCGCTTGCTGCTACTGCCTGTTGAGCCTTGATGGTCTCGTCGATTTCTATTCCGATGAGATACCAGTTGATGACGTGCCCGTTTGAGCAGCGTGACGGCTCCGCTAGAAGACGCTTCCAGCGGTACACGCCGTCGTGCTGCCGCATCCTCACGGCAATATCGACCGGTTCACGCGCGGCAATGCGCGCTTTCCATTGTTGCTGTGCGGCCTGCACGTCGTCGGGATGGATGTATGCCATCCATCGGTCACCGAGTATTTCTTCCATCGGTCTTCCCAGCGCGGCAACACCAACTTTGTTCACGTAGAGAAGATCGCCGTTGGGTCCGCCGACACACACGCATGCCGGCACGCTATCCACAATGCGCCGATAGGTTTCCTCTTCGATCCGAAGGAGGGATTCCGAAGTCTTCCGGTCGTCTATGTCCCAGATCACACCGACCCATCGCAGTAGCCGTCCACTGTCGTTTCTGATGGCTTTGACGCGGCAGAGAAACCACCGGTACTTGCCGTCGACACGCCTGAGTCGAAGCTCGAGCTCTCCCATGTCGTTGCCGGCCCGCAGCGCGTCCCAGTATCGGTCGTTTGTCCGCAGGTCGTCAGGGTGGATTGCGGCTCGCAAAGAGTCGCAGTTGTGTGCTTTTTCAATGCCTGTGTATTCGCATAGGCTGGGACTCAGGTATTCGATGTCACCATTGGCTAGCGCGGACCACACAAGACCGGGAAAGAGACTGCTGATGCTTTGAATTGTCTGGTCCCGCTGGCGGAGCTGGTCGTCAAACGGCTCATCCTTCAATCTGGCTATTGAGTCCGGCTGCTGGGGGCGACGGGAGATCAGTTCGGCACAAAGCCATGCCGCCGAGATTGCGACGGCGGAACGGGCGATAGAGCCGGAGTCGAGAGGGGAGTGACTGGCAGCTAACGCTACTCCGGCTATTCCAAGCGAGGCAAATCCCGCTGCCAGACGCCCAAAGCTGCGGCCGAAAAAATGCGCGAACAGGACAACAAAGAAGAGGCTGAGGCAGCCCGAAATCGGTTCTAGTAACCCTGCCACACCTGACGCACCGGATATGACGACGCTAAGGGCAATATCCCGGGGCGAGCGTGGTATCAACAAGGTAAGCATATCAACCTCGGAGTTCATCGGCGCATTGGATAGTGATACTTTGCAGTTCACCGCCAAAGGTCGGATCTTTCAGCGCAATGGTGCATGGTGCGCAAATTGAGCGAGGGATGTTGCCGGTCATTCCACGTAGTAATGGTGAGAGAGGTGCGCGCGTACTGCTGCGCACGCGAATCGAATGCGAGGGCGACGGAGATACGTCATACAATAACGAATAGCAGCCTGCGTCCGGGGATCGGAACAATGAGCCTATAATTTCATGAGCGGCTGTGACATTACATGATCATGTAATGTACGAGACGCTCCGCATGCTCCCGGACGACGATCCCGGCGGCTATAATTTCTCATCGGCGCGCCCGCGTGAGAGGCGCATCCAGCGGGTCTTCGCAGACCGACTGTACCGACGTTAGGCGAGGTTTTACCTGACCACAGGGGGTTCCATGGAATCCGCAAACGAACTGGTCTATGTGGTGGACGACGACAGTCGTGTGCGAGATGCACTCTCTACGCTATTGCGCGCGAACGGAAGAAACGTCCAGGCATTCAGCTCCGGTGGCGAGTTTCTGGACACGCCACGTGGAAACGCCATTGCATGTGTGATCCTGGATATGAGAATGCCAGGCATGAGCGGTCTGGAAGTCCAGAAGCTCGTTCGCATGGACTCTCTGATTCCCGTCGTTTTCATTACTGGAAGGGGAGATGTGCCTTCCGCAGTTCTTGCCATGAAGGACGGCGCTGTCGACTTCCTCACCAAGCCTCTCGATGAAGACGCATTAATGCGCGCGGTCGATGCAGCGCTCGCCAAGGCCCATGTTCTTCAGAAGGAGGCGGAGAATGCCGCGACACTCCAGGCGCTCTATCAATCGCTGACGCCACGTGAGCAGGAGCTGTTGCCGTTACTCGCAAGCGGCCTGCTCAACAAGCAGGCGGCGGCAATTCTTGGCATTACCGAATACACCGTGCAGGTGCATCGCGGCCACATCATGAGAAAAATGCAGGCGGATTCATTTGCGACGCTAGTCAGGCAGGCAAGCAAACTGCAGATCCGGACCTCGCCGACGACCACCTTCGATACTTGACGACAGGTATGCGTTATCGACGGCCGGATACGGAAATCGTGCGGCCGCCGATCGCCCGGACGTCGGCGGCCCACGCCGTTGAATAGGCATCCAGAACGCTGGCCTGGATTTGCAGCCTCACGCCTTCGCGCGTGCGCGCGGCCCGGTCTCGCGCATGAACATCGCAAGCACCATTGCAAGCACGATGCCACCGAGCAGCCACGAGCCGGCTGCGCGGAACACTCGCAGGTCCATTGCGCCGCCGCTCGCGACATGGGCGAGCAGCTTGCCGTACGCGGGCGTGAGTAGCGCGCTGAACGTGAACACCAGGAAATTGATCGCGCCGCTGGCACTGCCCTTCACGTTGTCCGGATTGACTTCCTTGATCACCGTGTAGGGCAGCATTGCCGCACCGGAGCCGATGCCCAGCAGCAGTCCGAGCACGTAAGGCGGCGCGACACCGGCCGGCAGATAGAAAATGCCGGCGCCCGACGCAAGCATCAGAAGCGCGCCGGCGATCAATACCGGCTTGCGGCGGCCCAAACGGTCGGACAGGTAGCCTAACAGCGGGCAGCCGATCACCCAGCCGAGCGGCACCATACTCGCGCGATTCACAGCCTCCGCATAGCTGACGTCGAGACCGTTGCGCAAGAACGGAATGCCCCAGATCATGTCGCCGATCGTAGTCGGCAAGAACAGCAGGCCGGCGCAGAAGCCGCAAAGATACGACTGCGGATTGGACAGCACCTCCTTGTATGGCGCGAACATCTTCATCCACGAGCCCTGGCTGGCCGCGCTGTCGTCATGGACTGCCGGCGTCGCGAAGAACACCAGCACGGCGATCAAAAGGATGACGAGGCCGGACAGCCACCAGAACTGCTGCCACGTGATGAGGCCGTGAATCAGCGGCGCAACGGCGAACTGACCCGCGGAGCCGCCCAGCATGCCGAAGCATTGAGTGAAACCGACCGCTGTCGCGAGAGAACGCGGGGGAAAGCCGTGCGTGGCGAGATACACCGCGCCGATGAACCCGCACGCCGACCCCGCGCCTTGCAGCAGACGGCCGATCTGCGCCGCCTCCACGCTGCCCAGACCGAACAGCGCCGCGCCCACCGCAACGAGAACGATGCCGACCGGAATGACGCCCTTGCCGCCGAGTCGATCGAGCAACGCACCGCAAACGATCGAGAACAGCGCATAGGTGTAGTAGTAGAGGCCGACGAGCGCCCCTACGCCCAGCGCATCGCGGGCGAACGCCGCGCTCAGCTCGGGTATCATCACGCCCGGCGCGGAACGCAGCATGTACTGCATGAAGTAGAACGCGGCACAGAAAAGCCAGGCGATGACGAAACCCATGTGTAGGGGCTGGCGGTCTGACGGCGTATTGACAGTGCTGACGGCCTTGCTGGACATGGTTCGATTTCCGTTGAGGTTGGCGGACCGCGTTACCGGAACAGATTGACCTTTGCGAGGTCGATGAGCTGCTGGCCTCGCCCGTCCATGACGGCACGAAGCATGAACAGCCCAAAGTGGTAAGCCTGGTCAGCGTTGGTCGCCGGCGGCATCACGAGCTCCTGGCGCGCGCTCACCACGTCGACGAGCGCCGGACCCGGATGGGCGAATGCTTCGCCCAGGGCGCCTTCCAGCTCCGCAGGATGTTCGACGCGTATGCCTTTGATTCCCATCGCATTGGCCATTGCGGCGAAGTTCGGATTTTTCAGGTCGCATCCGGTATCGACGAACCCACTGGCTTTCATCTCCATTTCCACGAAGCCTAGCGTTCCATTGTTGAGCACGACGACTTTGACCGGCAAACCTGTCTGGATCAGCGTCAGGAACTCACCCATCATCATGGCGAAGCCGCCGTCGCCCGACATCGAGATCACCTGCCGGTCCTTGAAGGCCGCCTGCGCGCCGATCGAATGCAACAGCGAATTGGCCATCGAGCCGTGATTGAACGAGCCAACCAGTCGTCGTTTGCCGTTCATCTTCAGATATCTGGCTGTCCATGCGACGGGGGTGCCGACGTCGCAGGAGAAGATCGCATCGTCGTCCGCGAGTTCGCTGACGAGCCGGGTCACGTACTGCGGATGGATCGTGCTGCTGCCCGCTTCCGGCTCCGCCAGCGCATCCAGTCCCTGACGAGCCTTGCGATAGTCGTCGAGCGCGCGATTCAGGAAGCTGCTGTCCGTTTTCGCCTGAATCAGGGGAAGAAGTTCATTGAGCGTGTCCTTGACCGTTCCCAATACGCCGAGCTTTATCGGGCATCGATTACCGAGCGCTTCCGCCCTTGTGTCGACTTGTGCGATGGTCACGTTCTCCGGGTAGAACTGTCGATAAGGGAAGTCGGTTCCCAGCATCAGGAGCATGTCGCAACTCTTCATCGCGGAGTAACCGGAAGCGAAGCCGATAAGCCCCGTCATGCCCACATCGAACGGGTTATCGTATTCGATGTACTCCTTGCCTCGCAGCGAGTGCACGATCGGCGCCTGCAGCTTGCGGGCGAGTTCTACCACCTCCGTGTGGGAATCCTTGCAGCCCGCCCCGCAAAGCAACGTCACGCGTGACGACTCGTTCAACAGGCTTGCAAGTTCCGCGACTTGATCGTTCGATGGGCGAATCACCGGAGCAGAAGGCGCGCTCCAGGCCGGCGCAGGTTTTGCGAGAGGCCCGAGTGCCACATTTCCAGGTACGACGACAACAGCGACGCCCTTACGCGCAATTGCTGTCCGGATGGCACGGCCAAGAATTTGCGGCAGTTGGTCGGGACTGTGGACGAGTTCGACGTAGTGGCTGCATTCCTTGAACAGGATTTCGGGGTGAGTAGCCTGAAAATAATCGATGCCGATTTCCGTGCTTGGAACATGCGCAGCGATAGCGAGAACTGGAACACCGCTGCGTTGGCAGTCGAACAAGCCGTTGATGAGGTGCAGATTCCCCGGACCGCAGCTTCCACAACAGACCGCGAGTTGCCCGGTGAGATGAGCCTCGGCGCCAGCGGCGAAAGCCGCGCTTTCCTCATGCCGCATATGAACCCATTCAATCGAGCCATCCCGGCGCAGGGAGTCCGTGAATCCATTGAGCGAATCCCCAACCACGCCGTACACACGCTTCACTCCCGCATTGACTAGTGCACCAACCATGTAATCGGCAGCTATCGTCGCCATTTCATATCTCCATAGTCAAAAGAATCGTACGAGCCGGTCGCTTTTCAGACAGACAAAGTAGACATATCCCGCGTGAGCACGGTGTGCCGCAAAACCGAAGTGGCTGACTGAACGGTTCACAGTGGCAGGCTTCTGATCATAGTTAGCATCGCCAACGTGGGCTATTACATGAATCTGGAATAGGTCCAGCCTGGCTAATGGCGCTCGGCGCTTGTTGAGCATCGGGGACAAGCACCCGGACCTGCCCCGGATTCCATCGACATGCGATGTACCGGCCGGGCAGAACGTTATATGCTGCTTCAGAAGACGCTTGATCAGACTGCGGGAATAGCTGGCGGAAAAGCTTCGCGCCTGGCAGCGATCAAGGTGGCTTTGAGTGCACTCTTCACCAGTCTTCTCCGTGGTCGCAGTGCCCGTGCGGCATTGTGAAACTCGCGCACGAACCGCGCGGGGAAGCTGTTCGCCACAACGCGTGCTTTCTCGATGCGACAGGCACCGAGCATCGCGATGTGCTCGACGTGCATTACGCGGGCAAGGCCGCTTCTGTCGATGACCCGATGTTGAGGATGAACCGGCTCTGAACCGTCAGATTTCCTTTACAGGGGTCGCTTCCATGACTGTAGCCAGAATCATCGCTTCGACGTTGCGTGGTGCAGGTCGAACACGCCTGGGTCGATACACGGCGTCGCCTCTTGCAATGGCCTGGCCACTCAGAGCACAAACGCCGGTTTTCCTCGCGATGCAGCGCCGCCATAGCTGTTCGCCGTAGCAGCAGGAGGTAGCGTCGCTCCACGCAATAGTTGCCGAGGTCTGTCCATTGCGCTCCAGAATCCGGATGGCGCATTTCGAAAAGTTGCCTGCGCCGCGCGTCGGGCGGACACGACTGGATACAGCTGGCGGCTGCTGTGTGTCGGCTTCGCCCGAGAGGAGTGCCATCGTCGACTGCCATGTTCGGTCTTCTTCAAAGGGAGCTTGCATGATGCGGTTCCTCGATTCTCATTAGACAAAAAGATGTCGCGCGCAATCAATGTGACGTGCCGAATTCGAGTCAACGCTCCACCTTGGCTTGATGATAGGCAGCAGACTTGCCGGCCGCTACTACATGAATGTGGAGTGCCTCCGGGTTGACTAGAGGACCTGCTGTGCGGCATTACATATTCATGTAATGCGGAATCCTCTTTTTGGCGGTATTGTGACGGCTTGGTACGTCCGCCATTTCGTGGTGAGCGGGCCGCAGGCTACTGCCTTGAAAAATGCGCTATCCGTTTCCGCAGATAGGACGTTGGACGGTGCGCGCAAAGATCGGAGGGTTTGGGTTTTATCGAAGGAAGTCACTCACGTTCCGTATGAGTCGGCGACAACGCTCTCCGCTGACCCGTACAGGAACAGTGTCCATGAAGCCGTCTCCCTCGCTGCCTGAAACCCGGGATCCGAGGCGAGCCGCATCGGATCATCAGCAAGGCGTGACATTGCTTTCAACCACAGAGACGAGTTTGAACCGACACATGCCACTTGCCAGAGGCAGATGTTCAAAGCGTGCAATCGGCGTGGCCATGATTGCCGCGATTCCGATGTCAGGGTGTACAAATTCGCCTTCCATTAGCGTGCTTGGCGCGTACTTTCCCGATTGGCTATTCTGTATCGTCGCGGGTGTCGTGCTCACGGTCGTCATCTATCTGATTCTCAACCGCTTGCAGGCCGACCATCTGATGGGACCTTCAGCCGTGGTGTATCCCACGCTTGTCGCTTTCCTTGCGCTCGCTGTCTGGTTGATGTTGTTCCAACATTGAATCTCTTTCGGGTGGATGAATGGCGACCCCTGCCAGCAGGAATTCGAAGAGAAAATGGCCGGCCATCGTTCTGGTCGTGGTGACGCTGTTGCTGCTTGTCTACGTCATCCGGCTGTGGGATCGCTCGCCTCGCACCGACGACGCCTATGTCTATGCGGATACGATCGACGTCGTGCCCGAGGTCAACGGGCGCATCGTCGAACTGGCCGTGCGCGACAATCAGGCGGTGAAGCAGGGCGATCTGCTGTTCCGTATCGATCCGCGTCCGTATCAGGATGCGCTTGCGCGGGGCAAGGCATCCCTCGTCGCGCTCGACCGCCAGATCGAGTTGACCCAACGCACGGTCAACGCGCAGGAGTACAACGCGCAGTCGGTGCGTGCGGCCGTCGAGCGCGCGCGGGCGGCAGCCGGTCAGGCATCCGATACGCTGCACCGCATGGAGCCGCTGTTGTCACACGGTTATGTGTCGGCGGAAGACGTCGACCGTGCGCGCACCGCGCAACGCTCCACGCAGGCCGAACTCAGCGCCGCACAATTGCAGGCGCAGCAGGCGGCGGCGGCTGTGAGCGGCGTCGATGCGCTGGTCGCGCAACGTGCCGTCGTCATGGCGGAAATCGCGACTGCCGAACTGAACCTCGAATTTGCAACGGTGCGGGCGCCGTTCGACGGACGCATCGTGTCATTGAAGACATCGACAGGCCAGTTTGCAACGGCGCTCAAACCTGTCTTCACCCTGATCGACACGCGCCACTGGTACGTGGTCGCGAACTTTCGCGAGACCGAACTCAAGGGCGTCAGGGCGGGGACGCCCGCCATGGTCTATCTGATGAGCGATACGGGCCAGCGCTTCCAGGGCAGCGTCGATTCGATCAGCTATGGCATCGCGTCCGATGAAGGCGGCCTTGCATTGCCCGGCGGATTGCCACACATTCAACGCACGCTTAACTGGGTCCATGTATCGCAGCGCTTCCCGGTGAAGATCCGCATCGACCGTCCGAACCCGGAGCTGTTTCGCGTAGGTACGTCGGCGGTGGCCGTGCTGGAACCCGGGCGCGACAACGACGGCGAGCGCCATTGAGGAGCCCATGACCGCCGCCGACTATCTGCCCGTCACGCTGCGCGCTGCAGGCGCTTTCCTGAGGCGCGAGCTTGCGCCTTTCCCCGGGCGTCTCAACGTGATGCTGCGTTGCCTGCTGACAAGCGCCATTGTGATCGTCGTGTCGATGGCGCTCGAGGTGCCGGAACTCGCACTGTCGTTGCTGGTGGTGTTCTACGTCACGCAGTCGAATGTGGTGCTCACGCGGCTGGTCGGCGTGCTGTTCATGGTCGGATCGACGCTCGCCATTGGGCTGTCGATCCTGGTACTGAAATTTACATTCGACTATCCGTTGCTGCGCATCGTGATCGCGAGTCTACTGTTCTTCGGCAGCGTCTATCTGCTTCGCGTTCTCAAGATCGGCGTGGTGTTCTTCATCGTCGCGATCGTCGTGATCTACGTGCAGAGTTTCGTGGACCAGACCGATCAGGCTGACCTGCTGATCCGCGCGGTGTTGTGGGTGTGGATCGCCGTCAACTATCCGATCGCGCTGACACTCGTGGTCAATACGTTGCTGTTGCCTGCCGAACCGCAATTGCAACTCAAGGCGGAAATTCATCGCCAACTCTTGGCGCTGGACACGCGCCTGACGCAGCTAATCGACGGCACCACGAGCGGTGCGCCGATCACGCTGGCGGCCGTCCAGCAAGGCGCGCTCGCGCTGCAAAAGCTGCTGCGGTTCACGACGATGCGGGACGCCCGCTATCTCGAGCATCAGGCGTTGCAGCTTGCGTGCATTGCGACCGTGTCGCGTCTTTATCGCAGCGCGAGTGAGCTGCCGCTCAGTTGGCGAAACGCCTCGGCAGCACAACTGGCAATGTTGCGCGAGTTGCGTGCGAACTGCCACGCGCTCGACGAATCGGTCATGACGGGCGAACCCTATCGCTACGTGAGCACGGCGACACCTGAAGAGCGCAAGGCCGCCGACACGTTCCCTATCGCCGCCGAATTGCAGCGCCCGCTGCGCGCGTACGCCGATCTTGTCACGAGCGGTGCCGCCGCGGCCGACAAGCCGCCCGCGAGCGAGCCGATGATCGCGCCCGACGCATGGACCAATCCCGCCTACATGCGCTTTTCGCTGAAGACGCTGCTGGCCGTTCTGGTCTGCTACGTGTTCTACAACGCCGCGGACTGGCAGGGCGTTCACACGATCATGCTGACCTGCCTGATCGTCGCGTTGCCGAGCCTCGGCGCATCGACGCAGCGTGCGTTGCTGCGGGCAGGCGGGGCCGCCATCGGCAGCGCGCTCGCGTTGTTCATGGTCGTGTTCATCGTTCCGCATTTCGACGACATTGTCAGCCTGTTGCTGATGACGTTGCCCGTCGTCGCGCTCGGGGCGTGGATATCGGCGGGTTCGGAGAGAATCAGCTATGCCGGCCTGCAGGTGATGTTCACGTTTTCGCTTGCGTTGCTCGGACAATTCGGCCCAACCACGAACCTCACTGAAATCCGCGACCGGATGGTCGGCATCCTACTGGGCGTCGGCGTGGCGACCTTCGTTCAGATGTCGTTCTGGCGCGAGGGTGAGGGCGACGTGCTGCGGCAGAAGCTCGCAAACATGTTGCGCGCGATCGCCGCACAGCTACGCCCACCACAGGCCGGCGTCGACCAGCCGGACGATTTGCCCTATGCACAGCGCCAGTTGCAGGCGTGGGCCGTGCTGGCCGATTGCGAAGCGACGCTCTCGCGTGTCGCGCTCGAACCCGGCTGGCAGGAAGGGGAGCAGTCGCAACTGACGCTGCGCGCGCAAACGGTTCTCGCGCAGGGACGCGAGATCATGCTGGCGGGCGACGCGTTGCGCGACATGTTCGTGGCGCAAGCGGGATCGTCGAACCCACGCACTATCGACGCAGTGCGCGCGGCCCAGGATGAGGCCAGCGCCAAGCTCAGCCGGTACGCGGACGAGCTCGCGGTCAACCCGCCCGATGCGCACGCACCACAACGCATCGAGATCGCCGCACAAGCTGTCGAACTGGCCCAGCCGACCGATCGGCCGCTCATCGCCGCAGCGGACGAACTGTCGCGGCAGGTCGCGGGGTTGCCTGACTGGCGCGTCGAGGCACCCGTCGCGGCGCCCGCATCATCGGCGATACGAGCATGAATGCGCGACCGGGTTTGCGTGATTGGCGATGGCGTCGATGCGTTTTATGCGTCGCGTGGATGTCGTCCGTGCTGTCGGGTTGTGCGCTGATCCATCATAACGGCACGCCCCGTACCGAGATCCCGCCCGAGCAGATCAATCTCGCGGACGACATCCATCTCGCGCGCGATGGCTGGCCTGCCGCGCGCTGGTGGACGCGCTATCGCGATGAGCAACTCGACGCGCTGATCGATCAGGCGCTCACCGATGCGCCGACGATGGTGATCGCGCGCACGCGCGTCGCGCAAGCGAAGTCGGATGTGGAGCTTGCCAGAGCGGGATCCAACCTTCAGGTGGCGGCGCTGGCGTCGCTGGATCGCGAGCATATTTCCGCGAACGGCTTTCTCGGCCCGTTCGCGAGGAACGAACCCGCTGCGGGGTTGACAGGGCCGTGGTACACCGAGGGCGTCGTCGGGCTTGGCGCAAGCCTGGACGTGGACATCTGGGGCAAGCAGCGTGCGCAGGTCGCCGCGTCGCTCGGCGTGAGCAATGCGCGGCTTGCGGAGACGTCCGCTGTCGAACTCGAAATCTCCACGGATGTCGCGCAGCTTTATTACGGCATCCAAACGACTTATCAGCTCATCGATCTGCTGAATGAATCGCATGAGATCGCGGAGTTCGCGGTGCAAACACACGAAGCGCGTGCGGCGCGGGGCCTCGAAGCCCGTACCCAGCTCGAAGAGGCTCGCGCGCAACAGCTGGCCATCGAACAGCAGATCGTGTCGGCGCAAGGGCAGATCAAGCAGCTTCGCGAATCGATGCGGGCGCTGGTCGGCGCGGGCCCCGCCGGTCTGCCCGCCATCGAGCCGGTCGCGCTGCCGCGCTCGCAGGCGGCCTTGCCCGCGACGCTCTCATACGAGCTGCTGGCCCGGCGCCCCGACTTGCAGGCAATGCGATGGTATGTGGAGGCGTCGTTCGACCGGATCGACGCGGCGAAGGCGGCGTTCTATCCGAGCTTCGACATCAAGGCGTTTTTCGGGTTCAATGCCTTGCACCTCGCCGATCTATTCACGCATGCAAGCCAGCAGATCAACCTGATTCCAGGCCTGACTCTGCCGATCTTCGACGGCGGCAGGCTCAATGCGAATCTGAGCGGCGCGCGCGAGGGGAGCAACCTGTTGATCGAGCAATACAACCAGGCCGTTCTCAACGCCGTGCGTGATGTCGCGCAGACGGGCAGCCGCCTGCAGTCCCTCGATGCGCAGACGGCGTTGCAGAAACAACGGATCGAATCGGTGGCGTTCACGCGGGACAGCGTCGAAGCATATTATCAACGCGGACTGACGAGCCGGTTCTCGGCACTCGAAGCGCGCCAGCCGGTGATCGCGGAACAGGTCGCCCTGCTTACGCTCGACGCTCAGATGCTCAGTCAGGAGATTGCGTTGACGAAGGCGCTCGGCGGCGGCTATCTCGCGGATCCGCCTGTTGAACTGAAGCCGCGTTGAACGGCGCACGAATTCTGTTCAGAACTGCTCCGCGCGCAGCGATTTGAATTCCGCGCGGCACACGTCGCCGAACTTGCCCAGAATGTCGATCGAGCCATCCGCAAGCATCTCGCGAATCTCGATGAAGGTCTTGTCCGGCGCGAGGTAGGTGTCCACGATCTTGCGTCCGATCACGTCGGCTTCGTTCGCGACTTCGCGCGACGACTGGATGCGCATGCGGCTGATCTTCGCGTAAAGGTTGCCGAGCCCGGCGAGATCGGGCTCGTTGTGTTGCAGCGCGTCGACGTAGCAATTCGTCGCATCCTCGATGAACGCCTTGTACAGATCCTGTCGCCAGGTGAGGTCATGCGCTAGCCACTCCGCGCGAACCTGGGTGCGTTGGGTCAGCCATGTGGCAAGAACCGAAGTCATGCCCCCGATGGCGGCGCCGACCAGTGCAGCCAGGGCAGAGATAACCGATGCGTTCATAGACTGTCTTCAGTTGTCATTCAGCTATCCATATTAACGCGGAGCATGTAATTGTGGATTTGGCGATGCGGGCGCGGATTGCAGGGAGTTAGCGCCCACGGGCCCCGTACCGCCAGAGGGAAGTCGTTGCGCGAATGAGCGTTTGACCTCGCAGCTGGTTGTCTTCTGTTTCCACCACTTCAAGATCAGGCATTGGCCCGAGATCAGCCGAGCGGCGAAAAACCTATGGCTCTTCCAGTGGTTCAAGAATGAGCAATTCATGCGGGTAGTCTGGTGAATTACGCAAACTGGGAAGAGTTTACGCAGTGGCAATGGTTGACCATCAAGGGTGAAGCTCCGCTCTATCCCTTGTAGTCCGTGCAGCGAGGATTCCCGGTTTGACAGTCCGCTTCGGCGCGATCGCGGCCTTCATGCGCCCGGGCAATGCCGGGCTTGTCAGCGCTGGGCGATGACCACGTGCGCCTGGATCTTTGCGTCGACGGGTCCCGTGCCGAATCGCTCGACGATCGCCGCCGCGCATGCCGAGGTAGCGTCGCCGACATCGCCGCCGGAACGGGCCTCGATCTCACTGCGCAGGGGCGTCCCCTGGCAAAAGCCGACGGCTGGCACGCGGGCCGATGCCGCACGGCTACGCGCCGCAATCGTTTCGAAGCGTGGTGTCGCGCTGAAGCCCGCATCCGCGAGGTCGCGTGAAATCACTTCCGGGTCGAAATAGCCGTACGGCGTGCGCACCAGGAAAAGTGGAGGATCCGCAGGGAAGAGACCGGCGAGCGCCGCCGTGACGGTATTGGCAAACTCGTTTTCCTCGATGCGATCCCAGACGTTGAACAACAGCACGCCGCCGTGCCGAAGTACGCGTCGAGCTTCGGAAAACGCGCGCGCTTTGTCCGGAAAGAACATAACCCCGAACTGGCAGACGACGATGTCGAAACTCGCGTCGTCGAACGGTAGCCGGGTTGCGTCTGCCTGTTGCCACTTTACCGGTCTCGAGGTGCCGATTGCCGCGGCGCGATCCAGCATCGGCTGATTCAGGTCGGTCGCAACCAGGTCGACATGGATGGGCAATGCATGCGCCATTGCGCGGGTCACTACGCCGGTGCCGGCGGCGGCCTCAAGCACGCGCGACGGATGGCGCCCAGCTACCCTGTTCGCGAGATCCGCCGCGCAGGGTTCGAAGAGCAACGGAACAAGATGGCTCTCATAGAGTTCGGGAATCGAGCCGGTGAAGCGAGCATCGTTACCGAAGCTGTTCATACGCCTCCTTACTGCGCTTGCGGCAATGGTAGGCCAATCCGCAAGACGAGGCGAGTAATTTTCACCAATGAAGACGCCAACTCCGACCGACCGCTAGCTGCGCTGGCATCGCTCAGATCGCCATCCAGAACACGACACCGCACAATGCAATGACCACTAGACTCGTTAGATCGCGCGCGGCAAACACGATCGGATCATCGTGCATGTTGCCTCGATGCGTAATGATCCAGATACGGCAGATCCAGTACAGGAGTAGCGGGCAGGAAAGCCATATCACTTGGGGATGCCTGTAGAGTATGGTGGTGTCGTGGTCCTGGATATAGAGTGCGAGCACCAGCACCGCCACAAACCCGGAAGCCGCACCGAGCGAGGAAAGCAGCGGCAGGTCGCTTGCCTGATAGCCCCGCCCACGCACATTCGCACGGCCGTCCTTTTGCATCGCATAAAGTTCAGCATAACGCTTGACCAGCGCGAGGCTCAGGAAGATGAACATTGAAAACGCCAGCAGCCAGAAAGTCAGGTGCACGCTGATTGCGGTCACGCCGGCAACGATACGCGTCGTGTATAGGGCCGCGAGCACGACTACATCGATGATTACCTGGCGCTTGAGCGCCAGCGAATAGGCGAGTGTGAGCACGTAGTATCCGAGCATCACTACGCAAAAGCGCCACGGAAGGAAAGCCCACGCGATGGCGAACGAAACAACGAGCAGCACTGGAAAAAGCAGAACGCCCGATAGGAGCGGCATCGCGCCCGATGCGAGCGGACGACGGCATTTGACCGGATGATGCCGGTCATCCTCCAGATCCAACAGGTCATTGAGCAGGTATACGCTCGACGCGCACATGCCGAACGTAAGGAAGGCCACCAGCGCAAGCGCTACAAGCGGTAATGAAGCGATGTGATGGCCCGCAAGTAGCGGGACAAAGATCAACAGGTTCTTGAGCCACTGGTGAAGGCGCAATGACTTGGCCCACACCTTCAGCGGGGGAGAACGATTCTCGAATACCCGCTCCACGTTGCCGTGTTTGCGCGCGGCGCGCTCGACGCCCGTGAGAGGATTGACCACATAGGCCCGGTCCGCGGCCTGCCATACCGACAGGTCGTCATGGGAGTTGCCCAGGTAGTCGAAGCCTTTTTCGCCATATTCGGCGACGAGCGTATCGCGTTTGATATGCGCGGACCGATTCAGTTGCTCGTTGGCCGCAAAGACCTTGTCGAAGATCCCGAGGTGCTCCGCTATGCGCACGGCCAGGCGCTCGTGGCTTGTCGTAGCGAGTGCCAGCGTTCGACCGGCGGCGCGCTGCCCACTCAGCCATTCAATCACCTGTTTGTCATAGGGCAGCACGGTGACATCGAGATTGGCGTGTTCCTCGAGACGTGACTTCAGCGTGGACTTGCCACCGATCGTGAACCAGTTGAGCGGCTGGCGGAAGCGGTGCGGGGCCGATCTAAGGAATGCAAAGCCACTCTCGACGAGCACATCCGAGTGAAGCAGGGTGCCATCGAGGTCGACGACGATAGGTTTGCTCATTCGATCGGCCAGTTGAACTAGAAGCGACTGAAGCGAGAACCTTACAAGCGTCAGCCTCGGGACGCAGGGTGACTGTGCGTTGCCTCGGCGCGTATTTACCGTTCGACGCTCAAGCCTGCACCCGTTTTGGTCGGAGTTCCGGCACCTGCCCGTCAAGAGGGCAACCAAGTTTCCGACGTAAAAAATTAAACTTCTGTGGGGCAGCACTCAGTTAAGGAAAAAAATCCAACCCTCTTTGCAGTGTGCGCATATAAAAGTGTGATAGCGAAAACGCTTGCCTGCCATATATGATTGGCAGAACGATCAAATTATCTCCAATCGATACTGCCACCCGCTCTTTGTGTGCGTTAAGTAACATACGCGTAGGGCAGCCAAGGCGAATATTTGGCGATACTCGCGGCCGCCTCTTTTGAGGCGGCCGCGATATTGTTTCAGAGGTAGTGCGCGTTCGCTGCGCTGCCGTTCGGTTCAAGTCCGAGGAAAGAGCCTGGCTGCCACCCGCGACCGCAGTAGCAACGTGAGGTCGGCACCGCCTGCAATCGGGCGCTGCATATAAATAGCGTCATCTCCGGTTTCTTTCGACTCTTCATCACGTGCTGTCGTCGTGAAGCAGCTATGCGACGGCCGCCGCGGTACCGATAATTTCGGCCAATTTTCAACGTGCGACACGGAGAAGACACATATGGAACCTCTAACGACAGGCGCAACGTCATCCTGTCCGTCCGCCGACGCCGCGGCGCGTTCCAGTGCAATGCGCGATGGCTCGCTTACTCAGACACGGTTCGTGCCGATCGCGATAGCGATCTTCGCAGTCGCACTCACCTTGCGCGTGTTTCACCTCGATTATCTGTCGCTGTGGAACGATGAGGTTTTCTCGCGCTACTACTACGATCTGTTCGGGCCCAGGTTCCTGCTTACGACCGGGATGACGATCGAGCCGACTCCGCCGCTGTACTACTTCGTGCTGCAAGGCTGGATGAGCTTGTTCGGCCATGGCGCTATCGCACTGCGTTCGTTGTCAGTGCTCGCTTCGCTTATCGTGCTCCCCCTCGTCTATGCTATAGCCCGTGAAGTGTCCACGCGCAACGTAGCGCTGGTTGCGGCCGCGCTGTTCGCGGTGTCGCCGATGTCGATATTTTTCGCGCAGGAAGCACGCGTCTACATGATGACGGCCATTCCCGCTTCGCTGATGCTGCTCGGCATCGCGCGCTGTCTGCGCACCGGGAGCACGGCCGACCTCGTGCTGTACGGAGTCGGTGCCGTGATCGCCATGTACTGTCATGCGACGCTCACGTTCATGGTGACCGCCTGCAACATTGTCGTGATCGCGTATCTGCTGCTGACACCGTCGCGCGAACGTCGGCTCGCATTGCGCAACTGGATCTTGGGCAACGCCGTCGTAGCGGTGCTTGCCGTGCCGCTCGTGTTTTCAATGCTTTCAAACATAAGTCATAACGCCGGCGGCTTGAACTGGATTCCGCCGATATCGATGCATGACGTGATCGTTCACGTCACCGCGCTCGTGAGCGGGATGATCACGCCGCCGCGGTTTCCCGGCGTCGAATTGACGGTGCTGTTGTTGCTCGTTCTCGGTATCGCGATCGTGATGTCGAAGATGCCGCGTCGCACGCTCGCGGTGCTCGTGGCGATTCCGCTGGTGTATTTCGCCCTTGTGGTGATGGTCAGCCTGAAGCAGACGATCCTGCTGCCCCGCGTTCTGTGCTGGCTCACCGTGCCGCTTTGCGCCTTGCTCGCCTATGCGGTCACGGCTCCGTCGCGTGCGCGTCTCGCGGCACGCGTGATGTTGGCGTTGACGTTCGGCGCCGGCCTCTATTACCAGTTGGCCGTCGCGGACGGTGCCAAATCCGCTTATCGGCAGGTCTTCGCTCAGGCGCGCCCCGGCCTCTTGCAGGCCGATGAAGTGGTGATCACGCCTTACACGTCGCCATTGCCGCTGATGTACTACGCGCCGGGTGTCGATCATTTGCGCAAGTGGCGTGATCCGCAGGTGGGCGGCATAGAGCCGGTGCAGATACCGGAGCGCCTGGGTATCTCGGTGATCGACGTGCGGCAGGTGAGCGCCGACATCAAGTCCGGCAAGGCGGTATGGCTGGTGGCGGACTCGCCCGATGCGAGATTCCTGCCGCAACTGCTTACTACCGCGCCGCCGCCGGAGCGTCACTATGAATCGATGTGTCACGATCTGGCGCAGGGCGTCGACCAGCCGCCATCGTGCCTTGTCGTGTATGGCTGGAACGTCAATCGCAACCCGGTGAAGTGAGCGTGTGAAAAGACGCCAGGCCAGTCCTGACGAGCCGCTCTTCGCGCTCGATCGCAGTTTAAACCTGGCCTGTCGAATGTCTCCCCGCGTGTCCATGCGGCTCATAATCGAACGTGGGCGGCCATTTCTTCGTCGCGTTTGACGAACGATTTACTGACGAGAACCCGCCTCGGATCCGGATCGTCGAGCCATCGGGGAAACCACTCGGTGATGCCGTCGTTTTCACGACTCGGCACCCTGCGCACGCTTTTCAAGGCTGAGACGTGCGCGCGCCAGCGGATGGGGGTTTTCCCTATGTTTGGCGGCAGTCACCAAGGCTCGCGAATGGATGTCGCCGGAAACGGCGCGCGCGGCGCACTACGCGCGCGGCACCGTCGAGCCACCGATTTTTGCTTCTAAGTGATTGTTTATGCGGAATGTTTCGTGCCGTGAAGGCGGTCGGACGCCGCTCGTGGGTTCAAGCTTAAGTGACCCAAGTACAAAGTTAAGCGAATTGTCGAGATTCGCTTAACTTTGAACTGTTCACATCGCTGGGATAAGGCTTTTGGGGCGTGCTGCTCAGGCAACTTTGAACCCGCGGTTCGCCTAAGTTTGAACTATCCGGACTTTGGTTCATTTAACTTTGAACTTTCTGAGGATCCCATTCAGCCAGCCTGCGGAGTGGGTGCATCGGACCGGGTTCGGCCGATTCTGTTGAAAAAGTCGGCGTCGATGCGGAATGTTAGGTATCCTGGAAGGCATCAAACGACGGGAGTGAATCGTCATGATGGGTCGACTGGATAGCGGGCAGGACAAGCTTTTCTACTCGTTCAACCTCGACCACCACGTCCCGCAATCACACCTGCTGAGAGGCATCGATCGCTTCCTTGATCTGCGAGATCTGCGCCAGCACCTCGCACCGTACTACAGCCCAATGGGTCGTCCATCGATTGACCCGGAGCTCATGATTCGCATGTTGATCGTGGGTTACTGCTTTGGCGTCCGGTCCGAGCGACGTCTGTGTGAAGAGGTGCATCTGAACCTCGCATACCGGTGGTTCTGCCGCATGGGTCTGGAGGACGCCGTACCGGAACACTCGACGTTCTCAAAGAACCGTCACGGGCGCTTTCGCGATAGCGACCTGTTGCGTCACGTGTTTGAAACTGTGCTGAGTCGCTGCATGGCCGAGGGGCTTGTCAAGGGTGAGGGATTCGCAATCGATGCAAGCATTATCAAGGCAGACGCGAGTCCTGCGAATGGCGTGTCGGGAACAGAACCTATCGACTGGGGACGTGCTGACGGACACAGTCGCGCTGTGCGGGAATATATTGAAGCGCTTGAGCAAACCAATCCAATAGCAGCAGATACATCTGAACCAGCAGCGTCTTTGACGCCTCCGAAAAAGATATCCCTGACCGATCCTGCCGCGCGATGGACGGCCGCTCCGGGCGGCCCTGCGTTCTTTGCCTACTCGACGAATTATCTGATTGACCTGCAGGCAGGGATCATTATGGATGTTGAGGCGACGCCGGCAAATCGCGCACAGGAAGTTGAATCAACCAGAACAATGATTGATCGTGTTGGACGTCAACGGGAGCTGACGCCTCGCAAGCTGGTAGGTGACACCGCATACGGCACAGCAGCGCTGCCTGGCTGGATGGTTGAAGAGAAGCAGATTGAACCGCACGTCTCTGTCTGGGATAAAACCACCCGCAAGGACAATACGTTCTCCCGCAGCGAATTCATCTGGAATGAACAGACCAACGAGTATCGATGTCCTTCAGGGTATGCGTTACGCAGCGACTGGCGTCCACTGAAAAATCCCCGTACGCACATCACGAGAGCCGACACCATCGTGTATCGTGCGAGCGAAAAGAATTGCAACCGCTGTGCGATGAAGAGTCAATGCTGTCCAAATATGTCGTTTCGCAAAATCACGCGCAGCATCCATGAAGCCGCCCGCGACGAGGCTCGACGAATCGCGACAACCCCCGAATACAAGCAGTCTCGCCGACAGCGTAAGAAGGTGGAAATGCTCTTTGCCCACCTCAAGCGCATCCTCAAGCTGGATCGTCTGCGGTTGAGAGGTCCAAGTGGTGCCCATGATGAATTTCTGATGGCAGCAACCGCGCAAAATCTGCGAAGAATGGCCAAGTGGCTCATGCCAGCAAGCAAGCAGATGAAGCAGGCAGTTCCATGACGGGCAAGGGAGATCCCTGCTAGGTTCAAGCTCGCAGCTTCGCCGATCGCCACAACGCGAAAACGTGTTGCCAACTCCTACATCCCCAACCAGAACACGACTTTTTCAACAGAATCGGCCATGATCTGACATTCGGCGATCGCTCGGGTCGGACATTCAGACGGCCGCTTTGCGCCGTGATCCGTCATTGATAGTCAGATCGCCAGAAAATAAATCGGATCGCGGCTGCGCTGCTCGGGATAGCGCATTCCCTCCGGCCAGCATTGCCGCGCCGAACAAAAGCAGCATATTCCCTACAATAGAACTGATGATGGATGCTTCCACCATCTGGTGGAGCCCCGCATACAATGCGACGAACGCGATGATAAGTTCAGCCACGTTGCCGAAAGTCGGATTGAGAAATCCACCCACTCCCTCGCCCATACTTTCGGCCAGTTGCTCGATGGCATCCCCATCCACTCGGCTAGGGGCAGGATGGCGAGCGACGAGGCGATGCGGATAAGGAGATGATGATTGGAAGCGAGGACTTCCGAGCCAATTGCTATCGGGATGAAGATAAGAAGCGCTCCAATATCATAGTTGGTCTCCTTCATCCCGGTTTCAGGCAACTCAACCGTTCCTGGAGCACTAGAAGCGATGCCTCAGGCCGACGGTGGCCTCAATCTGATTGCTCGTGGATGACGGCTCGGTGACGCCGTTAATCCATGCCACGCCCAGTGGCGAATTGCCGCTTGGACTCACCCGTTGCCACACACCCTGAATGTAAACATCGGTGCGCCGCGAGAAGCGGTAGTCGGCCATTGCACTCACCTGATTCCAATGGGGAATTCCGCCGGCGCCTCCATTCCCGCCAGCGCGCGTATAGGTATACGCACCCGATAATTCGACCGCCGGCATCAGCGCGTACCGAATGTTGCCCTCGAAGTTCTGGAAAGTTCCACTCAGCGAATTCTGAAAGAATTGGGCGAACTTGCTGTGCGAGTACACGAAGCCCGCCACAGCCGGGCCGAAGGTGTAGTTCACGCCAGCGCCAAAGGTCTTCTGACTGCTGGCCAGCACGCCTAAAGGCACAGCGGTCGGTGTGAGCGCGCCCTGCAGGGACGAACCGGTTGTATCGGTGACTGCACCATTCGTGTTCAACTGTGCTGGCGTGCGCGCGGCACCGTTGAGTTGGAGGTAACCGGCCCCGAAGCTCCACGCTCCCGATACATACGACATTCCGAAGCTATAGGCGCGATTGTTCGTGAATCCACCTGCCTGATTGGAAAAGCCGTAAAGCGCGCCGAATCTGAAGCCGGCGAAATACGGGCTCAGGTACTTCACGGAGTTGTTTATCTGAAACGAATCGTTCAGGTTGTCGTTGTCCAACGGGTGCGCGAAATGCGTGCCGCCGAACTCCGTGCCGGTCAATGAAAGCGGCGCGACAAAATCGACCATGCCGTCGGTTTGGCGGCCCAGCGTGAGCGCGCCGTATTCGCGGCTCGACAAGCCGACATAAGCCTGGCGATTGAAAATGCGGTTGCTCGACGAGAACTGCCCGTTGTTCAGGTTGAAGCCGCTCTCCAGGGTGAAGATGGCATTCAACCCTGCGCCGAGGTCTTCAGCCCCGCGCAAGCCCCAGCGGCTGTACTGAACCGCACCGCTTCTCATCTCCCAGTTGCTGTGTCCGCCTCCCGTCCCGGTGATCTGGTTGTTCGTGTAGGTCAGACCCGCGTCGATTAGCCCGTAAAGCGTGACACTGCTTTGTGCATGCGCTGCGCCGGCCAGTGTGATGATCGTCGTGGCACCGGTTATAAGCATCTTGTTCATTTGCCTGCTCCAGCCAAGTCCGGGAGATACGGTTCTCCTGGAACGCTTTCTACACAGACCTCGATGTCTGCCCGCACGCAGCCGTGCGAATCATCGAAACGAAAAGGCGCGAAGTGCTCCACTCACTTTATGCGACTGCAGTCAGATCCGCCAACTTCAAATACGCCTCTCGAACATCGGTGTCGGGCGATCCGTACCTTTAGCAACGCGATGAGACTCAAGTCGAGGAAGGGTGTGTGACCGCTTATCCGCGCTCAGTTCTAAAAGGAGGGGTGGGCGGACATAACCATCGACTGGCCGAGGAGCCGCCATAGTGAGCGACCGCTCGACTCTGATATCTGCCGGTGCACCTCTGACGGCTTGGTCGTCGGCAAGGGGTCGACCTGAGCCGGACGCCGAGCGACCTGCGGTGGATCGATTATCCATTCAGCATCGGACCTGGTTCGGCCATGTGCCGTCTGTCGTCTGTACCCGCACTCAGTCAGCCATTCGGGCGACTGCTTCGCTCAGTAAGCGAGCGTTCGGCAACATTTGGAGCGGGACATGGCTGGGTGCGGCTGACGCAATGTGTCCTATGATTGGCCGGGGGTAGCAAGTTTTGAACTTGCGATCTCCGCGTCCCGAATGCGGTGCCTTTTTTGCCTGCGCGCTCCCCCCGAAGACGGAGTCAATCATGCTACACAATGTACTGGCCGCCGCTCCGGCCATGGTCCTGTGCCTGCTGCTGCAAGGCGTGGTGGTAGCCATCTGCCTGCGCCGGTACGCGCGCTTCCGGCGCAACGTTAAGAGTCAGGACTTGCTATGGGTGGACGTCCTGCTATTGATAACCGTGATGCTGCTGACCTTGCTCTGCAATTTCGCCCAAATGGCAATCTGGGCTGCGCTGTTCATGTTCTTAGGCGAATTTTCCGATTTCGCCACTGCTCTGTATCACTCCGCGGTCAACTTCATCACGCTGGGCTACGGCGACATTGTCATGTCCAAGCAATGGCGCATGCTTGGTCCAATCGAAGCTGCCAACGGCATCCTTATGTTCGGAGTCTCAACCTCGGTGATGACGGCTGCGGTTATGGATGTGATTAAGTACCATCATGCCCGACTGCAGCAGAAGTAGCCGCCAGAGCACTGCACACGGGGCGCTGAAGGAATGAAAATCGGCAGCATCGGGCCGGGGCGGTGAAGGGCCGAAGTGGGTCCGACTTCTGCCAGCGCGGGCGGGAGCGGCAGGGTGTGGTACCGCTTTATAGTCCCGTCACACGCGGCCCGGCCTGTCTGGCCGCGACATAAGCGGAGCAAGGGAGAGAGCACCATGGCCTTCCGTACCACGCGCGAAGCGCTGTCTCGCATTTTCTACCAGCGCTGTTTCTGGCTGTTCGTCGTGCTGGTTATTCTCATCGGCGCGGTGTCGTTCGTGCCGGCGAGCGACAGCGGCAGATTCGTTCTGAACGTCGTCAACATGTTCCTCCTCATAGCGACCGTGGCAGCGGTCAGCCGCACGACCCTGTCGTTCGTGATGGCACTGCTGTTTGCTATTCCGGCCATGTGGTTCCAGTACCACGGCCTGTGGCACGACGACGATCGCAGTCTTGCGGTATCCTGGATGTTCAGCGCCGTGCTGTATTCCATCACAGTCGTATACCTTCTGCGCTACGTATTCCAGCCCAAAATCATGACGCCGGACAAGCTGTTTGGCGCCGCGGCGGCGTATCTGTTGATCGGTGTCCTCTGGGCGTACGTCTACGCGAGCATCGGATTCTTCTATCCGCAGTCTTACATGATCGTCGGGCAGCCGGGGCGGCTCGTCTATGCCGACGCGCTTTACTTCAGCATTACCGTCCTCACGAGCACAGGCTTCGGCGACATCACACCGCTCACGCGCCCGGCACGCGGCATGTGCATGGTGGAACAGATCACCGGCAGCTTGTTCGTCGCGATCCTGATCGCCCGCCTCGCCGGTGTTTACCCACCGAGAGAGAGTTATACCGACGGCGAATCATAGGAAGTTAAGAAGCTTTGTCGTGTCTGTCTGACTGCTCGCGATATGCCTGAACTCGACGACCAACTAGACTGATTGAGGGGCGGTTGTACCTCGCAAGCGGCCATCGCACGCGCTTGGTGACGACAGACCGTTGAGGGTCGCGTGCTGCCGATCGAAACACTGCGAGTCTGAAGCTATTTATGCCGACTGCATGAGGTAACACGCGGCCATGAAGCGTCATTCGCGAGCAACTTCGCTCAGACATTCAGGCGTCGGCTCCACTCGGGAACCGGCCATTCAATTCGCAATGTTGAAGAGTTGCTTGTCGGCCAGTCCGGTCATTCGAGCCTTTCAGTATTTGGCCAATTTTTGAATGACCAGTCTCAGAAAAATCGAACAGGCGCTAACGCCCCTTAGCCGCCAGTGCAAGCAAGAGCGCGAATGCCAATGGCATCTTGATCGCGCAGGTCAATCACGCTCCGACGTGCAGCCGGACTGCTACGAAATTCGCCAGGCGGCGTTCAGGTGTTGATCCAGACGCGCGCCTGCTCCAGCTCGTTGACGTGGAACGCCTTGACTTCGGCCTTCGTAAAGAACCGCGCCAGATGCGTCGAGGCACGGATCCAGCCCGCATCGGCCACCACGGCGGCGCGCGTGACCTTGCGGGCCACGGAAACGCCGAGCGTTATATCGGTCCACAGCGCCTTCGGCTCGATGCCGGTGAAGTGCTCGATGCGTTCGAGCACGCGGGTCTTGCCGTTCAGTTCGAGATCACCACGCATGCGCTCAATGGCTTCGCGCAGATCGTGGTCGGTGATTTTGCCTTCGACGGAAATTTCGATGACAGGGGAATCGGGCTCGGTGTGATACAGGATCATGGCAAGACCGCCTGACTTGGGAGACGTTACACGCTCAGGCGCGGCGCGGATGAGCCTAGCGTTCGATAATTTCTTCACGATACCCCCTTTTTACACGGCTCGGTTAGCCAGGTTTAACGCCGTTTAGAGTACGCTGACGGACCCGCCCCGTTACCATCTTCCCGCCCGTGCGACACGCGTCGCTGCATGGCCAGCCGTTCGGTTGGAGTAAGAGCAGGCACGTGCGGCGCCTCGCGGCCATCTACGGCCATTCGCGCTCGCTCATAGCCGGACGTTCGAACGTCGGTTTAAAATCAAACTGCGGACCTTGGTGCTCAGAATGCGCCAGATCGGTCGTCCCCAGGTGCTTCCTAAGCGATCAGCGTTCCGTAGCGTCCAGGCCAAACTCTCGCGACAACGTTGATATACGCTCACCGGCAAGAATGGTTCGCTGTTCAGTTTGTCCGTTTTTCACGATCTTTAGCGTGTCGCCAAACAGGATCTTTCGACCAGCCTGGTTGTGCAGGACAATCAGTAGCTTCTGCACAAAGACTGCGTCCGGGTGCGTGGAATTCAGGTAATTGGCGGGCACGAAATCGATCCATTCATGGCGAGACAGGTCGAATGCATATTGATTGACCCATTCGCCATCGACCATCGCTTTCAATACGTATTCCTGATTGTCCGACATGCTCAGCATGAACGTATCCGAGTCCTGTTTGACTTCAACATCCAGCAGATCCAGTCGCATCGGAGCTCTGATCCCATAGCTTCCGAAACCGAGGTCACACAACCAGCGGACACCGTCCAGCATTAGCACGAGTGCCATATGAGTTTTGGGTCTCTTGACCGGGTAGAACATCGGCCGGGCGGCAACGAATTGATATGGGATGCCCATCGCCTGAAGTGCCATGGCAAAGAGTCCATTCACTTCATAACAATACCCACCTCGCGTTTTGTGGAGAATCTTTCCGACGATCTCCTCGGGAATCAGTGAGACGACCTTTTTCGCCTGCACGTCGAGATTTTCGAACGGCACGGTGAATAGCTGGCATCTCATCATATCTGTGATGGTTTCAATGTCCGCTTTCCCGCTCTTTTGAAAGCCAATCCGGTCGAAGTACTGTTGCAGCGAAAAATTTTCAGCTTGCATGATTGCGCATGGTTGAGGGTGACTGAGAGACTTCTTTAGGGCTATCGCGCCCGCTAAGGAGCTAGCTGTGCTCAGCGTGAGGTACGCTCGCCAGGCTACGCGAATCGCGGCCCGCAAAGAAATCGCGGGCGGCAGCAAGCGCAAACGCTACGGCTTTCTCGCCGACGTCAAGGTGCGTGACCCAGCGCTGTCGGGTTGCACCATATACGGACGTGACGCCGACACCCTGCGCGGCCAGATGGTTTGCGAAGTCCAATGCGACCTCGGCGGCAACATCCACGAAGACGATATTTGTGGCGGGCACCGATACGGACAGACCTGGAAGTTCCGACAAACCCTGCGCGAGTGCATTTGCATTGGCATGATCGTCAGCGAGCCGATCGATATGGTGTTCCAGCGCATAAAGGCCCGCAGCAGCGAGAATCCCTGCTTGCCTCAGGCCGCCGCCAAGCATCTTGCGCAGGCGCCTTGCTTTGGCGACAAGTGACGCAGGACCAACGAGCACCGATCCTGCTGGCGCGCCGAGTCCTTTGGAAAGGCAAACGGACACGGTGTCGAACGGGCGCGCCAGCATGCTGACCGGAAGCCGTAGGGCCACGGCGGCGTTAAATACCCGGGCCCCATCCAGGTGGCAGGCGAGCCCGTGCCGACGGGCCAGCATCGTCGCAGCATCGGCGTAAGACAGTGGTAAAACCTTTCCGCCGATCGTGTTTTCGAGGGCGAGCAGGCGCGTCCGCGCGAAGTGTGGGTCATCCGGTTTAATGGCTTCCTCGATGTCCTTGAGCAGTAGCGAACCGTCCGCCTGGTTGTTCAGTGGCTGGGGCTGGATGCCGCCCAGCACCGCTGCACCGCCCGCCTCCCAGCGGTAGCAGTGGGCATTCTGGCCGACGATGTACTCGTCGCCACGCTCGCAATGCGCCATGAGCGCGATCAGGTTCGACTGCGTACCCGACGACACGAACAGTGCTGCCTCTTTCCCGAGCATGTCAGCCATCCGTTCTTCAAGCCGCTTTACAGTCGGGTCATCGCCCATGACGTCATCGCCAACTTCGGCCGCGGCAATTGCCGCGCGCATGGCCGGACCGGGTCGGGTAACGGTGTCGCTACGGAAGTCATACTGGACTGTTGTGCTCATGGTATTCCCCTGAAAGTGGGGCCCATATTGGCATTCCGATCACGGACGGCCTATACACAACAGCGAAGAATCTGTTACATAACAGATTTACCCAACCTGATCGCGATCATGGGAACTGCAGAATCCGTCTTGCCGCGATACAGACAACTCGCGAAGCGGCTGTGGAGCAGTATCGAACAGGCTGGACTCGAGGAAGGTAGTCGCCTGCCGTCCGTGCGCACGCTCGCTTCGCAGCATGGCGTCAGCCTGACCACCGCACTGCAGGCTGTGCGGTGGCTGGAAGTCCAGGGGTATGTTCGGGCTCGCCCGCGCTCGGGCTATTTCGTCGCCGCGCGGGCAGAGCGGGGTAATGAAGCGCGCACTGCAAAGTGGCCCGATCCGCTGCCAGAGCTGGACCCTCAGGCGCGGGATCACCTGGCAATGGTCGGCGAGCCATGCGCGGTACGTCTCGATCTGGCCGCCGGCGAACCCTCGCTGTACCCCGTCGATCGGCTAAGTGTGCTGTTGCGCCGTCTCGCCTATCAGCATCGGAGTCTCGTCGGCGCTCACGTTCGCGGAACCGGCCACCCGGGTCTCCGACGGGAAATCGTTCGTCAGTCGATGCAATATTCCTGCGACCTTGACCCGGAGGAACTGGTAGTGACGAACGGCTGCGTCGAAGCGCTGAACCTCGCGCTCAGGGCCGTTACCCGGTCCGGTGACGTGGTTGCCGTCGAGTCGCCGACGTATTTCGCGCTGCTGCAGATGTTGCGTGCCCTCGAGTTGACGGCGCTGCCGATCCGGTGCCTGCCTGATATCGGCATGGACCTCGACGCGCTGAAGACTGTGCTCGACCAGACGCCGGTCAAAGTGGTCGTCACGATCGCCAACGCCAACAATCCTATCGGTAGTGTTGCGCCCGATTCCGCCAAGGCGGCACTAGTCCGATTGCTACGGGAACGGGATATTCCGCTGATCGAAGACGACATCTTTGGCGATGTCTGCTTTGGCGAAGTGCGGCCACGGCCGGTGAGGGCTTTTGATACCGCCGGCAACGTGCTGTTATGCGGGGGCTTCTCGAAGAGCCTGTGTCCCGGATTACGTCTGGGCTGGATTGCGGCGGGGCGATTCACGGAACGGGTGAAAGCACTGAAATACACGACCAGCATGGCGACTGCCGAACTGCAACAGGCTGCGGTGGCGGAAATGCTTGCGAGCGGCGGTTACGCGTTACACCTGAGGCGACTGAAGGCGGCTCTCCAAGGCCAGCAGCAGATGCTTCGCGACGCGATTCTGCGCTATTTCCCAAGCGGCACCGAGGTGAGCAGTCCGGCAGGGGGCTTTGTCCTCTGGGCCAGGCTGCCTGAGGCCTCAAGCGGTCCTGTCAGCACACGCACCCTGTTTGAGCGGGCACGTGCCGAAGGAATCGGTTTTGCCCCAGGGCATTTGTTTGGGCAGGCAGGCGCTTACGACGATTGCCTGCGGTTGAACGCCGGCTATCGCTGGACCAACGAACTCGAAGCCGCCGTTGAGCGGCTTGGGGTGCTGGCGAGAATTTCAACCGATGTTTCTGTTGGGTGCTAGTGAGAAAGCAGCGCGAATACCAGGCGGAGCTTGACGAGAGCAATCCGGAAGGAAACACCAACGCAACCCTCGAGGCAGGCGCGATGCCAACGCCAGACCGGCTGACCCGTACGAAATTCGCTGCGGTTGCGGAACAAAATCGAGACCACACTGATTTTAACGCCGCCGCTTGCAGCGCGACTCGGCATGCCGAGGAAAGCGCGGCTCGACCGGTGTACCACCTAGCATCAGCTCACCGCCGTGGAGTTTCCAGTATCCGGCGAGTGCGTCAAGCAGTTGCTTTCGCCCATGTGCCTGTGCGGTCTTCTCCAGCGTCGTGAGCTGCGCTTCAGCTAGAGTCAGCCGCTCGCACCCGCGTGCGAGCCGTTCGTGGAGTTCCTCTTGCAGCGGGCCGCCAGGCGACTGGCGAACTTCCTGCTGTGGACGCTTTCCGGCCAGCGCGTTGCGACCAGCAGTTTGCGTATCCGGTCACGGTGCTGCAGCACCTCCCTCTGCAGCTGGCCACGATCGCGAATCAGGTGGCGCGAAGCTTGGTGCTGCAGAGGCAGTACACGGATCACGCGCATGCTGTCTCGCTCGCCGCGCAGCCCAGCCCACAGGTTAATGACCAGCTTGATGACATCAAGCCGGTCCGTCTTCGCGCGCGCTTCTAGCGCTCGACCGGAGACTGCTTTACCCTGGGAACCCGCCATTGGGGCGGCGTTGAGCCCAAGAACCGGAATGAGTCGACTTCGGCTGCTCGACATCGTACCGGGTTGAGCCAACAGCCGGCAATCATGCGTCATGCGCTTGGTCACACCTTCTTGACGAATTCCGATTTCAGGCTCATGGCACCAAAGCCATCGATCTTGCAATCGATATCGTGGTCACTGTCCACCAGCCGAATATTTTTTGCCTTGGTGCCCATCTTGACCACGCCAGCCGAACCCTTCAGTTTCAAGTCCTTGGTCACAGTGACGGTATCCCCATCTTGCAAGACATTTCCAGCTGAATCGCGATAAACCCTGCCGTCCGTTTCGGTCGGCACGGCTGCTTGCGCCGACCATTCATGCGCACACTCCGGGCAGATGTAGGTGCTCCCATCTTCGTACGTGAACGCGGAATTGCATTTCGGACAGGGTGGCAATGCGCTCATGTGTAATCCTTGGTGCCTGACGTACGCAGTAAAAGCACGAAAGTATAGCGCTGTAGGGTGGGCTTGCTTCTCTTGCCGCGCTCACCGCGTCAATGTTGAGCGTACGCTTTCGGGATGTCTGAAGGTCGGCCTTGGGTCGCTCTCGCGCTGACTGACCGAGTCGGGCCGTCGTCCCAAACTGGGCGCTTATGAGTAGACCGCGACCTGAGGTCCTTAAAGGCAGGGATATCGTTCGGTGCCGCACACAAGACCATCCTTCCGTCCGGATAGGATCGGGACACGCAGCGACAAGGAGTCGATGGTGTCCCATGGGTCACTCTAATTTCAAATGTACGTGGTGGTGAATCACGAAGATCGCCACGTCGATTATTTTATCGTATCCGCTGAGCGGGTTGGCCGCAGCAGCGCGGATGTTGTTTCATCAACACTTCATTGTATCTGCGGTCCCTGACGTCCTAATGGCTAGCGACGCCGTGATCCGACGTTGCGCAAGGGTCTTCGCGGTGCACGGCGCGTCGAAATCGAACAACACACAAGGAGACATCGATGAGAGATATCCGGATCGCAACCCGGGGTAAAGCAGTGCTGCTCGGCGCCGCGTTAGTGAGCGGGGTACTCGTCCCTGTTGCACGGGCCGACGATCACGACGGCGGCCGCCCGGGCCCGAACGGGCTGCCGAGCTTCGTCGTGGCAGACAGCCTCAGGACGACCACCTATGACGGCGTCAGCGACGACCTGCTGACCGCCGGCCTCGGCAAAACCGGACTCGCAGGTCAGGCGCCTGCTATTGCGAACCCGGCGAGTCCGACGGCAGCCGAGTTGCGGCGGCTCGCGATCTGGGCAAATTACCGCGCGCTCGTCGATATCACAGCGCCTGGCGGCTACGGTCTTTTCTGGGGACCCAATGTCGATCTGTACGGCAACGACACCCTTGGCGAAGGAAAAATCGCCGGCACTGAATACCTCGCGTATGCCGACGACGGCAGGGGCCAGCAGAACGTCAGCCTCCTCGTGCAGGTGCCGGCGAACTTCGATCCGGCGAACCCGTGCATTGTCACAGCTACGTCATCGGGCTCGCGTGGGGTCTACGGTGCCATTTCGGCAGCCGGCGAGTGGGGCCTCAAGCGCGGTTGCGCGGTCGCCTATACCGACAAGGGTACCGGCAACGGGGCACACGAACTGATGACCGGTGACGTCACGCTGATTGACGGCCGCCTTGCGGATGCCGCCACGGCCGGGCGCAACAGTCTCTTCACAGCCAATGTGCCTGCGGGTGCGTTGTCCGTCTATAACCAGAAGTTCCCGAACCGCTATGCGTTCAAGCACGCGCATTCCCAGCAAAACCCTGAAGAGGACTGGGGCAAGGACACGCTCGAGGCGGTGCAGTTCGCCTATTGGGCCTTGAACCGGCAGTTTGCACTGCCCGGCGGCTCGCCTCATGGCGAGCGCTACCGCCCGGGCAGCATCACCACGATAGCGGCGTCGGTGAGCAACGGCGGTGGTGCGTCGCTCGCGGCCGCCGAGCAGGATACGACGGGATGGATCACGGCGGTGGTGGTTGGCGAACCACAGGTCAACGTCCGTATGCCCGGCAATGCGCAAGTGAACGAGGGCGGCCAGCGCATCGCGGCGGCCGGCAAGCCGCTGGCGGACTATATGACGCTCGCCAACCTCCTCCAGCCGTGCGCGGCACTCGCGGAAAGCGCTGCCAGCGCGCCGTATCTGACAGCACTGCCCCCCGCGACGACGACGGCGATCCGTCAGGCCCGCTGCACGTCACTCGCCGCAGCCGGGTACGTGCACGGCAGCGACACGCAAACGCAGGCGAACGACGCGCTCGCGCAACTGCACGCGGCTGGCTACGAAGCCGATTCCGACCTCCTGCACGCCCCGATGTGGGACTCGCAGGCCGTGCCGGCTGTCGCCGTGACGTACGCCAATGCATACACGAGGTCGAGCGTGATCGACAACCTGTGCGGTTTCAGTTTCAGCACGGCGAACCCTGCAACGGGCGCAGCGGGCTTTACACCGCCCGTCTCGCCTATGCCGACTGTGTTCGGGCTAGGCAATGGTGTGCCACCGACCAACGGCATCAGTCTCGTCTATAACGTCACGCCGCAAGGGGGCGCTGACCATCGGCTCGCGACATCCGATGCAAGCTTCGCGGGTGCCGCGTGCTTGCGCACGTTATGGACGAAGAGAGACCCGCGCATGCGGGCGAGTGTCGAGGCAATCGGCGTGAATGCGAACCTGCATGGAAAGCCCGCGATCATCGTTCAGGGCCGCAGCGACGCACTCGTGCCGGTCAACCATGCTTCACGCGCGTATCTTGCAGCGAACAGCGTAAGGGAAGGCTCGCGCAGCCAGTTGTCGTTCTACGAGGTGACGAACGGACAGCATTTCGACGCGTTCCTCGGCGTACCCGGCTTCGACACACGCTTCGTGCCGGTCCACTACTACAACATCCAGGCGCTCAACCTGATGTGGGGCCACCTGAAGAACGGCACGCCGCTGCCGCCGTCGCAGGTGATCCGCGCCGTGCCGCGCGGCGGCATCCCGGGCGCTGCGCCGGTGTTGAGCGTGGCGGACCTGCCAGCCATCGTCGCGAATCCTGGTAGCAATGCGATCGGGGTAAGCCACGGGGTAGTGAACGTACCGCACTGAAGGCGCGTTGCTTTGATTCGTAACGGTCAATGGACTGTTATGAACACAGGCCGCCGCTGGCGGCCCGTGTTCCGTCATCGCGGTCTGCGTGTGGGCGGGCCAAAGGAAATGTCCGTTGTCTCTCTCCTGGCATTGTGCGACACGAGTCTGCCCTTCTTGCCCTGCGGCGATATCGAAAACATGCCTGTCATCGCACGCGTACTCCGCTGTGGCTTGTGTGGGCCCGGGATACCAACTGCCAGACTGTTTTGGCAGGCACGCGGGGGCGGCTCTGAGTGCACAAAAACGGATGCCACGGCTGGTTGGGCTCTCCTGCGCTGAAGGAGCACTCCGGCCGAACAAGAGCCGCGCTAGGTTTTCGACAGTGACGCACGGGACACCTGCAGCCTATGCATCAGGCCGTATCCGGCCCACGACCCGCCGTTCAAATGCGTCGTGGGCAGGACGTTCGGGCGTCAGCTTTGCTCCGTAAGCGCCCATCGGATTATCAAAGACGAATGGTCCTTCATCGGCCGAACCCGGCGTTGACGCTACCATCGGCCATCGGCGGTTGTGTTCTACTTTGCTGACATTGGGCCACCGACAGGCTCGAACGGCTGGATCCCCCGAATCGGGGCTTGGCAGGCGAACGACCACCGACCAGAGCGCGTTCTGCGCGCCGAAGATGGCACAGAGCAGCGACAGCAGGTGCCCAATGGCGGCTTCGCCGTTACCGACCGCGAAGTTCGCGAGTACATCGCGTCGTCAGGCTGTCTGTTCGAAGTAGACGGGAGAGGTGCCGTCGGCGCTTGCTGGGTAGGGCTTACGCGATCACCTATTCAGGTTATGTTCGGGCGTCAGCGAATAACCTACGATGAGATCCAGGTTGCTACCGTATTGCACGGTGACCCTAACAACCACAGATTCAGGGACCAGGCATTGTCGTCGAAGCAAGGGGATCACGTCATGATTTCTGTACCAAAAACGGGCCGCCAGGCAGCGAAGCGTCATCCCGTGTATCTCGCTGAACTCGTTGTAATTGTAGGCGTCGCTGTGGCCAACCTCCATGGGCTGCACACCCAACCGATGGAGGGGGACGCTGCGAGACGGCCTGGCGGGAGTTACGAGAAGGGGTGGGCTGCGGTGGTGGCCTCGGGTGACGCCGGGAAGTTTGTCGCCTCGAACTATCGGACGTGCATCGAAGCCCGCGACACGGGCTACACGATGACGGATTGGTGGCTCACCATCGTTCACTCGCGCTTGAACACGGCGGCGCAGTGCGGCCTGAAATCCGTCTCGCTTGCGTCGGTGAAGGGTGACGCGTTTGTGGCCCAGGTGAAGAGCGTGATAAGCAGCCTGCCCACGCAAATTGCCGCGCCTGACCAACCGGCGCGCACGCTCCGATGGCTCGTCATCGACGATCGACCCACGTGATGCGCTGAGGGTGAGGGCGATTTCGTCCTCCTCACAGGGCAGTCTGCGCGGCTTCCGTCGCCATGTCGTCGGTTTGCCCGCACCCGTGGGGCTTTGAGACTATCAAACGCCGTCGCCACAGACAAAAGTAGAAGCCGGGGTGTCATGCGCAAGGGAAGTCACTACTCCAGCTATTGATGAGTAGCGCTCAACGATGTGCCACGCTTAAGGAGCCGCGACATGAGCTACCCAAGCCGCGTCATAAACGTTCTAACCTGCTGCGTGTTCACGGCGATGGCCACCGCCGGGTTCCAGTGCTGCATTGCCGCGACCGGTAACGCCGATTTCGATTCTGGGCTGGATGACTCCGCCCAGGTGCCGCATGCTTCGGGAAACACGCCGTTCCCGCGCTTCGACCCATCAAGGATTCCGTTTGCTTCGCAGCCAGCACTGAATGACTCGATTGCCCTTTGCATTCCGGATCTCTATTGCTCACTAGAAGTCCGATAGCACAGTCGGCTCGGGCCCGCTCAACGATAAGACAAGTCCATTCAAGGCGGGTCTTTGCCCAAGGAGCGGTGCCCCAATCCGGAATTGAATCAGGTTGTGGAACCAAGGCGCCTCAGCACCGAGCGATCGGCTCGGTGCGGTCTGCCAAAGCCGCGCGATGGGAGCACCAGATGAGGACCCTTCGCGAACACGCTGGAGGAGCAACTACGCGCACACGACATCATGACTGCGTTCGTCATCACCGCCACACCGGACATGGCGATCCACGACGCGGCAACACTGTTGGTCGAAGACCATATCGGTAGCATGCCGGTCGTCGACGAGAACGGACAGGTCGTCGGTATCGTCGGCGAACGCGATCTGCCGCATCGAGTAGAGAACGGCACCTGCCGCAGGAAGCGCCAGTGGTGGCTCGAACTCCTGTTGTCGTCTCCCCGCGGGCAGGCCGCGAGGTATGTGAAGGAGCACGGGCACGTCGTCGGCGACGTGATGTGCGAAGAAGTGATTTCGATTTCGGGGGATATGCCGCTCCAGCAGATCGCGGATCTCATGGAACGTCGACGTCTCGAAAGCGTGCCAGTGCTGAAGGACGGCAAGCTGATCGGAATCGTGAGTCGCGCGAACCTGATTCGCGCACTCGTGCGCGTTGCTCCGGCCGTGGAATCAGCTTCGCGCGATGATGCGAGCCTGCGCGACGCGATAGTCCTGACAATGCACGGGCAGCGCTGGGGGTTGCCCAAACGGGGCATGCTCGTCAAGGACGGTGTCGCGCACCTATGGGGCGTGATGGAATCCGTAGAGGAAAAGCAGGCCATCCGTATTGCGGCCGAGAGCGTGCCGGGAGTCAAGCGTGTGGAGTACCATCTTGAATTTCCAAACGTGATTCCGGCGCTGTAGTCCGCACACGGTCGCGAGACGCGTGCAGATTCGTCCGGGGTGAACAACGACTGCGATCGTGGCGGTCAAGTCCAACCCGGGGTCGACTTATCGACGGGTGTCGATCGGATCCAACGCAGTGCCGCTCCAGCCTACGCTTCGCGCGATGGCGAACGAAGCGAACGCGGGGCCCTCGGGCAACCGGCAATGCTCCACCAGCGCGGCAAGGCATTGCATCGGGCAGACGGCGGCTCGGCATCGTTGCCTGCAACGCCAGCGCCTGCAGTTCGCTATCTCAACTTGCCGAGCCACAGCGCGGTGAGCGTTGAGCGACTCCCGACGTTGAATTTGGTGTAGATCGACTTGATATGGACATGCGTCGTGTTCGGACTCTGGTCGAGCTTTTGCGCGATCTGCTTTTCCGTGAGTCCGTCGAGCAGCTCCAGCAGCACCCTTCGCTCTGCCGACGACAGGGGAGCGTCGGCGATAAGCAGGCCGTGGCTGAGCAGTTGCTGCCGGTAGTACCATCTCAGCCCATGCATCACGAAGCCCAGAAGCTCGAGATCCGGCGCAGAGAAGCGGGGTGCCTGCACATCGCGAAACACGAAGAGATGAATCCGCACATCGTCGTTGAGCGAGCAACGCACCTGGATGCTGTCGCCGTGACCGACTTCGCGGTAGTGGCGGCGATAGTGCTCACCTTCAAACCATTCAGCGGGCATTGCCTCGAAGAGCAGGTTGGCGCGGAAAGGCTCGTTCCCCGACGTGGCCACGACATGTGACGAGTCAACGTTCCCGGACCAGAGCCTGTCGTACTGCTCCTGCACGGAAGCGACCATCGCGGGTACCGGATGCAGGAGCCGAACCAGGCGTGGACGCCAGCCGAACAAAGGATCCTTTGGCACCGACGAAGGCAATCGCACAACTACGGCCCAAAGCGCATTCTGTGCCGCGACCATCGCACAGAGCGTGGTTAGCAAATGGGTCAGCGCGGCATCGCCTTCGCCTGCGGAGAACTCAGCCAGCCGATCCCAGAGTGCAAAGACGTCATCGTGGACCGCTGGATTGGCGGAATTCGCGAATGGCTGCATGTCGTCCTCAGGAAGAATGGGCGGATCACCGATCTTCGGTGATCTTGGCCTCGCTTGACAAGGGCCTTCGTGCGGAAGCCCTGTTCATTGGGCGCGGCGTTCGTTTGCTAAATGCAGCGTCCACGCGTGGCCATCCGGTTTTGATCGTCCCGACCGGCCGAGCATCTACACGGCGCTCGGCACCAGCGCAATCCTGGGCGCGCAGGCGCAGGGTGCGGCGCTTCTCGACCAGATGCAGCGTGCGTCAAGCGCCACACCGGTGACACCCAACCGGTTGTGGGTTTCGGCCCTGCTCGCAAACGGCTGCTGATGGAGCCACAGCGGCCCTTGCGGCCACCTTCGGATGTCGCTTCGGGGGCCGGAGGGTGAGTTCGCTGGTGCCGGAAGCTGCTGTTCCGCTGCTCACGAACGTCAGCGTCGTTAACCCGCCGCACTGCTGACGTAGAACCTGGCCGCCCCGATGGCAGCACATGGCCGAGGACTCGTCGGCCGAGCCGGCGACTCGAATGGCCGTTCCAGTTGGGAAGCTGCCGCATCGCTCGCGCCGGGTCGAAGGACGCCTGTGGGTCGAAAGCACGCATCCGCTGACAATCGCGTTCATCGTGGCGACCGTCAGACAAGTAGCAGATGTGGAGATAGCGTGACTCCCTTTCCCGGGCGGCTTATTGATGGTGTCAAAAAGCGCAGTTATTGACTTCTCATACATACGCCAACCGCGTCGATATACTGACCTGCGCGTCCCATGAAGCCGATAATGGCAGTCCCCGGCGGAGCGTGGTACTCAAAATCAACCGCTCCGCCAGGTCCTCCAGCTTCGACCCCTACAGGATTTTGAGCTGTCCAGATTTTGATGTGATCCACATACTTGCCGTAGCGTCCGCTGACGCCGATGATTCGATCGCCCGGCGGTACAGGAAGTGTGACTGAATCGCGAGCAGTGGAACCCGCCAGCCGGTGACAGCATGCCTGATCGTCGTAGTCTACCGAAATTGAATTGATATATTGCCCTGACGTGATCGTGACCGATTTGACAGTGTAGTTAGCTCAGGCGTCCAAACTCGAGCCTCCGTCACCGCCAGAGGGACCTTGGATTAGCACCTGTGCCTGCGCGAGACTGCCCTCCAGGACCAGCAGGCAGCCTGCGTGAGCTTGCAGCCGGACTCGACGCCATCGGCATGGCGTTGCTGGCTTGCGCGTAGACGTTCGACGTCAGCGGCACGCATCCCGCGACGACGAGCAGATTCACGACGTTGCATGCTTTCATGATTGCCTCTCTTGTTCGGCCGCGCAGATCGTGAGTCAAAGATAGCCAAAATTCCGCTTCTAACAAAGCCGCTTGCTCGATTAAGGGAAAACCCACATTCAGACGCTCGCGTCCGCTTTCAGGCCGATCGTCGGGCGCGTTCCCGAATGAGTAGCCGCGGTATCGCGGGCGAGACCCTCACGGCAGAGCCGAACGCGCGCGATCAATTCGATCTCACAGACGCTCGCGGACAACGAGTTGTTGGGAAGGTAATGGATGCATGGGCCTACGAAGACTGCGTAGATCTGTCGGCTATCCAGGATAGCGTAAGACGCAAGCGTCGACTCTGGATGACACGATTTTACGAATCGATGTAGTGAAGGCCTCGGCAAATTCCGCTGGGTGGCCGAGCGTACTCATGCATGCCGCCACAACTTTCATCGTCTTCGCATTCGCTTTGAGCGTCGCGCCGACATTCACGAAGCATTCCTCAAACTGGGTTGCTCCCTCGTCTGCTGGAACAGCTTCAGACATACGGAGCAGTCTTTTTTAAACGGTCTTTTTGCCAGAGGCTATTGATTGATACTCGAGAGTGGAAGGTATTTGCGGTGACCGGCTATTCTGTCGTTCAGGCACCTGAACGTGACAGCCAACTGCGTACAACTCCCGATCAAGGCACGTTTCGCTTTGATGGTGAAGACGATACTGCTTAGGCGAGACGCCCATGCATCTTTGGAAGACGCATCGCATGCGATCGGCATTCCCAAAGCCACACTCATAAGCGATGGTTTTCAAGGGAATCGCGGTACCCTGCAGCATTACGCGCGCTGCGTCCACGCGGGCCCCCACGACATATTCGGCAGGCGAGATTTTCGCGTCCCGTACGAACGTGCGGGCGAATGTACGCATGCTCATATTCGTTACGCGTGCGAGATCTTTGACCGACAGGTCACCGGTCAGATTCGACAGTACGTATTGCTGGACTTGTGCAACCCACGAGCTGCCTTGCGCATATGGCGTGAAATGGGGACTCGACTGGGATTTCACACCTGCGCGCTGCATGGATACGACGAGCCGCTCGGCAACTTTCAACGCGACTTCATTGCCTTTGTCAAGTTTCAGCAGGGAAAGGGAGAGATCGACTGCTGCCGTTATGCCGCCCGACGTACAGAGGTTGCCGTCCTCAACAAAAGGCAGGTCGACTTCGACACGGGCGGTCGGGCACAACGCTGCGAGCTCGTCTGCATAGCTCCAGTGAGTGGTGACCATTCGTTGATCCAGCAGGCCGGCGCGCGCCAGAATGAAGGCGCCACTGCAGATCGAGCCGAAGCGTCGCGCCTGCCGACTTGCGCGTTTAAGCCACGCATAGCTCTCGTCGGTGAACTCCCGACGAACCAGTCCGGGGCCGCCGGCCACAAGCAACAGGTCGTATGCATCGTGCGTGTTACTGAAATGCCTGTCGGGCGAGATGGTCATTCCGTTTGAACATCGTAGCGGCCCATGCTCCAGACCCACGACTTCCACTCGATAGTGCGAGTCCGCCAACAGGAAGCGGTTGGCTTCCGCGAAGACATCGAGCGGCCCGCAAACGTCCCGTGATTGGACACCGGGAAAGGCGACTAAGGCTACGGTTCTCATTGGCGAACGAGATCGGTGTAAGAAACCATTTAAAGGGACGCCGAATTTGACGTTAACTTTTGGGAAAGCTATTAACCTTGGCCAACTTGAAATTTTGCAAACACGGCATCAAGACAGCGACCGCCACGCGCCGGACCGACCACGGCAGTGGTCTCGGCAAACTTCGCTGGCTCGTCGGGCGTACTCACGCACGGCTCCATACCTTCGTCGTCTTCGCATGCGCTACGAACGCCAGGCCGACTTTCACAAAGCATTCCTCAAACTCGGTTGCTCCATCGTCTGCTGGAACATCCCCAGGCGTACGGAGCAGTTTTTTGGAAACGGGCTGTTAGCGAGGCGGGGTTGGCGCCTGCCGCACTCGAGCCGGTCATGTCAGCGCCAAAGCCGCTTTCGCTTTGCTGCTTGAGGCGGGCGGCCTGCTGTTCGAAGATCGGGTTGATTTCGGGGTACGACGTGTCGGTCACGAAACGCAGACCGCTGTTTTCGGCCTGGATCAGTTCCTGCCGGACTTCAGCGCGCGTCTTTTCCTGGGCGAATGCGTTGGATGTGATGCCTGCCATCGCGAGGAAGATCATCGAAAGTCCAATTGATGAACGCTTGTTCACTTTGAACTCCTACCTATATTTTGAAGAAGATGGGCCTTGTTACGTGAAGGTGAACACGGAAAACTGGCCTTTATTCCGGGCAGCCGATGCATCCGCTGCTATTTTGGGAAACCGTAATGCGTCTTCTGTTCGTTGCGTCGGCACATTTCGTTTCCCGTCTCCATGTTCAGCATCGTATTCCGCAGCGCGGTACAAATAAAATATATTGTTGGGATGGTAACCATGCCTGAAACACATGGCACATCGTATTTGTCATATTTAAGTAGCGCCAACATGGAAATTCTGGGCGCAGCTTCGCTACATCTTGCGCTGTGCACACCTACGCAGGAATCTTGAATCGATGAACTTTACGCACCTGTTCGCCTTTTTCGAGGTGGCACGAGCCGGAAGTATCAGCGCAGGCGCTGAGCGTCTGCATGTGAGCCAGCCAGCGGTCACGCGGGAAATAAAGGAACTGGAAGACCGGCTCGGACTGGCACTGTTTGATCGGCTGCTTGCTGGCACGACCGTTCGTCGGGATAGAGCCAAGTGTTAGGCGACGGGGCGCCCAGGCTCCGCTAGGCACGGCAGTGGTCGTCGAGAAAGTGAACGGCGGCTTTTCGCTGGTCGACAAGCGGCAGAAGCACGTGAGCTTGCAGTTCAGCGTTCCAGCGGGATGCCAGCCGCTTGATTACACTCGCCTGTCAAACGGGTTGAACCACCACAGACCCTGAATCCGGCAAGCAGGCGAATTCTGTCATGCCGCTGCGACGCCCTGAGCGACGCTGGTCAGAACCATGTCGAAGAACGCTTGTGCGCTCGGTGACAGCGAGCGGCCCTTAAGCCACACCATCTGCAACGGCCGCTCGATCCGAAGACCATCGACTACCAGCACGACGAGATCGCCACGCCGCAACTCGTCCTTCACGCTTAACGAGGAAATGTAGGCTATCGAATGCTCCGCGACCAACATCCGCTTGATGGCTTCGGTGTCGCTGACAGACATCGCCGCTTCAATCTGCAATCCAATGCTTGCGTACGCATTCTCGACAACCGCACGCGTGCCAGAACCCGGTTCACGCAGGATAACTGCATGCTCAGCAAGCTCACGCGGCGACAACCTCTGCCCAACCTGCGGATGATCCGCTGCCGACACCGCCGCAATCTCGTCTGCCCCAATGGGACGTGCATGCAGGATGGCATCGTCATAGGGACCCTCGACAAAGCCCAGCGCAAATACGTGTTCGCGCAAACCTGCCTCGACACGCTCCGTATTCGCAACGACCAGATCGACTTCAACCTGAGGATGCGCCGCGTGAAAGCGTGCAATCAGTTCGGGCAGAAAATACACGCCGAGCGTCGCGCTTGCTCCGATTGTCAGGTGTCCGGCACTCAGCCCCGCCAACTCCTTCAACTCCCACTCTGCAGCATCTGCAAGCGAGAAGATCTGTTCCGCGTAACGTAAGAGCATGGTCCCGGCATCGGTGAGCCTGACACCGCGTGGCAGCCGATCAAACAGTGCCAGTCCGAGCCGGTCTTCCAGTTCCTTTATTTCCCGCGTGACCGCTGGCTGGCTCACATGCAGACGCTCAGCGCCTGCGCTGATACTTCCGGCTCGTGCCACCTCGAAAAAGGCGAACAGGTGCGTAAAGTTCATCGATTCAAGATTCCTGCGTAGGTGTGCACAGCGCAAGATGTAGCGAAGCTGCGCCCAGAATTTCCATGTTGGCGCTACTTAAATATGACAAATACGATGTGCCATGTGTTTCAGGCATGGTTACCATCCCAACAATATATTTTATTTGTACCGCGCTGCGGAATACGATGCTGAACATGGAGACGGGAAACGAAATGTGCCGACGCAACGAACAGAAGACGCATTACGGTTTCCCAAAATAGCAGCGGATGCATCGGCTGCCCGGAATAAAGGCCAGTTTTCCGTGTTCACCTTCACGTAACAAGACCCATCTTCTTCAAGATATAGTTAGGAGTTCAAAATGCACAAGCTTTCGTCAATTACTCTATCGATGATCTTCCTCGCGATGGCAGGCATCACGTCCAACGCGTTTGCCCAGGAAAAGACGCGTGCTGAAATCCGTCAGGAACTGATCCAGGCCGAAAACAATGGCCTGCATTTCGTGACCGACATCTCGTACTCCGAGATCAACCCGATCCTCGAACAGCAGGCCCCCCGCCTCAAGCAGCAAAGCGACAGCGGCGTTGGCGCTGACATGACCGGCTCGAGTGCGGCAGGCACCACCCGCCTCGCGAAGGATCACCCTACCGCCCAGGGCTGCGTAGGTCCCGTCGACTTCTGCGCACCGTACTTCGGCAGCTGAAGCTGCATACCCGCGAAAACCTGTTACCGCCGCCAACACCCGGACAGTAACCAACCTTCCTGAAGGAATAGCAAGATCATGAAGACGCTCGTTTGCCTCACCCTCGCCGTCAGCGCGCTCGCCAGTCCCGCACTGAGCTTTGCGCAACTGGCACCCAGCCCTGTGACCCGCGCGCAGGTCCGCGCCGGACTTGTCCGTCTCGAGCAGGCCGGCTATACCCCGGGCGCCGACAACGCATCCTACCCTGTCGATATCCAGGCCGCCGAAGCGAACATCGCAGCCCAGGACAGCCAGCAACTGGCGAGCGGTTCCGTAGGCGGCACGGCGCAGGGCGGCTCAACCCAGGCAGGTGCATCAGTCCATGCAGCGCCAGTCCGCTTTGTCTATGCGGGACGTTGACGCGCACGACAGTCGGGGCGAAGGACTCCAGCAGCGCTCATCAGGGCTGGCGCAGCCACCGCGGCGCAAGATGCCTGCTTTACCAGCACGCTGGCTGCTCCTGCCCGGAACGAAACCAGCCGTAACGGTCACGGAACATAACGGGTACTCCGTTACAAGTTGTGCTTCGGGGAGCCCCCTTCGGCACCTGACACGAGGCGCCCGGGCATACCATGGACTCGATGTGGAAATCCTGTTGCTTAATTCAATTCGCGAGGCCTGACCTGGTCATCCAGGACTGACGGCCAGTTTCAGCAAGATATTGCGAGACACCGATGGAATCCCTGATCAATCGCGCGATCTATCACCCGCACGTCGCGCTACCCATGTTCTATCTGACTGACCTGATGTGCAACCTCGACTGCAGTCTGGCTGTCGCTACGCTCGTCATGGCGTCTACCTTTGCTGTCCACCTGTCGCGGATACTCAAAACCCGCCTCCGCCGCAACAAACCCCGCGAACGCTGCATCAATGCCTGAACCGGCCTGAATCTGGCCCCGCAGTTGCAGTAGCGTCGCAATCGAGTAATCATTCGCGTTGCTCGCTTATCAGCATGCCGGCACGATCGGTCCAGCTTGCGCCTGTCGCACACGCGCCCAAATCCCCCCTGCGCCGCGCTCAACGGCAGCCGGTTCATTGTCACCCACACGACAATCAGGGTTAAACGCATTCCAGAAGGTGCAAACGTTGCCTAGACTGGGTAAAGCTACTGTATGAATGCGTGATCCTGTGGGTCACTGGTTCCAATCGTTCTATCCCGGGCAACCCGATTGACCCACCAGTCGAACGGATCAGCGATTCCAGATTGCAGGGGACTAAATCATGGGACATCAGCCGGACACTATGGGCGAGCGGCGCCGCCTGATTCTGCGTGGCATCGCGGCAGGCAGTCTGGCGGGCACCTTCACTTCCTTGAGCCGCGCGACATGGGCTGAAGGACACATCGATTTGCCCTTCGAAGGCGGCCAGCGCGACCTGACGGACGCATTCCCGCAAAAGGGCGAAATGATCCTGCTACGGACCCGGCCGCCGTTACTGGAAACCCCTTTCACCGTATTCGACCACGGGGTGTTCACACCCAATGACCAGTTTTACGTGCGCTGGCACCTGGCCAATATTCCCACGCAGATCGATGGTGCCGCGTTCCGGTTGAATGTACATGGGGCCGTGAAGCGGGAACTTAGCCTGAGTCTGACCGAGTTGCTCACGAAGTTTCCCCGCGTGGAACTTGCCGCCGTCAACCAGTGCTCAGGCAACTCCCGAGGGTTCTTCGCTCCACGTGTCGCGGGAGGTCAATGGGCGAACGGCGCGATGGGCAACGCATTGTGGACTGGTGTGCGCTTGCGCGACATTCTGGATCGGGCGGGTGTAAAGGCCGGTTCAGTTGCGGTTCGCCTTCATGGCCTGGATACGGGCGTTATACCCGCGACCCCGGCTTTCATGAAGTCATTGCGCGTCGATCATGCCCGCGACGGGGAAGTTATGGTCGCCTATGCCATGAATGGCCAGCCACTTCCGATGGTGAACGGATTTCCGACGCGCCTGATTGTCCCAGGCTGGTATTCGACTTACTGGGTCAAGATGCTCAGCGACATCGAAGTCCTCGAACAGCCGGACGATAATTTCTGGATGGTGAAGGCTTATCTGGTTCCGGATACGCCGCATGCGAGCATGAAACCAGGGCAGACAGGCGTTCCAATGGTGCCAATAAGCCGCATGGTGCCGCGGTCATTCATTACCAACCTTTCGGATCATCAGCATGTTCCTGCGGAGCGGCCGCTTACCGTGCGTGGCATCGCATTTGGTGGCGATGCCGGCGTACGGGACGTGCGTGTTTCCGCAGACGGCGGGTCAACCTGGTCGCCGGCGCGCCTCGGTCACGACCACGGCAAGTACAGCTTCAGGCAATGGGAAATCCGCCTGACGCCGAAACGCGGCCCGACGGTTTTGCAGGTCAAGGCCTCGAACACGTCTGGGATCGCACAGCCGGCCATGGCGAACTGGAACCCTGGTGGGTACATGCGTTACGTTATCGAGTCCATGACCGTGGTCGGAGCATGAGGAGCGGGATATGAGACATTCGACACTCGCGTTACTGACCGTCGTCACGGCTGCGGGCGTGTTGGACGGTTACGCCGGTTCCCCGGCGGGAGCGCCGTTGGCGACGGCGCTCAACCGCACTGTCAGCGTGACGCTACCCGATAGCCATAACGTGTTTCCGCCGGGCGAAGGTGCGGACATTGCCAACTCGCAATGCATGATCTGCCACTCGGCGGGGATGGTGACGCGGCAGCCCCCGTTGTCGTATGACGAATGGAAGTTGGAAATCAACAAGATGCGTTCCGCTTACGGCGCGCCGCTTCCCGAGAACCAGGTCGACAGCCTGGCAAAATACCTGACGGAGATTGCCGGAAAGCCGCAGGGGAAGTGACAATGTCCAGCCCGTCTTCGCTCATCGATACGTTCACCCGTTCAAGTTGAGGAGGAATGCACCGTGCAAGTCTCACGTCGCCACTTCATGATATTTGCCGCGTCGCTGGCGTCGACCGCGGTACTCACCAGTGAGGCGCGAGCTGACGCGCCCATGCTCTCCGACAGCGATCCTACGGCCCAGTCGCTAGGGTATAAACCGGATGCAACCCAGATCGACAAAGCCAAATATTCAAAATACCAGACTGGACAGACGTGTGCGAATTGCCAGCTCTATCAGGGCAAGCCAGGTGATGCTGCCGGGCCGTGTCCGATCTTTGGCGGTAAACAGGTCAGTGCCAAGGGATGGTGCAGCGCGTATGTGAAAAAAGCCTGACCTGCGGGTCGATCAAGGTTCAGTTTGCTGCCCTTCGACAAACAATTGCTCGCTAGCCCTGCCTTGTCACACGTCGCGATGTTTGCCTGCCCAAACAGGGGCCGCCACCAGTAACGATGCGATGAGCGTTCTGTCCATGTTTTGCAGTGACGCGTGGTGAATGTCGTTTCGGTGGCCGCGTGGCGGCATTAGCCACCGGAGAAAACGTCGCAGAAGCTAACCGGACCGACGCAGGTGGAAGTCGGCGCCTGCGCATGTGCTGGGGCACCAGCCCCGGATGCGCCGTTCTGGGCTACGCCGCCCACCGCTTCGTTTGCAAGGTGACTGCCGTCCTGTGCGGCAATCTTCGCTTCAGCGGCCTGAATATTGGCGGGGTACTCTGCATCGGCGCTATCGGACGGGTTGTAGCCAGCCTGTTCGACGCGGACGAGATCAGCGCGTACCTCGGCACGCGTTAGCTGGCCCGGGGAGCTCTGCGCGAAACTCAGGGCGGGGCTGGCGAGGGCACTAATGGCGAGGGTGAGGCAAACGAGCGTCTTCATGATCAATCTCCTTCAATACGTGCTGTGGGTTCCCGAGAGCCGGGCATCCGTGATGGTCTGGTGCGTTAGCTGCCGAAGTACGGCGTGCAGAAGCTCACCGGACCGACGCAGGCCGGCGTGGCCGTCCGGCCCTGGGCGACGCTGGTGCTATCGGCTGCTTCCCGGTGGCCGGCGGCGCTCGAACCTGACGTGTCGGCACCCGTACCGCTTTGCTGCTGCTTGAGATGGGCAACCTGTTGCGCAAAGATCGGATTGACGTCGGGATACGACGTGTCTGTCACGAAACGCAGGCCGCTGTTCTCTGCCTGGATCAGCTCCTGGCGGACCTCCGCCCGGGTCTTTTCCGCGGCGGACGCGTTGGTGACAATGCCGGCCGAGGCAAGGACGATGATGGAAAGGCTCAGTACAAGGCGCTTATTCATTCCGTACTCCTAATGCAATGGGGAGGTAAAAAGGAACTGTTACATCGAGGCGAACACCGAAAACCAGTCTCTATTCCGCCCTTGCCCATATCGCGCCGGCCGGACCTGCAAGAAACCTGTTCAACGCCTCCATGTAGACACAGTATCGAATTCCACCCCAGTTGAAAAATATATGGTTTATATGCGATTCATGCGAAAAAAGCATGGCAGCAGGCAGTCTCAACAAACAGAGGACGGCGCGATCCGCTTTATGTCCAAAGACACCCGGCGAGTGCCGCCTTCCCATCGTGCTTTCGGGCGCTCAGGCCAGCGTACGTAAAAAAGCTTGATCGTATCGAAGACCGGCCTCCGGTTCGCAGGCCAGAACGATCCTGTTAATCTGATACTGCCCTTTATCGAACATAGATTGTCCGAACGAGATGGCTGTCCAGGTGTCGAGCGCGATTCTCTGTTGAAGAAGTAATTGCATGGCGAGAAGCATAGGGACAAATTGCTCGGAGGCGTAATGGACCGGATGGCAATCGAAGTCTGCGCCGCCTCACACTGCGCCTGAACATTAACTGGCTCAACCTACGAATCGCCGATCGACGTCACTTCACCAAATGGCAGGTCGTCATGCATCAAGAGACGTTCGTCATGCGACCGCAAAGGACTGCTTGTGGCCTCACTGAGCCCGACGGCATCCGGCTCAGGACGACCCGATGCAGCCATTCGATGAATATTCAGGGACGTCAGCATTCGTTTCGACACCGGACGCTCGTTACCATAAGCGGTCCCAGTTTCAACGCGTCGGGGGAGCTTCCGGATCAGCACCGGCTCCTCCCAATGGGTTGTCCGCGTGAGCAGGCAGGGAAACCTGAAACACGGCACCGCGAGGCACGTTCGGCTTCGCCGAAAGTCGTCCCCCGTACGCGATCGAACGGCAGATTGACAAGCCCATGCCCAAGCCACTTGCCTTGGTCGTATAGAACGGATCGAAGACACGCTCGCTCCCCTCCTGGGGCAATCCCGGGCCCGAGTCTGAGACGGCAATAGGAATCCTCTGCGATGAATCTGCGGCCGTGCTGATCAGCAAGTCGCGTGGCCCCTTGCTCATTGCGCTCATCGCCTCGATGGCGCTCACGATCAAGTTGAGCATCACCTGTTGCAACTGGACGCGGTCTCCTGGAACAGGCGGTAAGCGCTCATCGAGTACTGTCTGCACAGAGATGCCGTACTTCGTGGCTTCACCACGCGTGAGCGCAATCACTTCACAAACTGCCTCGTTGATGTCGACGCTATCCTTGCGTGGGGGCGTCTTCTTGATGAGATCACGAATCCGCCCAATGATCTCGCCGGCTCGCATCGCGTCATTGACGATACGCTCGAGCGCCTGCGTCGCCTCATCGACATTCGGCGGCCAGGCGCCAAGCCAGCGTAAGGCGGCCGCAGGACGGTCATAGCCGACGATACGCAGAAACGCGTCATTGGCCTCGAGAATCCGACCTTCGAGATCCCAAGTGAAGACCCCCGACGATGTTCGCGTCGACGAGGCGCCGAATCTTCGCCTCGCGTTCGCCAGATCGCGGTACAAACGGGCATTTTCCAGCGCGATGGCGGCCTGAGACGCCAGCAGCTTCAGCACCGCGAGGCGGGCGGGGGCGAAGACGAGCCTGGTCCTTGATCTGGCCCACCACGGCCGCCTCCTCGGACCGGCCCGGACGGTCCATCAGGATCGCCGTCGGGAGGCGCTCGATCGTTCTTATAACCGAACGTTCTGATCGATATTTCGCGTTGGAATATAACGGCCAATCCGGCAATACTCATGCCTGTCATCAGCGTGCAGGGTATTTGCGATGTCGCTTCAACAAATCACCATCCGCGTCGAGCAGAAGGCTCCCTCAGGGACCGGCCTTACAGCCTGCTTGCGGCGCTATGCGCCCGGCACCATCCTTTGTATCTCCATCACACCGGCAGCCTACGCGCTTCAGATGGTCGAACAGCACCTCTTCGGGCGTGCATGGCTCGAACCGCTCGTGCTCGCGATTCTTGTGGGCACCGCGGTACGAAGCGTTTGGACGCCGTCCGCGCGATGGTTGCCGGGCATCAACCTGTGTGCGAAGACGTTGCTCGAAATCGCGATCGTCTTGCTCGGCGCTTCCCTTAGCTTGCAGACCCTAAGGGCAGCAGGGCTGGGGCTCTTTGTGGGAATTGCTGCAGTCGTGATCGTAGCCATTGTGGTGAGCTATGTTGCCGCGCGCGTGCTCGGTTTGCATCACCGGCTCGCCCTGCTCGTCGCGTGCGGCAACGCGATCTGCGGTAACTCCGCAATTGCCGCCGTAGCGCCTGTGATCGACGCGCATAGCGACGACGTCGTCGCATCGATCGCTTTTACCGCTGAGCTTGGCGTCCTTGTCGTGCTTGGGCTGCCGCTACTTGTGCCACTGCTGCATCTGAGCGCATTACAATATGGCACGTTGGCGGGGCTCACCGTCTATGCGGTACCCCAGGTGCTGGCGGCAACGGTTCCCGTGTCCGCAACGAGCGCGCACATTGGCATGCTGGTCAAGCTGACGCGCGTACTCATGCTTGGCCCGGTCATCCTGGCGCTCTCCGGCGGTTCGCGTCCGCGGGGCGACGCAGGCAGCGCCGCGGCGCCCGGCCAAGCGCGTCACACTTGCCGTTGTCCTCTCACTCACTGCGCTCACGCTCATCAGCATTGCGCTGATCCGGATGCTGCGGATCGCGTGATATGCGAGTTATGCCCATGACCCTCGATCAGCTTCGCATCTTTGTCGCAGTCGCCGAGCAGGAACACCTGACTCGCGCGGCTAATGCCCTTGCGCTTTCCCAGTCGGCTGTAAGCAGTTCAATTGCAGCGTTCGAGGATCGATATGAGACAAAGCTGTTCGACCGGATCGGCCGCAACATCGCGCTTACGGCAGCCGGACGGGTGTTTCTCGTCGAAGCCCAGGCGGTCCTTGCGCGCGCTGCGTCAGCGCAGGGCGTACTGGCGGATCTCGCCGGCTTGCGATGCGGCGAACTGTCGGTGGCGGCCAGCCAGACGGTGGCCAATTACTGGTTGCCGGCGGTGATGCATCGCTTTCACAAGAATCATCCTGGCGTCGTGCTCACGCTCTCGATTGCCAATACCGAGCAGGTCGTCCGGAAGGTCGATGAAGGCACCGTCGATCTCGGCTTCGTCGAAGACCAGGTCGAAGTGAGCGGGCTGGCCGTTTGCCCAGTTGCCAAAGATCAACTCGCACTGGTGGTCGCCCCGGACCACCCGTGGGCCCCATACGAAGCGATACCTGTCAATGCTGACCTGCGCGAGAGCGCCTGGGTGCTGCGGGAACCGGGGTCGGGGACGCGCGGCATATTCGAGAAGTCTGTACGAAACCTCGGCATCGACCCGGCCACGCTCAATATTGCGCTGCAGCTGTCATCTAACGAAGCGGTACGTTCCGCGGTCGAGGCAGGTGCAGGTGCAACGGTACTATCGCGACTGGTCGTCAAGTCTTCGATCAGGGTCGGTACCCTGACGGCGCTACGCTGGCCTTTGCCGGAGCGCGGTTTTCTGATGTTGCGCAACGAGCAACGTTACGCGAGCGAGGCGATACGGGCCTTTTGCACGTTGGCGTCCACATACGGCGAGCAGTCAATCGGTTCGCCGTAGATCTTTCGTCTCGGCTGAAGGGACGCCGGCACCGGTGTTCGTGCGGCGAGCTCGTGAAGGCCGGGTCAGGGAAGGCATCGATCGGTTCGGTGTGACGCCCGTGCTCGCGGGAGCGGCCCGACCGCGGCCCTCCAGTTTTTCTGCCGCGAAGGTTCTTTTCAGCCTCGGGTCATTCGAGAAGGCGATCGTTGATCCCTGCGTTGGCTGCTGCGCCGCATCAGGCCCGTCATTTTTATTCTTGTGGTGCTTCGAATACTCGCTGACGTCGCTCGACCAAGCTGATTAATTTTCACATTGCCCGCCAAATTTACTTCAGCTCGCAGGATAAATTTTGCAGAGCCGAAGAAGGAATGCTTCATAAATTTGCAAAAATGCTTAAACATGTATTTTCAGTAGCTCTTCTATCCCTATTTGCAGCGACTAGTTATGCACAAAGCAGCGTGACGCTTTACGGAATCATCGATACGTCGGTGGTTTATGCGAGCAACGAGGCTACGGGGCGAGCAGGCGTGGGCCACAGCGGTGTCGAGATGAACAGCAGCAGCGTCAACGCGACGCAATTTGGCTTCCGCGGAAAGGAGGATCTCGGCGGCGGACTGAACGCCATTTTTGATCTTGAGGACGGGTTTAACAGTGTCAACGGCAAACCGAATAATCCTGGCGACTTGTTTGGGCGGCAGGCTTTCGTCGGCTTGACTTCGACACGATACGGTACCGTCACACTGGGGCGGCGCTACGCTTTCATGTCTGACTACGTCTCGCCGCTTAGCGCCGAAGGATTGGGATGGGGAGGCAATTCTGCCGATCACCCGTTCGATAACGACGACATGATTCGGCATCAGAGTATCCAAAACTCCGTAAGATTCGACAGCCTTAACTACCATGGCCTGGCGTTCGGCGGGATGTACGGGTTCTCGAACGAAGCTGGTCAATTTTCCAACGATCGATTCTATAGCTTTGGCGTCAAGTACGCGAATGGGCCCGTCTCCTTGGCGGCTGCCTTCGAACAGACCGACCGGTCCGCCAACCCTGCCGAGCTGAACACGACCGGGGCGGTGACCAACAGCGACAACGATGCGGTCATGACCGGCGGGCGCGAGCAAATTTGGGGCATCGGCGGAAAATACAGTTTCGGAGCGTCATCCATTGGCTTTGTATGGACGCATTCAGCCACGAACAATGTCACCAGCGTGTTCCAGGGCGCCGGTCTCGCCCCTCTGGTCGGCAACGATCTCTGGTTCGACAACTTTGAAATCAATGGCCGGTACTTTGTGACCCACGCCTTGAGCCTTGCAGCGGCGTACACGCTGACCGATGGGCATTTCGATTCGGCGAGCAAGAATCTCTATCCGACATGGCACGAGGCCGTCGCACAGGCGGACTACTCATTCAGCAGGCGTACCGACGTCTATCTCGAAGGACTCTATCAAGTCGTCACTGGCGGCGGCGGCGTTGCAGCGTTTAACGCATCGATGTTCAATCTTCCGCCATCCGCAAACAATCGACAGTTGTTGCTCGCCATTGGCTTGCGGCATCGATTCTGACATCGCTGATGCTCAAACAAGGAAGGCCGGCATTCATGAAGTGGTTAGGAGCAAGCCTCGCGCGACGCGCGCTCTTTGCCATCGTTCGGTTTTCCCGATTAAACCATTCTCTTAAATGCGTTGGAATTTGCTGCTTATTGGCACGACAATTATCCATCAAGCGTGCAATGTGGATCTAACCCCCATCACGACTAGATGAGCATTCTTTCATAATCTATATTGCATTATTTATTCGCCTCAGCGCAATAATCGATAAAAGCCCTCATCATGAACAAAGTCAAAACTTTCATGGCAGCTGCGTTGGTCGCGGCTGCATCAATGTCAGCCCATGCGGCGAGCGCTGATGCGCCTGGATTCTGGACCACGCCTACGATCCAAGGCTACGGCAAAATCCACTATCTGCCCAACAGCACGTTCAAGCCTCAACCGGGTCACACCTACAAGGTAGTGTTTGCTCTGACGCAAGGCGTCAAAGAGCCCTCCAAAGTCAATCCTGCGCTCGATCACGTGGCCCGCACAGTCAACCTGTATGTCGCCGCAGGTGTGCCAGTGGCAAAACTGAAATTCGTCGCGGTTGCCTATGGCGCCGCAACGCCGCTCGCGCTCAGCGATCCGCAGTACCGGGCCGCGTACGGCGTGCCCAACCCCAATTTGCCGTTGATCGCCGAACTGAAGAAGGCCGGCGTGACGGTATCCGTTTGCGGACAGGCGGCAGCCGAACATCATTTCGAATATGACTGGATCGATACGAACGTGACGCTCGCCCTCTCGGGTCTGACCACCGTCACGACCCTCGAGCAGCAAGGCTATGTTCTGATGCCGCTGTAACCACATCTTCAGCTTTCGTTTCATCTCGAACCTGCATGCGCTGTCCCGAAAACGGCTGCATGCGGCAATACCCTGGTGTGATTCCTCTAGAGAGGCCAGAACATGATTCGTCAAACCACGAAAGCGGCGCTCACGTGTCTCATGTGTGCAGTGAGCGCACTCACTGTTTCGCTTGCTCACTCCGCAGATGCGGCGCCGTCGTCCCCGAACCAGTCCGTCTATCCGCCTTGGCAACACGGCGCAAACGACGATCGCACCGAGCGCGGCTTGCAATTTACCGAGCCCGATGCCGACAACCTTGCCGATTTCCACGGCAACCCCATTGACCCGGCGCTTACGCTGTATGTCGGCGGCAACTACTTCTTTGCGATGGCGCCGCTCGTGCACGCATTCGAGGCACGATATCCGCAATACAAAGGCCACGTTTACTGGGAGACCATCCCGCCCGGCCTGCTTGTGAAGCAAATGGAGAATGGTGGGACCGTTACGGTCGGCAACATGACCTGGACGGTTGCGCCTGATGTCTATCTCGCCGGGCTAGGCGCGGTGAAGAAGCAAATCGCGGCAGGACTTCTGCAGGCACCCGCAGCGCCCTATGTGACCAACACGTTGACGATCATGGTGCCGAAGGGCAATCCCGCGCACATCACGGGGCTCGCCGATCTCGGCAAGCCCGGGATCCGGCTCGCCATGCCGAACCCCGAATTCGAGGGCATCGCGCGGCAGATCAAGGCCTCACTCAGCCACGCAGGCGGCAACGCGCTATTGAACGAAGTCTATGGCACGAAGGTCGCCGGCGGTTCGACCATGCTTACGCACATCCATCACCGGCAGACGCCGCTGTGGATCATGCAGGGCAAGGCAGAGGCGGGCGTCACATGGCAATCGGAAGCCATGTTCCAGGAACAGGCTGGCCACCCCATCAGCCATGTCGACATTCCGGCATCCGACAACGCCACAGCGATCTATGCCGGGGCGGTTGCAAAGCATGCGCCTCACTCCGCAGCGGCACAGCTCTGGTTGGATTTCATCCGCTCGCCCGAAGGGCTCGCGATCTTCGAGCGGTACGGATTCAAGCCTTACCACGCCAGCGGTTCCTGAGCGCTGCCAGCGTCAGCCAAGGATTGGCCGCCGTATGACCGGCAATCCCCGGCCCCCCCGCCGAGCGGCTCATCTGCACGCTGCTCCATCAACTTTTGCGAGTGACGAATTCCTCGCCGGCAGCGTGACCTGACGACGCCGCATCACTCATGTGGTTCAATTTACGTTTTGATTTCAGGATATCGTCATGACCTCTTCAAGCTTTCGAACAATCGATCACATGTCTCCTCCGGCAAGCCGCACTGTGTCGGGGACGGTGGAGACTGCCGGGCGCATTGCCGGACTGTCGATGATCTCGGTCCGCGCCATCCAGGGTTTCATCTATTGGGGCGGCGGCTCGCGGCGCTTTATTTACGCGCCGAGCAAGCTCGATCCCAATGCCACACACTGGATGGCCAACAAGTTCCAGACGGCCATGCCGGGCGCGCTGCTTGGCATGAGCCATGTGATCAGCTACATGCTGCATCACTTCGTTCTGCTGTACGCCGGCGTCATCCTGTTCAGTGCCGCTGAGCTGGTGGTGGGCCTGATGCTGATGATGGGTCTGTACACGCGCGTCGCGGCGCTTGCGTCGATGGGCTTCTCCGTTGTGCTGATGCTGATGTTCGGCTGGCAGGGCGCGACCTGTATCGACGAATGGACAATGGCCTCGTGCAATCTCGCGATGGGCGCAACCCTGCTGCTCGGTGGCGGCGGCGCATATGCACTCGACAACGTGCTGCTGCGTCGGAACCCGAAACTCGCGGACAACCGGCTGTTCCGCTGGGTCTCGGGATGCCTGCCACTGCCGGTTGCGGACGGCCAGTGGCGCACGCTAGCGCTGCTAGTGCTCGCGTTCGTCGTCGTGTTCGATGTCAGCACGTACAGCTACTATCGCGGCTCGGTGCTCACCCCGTTCCACAGCGGTCCGGTGAGTCCGACCGCTCATCACGTCACGCTCGCCGACGCGACCCTCGGTGCCGACGGCACGGTACGCTTCCATGCGACGCTCGATGCCGGCACGCCGGAAGCGCCGCTTCATATCGTGCGCGCCGCGCTGCTCGACGCGAACAAGTCGTCGATCGTGCAGTGGGACGCTGAGGCGCTCTCGAAGCTGCCAAAAACGGCTTTCGCGAACGACTACGCATACAACAAGTTCGGCACCGGCCCGTTCGGACTCCGCGCGGCGATGGGAGCGGCCGCGTACATCACGCTGACTGTGCCCGCCGCACAGGCCGCGGATACCGTACGCGGCGCAACGCTGATGTTGACCGACGTCGACGGCCGGACGTTCTCAACGGCGCTCGGAGCGCCGAACGCGCTCGCACGGTAAGTCCGTGCACCTGAATTGCGCAAGCAATTTGCGCAACCCGCTCGCAGGTCGGCGCGACGGATCCGACACCAAGGCCTCCACGAATCCGGGAGGTCGGACCTGCCCGCGAGAAGCGCCATGTGCTCCAACTGCGCCTCCGGAGGTCGAACGACCGTTTCAGCTTCGACATAGGACACCAGCGAGTCCTCCACGAATGACTGTGTTTGGCCGGCAGTACACATTCACCCAACCTGCCGGAAAGCTGCCATTGATGACTCCAGCGTCCGCTCGGGAGAGCGTTCGCCGAACTGGCGCTTGCGGCCAACCGAAGCCGTAGGCCGAAAACAGTAGGGTCGAGTCTGCGGAAAGGAGGGGGGCCGTCAGGTGCATGATGAACTGGTCCATGGCTGTGACTTCCTGACCTAAGGGGATTCCGATTTTTGCACAGCGAACTTACAAAAGTTCTCTTCCGGGGCGCCGGTGGCGAGGGGGCCGTGTGTCATTATCCGCCACGTTGGCCAGCGCTTGACGCCCGTCCCTGCGGGCGTCGTCCTCAACCGGGAAGGTTCTCTCGCTGAAAGCGATGAGTTTGAATCCGCTCCCCCTGGCACGCGGAATGGTAATGCCCCAATGCCAGCTTCCCGCTTGCTCGAAGACATGCAATTCAGGGGCAGTTGGCATGGAAGCATGAGAGGTCGTCATGGCGCATTCTCCCGTCATATTGCGACCGCGGACGCATGATTGCCGACGCTATATTTTCACTCTACAGCTTTTGCTGCTCTGCAGCATGTCGACTGTGGTAAAGATGTCAAATCATGAGGCGTCACAATTTCGAAATGATTCACCCTCCCGCGGACATGTGCGAACATGATTTGACGATCTTTTGATCTGACATGATTCAGGGGGCTCCATGGTTAGCCATTCGCTCATCTGGGCAGCGGTGCCACACAACAGTGACGGCGTCGTCTTCGAAGTTCGCATTGTCCACGGACCTCAACGTTTTCATGTATCGCGCCGCGTGCTCGAAAACGTGTTTGATCTCGAGCCCCCCGTTTCGGACGCGAGACAACTCGAACATTTCTATTTGTATCTGAATCGCATTCTGACTCAAGCCAGTACGAAGCGTTCAGTCCCCAGTTCAGACATGGTTCCACTTCAGGCGACCGATTTCACTTCAACGAGCAAGGAGCAACGCAGGTCAAGTCGGCATGCAGTGCCACGGCGTCTGGCCTAAGCGACGGCATTGGCACCCATGCAGCGCGTAGGGGCGAGCCGAACGATTACCGCCTCGGCTTGCGTCCGACCCGCCCTTCGACGAATCCATGAAAGTGAAGATTACCAATTGCACTCGCCCAGGCATTGACCCAGCAGGTTGCGAGCGCCTCTTCAACAGCCGAATCCGCGCGCATAAGACGGGCCATTGCGACACGTAGGCGTGCGAACGCGTATTCCCTGCGCGCACATTCCCGACACGGAACGAGTACGTCTTCACGCATCGCTGGCAAGCAAAAGGAAGCGACAGAAACGTAATGACGTAGAACGCGGTTAGTGCTTGATGGTGCCGCAAGGATATAAGTTCGCGGGCGCTATCTCGAACATGGCGAACAAACAGATAAAGGCGCAGGCTTTTCCACAGACGCATGATCTACAAACGAAGTGGGAAACCGCGAAAGAAGCATATGACCATAACGCCTCGCCAACAACACACGCTAACTTGGACGCTGCGTTCACTCTTTACAAGAAACACCTAGAGCTTATGTATGTCCATCAAGAGTGTTGGATTCTCAACGCAATCCCGTCGCAGCGAATCGAAAGGTGATTGATGCGGTTGTATTTTTGAGCTGACCTCTTGCAATTGCTCTGACTTACCTGACGCGCGAAGCGCCACCGATAATGAATATCGATCGGTCGTCGGAACTGTGGCGCCCATCCGAGACCGCGTTCTCATATCTAGCGTGCGTGCAGCTGATATAACGTTATAACAGTGGAAAACCTAGCAGTCTCATCTACTGTCTCAAAGCTCGGCTATCGACTTGAACGCATATTCTTGGCAGCCATCCACGCGAGCCAGCCCTTGCGATAAGCGCGAGCATCCACTAATGCATGATGCTCCCGGTTGTCCGTCCGATAGTGCCTCATCACGGCCTGATGATAAGTCGCCGTGTCGATCAACGGACGAAGATCGAGTGGCGTCGACGCTAAATTGCGTGGCCTTGCGTCGCCAGCGACTTCCAGTAAAAAACGGAAGTCTGTCGATGAGTCGCAAGCGGCTCGTACCGCCCGCGGAGAGGCAGCAAGCCAGTTGAGCAGGTTATTGCGAGCCTGCGCTAAGGAGATAGGATTACTGCTTGTTGGGAAATCCCTTTTCTGATCATCTTCGACGACACCGAACGCCCATACAAGACGCGCAAACGTGTCTGCTGTCACGCCGTCAAAACATGCTAGCGTCCGCTCCGAACCAGCCAGTCGAAAACGAACTTGACCGAGAAGGAACTCCATTTGATTGCTCGCTTCCAACTCCTGCCACGATGCAGGTTGACATTTCTGATCGGTTGACGCCAATCGGCTTCCGCATTCGCAGAAATCTATCGATGGTCTGCGCCAAGACAGCTTGCGGCCGCACCCGCATCGATCAAGAAGTTGGGTTTTATGTTCGGTGCAGCAGGTGATGATACTGATTGACCACGATGCTTTAGCCTTCTTGTAGATCTCAATGCACAGAGGGCAGATTTGCGGAACGTTCTGTCGTAGATGGTATGGACGAAGGAACTCGAGCGTGAGGAATCGTGCGGTATGGTGACCTTCTCTAAAATATCGCGCGACAAAGGCACGTTGCAATCGCGCCGGCGTGCAACCAAACATCAGAGCCAAGGCTCCCGAAGCCCGTGCCGGGATGTAGCAATGGCCGGGAGAAGCGAATGTGCGCGCCAGTTCGCTAAACGTGAGCCCATTTGCGGTCGCCATGCGAAGTGCGTACCCCATGCCATCTTCGTACAACTCGATTTCGTCCTGGTTGGGGTATGAGTTTGCATCTAGCAGTTGGGTCATACGAACGGGCTGCCTTTGCTCGACGCGTTTCCAACGTATCGTTGGTAAGCTAGAGCGAGATGCTCGATTTTCAGCGACTTTTCACCAGCGTCCACAGCGACCATTGCCGCCTCGATCAGAAGACCCTTTAGCGATCTGAAAACTCCTTTAGTGGCGCGGAAGACTGCCGTATGTTTTCTGGAAACCAGTGATAGATCGATCTCTGCCGAGCGGGAGACTATGGCATCCAGAACGCCGACCCAGTCTGCGTCATTCTGAAATTCTGGCAAATGATAAAGAGAGGACACTCGTGTCGACAGCTGCGGATCACCCGTCTCAATGCCTCGCAGCATTTCCGTTCCAGACAATAGAAACGGTAGCTGCGTAGCAGTCATCAACTGCTTTGTCCAGTCGATGATCGCTGGGCGGACGTCTTTTTTTGACGAAAGAAACACATGTTGATACTCGTCGAGAGCAATCAGCTTGATACCGCGCTCCTTGACAGCTGCCTTCAGAAGATCGAACACCTTCTTATTCGTTCGATTGGTGATGCGAGGCGGTATCACGTAGTTGAACCGTGCGAGCAGATCTGCCTGTATCTGTGCGACCGTAGGTTCTTCTTTCAGCGAGGCGCAGAGTACGGCGTTGGGGCGCAGAAATGACCAACCCATGAGATTCTGTTCAAGGCATTCGATCAAGAACGATTTTCCAGCGCCGGCTGCACCGAGAAGCGTCATCCCGAACGGTTCAGGAATGCTGAGGGTGAACTCGTCATCAAGACTGTGCGCCAGAACTTGCTCGTAGTGGAGGATGAAGGAATGGGGCAGCAACTGATTGAAGTGGCGCGAGCAGATTTCAACGGCGATGGCATCGAGGACGTTCTGATTTTTGAGTACGCCTGGGCCACCGGCGGGACATTTGGCGCGGGGAATATTCGGATTCTTACGCGGGAGAGTGCCGACGGTCTGTTCGAAGATGCTCCTGCTCCAAGACTGAAGCTAAGAAATCCCAATTGACGGCTTCTCGATGGAGAGTGGGTGGTGTTCCATAATATCTCCTGTTGCTAGGGAGGTGCTGAATTACTACTGTGCTTCTGGAAGCCGACGTCGGAGCCGTGCTGGGCGAACGACGATTCGCGTTGCTCGCTGTCGAGGGCATACCTCCGATAATCTATGCCCTAGGCGGTGATTGCGTAAGGCAGCGACCGGCCAGTTGCCGACCCTCGTTGGCGTACGCACGTGGCCAGTCAAACGGCTGCTCCACCTTGACAACCGACGTCTTAGGAGGGTGAACGAACCGCGCTTGACGGCGGCGCTGCGCTCACGGCGTGACGCAATCGTTATCGTTCCAAGTTGTGAGCAAGTCGGCCGGTCAGCCGCCGTCGCGCACAGCGCAAACAATGGCGGGAACGCGGCGCGCGAGAACAGCGCCGCGTTGCGGGCACCGGCTGCCTGTCTGCCTCCTCGCCTACCTGCTGGCGGCCGTTGAGACGTTCGACAGCCGCAGCATCTCCTCTCGTAGAACCAGAGATGTCGCGCGCAATGCTGCCCCGGGTCGGCGCCACCGAAAACAGCCGCATTTGCCCTTCACCAAGCCAGCAGGCCGTCGACCATCCGGAAGGGGCTTCCTGACGATCCGCACTGCTCGTATTAGAGTCCCGCCGCGCAAGGCACGCTACAGGTTGCATTGCAAAACCCGATAAAGAACCCCGCACTGCGGGAAATCCTCTACATCTCATCGCGTCGTGAATTGCATACAATGTCAGCCTAGACAGCCATGAAGAGGCCAAAATGGCGCTTGATACTCAGACTTTGCATACAATGCAGAATGAACCAGTGCGTTCAGCGGATGACGTCTACACCGCGATCAAGGACGCTGTCACCAGCGGCCAATATGGCGCAGGTGAATATCTGCGCGAGGAACAGCTTGCCAAGAGTCTGGGGGTGAGTCGCACGCCGGTACGCGAAGCCTTGCGGCGTCTCGATGCCGACGGGTGGGTTGAAACGCGCCCGAACTACGGCGTGCGCGTGAAAGCGTGGACCTTGCAGGATGCACGCGAGATCTTCGAGGCGCGTCTTCTGGTCGAGCCCTATCTCGCGGGACGCGCGGCCTTGTCCATCGGTGTTTCCGACATCGGGCGTCTCCAGACGCTGGCTGATGCGATGTTCGCGATCACACAACGCCCATCCACGCCTCAATCCAGCGAAGCGTGGTTCAGCGCGAACGGAGAGTTCCACGCAATTATCACGGCCGCCGGGAACAACGCGCGCCTCGACCGCTCGCTCAAATCGATGAAGGAAACGCCGCTCATCAAGTGGACCTTCGGCACGTATAGCGACGACGACCGCGTGCGCAGCGCACGCCAGCATTTCGAAATCGTTCGCGCGCTCGAGCAGCGCAACGCCGCGTGGACGGAAGCAGCCATGCGTTGCCACATTCTTGCCGCTGAAAACGCAGTGCTCGACCGCCGCGACCGGGAGCATCCCGCCTCCTGATTCAGCATGGTTTGGGCAGCAACAGCATCACGAGCAGTCATTCGATCGTCGCGACGACGACAACACTGGAGACGACACATGCTGAGCACAGATAGCACAACCGTACGCACCGTAAGCGCCGGTGCACGTCTCGACCGATTGCCGATCTCACGCTTTCACAGGCGCGTGCTGTGGCTGATTGGCGGGGGCATGTTCCTGGATTCGTTCGACATTTACCTTGCCGGCGGCGTGCTCGGCGCGCTCGCAAAGACCGGCTGGTCAACGATGCACCTGAACGCGGCGTTCCTCTCGTCGACGTTCATCGGCATGTTGATTGGCGCGTTTGCCGCCGGCGTGCTGGGTGACGCGAAAGGCCGCAAATTCACGTATCAATTCAATCTCGCAGTGCTCGGTCTCGCGTCGATCGCGGGCGCGTTTGCGCCGAACATGACGTGGCTGATTGTGTGCCGCTTTTTCATGGGCCTCGGCCTGGGCGCGGAGATCGTCGTCGGTTACGGATCGGTCGGCGAATTCATGCCGCCCACCGTGCGCGGAAAATGGTCAGCGTATCTGTCGCTCATCACCAACTCGGCGCTGTTCTTTTCGACGTTTCTCGGCTATCTGATCATCCCGTCGATCGGCTGGCGCGCTATGTTCGCAATCGTTGGCATCGGCGCGATGATCGTGTGGGTCCTTCGCAAAAAGATGCCCGAGTCACCGCGTTGGCTCGAATCGAAAGGCCGCTACGACGAAGCCGAAGCGATCCTGCGCGCAGCGGAGGAGGAGTCGGCGCACAATTCAACGTTGCCGCCCGTCGTCAATGCGCCGTACACCGTCACCAAGAAAACTACGTTGCTGGAGCTCTTCGGGCCCTCGCAGATCCGCCGCACGTTCGTGTCTATCATCGTGCAGGTTGCGATCAACATGGTGATTTACGGCTTCATCGTCTGGGTGCCAACGTTCCTGATGAAACAGGGCATCGGCATGGCATCGTCGCTGGGCTATACGGCGCTAATGTCGCTCGGCGGACCGGCAGGCGCGCTGCTAGGCGTACTTCTCGCCGACAAGGTCGGGCGCAAGAAGGGGCTCATCGCGGTGTCGGCGCTCGCGGCGGTGATTGGCTGGCTATACGGGCATTCCACCGGCATCGAAATGGCGACGCTGCTCGGCTTCCTGCTGTTCACGCTCACGTATCTGATGGTGGCGCTGGGCATTGCGACCTACATCCCCGAGCTCTTCGCCACGGAGAACCGCATGCGGGCAAGTGGCATCGCGGGTTGCGCCGGGCGCATTACAGGCATCTTCGCGCCGCAACTCGTCGTCATGATGTACGCGACGGGTGGTGTGAAGGACGTGCTGACGATGATCATCGGCGCGCTGGTCGTGTTGGCGGTCGTCCTTGCAGTGTTCGGTATCGAGACGAATCGACGCTCGCTCGAGGACATTGCGCCTTCGATCGACACGAACGATGCACTGCCGGCGTCATCGCTTTCACATGAATCGCAACGTTGAAACTTCACTTCACTCGTTAAACAGGACACGTATGAGCGTCACACAGCAAAGCAAGCGTCAAGCGTTGAAAGCGCGGTTCGCGCGCAGGGAGATTGTCACTGCGCCCGGAATCTTCGACATGATCTCCGCGAAGATGGCCGACTCAATGGGCTTCGAGTGCCTCTATATGACGGGCTTCGGCACCGTAGCGTCGTACCTCGGTCTGCCGGATGCGGGTCTCGCGACCTACACCGACATGGTCAATCGCGTCGCGGCATTCTGCGGCGGCACGAACACGCCGATGATCTGCGACGGCGACACGGGTTATGGCGGATTACTGAACGTCGCGCATACCGTCCGAGGTTATGAGCAAGCGGGAGCGGCAGGCATTCAACTCGAGGATCAGGAATTCCCGAAGAAATGTGGCCATACACCGGGGCGGCGGGTGATCCCGGTCGAGGATATGGTGCGCAAAATCAAGGTTGCCGTGGAAAACCGCAGCGATCGCGATTTCCAGGTCGTCGCACGCACCGATGCACGTACATCCCTCGGCCTCGATGAAGCGCTGCGTCGTGGCGAGGCGTATGCGAAGGCTGGTGCGGATGTGCTGTTCATCGAATCGCCGGAAAGTATCGAGGAACTCGAAACGATCGGGCGAACCTTCAATGTTCCGTTGCTGGTGAACGTCGTCGAAGGTGGACGGACGCCGCAGCTTGCGCCCCATGAGTTGCAGAAGCTCGGTTTCTCTCTCGCGATCTATCCGGCTTCAGGCTTTTTAGCCGTCGCGAAGGCGCTCAAGGAGATGTACGGGCAGATTCTGGCGCACAGGAGCACGGAAGCCGCCGCCGACGCGATGTATCCGTTCTCCGAGATGTGCGAGTTGATGGGTTTCCCCGAAGTGTGGGCGTTCGATCGCGCACACGCAGACTAAGACCTCGAGCAGGGCATCCCTCTCGTTGCGCCGCCCAGCGCCAGCATAGACTTTGACTTTGCGGTCGCCGCCATTTTTTGCGGCGCGCCGCATAAGAGACTTCAGCGGCCAATGAATTGTGGGACTGAGTGTCAAGCCGAACGGCCGTTGCGATCCGGAAGCTGTCGGTGATTTGTGCGGGCCTGAACGGCGGTTGAGGGTCGTCTTCTATGAGCAGTGAGTTGTCAAGTGCTGGTCAGCTTTGTGTTGATGTTCAGATCATAAGGGGCTCCTCGAGTATGGGCTGGCACGATCCATATTCGTAATGTCGGGTTAGAGCCGTCTCCTGCGCACGTGAGATCCAACGTCTCACCAACTTCTATCCGCCGGTGTTGTACCGGCCACATCCCTTATGCGCGTTGCGCCGGACAGTGCGATCCGGGAGATGCGCCCCATCTAAGGATCAGTTGCGTTGAGCAACCCGCCGACCCTACGGGCACATCACACTCTAACCTTCAGAACGTCGAGCTATCTGGGCGTGGTTTCATGCCGGCTTGAACTGGGCGCCGTCGGGAATGATTCCGTCTTTCAGGAAACGCCACAATGCAATCGCGAGGCGCCGGGCGACCGCAACGATCGCGATGCGACGCGCGCGGCGATTCGGGCCGGTGCCTCGCGTGCGCTCGTCGAACCACCGCGCCAGCGCACTGTCGGGCTGGTATCGCAGCCAGCACCAGGCCATCTCGACAAGCTGGCTTCGTACGCGTCGGTTTCCCTGTTTGCTGATGCCTTGATCGACACGGCTTTGACCGCTGTCGTATGGCTGCGGCACGAGTCCCACGCATGCACCAAGCTGGCGACGGTTGTTGAACTGGCGCCAAAACAGTTCAAGCACGAGGCGTGTTGCTCCAATGTTGCCGACACCCTTGAGCCGACTGAGGTAAGTGATCCGCTCACGCACGGGGGCAGGCAGACGTTCCTGGAGCGTGCGCTCAATCGCAGCGAGTTGCTGTTCCGCGAGCTCGAGGCGCGCGCATTCGCGCACTAGCCGTTCGCGCAACTCGTCCGGCAGTGGTGTGCCGTCGTAACAGGCGAGCTCACCGCGTCTAAGTAGTCCGGCGAACGAGCGGTGGTTGACGTTATCCCAGCAACCGAGCGTGACGAGCAGTTTGCGCATGCGGTTGCGGTGTTGCAACACTTCTTTCTGCAACTGTCCGCGATCGCGAATCAGATGACGCGAGGCTTCATCCTGGACAGAGGGCACACGCACCACGCGCATGCGGTCGCGCTCGCCATGAAGCCATGCCCGCAGGTTGGTGACGAGTCTAATGACATCTAGCCGGTCCGTCTTTGCGCGCCGTTTGTGGCGCTCCACAGGAATGCTCGCGGCATCGACCATATAACAATCGATGCCGCGAGAGCACAGCGCGCGATGGATCCAGAATCCGTCCTGCCCGGCTTCATAGCTGACGACTACGCGTACCTGCGAGGGCAGCGACCACTTATGCTTTTGCTGCGCGATCAGATCGAGAACGGCCTGGAGTCGCACGTTTGGCTGCGGTGCGCTGACCGTGTGGACCGCCGGCTGCTCTCTAAGTCCGTCGTGAAGCGCGACCTTCCACTTGGCGGCGGACAGTTCGAGCGACACGGCGAGAATAGCTTCGCCAGCGTCGGATCCAGTAACGTGATTTTTGTCCATAATGCCCTCCATTGAGCAAGCCTTGACCCGTCAATCTTACGACTCGGGCCTTGGCGACTCTCACGCTACATAGGATCTACGGAAGTTCGGCTGTCATCCCAAAGCGCTCGCCCTCGCGCAGACCTTTTACTTCCTTAGCCGGCTATGAGCTGTCGTTCGCTGGCACCAACCTTTTGACATCCGACAGGCCGCTCGGCCTCTAAAAGCGGACGCCCACGCGCTCCGCGACGACTGCCTAATCGTTTTATTTAAAACGGCAAGCCTGCGCGTTGACGCAGCGCATTTGCAACGACAACGAATGGGAGAGTCGGTTGCCGACAGATCCGATCGTACAGACGGGTCATGTTGCTCACCCCAGTGGCCGGTAGGCATGCCAATTTCTGCGTCATCGGTTCGATTGTCGGCGCGGCAGTCGGGGCCCTGATGCTAGTCCGCAAGCCAATGGGCGTAAGCCCGGATGTCGATCATCGGCACCGTGCCGATCTCTTGCAACTTCGCGATGAGCTCCAGCAGGAAGGCTGTTGCAGGCTTGCTCTGCGGTGAAATTGTCACTGTTCCTTGATCGTCACAGCTGAACAGGCCGTGAGACGCCACACAACCGATATTCAACCGATTGTTCACATTCGCCGGCTGAACCTGAAGCGCCTCGACCAGTGGTTGACCCAAGGGCGGCTTCCAGTCGCTTTCAAACGTCAGTAGACCGCCGATAACATGGTGGAGCGGTTTGGCGGCCGCGACGCCTTTGAGCCAGGGAACGGGCATGCTCGTGCGCTCCAGGCGCCGAACGCTCTCTATCTTTTCCTGAGCGTATTTCACCTGCCCGGCGTTGATCGATTGCTTTGCTTCGAAAACGGCATATACGCTTTCGGCCGGGATAACCAGTTGGTCGTTGTGTTCGAAGATCAACGGCGTGTACTGCCGGTCAAAAATGACAATGTCCATTTGCTGGCTGAACCCGTCCTTGCTATCGACGACATGCGCCGTTGCCGCCTGATACCGACGCGGCAGATACGTTTCGAGCAGATCCAGCCATGCTTTTTCGCTTGCGTCACCCTTCGTTCCGGGATGACCGAAAGACTGCCGCGACACGGCAAGGCTTTGCTGCACCTTATCGTGCAGACCTGACAGCAGCGTTTGAAGGGACCATTCACTCATCGAACCAAGTTCTCCCAAGATCCCTGCAGGGACGTCGCGGCTGCCTTGCTGATCACCTGCTTTTCAGCTGCGGTCAGATCATCTGAAATGCTGTTGTTCATGTTGGCTGGATCGACGATCTGCGCCGTTGGCAGATAGTCTCGAAAATGCTCCAAGCACTTCGCAACGCGGCGAGAGAGGGGCGCCAAGAATTCAAACTGCAACGCCTTGATGACGGCGAGTTCGACATAAAACGAGGGAAAGTCCAGGCCTTTCTGATTGCGCCACAGTTTGATGATCCGGGTTTCCTGTTGCCTCCCCGCCGCAGTGACATGCGCAATGTGCGTGTCGATGTTAGTCTTCTTCCATGTGTCTTTGCGCCGGACATAGAGGCTATGATCGCTCGTCAGGTAGTTTTGCCGTTTCGCGGGCACCAGATCAACGTCGAAGCCATTGACCCTCATGTTGATGGACACGTTTTGCCGCTTCGGCGCGTATCCCTGTTCCTTGAGACGCGCAAAAAGCTTTTCGTAGACCTCCTTCAGGGTCTCAGGTGTCTGATCTGACAACGATATGAAAAGGTCGATGTCGGTTCCCGATGCATTGGCCGTGCCCTTGGAAAACGAGCCGCTCGGCCGGACGTCGAGGAGATATCGGTTTGCCCACTCATTAAGGAGCGGTTGGATCGTCGCTTGGACATTCCACAGAGGCGAAAATATGCTCTTGTCGACGGCTTCCCGGTTGAGGATAGTCGTTAGATAGGCGTCTGCGTCGATGCTCATAGGCTCGGTCCGGTTGCTCTCGATGTTTAAGCAGCTATCGAGATCGTATGGAGAAACCGTTCCACTTTCAACTTTTCGAGGATTTGAGCGTATCCGCGTCGCAGCGGACCGGACTCTATTCGCTTGCGCCTGCAGGGCAGCGCGGCGTTCCGGCCGTCCGGTGACTATCCCTTTCTTCAACCCGCTTTGGGCGGCTGCCATCCCAAAACAGGTCCGACATGCACCGAAATGCCGTAGGCAAATGAATCCTGCTTATAAGGAGCCCCACAATAGAGGATGGCCACGCATTCTTCAGCGAGCATTTTGTAAATACCATTTTCAGTTCCGCAGCTGTATAGCAACGCCACACTGAAAAGTTTCTCGCCGTGGGAAGCATCGACGGTCATATAGAGTGCCTCATCGTCAGGCTCGTTGACTTTCACATTCCAGCCAGCATCGCGTAAAGGACGAACCAAATCAGTCATACATTGCCGGGAAAGGAGCCCCTGACGGAGCAGGACGCCATTGTCTGCCGGCAATGGTGGAACTAGGCGCCCATATTTTCGAAAATGATCCTGTTCGGCGAGCTTCAGCTTCATCTGAACATCGCCCCGAAGCAGCGCCTGTTGCCATAGCAAGGTGCTGTCGTCATTCATGTCCGGGAGAAAAAACGAGACGCTATGAGAGGCGTCGTACCAAGATTCGATGGCTGCAAGTGTCGCAAGCGCGACCACCATCCGAGCGAAATTCGCCGGTTGCTGCCATGACGCCGCGGTGCCGTGCGCAAACATGTGCCGATTCAGCCAGGTCACCCCTCTGTATTCGTCGGTATTGCAAAAAAAATGATTCTTGAGCCACCTCCGAAATGTCTCAAAGGCGAAAACACGCTCGTCCTGCCCGAATAGATAGTCACAAGTCTTATATTCTGGCGGCACCCACATGCGGTCAAAATGGAGCTGTGCAGCAGTTTCGATCGCGCGGTTCACTGCATGATCAATCTTGTCCGGGGCGGTAGCTTTAGTCTCGAGATCAGAGACAATTCTTGTCAGACTGCCTTCGATCGCCGGTATCAACGCTCCGACACTGGTAGCCCAATAGCCGCTATATGCGCCTAGATAAGCTTCCCGCGCCAACGGCACGATCTCTTTAAGGCTGCGAGCAAGAGGCAAGATCTGTTCGATGCAAATCGCTTGGAAGGCCAATGTATAAAGCGTTGACGTGTGGTATTTGAAAAGATCGAGCGCCCGCTCTCTCGTCACATGTCTGACGGAGGCAAGCAGCTTAGATATTTCACCCATTGGTAGCCATAGCGGCATAAACCACTCGACCTTGTCCCAAAGAGCGGCTTGATCGTCGTGTTGTGTTCGCCTTATTAGAGACGGTTTCATAAAGACTGTTGAGCTCGCTGAAGGGTGTTCCAACAGATCAAGCAACAGCCGAGTTTGAGGAACGCTTCATGGATGTCAGCGCGACGTTCGAAGCGAATACGTAGACGACGGAAATGATGCAGCCAGGCATGTGTACGCTCGACAACCCAACGGACTTTGCCAAGGCCACTGCCGTGCGGGTGGCCACGCCGCGCGATGCTAGTGGGAATACTGCGCTCATGGAGAGCGCGTCGGTATTTGTCGTGGTCGTAACCTCGGTCAGCGTAGACACGGCCAGGACGGCTCAGCGGCCGCCCGCGCCTGCCGGCGATCGGTACGATGGCCTCAATCAACGGCACGAGTTGGGTGACATCGTTACGATTGGCGCCAGTCAGGATTGCCGCGATGGGCGTTCCGTTGGCATCGGTGGCGAGGTGGTGCCTGGATCCGGGTCGCGCTCGATCGGTGGGGTTCGGACCAGTTTTTCGCCCGCCCCAACCGCGCGAATCGACGACGAATCCACGACCACGCGCGAGAAGTCGATCTTGTCCATCGCTCGCAACCTCGCCAGAAGCACTGCGTGCAATCGATCCCATATGCCGGCTTGTTGCCAATCGCGTAGCCTTCGCCAGCAACTGACGCCGGAGCCGCATCCCATTTCTGCTGGCAAATCTCGCCACCGGATACCGGTCTTTAGCACGAACAGGATACCGGTCAGCGCAGCCCGATCCGGAACTGGCTTGCGGCCCGGATACTTGAAGCGGCGTGGCTTCGCTGGTGGTAGCAGTGGCTCGATCAGTGTCCACAGTTCGTCGTCGATGATTGGTTTGCCCATCTCCTCGATCCTGTTACCACAACGATCGAGGTTAACAGGTTGCGTTACGGGTTAACAGCCCCTACGAAGCCTTTTTGAAACCGTTTCTTAGCCAGTTCTCGTCGCCGGAAACCGGAATGGTGGGGAAGCATGCTTTGCCACCTTCGACGGTCAGGACAATGCACGGCGTCGGATGGAAGACCCCGACATCTGCAAGCTTCGCGACCGGATTGATGAGCCTCTTGTCGCTAGCCCATCTTTCAATGAGTTTTGGCGTCAAAGCGTTCAGCGACGACCCATTCCGCGCGCGTCGCCAAATTCCATTGAATTTGTCCTCGATATTGGAGAAAGACATTCAATCCGTCCAAAGTGCAATCGTAGTTAATTTTGTTCAGCAATTTACCACCGGTTTCTGGGCTCGGCTGCCGCTGAGCATGCGACTAAACGAACGTTCGCTCCACCTTGACAAGGCACGATACGTCGCCCTGAGTCGATCGGCTGCATCACGCCCTGGGGCACTCAGCCAAGCTTTCTGATGTATGACCTTGAAAGCCCTCGGAATGCGGTCGGTAGGCAGCCCTTCTACTCCACGGCCAGTTACTCGTTTTTCCGTCCGTCCTGATCGCTCGAGCGTATGGTCCGCTAAGACGCAGTAGCATGACGCCATGCCGACTAATCGATACCGCTATGCCCCTGCCGATTGTGTACAAAGTTAAGCTACCTCGCGCCGCGTTGCTGAGCATGCCCAAACAACGCAGTTCTGCATTGTTGCGCGTCGGCTTGTTCATGAACGAACTGAACTGGCTAGTGAGATTGCTGCTTATAGCGCGCATACCTAACGGCGTGAGCGAGCCAGAGCATCGGGCCACTATTTCCTTGGCATTGCTGATCATCAAATTGCTGGCGGGCAAAATGCACGAAGGCTGGGGAAAACTCCGCAATGGCATCAACGACCTTGTTTATGCATCGCTGTCTGCTGAGGGGCGTGATATACAGCGCCAACTCGCGACGCGCCTCGCCAAGGGTTCGATCATTCAAGGTCTCCGAAACTGCCACGCGTTTCACTACTCAGCTGAACTCTCAGTTTCTGATCTTGAAATCTTGCCGTTGAGTGATGACGAACTGGTGGTCTACATGAGTGAAAGCCACGGCCATAACCTATTCCATCTGTCTGAACTTGCAGCAATAGCGAGTTTGCACGGCTTGGCGGGGAAGAGTGATGCCAGTGCATCGTTCGAGACCGTTATGGAGGAGGTCGTGAAGGTGGCGGGCTTGTACAGCGACTACCTTTACGCCGTCGTTATCGCGTTGCTCGGTGATGAATTGATCGAGCAACTGAATCCAGAGCGAATTTACGAGGGAAGCGACAGAGTGGCGGCCTCAGGCCGCATCATGTTTTTCGAACTTCCCGAGAATGAATGACAAATGTAATTGATCGTTGGGGTTTACCCCTGACCGCAAGTCAATCGCTGCGTTTTTGTGGCGCGACGTCGGAAAAAACCACTAGGTGTCTAGCGGCGTGCGCAAGCCTGCAGCGCGACGGTCGAATTATAAGCCATTGTTTTTATGGAAAATTAATTTTCGCGGCGGTGTTGGGCGCATGTCGCGGGTTCAGACTTAAGCGAACAAAGTTCAAAGTTAGGTGAATCTCGACACGAATCTCGACCCAACAACACTATCCCTTCTTGAATTTGTCACCACCCGTCCATATAATTAGCACTCGCTGCACGAGAGTGCTAACAACATCGCCGGTTGGCTCAGCCAGCCGGGTTTTCTCAGCGTTCTTCAGTCTCAATCAAGAGAGGAGTATGTATGAACCTTCGTCCTTTGCATGATCGCGTGATCGTCAAACGTCTGGATCAAGAAACCAAGACCGCGTCGGGCATCGTGATCCCCGAAGCCGCAGCAGAAAAGCCGGATCAAGGCGAAATTCTGGCAGTCGGTCCGGGCAAGCGTGACGACAAGGGCGCCCAAATCGCGCTCGACGTGAAGGTTGGTGACCGCGTCCTGTTCGGCAAGTACGCAGGCCAGACCGTTAAGGTCGACGGCAGCGAACTGCTCGTGATGCGCGAAGAAGACATCATGGCCGTGGTGCAAAAGTAAGCGGCAAGTCGCTACTTTTCCCGGTCATATCTTAAAGAATTCAAGGAGTTAGAAGATGGCAGCTAAAGACGTCGTATTCGGTGATTCCGCCCGTGCCAAGATGGTTGAAGGCGTGAACATCCTCGCGAACGCTGTGAAGGTCACGCTGGGCCCGAAGGGTCGCAACGTTGTCCTGGAACGCAGCTTCGGCGGCCCGACGGTCACGAAGGACGGTGTGTCGGTCGCGAAAGAGATTGAACTGAAAGACAAGCTCCAGAACATGGGCGCGCAAATGGTCAAGGAAGTCGCTTCCAAGACCAGCGACAACGCAGGTGACGGCACCACGACCGCAACGGTCCTGGCTCAGTCGATCGTCCGCGAAGGCATGAAGTACGTTGCATCGGGCATGAACCCGATGGACCTGAAGCGCGGCATCGACAAGGCTGTGTTCGCAGCAATCGAAGAACTGCGCAAGATCAGCAAGCCGTGCACGACCAACAAGGAAATCGCACAAGTCGGCGCGATTTCGGCAAACAGCGACTCGTCGATCGGCGATCGTATCGCTGAAGCCATGGACAAGGTCGGCAAGGAAGGCGTCATCACCGTTGAAGACGGCAAGTCGCTGCAAGACGAGCTGGACGTGGTCGAAGGTATGCAATTCGACCGCGGCTACCTGTCGCCGTACTTCATCAACAACCCGGACAAGCAAGTTGCCGTGCTCGACAACCCGTTCGTGCTGCTGCACGACAAGAAGGTGTCGAACATCCGTGATCTGCTGCCGGTCCTGGAACAAGTGGCCAAGGCTGGCCGTCCGCTGCTGATCATCGCAGAAGACGTCGAAGGCGAAGCGCTGGCTACGCTGGTGGTGAACAACATCCGCGGCATCCTGAAGACGGTTGCTGTCAAGGCTCCGGGCTTCGGCGATCGTCGTAAGGCCATGCTGGAAGACATCGCGATCCTGACCGGCGGTCAAGTGATTGCTGAAGAAACCGGCCTGACGCTCGAAAAGGCAACGCTGGCTGAATTGGGTCAAGCCAAGCGTATCGAAGTGGGCAAGGAAAACACGACGATCATCGACGGCGCTGGCGAAGGTGCGAACATCGAAGCACGTGTGAAGCAAGTTCGCACGCAAATCGAAGAAGCAACGTCGGACTACGACCGTGAAAAGCTGCAAGAACGCGTTGCCAAGCTGGCAGGCGGCGTTGCAGTGATCAAGGTCGGCGCTGCGACCGAAGTTGAAATGAAGGAAAAGAAGGCACGTGTCGAAGACGCACTGCACGCAACGCGCGCAGCTGTGGAAGAAGGCATCGTGGCTGGCGGCGGCGTCGCGCTGATCCGCGCACGTACGGCAATCGCCGGCCTGAAGGGCGCTAACGCCGATCAGGACGCAGGTATCAAGATCGTGCTGCGCGCAATGGAAGAGCCGCTGCGCCAGATCGTCACGAACGGTGGCGAAGAAGCCAGCGTCGTGGTGGCAGCTGTTGCTGCTGGCAAGGGCAACTACGGCTACAACGCAGCAACCGGCGAGTACGTCGACCTGGTTGACGCAGGTGTCGTGGATCCGACGAAGGTGACGCGCACGGCGCTGCAAAACGCAGCTTCGGTCGCTGGCCTGCTGTTGACCACCGACGCAGCTGTTTGCGAACTGCCGAAGGAAGATGCTCCGATGGGCGGCGGCGGAATGCCGGGCGGCATGGGCGGCATGGGCATGGACATGTAAGTTCAATTGGGCCTCGTTACGAGGTCCAGTTGGAAGCACATGGGGAGGTGCGCCGCGAGGCGTGCTTTCCGAAAGAAAAAACCCGCAGCAATTGAACTGCACCCCAAAAGTTGGACACCGATCCAACCTTTTGGGGTGTTTTTCATGACGAAGTACAGTGAGCAGTTAAAGCTGAAGCTGGTGAAGCAGTACGTGGCCGGTTCGGCTGGTGTCGAGGTACTTGCAAAGCGGTATGGAGTGAGTCGCTCGGTTTTACAGCTGTGGATTTCGGCCTACGAGCAACATGGACGGGACGGACTGCGCAAGAAATTCAGTCACTATGACGCGCAGTTCAGGATGTCGGTACTCATGCACATGTGGCAGAAGGATTTGCCATACCGGCAGGTGGCTGCGGTGTTCGACATCCGCAGTCCGGGCTGCATAGCGCAATGGGAACGCCGGTATCATGAAGGCGGTATCGACGCACTGGCGCCTCGTCCACGATGGCGCCGCAAAACCATGACCCAGCCAGTTCCTGAAAAGCCGACCGAAGACAGTGCGCCAGATAAGCGCACGCGTGAGCAGTTGCTCAAGGAAAACGAGTACCTGCGCGCGGAGGTGGCCTATCTAAAAAAGCTCGATGCCCTGCTTCAGGCAAAGAAGCAGGGCGTGCAGAAGAAAAAGCGCAAATAGTGCAGGAGCTCCGGCAGCACCACCCGATGCCCGCTTTGCTGAAGGCAGCGGGTCTGGCGCGCAGCACGTTCTATTACCAGTTGAGCGTGCCGGATGCCGGTGAGCGGCACAAGGACCTCAAAACCCGCATCAAGACTGTGTATGAACGCCACAAGGGCCGTTATGGCTACCGGCGCATCACGGCGGCGATCCGGCAGGCAGGCCCGAGCGTGAACCACAAGACGGTGCAACGTCTGATGGGAGAACTGAAACTGAAATCGCTGGTGCGCGCGAAGAAATACCGCTCATGGCGCGGCGAAGTCGGCCGTATTGCGCCGAACCTGTTAAACCGCGAGTTCAGCGCACAGCAGCCCAATCAGAAGTGGGTGACGGACGTGACGGAGTTCAACGTGCTGGGTCAGAAGCTGTATCTCTCGCCGATCATGGATCTGTATAACGGCGAGATCGTGGCTTATCAGATGAACACCCGACCGGTCTTCGATCTGGTCAGCAGCATGCTAAAAAAAGCGCTGGCAAAGCTTGGTCCCCAGGAGACCCCGCTGCTGCATTCAGACCAGGGCTGGCAGTACCAGATGCCTGCTTACCGGAGGCTGCTGGATCAACACGGCCTGACGCAGAGCATGTCGCGCAAGGCAAACTGCTACGACAATGCGGCAATGGAAAGCTTCTTTGGCACGCTCAAGGCGGAGTTCTTCCGGCTGAGCAGGTTTGAAAGTATCGACGAGTTGAAGGCTGGCATCAGACAATACATTCACTACTACAACCACAAACGCATCAAGCTCAAACTGAACGGGCTGAGTCCTGTGATGTACAGAACCCAGCCCGCTCAAACCTGAACTCAAACTGTCCAACTTTGCGGGGTCAGTTCACAATGCGGGTTTTTTTATGGGCGCTCGCCGCAGGCTGAAGCGCCCGGACCAGAGCGACAGCGGTCGCTCGCGCGGCCAATGCCGCGCGCCAGCCATCAGTGGCGGGCTTCGCCCGGTGCTGCGTCCTTGCCGGCTGCCGGCGGCGTTTCGTCGTCGCTGCTGCGCGCCCAAAAGAACCGATCCGGCATATACGCACCCATGCCCGGCCGGAACGCGTTGCGCAGCGCCTGGTACAAATACTCCTGCGCCTCGCGCACCGCTTCAGCGGGCTCCTGACCATTGGCCAGCAACGCGGCGATCGCCGAGCCCAGCGTATCCGTCAAGCCCATGATCCGATGGCTGCCGCGGTCCCACATGTCCTGACGCAACTGGCCGTCTTCGCTGAAAAGCGTATTGACGTGCCGATGCGTGCCGGTTTCCGTCGACAGAATGTATTCGCAGCCTTGCGACAGCAAGTGCGAGATGGCGGCGTCGAGGCTCGGTGCTTCAGCGTCGCCGTCTGGCTGGGCGAGCGCGAGCAGCGTGGCCGAATCGGCGACCAGCAACGTGGTTTGTGGGGCGAGCAGATCGGCGATGGCTTCGCGCAGTTCGTCGGCGGACAGCACATGCTCGTCGTCGAGCGTGAAATCGGGGGCGAGAATCAGCGGAATGTCGTCGTAATCGGCGACGACTTCGGCAATTGCGCTCACCACTTCCGCGCGGGTGCAGGCGCCGACCTTGAAGGCGGCGATCGGCATGTCTTCGAGCAGCATCCGGGCCTGGGTCGCGACTACTTCAGGGTCGAGCCCGGTGACTTCGTCGCAGCTGGCCGAGTCGCGCACGGTGTAGCCCGTGAGCACGGAGACGCCATGACAGCCCATGCTGGCAAGAGTCATCAGGTCGGCTTGCAGGCCGGAGCCGCCGGTGGGATCGGAGAGGCCGAAGGTGAGGACGATCGGAGGCGTGTCGCTGGGCATGAAGATTGACAGAAAGGAGCTAAATTTAGGCGCAGAGAGTGCGCAATCGACTCAATTATGCGGCCTAAACCGTCGGGAGGGCGTTTTTTCGCATCCCGCGACGCGTCGCGGCAAGCAGGCGTCGGCCGACGCGGCACGGCGCCGCAACCACCGTGCCGACCGACGCAAACGGCATAGCCGAAGGCCGTCGCACATTACGATTGCGCGTTTCTGATTGCTAGGCATTGGGGCGGCAACACGGTACCATCATGGCTCCCGTTTCCACGGACTCTACGACGCGACACAAGAATGGAATATCAAAGCTGGATGTGCCTGATTTGCGGCTGGATTTACGACGAAGAAGCCGGTTTGCCGGACGAAGGCATTGCGCCGGGCACGCGCTGGGAAGACGTCCCCATTAACTGGACTTGCCCGGAGTGCGGCGCGCGCAAGGAAGATTTCGAGATGGTCCAGATCTGAAGTCCGGGAGCAGCTGGCATGCCGGCGCGGGTGCGTGCCGCATGCCCGCGGCGCGGCCTTGGCGTGGTCTTTCGCAACCGGCGTGGCGCGCCGATCGGACGCACCCGGTGCGTTGTGCAGTTTGCCCCTACGTGTCGACGCGGAATGTCTTCGGCCGCACCGTGTCGCAACGTTAGTCTGTCATTGTCCTGTCGCCGGTTCGCGCGTTAGCCGATCAGTCTGCGTGCGACGCGAGGCGACGGCCCGTCAGCTTCGTGTCGCCTGCCCATGACTCTTCAATTCGCTGCACCCGTTTCCTTCGACGCCTTGCCGAATCCGCGCGGCGGCGCTGTGCGTCCCGCCGAGCTTGCGTTGGCCGAGGCGCTGCTGGCATTCGAACAGCATAGCGAGAGCACCTCGGCGCTGCTGCGTGCGTCACACGCATTGCGCGGAGCCGGCTGGCTGAGCGCACAGCGCTTCGCTGACGCGCTGGTGCGGCTCTCGCCGCTCTCGGAAGGCGACCCCGCCGACGCGGTGAACGTGCGGCCCGTGTTCGGCGCGGCCCTGCGCGACTTCCGCGCCGCGCTCGAGCGTCACAATCTGCGTGAGCTGTCCTGCTCGCCCGTCCTGTTCAATCACTACCGGGCGCTCTGCACGCATCTGGCCGAGCACACACCCGGTTCGACCGTGGCGTTCGAAGATCTCGCGTTGACCGCGCGGCCGGTGCCGCCGGTCTCGCTGCACGCGCAGTCCGCTGATCAACTGGCCCATTTGCGGGCACGCTACGAACGCGCGCTACTGCCGGTGCTGCGCTCGCAGGCCGATACTGGCAGTGCGGCGGCGCTGGCGGTCACCAACGCAGCGCTTGACGAGCTGGACGCCGTTTTCGGCGAACTCGCCGGCCCGGACCCCTACGATTTCTGGCGCCTCGCCAAAGCCTGCGCGAAGGCTTTGCGAGTCGGCGGCCGCGCCACCGGCGACACCGACGCGCGCCGTTTCTACGCGCGTTGCAACCTCGCGTTGGCCGATCACGCGCGCGGCATCGAGCTTGCGCCGCGTTCCCTCGTGCGCGCGACGCTCGCGCTGCTGTGGCGCGATTACGCCTTATTCGGCGCCGCCGCGGAAGACGCCGACCAGGTGGAGGTGCTGCACGACTACGGTTTGACCGTCGACTGGCACGTCGCGGGCACCCAGGCATCCGAAATGCTTTGGGAGGCGGGCGCGGTGCAGGCCCAGGCCATCAGCGCCATCCACGGTGCATTGACGCGCGAGTTGGGCGTGTTGACCGTCAATGCGAACGCCTACGAAGATTTCCTGCAAACGGCGGATGCCTCGATCTCCGCGCTGACCGAGCATGCCCGGGCGGCCGACCAGCCGGAAAAAGCCGATCCCAGCGAAGCGCTGCAAGCGGGTGATGCCGCCTACCGGCTCGGCTCCGCCGCGTGCGCCCTCGGCCTCGGGCACGTGGCGCTGCTGGCCGATGCGCTGGGGCTCGCGTGGCGCCGTCGCGCGCATGCGGGCGTGTCGACACCCGCGGTGCGCGCGCATGTGATCGTCGCCGCACCGGCGGCGAGCACGCTCGAGCAGGCTGCTGAAGCCCTGCGTGCCACGTTGCACAAGGTCGCCGCGGGTGTTGCGCCGCCCGGTGGCAACACCGCGCTGGCCGCCTTGACGCATTCGATCGAGCAGGGCGGCGCGTGAGCGATATGCGCGGCAGGTTCTTTGGCGCGTCGGACCGGCTGTCGGCCGGCCGCAACGGGCCGCGGTGACGCGACTCGAGCGTGCGCAACCGGCATGCCGCGCAACACCACGAGATGGCACCGTGGCGAGCGCCCGCGTGCGTGATAGAGTGCAACTTGATCCGCCGTCGATGGCTCGCGGCACGCTTCATGGCACGCATCGCGGTTCCACGCTCAAAGCCCCGCCATCCTGCATCGTCTTTGCTAAAATCCGAACTATGTCCAAGAGTACCGATCGCATCAATCTGACCAACCAGTTCCTGATCGCCATGCCGAACATGGCGGATCCGACGTTTTCAGGAACGGTGGTCTACCTTTGCGATCACAGTGAGCGCGGCGCGCTCGGCCTCGTGATCAACCGGCCGACCGATATCGACCTGCAAGCGCTCTTCAGTCGCATCGATCTGAAGCTCGAGATCGAGCCCCTTCTCCATGTGCCCGTCTATTTCGGCGGCCCGGTGCAAACGGAGCGCGGCTTCGTGCTGCACGATCCGAAAGACGGCAACGCGTACACCTCGTCCATGTCGGTGCCGGGCGGTCTCGAGATGACCACCTCGAAAGACGTGCTCGAGGCCGTGGCGAGCGGCACGGGTCCCGAGCGTTTTCTGCTCACGCTCGGCCATGCCGGCTGGGGCGCGGGTCAGCTCGAAGAAGAGATTTCGAAGAACGGCTGGCTGACGGTCGAAGCCGACCCGAAAATCGTCTTCGACGTGCCCGCCGAAGAGCGTCTCGAAGCGGCATTGGCTCTTCTCGGCATCAACCTGTCGATGCTCTCGGGCGAGGCGGGCCACGCATGAGCCTGGCGGCCGGACGTGAGGCGACGCTGCTTGCGTTCGACTACGGTGAAAAACGCATCGGCGTGGCGGTCGGCAATTCGCTCACGCGTCGCGCGCGGCCGCTGGTGATCGTGCAGAACCGCAGCCGCGAATACCGCTTCGAGGCGCTCGGCAAACTGATCGCCGAATGGAAGCCGGACGCGCTCGTGGTCGGCTTGCCCATGCATCCGGACGGCACGCCGCACGAAATGACGCAACTCGCGAAGCGCTTCGGCAATCAGCTGAATGGCCGCTTCAATCTGCCGGTCACGTGGATCGACGAACGCTATTCGTCGGTCGAGGCGAAGGCGGAAATCCGCGCAGGAAACGGCCGCGCCGACATGCTCGACGCCGAAGCCGCCAGCATCATCCTCCAGCAATATCTAGACGGACTTTCCGACGATCATGAGTTCCATTGACGCCGAAGCGCTTTATCGCGCGCTGCTCGACCAGATTCGCGCGGTGTATGGCGAGCAGCTCGGCGCCGGGCAAGATGGCGCCGATGGCGCTGTGCTGGCCGGCATCTACAGCGGCGGCGCGTGGCTTGCCGAGCGGCTCGCGCGCGACCTGAACCTGGCGAGCTTCGGCGTGGTGAACGTCGCGCTGCATCGCGACGACTACGCGAAAAAAGGCCTGCACTCGCAGGCGAGTCCCACCTCGCTGCCGTTTCCGGTCGACGGGCGCCGTATCGTGCTGGTCGACGACGTGCTGTACACCGGCCGCACGATCCGCGCGGCGCTCAACGAGTTGTACGACTATGGCCGCCCGGCGTCGGTCGAACTGGCGGTGCTCGCCGATCGCGGCGGGCGCGAATTGCCGGTGGCGGCGCGCTTTGTTGGCGGCGTGGTGAACATCCCCGCCGACGCCACGCTCGTGCTGGCTCGCACGGGCAGCAGTGAAGCGGGCGGCGCACAAGGTCAGCCGCGTTTCACTTTTCATACTGAAGCACGCGTCGATTGAAATGCGGCGTGAGCGTGCGCGAGTGTCCATCGAGCCCGTCGCATTGCGCGCTTCGCATTGAATCGTCACACGCCACGTAAAAGAGAATTTCCGAGCCGTTCGTCGCAGCCAAACGCGCGAAGCCCGACCTGGCATCGTCACACGCAGTCCGCATCGACGTCGATCACGTTGAAGCCCGTATTTGAGCAGGTACACCATGAACACCGCCACCCAGGCTCCCAAGGACTCCGCCGATAGCGCCACCGAGCGCTTCCGTTATGGCTTCCTGAAGGGCAACCCGCAGCTCACGAAAAACGGCGAGCTGAAACATCTGTTGTCGATCGAGGGCCTGCCGAAGGCGATCGTCAATCACATTCTCGATACCGCCGACCAGTTCGTCAGCGTGACGGATCGCGAAGTGAAGAAGGTGCCGCTGTTGCGCGGCAAGTCGGTGTTCAACCTGTTCTTCGAGAACTCGACGCGCACCCGTACCACCTTCGAGATCGCCGCGACGCGTCTGTCGGCGGACGTGCTGAATCTGAACATCAACGCGTCGTCCACCAGCAAGGGCGAATCGCTGCTCGACACGATCAACAACCTCTCGGCGATGCATGCCGACATGTTCGTCGTGCGCCACGCATCGAGCGGCGCGCCGTATCTGATCGCCCAGCATTGCGCACCGCACGTGCACGTGATCAATGCCGGCGACGGCCGTCACGCGCATCCCACGCAGGGGCTGCTCGACATGTACACGATTCGCCACTACAAGAAGGACTTCACGAAGCTGCGCGTGGCGATCGTCGGCGACATTCTGCATTCGCGGGTCGCGCGCTCGGACATTCACGCGCTGACCACGCTCGGCGTGCCGGAAGTGCGCGCGATCGGCCCGCGCACGCTATTGCCGGGCGGCCTCGAACAGATGGGCGTACGCGTGTTCCACAATCTCGACGAAGGGTTGAAGGACGTCGACGTGATTATCATGCTGCGTCTGCAGAACGAGCGGATGAGCGGCGCATTGCTGCCGTCGGCGCAGGAGTACTTCAAGAGCTGGGGCTTGACGCCGGAGCGTCTCGCGCTCGCCGCGCCCGACGCGATCGTGATGCACCCCGGCCCGATGAATCGCGGCGTCGAAATCGACTCGCAAGTGGCCGACGGCCCGCAATCGGTGATTCTGAACCAGGTGACTTTCGGTATCGCAGTGCGCATGGCGGTGATGGGGATCGTCGCGGGCAATCACGATTGATCTTGCAGATGCAGAGCGTCACGGCGCCGCGTCACTCACGCGCCGTACACACCGCGACACATTGCGCGGAACCAGGCTGAACATAAGGCAGCACATGAAGATTCATATTCAAGGCGGCACGCTGATCGATCCGGCAGCGGGCACCGAACAGCAGCAGGACATTTTTATCGAAGCGGGCAAGATCGTCGCCATCGGCGACGCGCCCGCGGATTTCAACGCGGCGAAGACGATCGACGCCAAAGGCCTCTGTGTCGTGCCGGGTCTGGTCGATCTGTCCGCGCGTTTGCGCGAGCCGGGCTACGAACACAAGGCCACGCTCGAATCCGAAATGGCCGCGGCGCTCGCGGGCGGCGTGACGAGCCTCGTGTGTCCGCCGGACACCGATCCCACGCTCGATGAACCGGGCCTCGTCGAGATGCTCAAGTTCCGCGCGCGCACTCTGAACCAGGCGCACGTGTATCCGCTCGGCGCGCTGACCGTTGGCCTCAAGGGGCAGGTCATCACCGAAATGGTCGAATTGACCGAAGCGGGCTGCATCGGTTTTTCGCAGGCCGACGTGCCGGTGGTCGATACGCAGGTGCTGATGCGCGCGCTGCAATACGCGAAGACCTACGGCTATACCGTGTGGCTGCGTCCGGTGGACGCTTATCTCGGCAAGGACGGCGTGGCGGCGAGCGGCGCGCTGGCGTCGCGGCTCGGGCTCTCGGGCGTGCCGGTGTCGGCGGAAACCATCGCGCTGCATACCATCTTCGAACTGGTGCGCGTGACCGGGGCGCGGGTGCATCTGTCACACGTGTCGTCGGCGGCGGGCATCGCGCTGATGCGCGCGGCGAAGGCCGAGGGCTTGCCGGTGTCGTGCGACGTCACCGTGAATCACGTGCATCTGATCGATCTCGACATCGGCTATTTCGACGCGCAGTTCCGCCTCGATCCGCCGCTGCGCCAACAGCGCGATCGCGAAGCGATCCGCGCGGGTCTGGTGGACGGCACGATCGACGCGATCTGCTCCGACCACACGCCCGTCGACGACGACGAAAAGCTGCTGCCGTTCGCCGAGGCCACGCCCGGTGCGACCGGACTGGAGCTGTTCCTGTCGTTGACGGTGAAGTGGGCCGACGAAGCAGGCGTGCCGCTCGCCAAGGCGCTGAACCGCATCACCACGGCGCCGGCCGACGTGCTCAAACTGGACGCGGCGGGCCGTATCGCTGTGGGCGGCGTGGCCGATCTCTGCGTGTTCGACCGCCACGCGCACTGGCGCGTCGAGCCGCGTGCGTTGAAGAGCCAGGGGCACAATACGCCGTTCCTCGGCTACGAACTGCCGGTGCGCGTGCGTGCGACCATCGTGTCCGGCTACGTTGCATTCGAACAGCACTGATAGCCGCAGTGTTGCCAGGCTCATTGTCCCGCTCATTGGCCCAATCAGGAACGCTCCGACCATGAAGCTCGCGTTACGCAAGGCCCGTCTCGTCCTTCATCTGCTGCACGGCATGTGGATCGTGGCGACGCGCTTTCCCAAAGCCAGTGCCGATGTGCGTCACACGCTCAATCGCGAATGGTCGCTGAAAATGCTGCGCCTGTGCGGCATGCGACTCGTCGTGCACAACGACAGCGCGCGGCTCGATCGCGGCGCGCTGGTGGTCGCCAATCACATCTCGTGGATCGACATTTACGTGATCAATGCGTGGCGGCCCACGCCGTTTGTCTCGAAGGCCGAGATCCGGCAATGGCCGGTGGTCGGCTGGCTCGCGCAGCAACTGGACACGGTGTTCATTCAGCGCGAGAAGCGCAGCGACGCGAAGCGGATCATGCATGAACTGTCCGACCGTCTGAGCGGGGGCGAGTTGATGTGCGTGTTTCCCGAAGGCACGACGTCCAATGGTCTGGCGCTGCTGCCATTTCACGCGAATATGTTTCAGGCGGCCGTGTCGGCGTCCGCGCCGGTGCAGCCGCTGTGCATCATGTATGAGGACGCGCAGGGCCGACAATCCACCGCGCCTGCCTATATCGACGACCTGTCGCTGGCCGATTCGCTGAATCTGCTGCTGCGTGGCGGATCGCTCACCGCGCATATCTATGTCTGCGCACCGCTCGCGCCAGGCGCGGACCGGCGCACTCTGGCGGCGGAAGCGGAAGGCGTGATTGCGGCCGCATTGCGGCAGATGCAAAGCCACACCGTGATGGCCGGTGCGGTGATGGCGGAGCGGGCCGCCACATCCGCCGCCATGGCAACGCTGATCGAAGAACCGCTCGATCAGGTCGACCGGTCAGGGCGTTCGGCCTGACATTCGGCCTGAAATTCGACCTGCCTCGGCCCAGCATCAGGCCAGGTCGCCGCGGCTAGTCAGTTGCCGCCGCCGGGCGCGCGGCAGTTCTCGCAATCGACCTGCGTCAGCGTGCGGTCCGCGGGTTTTTGCGCGAGCCGCACGGCGGACAGTTGTTCGCCCCACACGCAGCCCGAGTCGAGACCGATCAGGTTGTCACGCAAAATCAGGCCGAGCGCGGCCCAATGACCGAACACTACCGTCACATCGGCGGTCTTGCGCGACGGCACATCGAACCACGGCATGCAACCCGGCGGCGCCGCGTTCAGGCCGCCGCTGCTGCTGAAATCCATCGCGCCTTCGGCGTTGCAGAAGCGGATGCGCGTCAACGCGCTGCACGTCAGACGCAGCCGCTCGATGCCTTTCAACCCCGGTTTCCAGCGGTTCGGCTCGTTGCCGTACAAACCGGCGAGCGTCTCCTTCCAGTTCGGCGCACGCAGGGCGCGCTGCAATTCGTCGGCAAGTTCGAGCGTCAGATTCACATCCCACTGCGGCAGCACGCCTGCATGGACCATCAGCATGCCGTTGTCGAAGTGCGCGATCGGACGGTGGCGGATCCATTCGAGCAGGTCGGCGGCATCGGGTGCGGCGAGGATGTCGTCGATCGTGTCGCCTTTCTTCGACTTGCGAATCCCCGCCGACACCGACAGCAGATGCAGATCGTGATTGCCCAGCACCGGCACCGCCCGCTCGCCGAGCGCGATGATGTCGCGCAACGTGTCGAGCGACTCGGCGCCGCGGTTGATCAGGTCGCCTGCGAACCACAGCGGTGTGCCGGCCGGCGGCGCGGCCTTGTCCAGTAGTTGCCGGAAAGGCGCGCGGCAACCTTGCAGATCGCCGAAAGCGAGCGGGACTGGGGGCGGATCGGAAAGAGCGGAAGACGTAGTGGCGGGTGTCATCAAGGGAATGGGTGCGGTTTGATACACGCTGTTACGCACGAGGCGTGCCGCGTTGGGCAATGCAACATATTAGCGTGACATAATACCCCGTTTGGAGGCCTGATATCGCGTCAGGCACCGCTGGCAAGCGTGTCGGTGCAGGACTCCAGGATATTGCGACACAACAGGATGACTTTCATGAACGGAGAAAGCATGTCGTCTTTTCATGCAGAGCAACCTATTCGTACGCTCGTTACCGGGGCGAGCGGCTTCACCGGCCGCTATCTGGTCGAGAACCTGCTCGGTCGCGGCCACACTGTGATCGAAACGGTCGCCGGGCGCAACGACCCGGAAACGCCGACGCGCCTGCGACTCGACATCACGTCCCCGGATGCCTGCCGGCGTGTGATCGAAATGGCGCGGCCCGATTACATTGTCCATCTGGCTGCGATCAGCTTCGTAGGTCATAACGACCCGCTCGACTTTTACCGCGTCAACGTGATCGGCACGCTGAATCTGCTGGAGGCGTGCGCCTCCGTCGGGCATACGCCCCGCAAGCTGTTGATCGCCAGCAGCGCGAACGTCTACGGCAACGTGACGAGCGACGCCATCGACGAGAGCTTTCCGGTCACGCCGGTCAATCACTACGCGGCCAGCAAGGCGGCGATGGAAACGATGGTGCGGACCTGGTTCGACCGCTTGCCGATCCTGATCGTGCGGCCGTTCAACTACACCGGCCGCGGCCAGGCGTCCAATTTCCTCGTGCCGAAGATCGTCGAGCACTTCGCGCGCCGCGAACCGTCGATCGAACTCGGCAACATCGACGTCGCACGCGATTTCTCCGACGTGCGCTACGTGGCGAGCGCCTATGAAGCATTGCTCGACTCCCAGGCCGCTTCGGAAACGGTCAATGTCTGCACCGGCACGCCTTTTACGTTGCGCGAAATCCTCTCGGCGGCGAGCGATCTGACGGGTCATGAACTCGAGATTCAGATCAATCCCGCCTTCGTGCGGCAAACCGATGTGAAGATGCTGGCCGGTTCGCCCGCCAAACTGCGCACGCTCGTGCCGAAAGTCGAGGCGATTCCGTTCATGGATACGTTGCGCTGGATGCTGGCGGCATAACCGCCGCACTCGCGGCGATCCGCGCCATCTTTTTTGGGTCATGGTGACGCGCGAGGTTCGTTCGCGTATAAACAATCATATTGCGTCGCGCATTGGCGGCTGATTTGTTCAGACGTGTGCGGCCTTTGCCTCCCGTGTTTTCCTCGCATCGCGTTGAATCGGGCCGCTGGCCGTTCTATCGGCGCGGCGTTTCATCATGCCTTTCGCCGTTGACAGCGACATTCACCGTCCAAGCGACGGCCGAATCGAACAGTGGAAACCAAATTTGTCAAGCTGTTTCAAGTTGTTAGGCTTCTAGTTTTTACCTTTGGCGGCTTTATAATCGGGGCTTCATAAGATTGGTGTTCGAGCGCCTGCCCGCAGTGCTAGGGGCGGCGCCGAGCGTCGACAAGATTCAGACACCACAACGCGTGGGAGCAGATCAGCCAACCTGTTTCGATCTGCTACCAAACATCTGGAAGGGAATTTCATGATTCTGGTAACGGGCGGCGCCGGTTTTATCGGCGCCAATTTCGTGCTCGACTGGCTCAATGCGTCGGACGAAGCGGTACTGAACGTGGACAAGCTGACGTACGCGGGCAATCTGGGTACGCTCAAGTCGCAACAGGATAATCCGAAGCACATTTTCGTGCGCGCGGACATCTGCGATCGCGCCGCGCTCGACGCGCTCTTTGCCGGGCACAAGCCGCGTGCCGTGCTGCATTTCGCCGCCGAGAGTCATGTGGATCGTTCGATCCATGGCCCGGCTGACTTTGTGCAAACGAACGTGGTGGGCACCTTCACGCTGCTCGAAGCGGCGCGCCATTACTGGAGTGCGCTGGGCGAGGCCGAGAAGGCCGCGTTCCGCTTCCTGCACGTGTCGACCGACGAAGTATTCGGCTCGCTGTCCGCTACCGATCCGCAATTCTCCGAGACCACGCCGTACGCGCCGAACAGCCCTTACTCGGCCACCAAGGCGGGTTCGGACCACCTGGTGCGCGCCTACCATCACACGTATGGCCTGCCGGTGCTGACCACGAACTGCTCGAACAACTACGGTCCGTACCAGTTCCCCGAGAAACTGATTCCGCTGATGATCGCCAACGCGCTCGGCGGCAAGCCGCTGCCGGTCTATGGCGACGGTCAGAACGTGCGCGACTGGCTCTATGTGGGCGACCATTGCGGCGCGATCCGTGAAGTGCTCGCGCGCGGCACGCCGGGCGAGACGTACAACGTCGGCGGCTGGAACGAGAAGAAGAACCTCGAGGTCGTCCACACGCTGTGCGACCTGCTCGATCAGTTGCGTCCGAAGGCGGGCGCTTCGTACCGCGATCAGATCACGTATGTGAAGGATCGTCCGGGCCACGACCGCCGTTATGCGATCGACGCCCGCAAGCTCGAACGCGAACTCGGCTGGAGGCCTGCGGAAACATTCGAGACGGGTCTGGCCAAAACGGTCCAGTGGTATCTGGACAATCAGGAATGGTCCGACGAGGTTGCCTCGGGCGACTACCGGAAGTGGGTTGAGACCAACTACGCGCAGCGCGCGTAAAGGCACGGCAATGGCGCGCAAAGGCATTATTCTGGCGGGCGGCTCGGGCACACGCCTGTATCCGATCACGCACGTGGTCTCCAAGCAGTTGCTGCCGGTGTACGACAAGCCGATGATCTACTATCCGCTGTCCACGCTGATGGTGGCGGGTATTCGCGACGTGCTGATCATTTCGACGCCGCAGGACACGCCGCGCTTCGAAGCGATGCTCGGTGACGGCAGCCAGTGGGGCATGAACATCGGGTACGCGGTTCAGCCTTCGCCGGACGGGCTCGCGCAGGCGTTCATCATCGGCCGGGATTTTGTGGGTCATGATCCGTCGGCGCTGATTCTGGGCGACAACATCTTTTACGGGCACGATCTCGCGAAGCAGCTGGAACACGCCAATGACAAGGCGGAAGGCGCCACGGTGTTTGCGTATCACGTGCACGACCCGGAGCGTTACGGCGTGGTCGAATTCGACAGGCAGTTCCGCGCGTTGTCGATCGAGGAGAAGCCGGTCAGGCCGCGTTCGAACTACGCGGTCACGGGCCTGTACTTCTACGACAACCAGGTGTGTGACATTGCGGCGGACATCAAGCCGTCGCCGCGTGGCGAGCTCGAAATCACCGACGTCAACTCGCGTTATCTCGCGAACGGCGCGCTCAACGTCGAGATCATGGGTCGTGGCTACGCGTGGCTCGATACCGGTACGCATGATTCGCTGATCGAAGCGGCTACGTTCATCGCCACGCTGCAGAAGCGTCAGGGCCTCGTGGTCGCGTGTCCGGAAGAGATCGCTTACCGGCAACAGTGGATCAACGGCGAGCAACTGCAGGCGCTCGCCAAACCGCTCGCCAAAAATGCCTACGGGCAATATCTGCAAAACATTCTTACGGATCAAGTGGCATGGCCATCCAAGTAACCGCTACCGCGCTGCCTGAAGTCAAGATCATCGAGCCCAAAGTGTTCGGCGATGCGAGAGGGTTTTTCTTCGAGAGCTTCAATGCGAAGGAGTTCGCCGAGCAGGTCGAGCCGGGCGTCGAGTTCGTGCAGGACAACCACTCGCGCTCAGCGAAGGGCGTGCTGCGCGGACTGCATTACCAGGTCCAGAATGCGCAGGGCAAGCTTGTGCGCGTCGTCGAAGGCGAAGTGTTCGACGTCGCTGTCGACATCCGCAAGAGCTCGCCGAATTTCGGCAAATGGGCCGGTGTGATCCTGTCCGTCGACAACCATCGGCAATTGTGGGTGCCGCCCGGTTTTGCGCATGGGTTCGTGGTGTTGTCCGAGTCCGCGCAGTTCCTCTACAAGACCACCGACTACTGGTATCCCGAGCACGAGCGCAGCATCGTCTGGAACGATCCGGAGATCGGCATCGAGTGGCCGATCGACGTCGAGCCGCTGCTGGCGGCGAAAGACGCGGCGGCCAAGCGTCTCGCCGATGCCGACGTCTTCGCATAAGGGGGTTCTCGCATGAGCGCACATGATGCCAGGCGGACGATCCTCGTCACCGGCGTAAATGGCCAGGTGGGCTTCGAACTCGCACGTACGCTGCAAGGACTCGGCACCGTGGTCGCGCTGGACCGCGCCGCGATGGATCTGTCCAACCCGGATCAGGTTCGCGCCGTCGTGCGCAATATCCGGCCGGCGCTGATCGTCAATCCGGCGGCCTATACCGCGGTCGACAAGGCCGAAGAGGAACTCGATCTCGCCATGCGCATCAACGGCGAAGTGCCGGGCGTGCTTGCTGAAGAAGCGAAAAAGCTGGGCGCGGCGCTGGTTCACTATTCGACCGACTACGTGTTCAACGGCGAGAAAGACGGCGCCTACGTCGAAGACGATCCCACCGATCCTCAAAACGCGTATGGGCGCACCAAGCTGGCCGGCGAGCAGGCCATTGCCGCGAGCGGCTGCGCGCACCTCATTTTCCGCACGAGCTGGGTGTACGGCACGCGCGGCAAGAACTTCCTGCTGACGATGCTGCGCCTCGGCGCCGAGCGCGACGAGCTGAGCGTGGTCGCCGACCAGATCGGCGCACCGACCTGGTCGAAAACGATTGCGGCGCTCACGGCCAACGTGCTCGCGCAGGCGGCGGCGCCGGCGCAGAGCGACTGGTGGCAGCAGCATTCGGGCGTGTATCACCTGACCGCAACGGGAGCGTCGTCGTGGCACGGTTTTGCCGAAGCCATCTTCGAACTGTCGGGCCTGGCGAAAACGCCGACGGTCAAACCGATCCCGGCTGCTTCCTATCCCACGCCGGCGAAGCGGCCCGGCAACTCGCGCATGTCGAATGACAAGCTTGCACGGACGTTCGGCGTGCAGGCGCCGGATTGGCGCGACGCCTTGCAACTTTGCCTGGCCGAGCGTTGAGCAGCACGCCACTGACATCGCGTACGGGTGCCGTCGTTGTTTTCTACAACCCCGATGCGGCCTGTATCGAGCGGGCCAACCGGCTCGCGGCGAGGATGCACTGTGTGGTGGTCGACAACACGCCCGCCGTGCGCCCAGCGAGCGAGCTCGGGCTAGCCGGCACGATCGAGTACCTCGCCAACGGTGAGAACGCGGGTATCGCCACGGCGATCAATCAGGGCGTCGAAGCGCTGATTCGCGGCGGCTTCGACATGGCGATCATCTTCGATCAGGACAGCGAGCCGCCTGCGGCGCTGTTCACGGAGTTGCCGAAGGTCATCGAAGCGGCCAACGCATCCGGCGAGCGCGTCGCACTGGCGGGCCCGGCCTACGAAGATTCGCGCCTGCGCGGCCTCGCGCCGTTCGTGCGCTTCAAGTGGGGCACGCTGGAGCGGATCGTGCCGCAGGGCGATCAGCCCATCGAGGTCGACTTCCTGATTTCGTCGGGGTCGTGCATCAACCTGCGCTGGTGGTCGAGCATCGGTCCGATGGACGACGCGCTTTTCATCGATTTCGTCGATCTGGAATGGTGTGTGCGTGCCAAGCAGAAGGGCTATCGGGTGCTGGGCGTGCCGTGGGTGCACATGAGCCATGAACTGGGCGGCGAACCGGTCCGCGTACTGGGTCGCGCATATCCCATGCACAGCCCGTTGCGCCACTACTACCTGTTCCGCAACGCCGTGGTGCTGATTGGCCGTTCATATGTGCCCTGGACGTGGAAGTCGTCCGAACTGGTCAAATTCCCCGTGCGGCTCGTCATCTATTCATTGATGCCCTCGCAGCGCATGGCCCATTTGAGAATGGCGTTGCTTGGTTTGTGGGATGGCATTCGCGGGCGCCTGGGTAGACTGTAGAACGCGGTGCGGCGTAGTCAGCGCCATTGGTCAGGAACCTACGGGCAGCAGTCACCTCGTCGGATGAGCAGGGAGGAAATGCATGAACACAAAAATTGGTGAGCATCAGCAGGATCAAGTCAGTCACGACGTCTCCCAAGATGAGCCGTTGTCGCGCGGCGCGGATGATACGCGCCGTCTTCAGGGGCGCGTGGCACTGCTCGAGAAACTGCTTGATGATGCGCTGCGCGACGGCGAGTCGATCGCGAAGTTGAACAATCGCATTCTGAAGCTGGAAGTTGAGAATGCCGCTTTGCGCAATTCGACCTCGTGGCGGGTGACGGCGCCGCTGCGCTCGGTGGCGCGTGTCGTGCTGGCGGTTCGGCTCGCGTTCAGCGCCATTGGCCGGCAGGCCGAGGTCAGGGGCGGGCTGGGCAGCGCGTTGGGCTACTACGCGTCGGTGCTCCGGCGCGAAGGTCTGCCCGGCGTCGTGGCGCGCGTGCGCCGGCTCAAGAGCGGCCGCGGCTTCGCCGACGGTCCGCCGCGTGACGAGGTCTACCACGAGTGGATCAGCCTGTACGACACCGTCACGCCGGCGAGGCAACGCGAAATCGAGGCGGAAATGGGCCTGTTGGCGCGCAAGCCGCTGATCTCCGTCGTGGTGCCCACGTACAACAGCGACGAGCGTTTGCTGCGCGAGATGGTCGCCTCGGTTCAGGCGCAGATCTATCCGCACTGGGAGCTATGCATTGCGGACGACGCGTCCAGCCAGCCGCACGTCAAGGCCGTCCTGCAGGAGTTGGCCGCCGCCGACAGCCGCATCAAGGTCGTCTTGCGCGAAACGAACGGCCATATTTCCGAAGCCAGCAACAGTGCGCTCGCGCTTGCAACAGGCGAATACATCGCCTTGCTGGATCACGACGACCTGTTGCCGCCGCACGCGTTGTACATGGTGGCGCGATACATCAATCTGCATCCGCAAGGGCGGATGTTCTACAGCGACGAAGACAAGCTCACCACCGAAGGCAAGCGCACCATGCCTTACTTCAAGTGCGACTGGAACCCGCAAATGTTCCTGACGCAGAACATGTTTTCCCACCTGGGCGTGTTCGAGACGAAGCTGGTTCGCGAAGCGGGTGGTTTCAGGAAGGGCTTCGAAGGCAGCCAGGATTACGACCTGGCATTGCGCTGCGTGGAGCTTGCCGGCGACGACAGCGTGATCCACATTCCGCACGTGCTGTATCACTGGCGTATCGTGCCCGGCAGCACGGCGGGCAGCGGCAGCGAGAAGCCTTACGCGTTGATCGCCGCGATTCGCGCGCTGGAAGATCATCTGAAGCGGGCGAACGTCAGCGCGACGGTCGAGCATCCGATCGAAACACTCGGCGTGCTGCGCGTGCGTTATACGTTGCCGAGTCCGCAGCCCAAAGTGTCGATCATCATTCCGACTCGGGACGGACTCGCGCTGCTCAAGCAATGCCTCGACAGTATTTTCGAGCACACGCTTTATCAGAATTTCGAAATCATTGTCGTGGACAACGGCAGCGTGGAGCCGGCAACGCTCAGATATTTCGACGAAGTATCGCAGCGGCCGAATCTGCGTGTTTTGCGCGATGAATCGCCGTTCAATTTCTCCGCGCTGAATAATCACGCCGCGCGCGTGGCGACCGGTGAATATCTGTGTCTGTTGAATAACGACATCGAGGTGATTTCACCGGACTGGTTGAATGAAATGGTCAGCCTGGCCAATCTGCCGCGCAGCGGTGCGGTGGGCGCCTGTCTGTGGTATCCGACTGATGCATTGCAGCACGGCGGTGTGGTGATCGGTCTTGGCGGTATTGCCGGCCACATGCATCACATGATGAAGCGTGGGCACTTCGGATACTTCGGCCGCGCGGTGGCGACGCAGAACCTGTCGGCTGTGACTGCTGCCTGCCTCGTCGTCAAGAAATCGGTCTACGACGAAGTGGGCGGTCTGGATGAGGAGCTGGCGGTCGCGTTCAACGACGTGGACTTCTGCATGAAGCTCGTGAAGGCAGGTTACCGCAATATCTGGACGCCGTATGCCGAGTTGTACCACCACGAGTCGGCCACGCGCGGCTCGGATCATGATCCCGCGAAGTACGAGCGATTCCTGAGCGAGATTCGTCGCATGGAGGCACGTTGGGAGGGCTCGTTCGAACGGGACCCGGCATACAACCCGAATCTGTCGCTCAGTTGCGAAGTTCTGCCTTTTACGTTGGCGTCGCCGCCTCGCATCGGCCAGTTCGAATAGCGCGAGGCGAGGGTGGCCTGGCGCGTGCGTGAAGGGCCTGGCGGCGCGCAGGACGTGAATTGACTGGGTTCAGTTCGCTACGGCAGAATGCCCGGGTTAAGATAGCGGCGGCTGTATTCAGAAATCTCTTCACGTTCCGGCGCGCCTGTCGACGCGACGCCGCAATTTTTAGCACCGTTTGCATCGGTTTGACAATCGAAGCGCAGACGGTTTGTCGGAACCTGCCAATGCAAATTTCTGTTTTGCGGCATCGGTCGCTCTTGTGGGATTTTGTCCGCCGTGACCTTGCGACCAAGTTCCGCGGCTCGGCGCTCGGCTCCGTCTGGATGATCGTTACGCCAATCCTCACCTTGCTGGTCTACTTCTTTGTTTTTAGCGTCGTGTTCAAGGCGCGCTGGGCGGGTGAAGGGTTAAACAGTAAGGCATCCGCGCTGATTCTCTTCAGCGGACTGATCACTTACACGTTCTTTTCCGAATGCTTTCTGCGCGCGCCGATGCTGATGCGCGAGAATCCGAACTTCATCAAAAAGGTCGTGTTCCCGCTTGAGGTATTGCCGCTTGCCATTACCTTGTCGGCGGTCGTGAACGCAGCGATCGGCTACGGCCTTCTGCTCGTGTTCAACCTGATGTTCGTCGGCTTGCCGCCGCTGTCGGCGATTGCGCTGCCAGTTGTCTTGTTGCCGATGTTTTTCGCCGTGCTCGGCCTGACGTATCTGCTGGCGTCGCTCGGCGTATATCTGCCCGATATCAAGCTGCTGGTGCCGCCCATTTCCATGGCAATCATGTATCTGAGCCCGGTGTTTTATCCGCTCGACATGGTGCCGCAAATCCTGAGATTCGCGGTCGCGATGAATCCTTTTACTCCCGTGCTGGAAAACGTACGGCACGCATTTTTCTTTGGCGAATGGCCGGACCTGGTGGGCATGATTATTCAATTGGCCGTTTCGATTGCTTTTCTCTGCGCATGCTACTGGTTTTTCATGAAATCCAAAAAAGGATTTCCTGATGTGCTTTAAGAAATTCACCAGAAAGGTATAAGTCGAATTAACGTCGGTAGCTATTGGACTAATATAATGAATAGCAAGAAGACGCGTGTTGGTATCGTTGTCGTAACCTTCAATTCAGCGGAGGTGTTCGCGCTGGCGATCGAGAGTCTGATCAAGACTCGAAGCGAAACCGAATTCGTAGTGGCCGCGATCGATAACGCATCCCGGCCGCACGAACGTGCCGCCGTGCAGGCCACCTTCGACAACGCCGTCGCCCAGCATGGCTTGCAAGGCAAATTCTTTCAGCAGGAAAAAAACCTCGGCTTCTCCGGTGGCAATAACATCGGTATCCAGTACTGTCTGTCGGACCCGGCGATCACGCATATCTGCTTGCTCAACAGCGACGTCATCGTCACCGACCATTGGCTGGACTACCTCGTCGCGGCGGGTAAGGATGCGATCGGCCCGCTGACCAACGCGTCGAACAATGAGCAGGGCATTCCCATTCCCTACAATCTCGGCGACCGCAACCGGTTGGGGGAGGGCAGCGCCGCGCTCGATATGCCGGTGCTCGCCGAATTTGCCATTCGCCGGCGCGAAGGCTGGTTTGGCCTGACGGTCGACAGCGACTTCCTGAGTTATTACTGCGTGCTGTTTTCCCGCGAGTTGATCGAGCGCGTGGGCACACTGGACGAACGCTTCTTTCCGGGCGCATACGAAGACGACGACCATTGCGTGCGCATTCTGCAAGGCGGCTTCAGGATGCACGTGGCGCGTGACGTGTATATCCATCACTGGGGCTCAGCGTCGTTCGGCAAGCTGGACGTGTTGGAGGCGCAAGGATTCGCCGCGCAGAACCGCGCGCGTTTCGAAGAGAAGCATGGGCGCGCATGGCAAGACCGCACGCGCCTGTCTGTGACCGCGTGGATGCAGGATTCGTTGTTTGCGATTGCCTCGCCGAAGCGGTTTCCGATTCACCTCGAAACTCATCACTTGTACGCACGCCAGATGCGTACGCTCGTGGAAGGCCTCGAGGCCTATTCCCGGCACCTGAGCGGCGAAATTGCGCGCAAGCAGGCGGAGCAGTTGACCGATCTGCGCTCGCTGGTGATGGGGCGTCATGTCGACGAACGCGAGTCAGCTGCGTCCTTGCTCCCCGTGATCAGCAGCATCGACGCGGACATCGCGCAATACCTGTCGGTGGACGGCGAAGGGGTGTCGCCTGAGATCGTGCAGCGCATGACGGTTCGATTCGAGTCGTTCGCGCGTGAACTGGACGCACTGGTCGCCAGGACGTCGGGCATGGCTCGCGAGCTTACGGCAATGCAAGCCGCCAGGTCGCAGGACAAACCAGCCGGCCTGATGCAGCGCGTGACAAACCGGCTGGCTCGCGCAGCGCAATTCCCCACCTCGAAGGTGAGCCGCCTTGTGCGCGGATACGAATTGTTGCAACTCATGCGTCACGGCAACGGAATTCTTTTCTTCGCCCCGTATCCGACCAAGGAGCGTGAACGCGACGGCTACTTCCAACGCGTCAAGGCAATCGACTCGCTGTTTCCGTCAAAGCACCGGGTGTATTGCGATGTGCGGGATCATGCGGAAGCCAAGCCTTTTATCGAAAGGGCGGCGCACAACGCGTGGATCCTGAATATCTCTCTCAAGTCGGTCAATCAATGCCGGGCCGTGGCGCTGCTGGCGCGCCGCTTCAAGCGCGTCTATTTTCACAGCGTCTTGCGCATGCCGAACGCGGCAGCGGAAGCCGCGCTTCGCGCACCGGGCCTGAAATGGGTGCTCGACGTGCACGGTGTCGTGCCCGAAGAGTTCCGGATGCACAATGATTTCTTCTCTGCGCGCATTCACGACGATTGCGAGCGCATGGCGGCGGAGAAGGCGAGCCGCGTGATCGTCGTGTCGCAGGCAATGGGCAACTATCTTGCGCACAAGTATCGCGAACTGTTGCGCGCGAAAGTGATCGTGCTGCCCATCTTCGCATTGGAAGAGGGCAGTCAGGCAGTGCGGCCTTACAAGAATGGCCGGCCGACGGTCATTTATGCCGGCGGCACGCAGAAGTGGCAAAACGTACCTGCCATGATGAACGTGGTGGCCAAAGCAGTCGACCACGCCGACTGGTGGATGTACACGCCGGATGTCGACGTGATGAGAAATGCGGCGGCGCCCGAGGTTCAGGTCCATCCGAACTTCCATGTGGCCAGCGCGACGCGCGCCGAGCTCAACGAGGTGTATCAGCACTGCCATTTCGGCTTCATTCTGCGCGACGACATGGTGGTGAACCACGTGTCCTGTCCGACGAAGTTGATCGAGTATCTGGCGTTCGGCATCGTGCCCATCGTCGATACGCCCAACATCGGCGACTTCAACACGTACGGCATGCGTTTCGTGAATGTCGAGGATTTCGCCAAGGGGCTTATTCCCGATGCGGTGACGCGTATGGAGATGGCCGCGCACAATCGGGCAATCTGCGACCGGCTGGTCGAGCAGAAGGCCACGGGCGAGAAGGAACTCATCGAGGCACTGACCTAGTCGGCTACTCGGGGGCGCCGCGCGCGAGAGGCGGGCGGCGCCCGATTGCAGCTTTGTGTAAGGCTGTTCATCAACAAAGAGAGTGGTCTTGGACGATATAGCTATCCACGTTCGCGAGCTGAGCAAGCGTTACGAACTGTATGCGAAGCCTCACCATCGGCTGGCGCAGATGCTGCTTCGTGGCCGTCGCCAGTTTTTTGGCGAATTCTGGCCGCTGCGCAACATTTCCTTCAACGTGAAGAAGGGCGAAGCGGTGGGTATTGTGGGCCGCAACGGCGCCGGTAAATCGACGTTGCTGCAGATCATCGCCGGTGTGCTGGCGCCTACCCAAGGCGATGTCCAGGTGCACGGCCGGGTCGCGGCTCTGCTGGAATTGGGCAGCGGCTTCAACCCGGAGTTTACGGGTCGCGAGAACGCCTATCTGAACGGCTCGATTCTCGGCTTGTCGCGCAAGGAGATGGACGAGGCCATGCCGGAGATCATCCGCTTCGCGGCCATCGGCGATTTCTTCGATCAACCCGTCAAGCACTACTCGAGCGGGATGATGGTGCGCGTCGCATTTGCGGTGCAGGTGCAGTTGAACCCGGATGTGCTGATCGTCGACGAGGCATTGGCGGTCGGCGACGCGCTGTTCCAGAAGCGCTGCTATCAGCGCATTCGCCAACTGCGCGATCGTGGCGTCGCGATTCTCTTCGTGTCGCACGACATCGAGTCGGTCCGAACGTTTACGGACCGCGCTATTTTGCTCCACCACGGCGAGGTGATGGCCGCGGGGCCGTCCGGCGAAGTCGTGCTGGCCTATCGCAAGCTGTTGCACGACGAGGAAAACCTCGCGAAGCAGAAGGAGATCGCCGAGCACAAGCAGGCGATCAGGGCGGACACGGCCCCGAAGGTCGAGGCGCCGGTCGCGTCGCCGCAGTTGACGGCGCCCGCGGCGGCAGCCGAACCGCTCGAGGCAGCCGCCGCCGGCGGCCAGCTCGCGCAAGCCGTGTCGAATGTCGCGGACGCGGCGGATCAGATGGAAACCGAAGCGCGCAGCGAGGGAGGCAAGTTCGAATTCGGCAGCCTCGAGGCGCTGATAACGGATGTTTCCGTGCTGGACGGCGCGGGTGAGCCATGCACCACCTTCTACACCGGCGATACGGTCAAGATCGTGGTGAAATTCTCGATCCGGGAGGAGATGGACAAGCTCTATGTCAATCTGCGCATCCGCAACAAGGAAGGCATCAAGATGTACTCTTGGGGCACATTCAACCAGGACGCCGAACTGATCGCCGGGAAGCAGGAGGGCTTTATTTTCTGGAACCGTAAGTTCCGCTCGGGCGAAGAGCATTCCGTCGTCTTCACGATGGACTCCTGCGCGCTTGGCGAAAACTTCTACGAAGTGCAGGCCTCGCTGATCCACCAGGAGTCGATGAACTTCTCCGATCAGGCGATCTTGCACTGGATCGACGAGGCCGCGTTTTTCATGGTGCGCGCGCGCGTCGACACGCATTTCTTCGGTGGCGTGTGCGATCTGCACATGCGCGCCGAACTTGAAGCACCCACCGGCGAAGCCTCGTGAGTCGACGCCTGTCAGTCGCGACAACCAGGGCGACTGGCGTCCTTCGACAAAACGGCTCGCCGTACAAAACCTTGGTGTCGACAGTATGACCGTGTTTTCAAGCCACGATGTGCAAGCCTGCTTGCGCCAGTGCGTCACCTGTTTCGGGCACGGCAAGATCCTGTACATCGGTACTCATGCCGCTGATGCGCTCGACTTCCTGCTCGCTGCGGGAACGGATCCGTTCGCGCTCTCGCTCGACGCGGACGGCGGAGCGCGAGCCGACCACCGGTTCGTGTCGAACCGGCTCGAAGCGGCGTCCATCACGGCGCCCGCTCTCGGCATGGCCCAGCGCGAATCTTTCGACGCGGCGATCGTGGTTCTCCCGCCGGACATCAAGGCCGCCGACGCATCGGCCTGGCTCAGACTGATCGCGGATGCGGGCATCAGGAACGTTGCGCTGACGAGCCGGGTCGCGCAAGACGAAACCGGCCGTGCATCGGCCGACTACGTGAGAGAACAAGCGTTCGAACTTGGGTTCCGGATTCACGCGCGTTTGAAATTCGCGCGGCTGACTTATCCGCTGCCCCCGTTGGGCGGCTACGAAGTCTGCGCTTTCGAGCGTGCCGCAAACGCGTCGGCGGAGCAGAGCCCCGCGGTAGCGGAAGACGTCTTGCGGCATAGGGATCTGGTGTCGCAAACCGCAGTCGCCGTGTTCACGCAGATCGGCAGTTTCGTTCGGGTCGGCGACGCCGTTCTCGTGCTGGACGATACGGCCGGCAGCGGTGCCTACATCGTCGCGCAGAACTCGACGGCGAGCCATGTGCTCGGCATCGTGCCTGACGCGCTGCAGAGCGGCTACGCGTCGAGTCAGTATGGCGTTGCCGGCCGCGTCGATTTCAGGCCGTGGCCCGGCGAGGAATTGCGTGGCCTTGCGGGCCATTCTGTCGACGTGGTGATTTGCCGCGACGTTCGCCCGTTCGCGCAGCTCGACTGGCCGCGACTCGCCGACATCGTGCGGCCGGGTGGCCGATTGATTCTCGGGCTTCAGGCGCCGCAGAGCCAAGGGGAAGATTCCATCGAGCCGCAATCTCCTGTCGAACTGCTGCGCTCGAGTACGGGCTCGACCCACGCAAGCTGGCTGCCGGAATGCGCTTTCATGTCGCCGGCGGATGCGCCGTCGGACTTCGCATGGCGCAAGGTAGGACTCGACGAGCGCACAGTGGCCAGTGACGGCGATCTGATCGTCGTTTCGATGCGCGATCCCGTCGGCGCGGATGCGTCGGCATTTGTCGATACGATGTACAAGCACGCCGATTCGCCGGCGTTCAATGTGCTGCCGGACGGACGCAGCATGGTGAATCCATGGCTCTTCAGGAGCATGGTGACCATCGGCACGCGCATGAACAACGACGCCGAATTGGCAAGCCTGCAAGCGCGAGTCCTGCAGCAGGCGCCGCACGACACCGCCGACTATGGCGCTGCGCTTTGCGGCCACGCCTATCGCGTGCTTGCCGCACGGGCCTCGACGGAAACGGTGCGGACATGCGTGGCGGAAATTCAGGCGTACCTCGATACGAACAAGAACGACGCACAACATCTGCGATGGTCGATCTCGCAGAGCTATGTGGCCGCCAAACTCTTGCAGGCGGTAGGCGATCTGGAGGGTGCCGAGGCCTGGGCATTGAGGTGCGCGGCCATGGACCCGGTTCCTTTCAGCCCGCTGCTGGCCACCAAGACGGTCGCCGCGCTCGACCTGGCAGCGAGCTTTGCCGCGGCCCGCCGCGACTATGCGGCCGCGCGCCAGTATCTCGAGCGGGCGGTGCGGGAAGTGCAGCGGGTTCTGTCGGGCGACTGGGTCAACATCCTTGGCGACCTGACGAAGCCATTGAGTTTTGGGTTGCCGGAAGTCTCGCAACTGGCCGAACTGGGAGCGCGATGCGCCTACCTTCTGAACTATCTCGCCGATGCCGAGTTTCGACCCGGTTTGGTCTGGCGTGAACACCGCGGGTTTTACGAGCGTGGCTTCGAAGCAAAGGACACACAGATCGAACTCTTGCTGAAGCGCAATACCTTCCTGTATGGCGAGACCCAACGTCTGGAGGATTTCGCCCGGCACCTGAGAGGCGAAGCTGACCGGCTCGAAGGCGCCATCCAGCAAGGCAAGGATGAGGCCGCTCGCCTTGAAGGCGTGATTCAGGCGGGTAAGATCGAGGCAGACCGCCTCGAAGGCGTGATTCAGGCGGATAAGATCGAGGCAGACCGCCTCGAAGGCGTGATCAAGGCAGGCAGGGTCCAGGTGGATGCTCTTGAAGATGTGATTAGAGAGAGGGATCGTGAAGTGGCTGCTCTCAAACAGACCGTCGCTGCCGATGAAGCAGAAAAGACGCGTCTCGCAGCGGCGCTCGAGGAGCAGGTGTTCACCAGCGAGGTGCTGCGTGCGACCATTGCGCGGAGCCTGAAGGCCAGATTGCGGCGCGCGTATCGCGCGCTTTCGCGGCGGCTCGGTGTGGCGGGCCGGGCACGCCGGCCCGCACCGGCCGCCCCGGCTCCGGCCCCGGCTCCGACACCCGTCAAGCGCTTTCCCAATGCGCCGTTGTTGCTGGACGAACGACGCGTCGCGCGGTGGCTCGGCCAGTTCGACTCGGACACGGCTCGCTGGGCATCGAGTGACGCGCTCGCGTCCGTCTTGCCGGCTAGCGAGCGTGGTGCAAGCGACCTGAATGCGAGTGATGCGCCGCTGAAAATTATCGCCGCCGCCGATTTGCCGTCTTTGCCGCCGCAGCCGCCGGATGTCGTGGTCGTGGCCGTGTTCAAGGCCGGCGACAATCCGTACGCATTGCGCAGCGACGTCTACGATCACGCCGACTTGTGTATCGCACTCGATCATCAGGTGTTCCTCGGACTCGCGTTGCTTCATCCTATGGTGGTCGAAGCGGCGCCCGCGAACGTCGTCGAATCCGCGCGCCGATTCTGGAAGGCGATCCATAGCGGACAGTCGCTGACGGTGCCGGACGCGCCCGCCTTCAACCCGTCGGTCGCGCCGGCCGTCATGTTGCAGGTCGACAGCTTCATGGTTGGCGGTCTCGAACGTGTCGTCTTCGATTTGCTGGACCGCCTGGGCAAGGCGGGCTTCCGGCCCATGCTCGGTGTCACCGGCGAAATCGCGACCGAGGCCGAGGCCGAACTCAAGCAACGGCAGTTCGACTACGTGCGCCTGCCCGGCGATCCTGCCGAGCTTCGCGCGGTGCTGGTCGAGCGAAAGGTGGCGCTGGTCAATGCGCACTATTCGTTGTCGCTCGGCGAGGCCTGCGCTTCGCTGAAAATCCCGTTTGTGCAAACCGTCCATAACATGTACATGTGGCTCGACGCCGCGGGTAAGGAACAGTGGCGTCGCGTGGATGAGGTGACGGACGCGTATATCTGCGTGTCAGCCAACGTCGCGATGTTCGCCGATGTGAATCTGCGCTTGAGCGCGGACCGGATGATCGTCGTGCCGAACGGTTGCGACTCGGGCAGCGCAATGCCCTTGCTCGAACCAGAGCGCGATCTCGCGCTGCGCGAGGAACTCGGATTTCCGGCGGATAGTCCGGTCTTTCTCAACGTCGCCTCGATCAATCCGGTGAAGGGACAGGGTTTGCTGATCGACGCATTCGCAATGGCGCATGCGAAGCGGCCCGATATCCGCCTCGTGATTCTCGGCAAACACGCCGATGCCGGCTACGCCGCGCAACTCCAGGCGCGCATTGCGCATCACGGCCTGCAAGGCGTGGTGTCGATGCCCGGCTACCGGTCCGACGTCTATCGATTCGTCGATCTGGCGCGCGCGGTCGTCATGCCGTCCTTTACTGAAGGTTGGAGCCTGGCCATATCAGAGGCCCTTCAACGTAACGCGCCGGTCATCGCCACCGACGTCGGCGGCGCGCGCGAGCAGTTGATCGGCGAGACCAGCACGGTGATTCGTGCCTATCGTGACGACTGGTCGACATTGGACGGCGCCGAGTTCTATCAGGCAATCGCAACCGAGTGGGAGTTGCACGCAGTTCGGGACGAACTGGCCAGAACGATTCTCGAGCACGCCGGCCGGCCGATCCGCCAGCCGCGCGAGGGCTTGCAGCAGTCGTTCCAGTCGATGACGCCGGCCGAGGCCTACACGCGGCACGCGGAGATTTTCGCGGCCATCCTGACGCGAACGAACGCCGATTGCGTTCGCTATGCGTCGTATCTTCCTCAGCGTCAAAGCCGTTACTTCAAGTTGACCGATGCGCGGCCCGAAGTGATCTGAAGTTGCCGGTTTCATAGGATATCTACCATGGCAAAGAAAAAAGTAGTGGTGTTTGCCGGCACACGGCCGGAAGCGATCAAGGTCATTTCGGTGGTGCACGCGCTGCGCGCGGCTCACGAGGATTTCGACGTGTGCCTGTGTTCGGTCGGGCAGCATCGGGAAATGTTGATGCAGGCTTTCGCGGACTTCGGCGTGACGCCGGACGCGAGTCTGGACGTGATGTCGCAGAATCAATCGCTGGCGGGACTGAGTGCGCGGCTTTTCACCGCGATCGACGGGTTCCTCGCCGCGCAGTCGCCCGACATCATCCTCGTGCAGGGCGACACGATGACCGTTCAGGTCGCCGCGTTGACGGCGTTCTATCGACGCATTCGCGTCGGGCACATCGAGGCCGGCCTGCGCAGTCATGACATGGCCGCGCCGTTTCCGGAGGAACTCAATCGACGGGTGGCGTCGCTCGTGACCGACGTCCATTTCGCGCCAACGGAATTGTCGAAGAAGAATCTGCTTGCGGAGCAGGTGCCCGCGGAGCAGATCTTCGTGACTGGCAATACCGTGGTGGACGCGTTGTATCTGATGCTCGACCGCCTGAAGAACGAACATGTCGAGTTGCCCGAACGAGTCGAGGCCGCACTGGCGCAAGGGCGGCGAATCGTGCTGGTGACGGGGCATCGTCGTGAGAGTTTCGGGCCTGGGTTCGAGAACATCTGCACGGCGTTGCGGAAAATTGCCGAGGCGCATCCGGACGTGCGGATCGTCTATCCGGTGCACATGAATCCGAAGGTCCGGGAAGTGGTCAACCGCGTGTTGAGCGATCAGGCGGGCGTCTATCTGGAAGAACCTCTGACCTACAAACCGTTCCAGCGACTCATGGCGGCGAGTCATATCATCCTGACCGATTCGGGCGGCATTCAGGAAGAGGGTCCGGCGCTGGGCAAGCCGGTTCTGGTGATGCGCGATGTGACCGAGCGACCGGAGGGCGTCGAGTCCGGTGTCAACAAACTGGTCGGCACGGATGTGGACACGATCGTTCGCGAGACGGCGCGTTTGCTCGACGATGCCGCCGCCTATCAGGCGATGTCCGGCGGCAAAAACCCATTTGGCGACGGAACCGCGGGCGCGCAGATCGTTGCCATTCTGAAGTCGATGTTTGCGCGATCCTGATTGGTTTCCCGCGGGCAGTTGCGGGCCGAGTATCCGTGAGCTCGCCCGCTTGCGCTTGCGTTCAGCCCGCATTACCCGCTTCGGTCCGGTCCCTGTCTGGATCGCCACGATTGGTGGCGCACTGGTTCTGGCGTTTGTGATGAATAGGCTGGTCGAGGTGCCGTCACAAAACTGCGCCAGAATTCTACGCCGCCGATTGTCACCAAAGGCGCCAGGACGTTCAGCGAATAGCGCGAACATTTATCCGTGACGGGCTAGCGGCTTCGAGTTTTCATATCCGGCTGTAATACCAACCCCGACAAGCTGGTCCAGACAACCCATCGATCAGAGCGAGCGTGGTCGATGATTACTTTTCTTGTAAAACAACAACAATGGCCGAGATTCAGATCACCCCAGTTTCTATCGTCGAGAATGACATAGCGCCACGCCGCTCTTCAGTCGACGGCGCTTTCGTATTCGTGCTTGCTCTTGTCGTGCTTTTTATCCGCATGCACGGCCGGCTGACGCGCGGTTACCTGTGGGCGGAAGACGCACCCATTTTCATAAAAGAAGGATTTGAACTTGGCGCGCGAGCCATCATCACGCCATATGCAGGATACCTGCATGCAGTGCCGCGCATTCTGGTGCACGTCTATACGTGGTTCGGGTCCGTTGTTTCAACGCCGCATGCGTTTGCCTGGCTGACCACATCCGCCACCGTCGTTTCCTGCGCGTACCTGTATGTGATCGCTTCGCGCTATCTACCGCGCGCCGGCGCCTATCTGATAGGCCTGTCGCCTGTTCTCATTCCTCACAATGGTGAAGCATGGTTGAACATCACGAATCTTCAATGGGTGCTCGCGCCCGTGCTACTCGCCATGATTTGGGACTGCGCGCAGCGAACCGACGCGAATCGGATTGTCGGCCGTTGCGTGGCGATCGGTCTGCTTTCGCTGACGGGTCCGTTTAGTATTCTGCTCTCACCCGTTGCCGCGTTGGGCATCGTTGCTCACGTGAAGAAATCTGGAAAGCGCCTTTGCACGCTGCCACTATTGATCGTCGTGGCCTGCGGCCTGGTTCAACTGGTGACGTTAATGACAAGCCCGCCAAATCATCAGGCGGCACACACAGCAAGAGAGTATTTGCACTTTGGCTGGGGAGGAGCGTTTTTCCACTATTTCGTGCTCGACTTCGTACTCGCCGATCGGTGGATCAATGGTTTGGGCAAGTGGATGTTCTATGTTTCATTCGCGCTGTTTGCCGTGGTTCTGGCGTGTGTGGCGACTTTGCCCGGCAAATGGCGCATCGCCTGCGTGATGGCACTCGCGCTCGCTGTGGCGTTCTGGATGCTCGGAGTCGTGCGAAGCGACGCGCCGGAGTTGCCGGTCCGATGGTCAGGCGTCAGTGCGCGGTATACCTTCGTTCCACTCATTCTATGCATGTGGACGTTCGTTATCGCGGCCGCCAAATGCAGAATCGCGCTTGCGCGCCATGCCGCTACACTGTTTTTATTGCTGATGCTGTTGAACAGCGCATTGCGATTCGCTATTCCGTGGTATCCCAACGAGATTGTGTCTGCGCAAGACGGCGTTTTCCTTGTGCACGCGCCGCCAGGGGATGTGTTCCGGGCAGAAGTAAAACCGGCACGTTGGTCGTATGCACTGATGGATTGGCCGCGTCAGTGCTTGAAGCTCCACCGCTTGTGCCCCAAGTAGCTCGTAAACACCGGTACAGCGACGCCGACGGCATGCGCGATATCCCGCGCATGCCAGGTCATTCCCACCCACGGAAACACGTAGTACGCCAATCCGACGCTCACAGCCCAGGTTTGCACGACGGCAACGAGATTGACGAGCGTAAAGAAGAACACTGACCGCCCGGTCGACTGCGTGCTTTTCGTAAACACGAACAGCTTCGCCAGAATGAACGCCGTGATCATGCCGGTGATATACGCGACAACAATGGCGGCCGAGTACGGCATCCATTTGTTGTAGACAATCCGGCTGCCCCAATTGACCGCGGCGGCAAAACCGCCAGTCAACAGGAACAGCAAAAAGCTCTTCGAGACAAAGGTGCGCCTGGCGAGTGCATGAACTCGCGTCATATCATCCTCGCCATCTTGCGCGATAGCCCGATACTCTCGGAGATGCCACGGTCTTCGGGGTAGTAGTAAGACGTATCAGCCACAAGCAGGCCTTCCACCGGCAACTGGATTGGAGGCAGCCGGTCGAGAAAGCCCGGTTCGCAAATCGGCTGCGCGAAGCGATAGCGGCTCGCGCGGACGTCGATGAAATCGTCCGGTTTCAGTGCCGGGTTGATTTTCATCAGATAGCGTTTCACTTTGTCGATGAATGCCGAATCCGGTTCCTGGTACTTCGGATGCTCGCCCGGAATATAGAACGGCACGTAGACGACGTGATGATCGAGCGGCCGCAGGTTCGTGTATTCAACGATACCCGGAATATCCATCTCAGGATCGTTCGTGTTCAGCCAGAAGTTCTCGGTCACCGGTTTCTTCAGCTTCGCAATAATGCACACCACGGCCACGTTTTTGACGCTGCGGAATGCGTCGAGAATCTCGGTGGGCAGATCCGGCATCACGCGCGGTACATAGGGGAGCGGAATCGTGCTGATGACCTTGTCGAACGGCAGGAACTCGCCGCCGACTTCGATGCCCTTGACCTTACCGTTCTCGATCACGACCTTCTGCGCGGGTGTGCCAAGGCGAAACTCTCCGCCGTTGGCCTCGATATAACGGCGCATACCTTCCAGCAACGTATCGGAACCGCCTTCGAGATAGCCGAGTTTCTCGTGAAAGAGGTTATAGCGCGAGCGGCCGATACGGCGAATGCGACTCCAGATCCACGCGGCGGAAAGGTTATACGCGTAGTCGTAGAACTTGTAGTCGAACAGACGCCGCCACAGCACTTCCCACGCTTCTTCACCGATCCAGCGGCGAATCCAGCCCGTCGCTTCAACGTGATCGAGCGGCTTCCAGTCGTTGCGCTTGGTCGACAGAAACGCGTGCAATCCATAGCGAAACTTGGCCTGCAGGCTGAGTCCCTTGAACTTCAGGAGCGCCATCGGATTGCCCCACGGCTGCACGCGGCCTTGATAGAAGTAGCCCATCTTCGTTTCGCGCCACTGCATTTTTTCTTCGATGCCGAGCTCGCGCAGCACCTCGAAGAAAGCGTGATCGGAAATCGCGTGGAAATGATAGTAGCGCTCAATGGAGAGACCACCGAAGTCGAAGCACGCGGCCATCCCGCCAACCCGGTCGTCCGCTTCGAAAATGACCGGTTTGCGCCCGTCTTTGACGAGTTGGTAGGCGGCGCCGAGACCCATCGGCCCTGCGCCAAGTATTGCAATGCGTTTTTCGCTCATAACGTGGCTCTATTCAGAATTCCAGTGCGATGTGGCTATACGTTGGATCGTTGAACGTTTCGTCCATGGCCTTTGCGAATGGCGTAGCACGGATCTTGAAGATACCTTCCCAGTCGATCACTTCGAATTCGTCACCGGCCGTCAACGCTTTGAGCTGATCCGCTGTAAAGGGCGGATTCTTGTCGAAGATGGCATAGATCTTCAGCAGCACGTAGAAGAGACCATACGGAATTCGCACGATCGCGCACCCTGCGCGGGTGGCGCGCTTGATCTGTCTGATGATGTCGATATAGTCCACGCGTTCGAGGCCGGTGATATTGAAGGCCTGGCCCTTGATGCGTGACTCGATGCAACTGATGATCACATTGCAGAAGTCACCCACATAGAGTGGCTGACGCATATATTTGCCGCTGCCGGGAATCGGGAACACCGGCACGCGATGCATGAAGCGCGACAGCCAGCCCAGGTGCTTGCGGTCGAACCAGCCGAACATCAGCGTGGGCCGTAATACCACGCATTCGATGCCCGAGGCGAGAACGATCTCTTCCTGTTCGCGTTTCGTGTCGGTATAGAAATCTTCGCCCACCGAATTCACAACCGAAGAGCTGATGTGCACGGTGTACGGAATCTGATAGCGCTTGATCACGTCGAGCACGTTACGGGTGGACGTGATGTTGTTGCGAATGAACGGTTCGAGGGTCGGCGCGCCGATCTGCGCCTGCAGCATGACGACGAGGTCGGCGCCTTCGAAATGCTGTTCCCAACCGCCCGGCTCGGCCAGGTCCGCATAAATCGCCGTGACGTCCGGATGGACCTTGCGAAGCACTTCCAGGTTGGCTTTGTGTTTGTCGATTACGACCAGATTGTCATACCCACGCGCTTTGAGTCGTGCAACGAGGTTCTGGCCGACAAGGCCGGCGCCGCCTGGCAGAAGAATGCGGGTTTGGTTCATGCGTTAGCTCTTTGGATGAGGCGTTCAGCAACTTTGTAAGGACTAGATGATACTAGCAAGCCGATGCTGTTCCAGAAACGGACTGGAAACCGCCGGCGGCCGTTACCGGCCGCGCCTATTGAACTGTCGCTGCCGTGGGCATCGGCTTTTCGGCCTTCAGCGCGCAATACGCACCGGCGGCTGTTTGTCCATGGACCCGTATGCCGCCGTTTGCCGGCGCCCTGAAGAAAGCTGTCCAGCCACTGTACCTGGCGCTTCGGCCGAGTATCTTGCGAACGTCGTCTCGCTCGCGGCCGGTGACGCCGGTGCCGAGCGTCGCACCGGCGGCGTCGGTGACGACAACGGCTTGTGGCGCACCCCCGTCTGCCGGGTCGTAGATCCACCCCGTGGCGCGATAGATGCCAGGGGTTGTCGTGCCCGAGATCTCGTCGATGCTCCCATCGCAGGGCAGCGACGGGTTGAGCTGGTTCGGCGGCACCAGATAGTCGGGCTGATCCGGAGCAAAAATGGACAGTTGTGCCGCCTCGGCTGCCCGCGCGGTGGTCGGCAGGACGTCCGGAAAAGGATAGACCGGCCGGATGATCTCCGGGTCGTACACATGGGCCCGCAGCGCGAGGCCGGCGACAAAACGTGCGTAAGTCTCGTCACGATCAGCCCGGGCGACGAAACGTTGACCTGACGCGACGGCCAAGGTGGCGAGTGCCGCGACGAAGACGGCGCGCTTCAGTTGTTGCGGTGCCCGGCTGTTTAGCGCAGCGAAGATGATCAGCGCGAGCCAGCCCATCAGGGAGGCTGTCGTATAGCGGGAAGCCAGCGCTGTCTCCAGCCCGAACCAAAGCCGCCCGCTCGCCGTCAGCAACGCATTGCCCACGATGAATAGTGCAAATACGAGCAACGCCACGCCTTGCGGGCGATCGGCACCGGGCCGCAAGAGTCTGAAGCAGTTTGCCGCGAGCGCCGCCAACACCAGAATGCCCGTAACATAGGCTCCCCCCAGGCCGGTCCTGATCTGAAAGGCCGGCGAACCAAGATAGAGCAGCACGTAGCGAACCGCGGCAATGGGGTGCTCGCGCACTCCATCTATCAGATTGCCGCTGCTACCCGGTGTGTGCCAGTCGATAAAATAGGCTACCCATACGGCAACGGTCACTACAACGATTGCCAGCAGTTCGCGCGGTTTCAGCCGTACGTAAAGGGCCTGCACAATGAGCGCGGGAAGCACCAGTACACCGCTCGACATCGAGTATGCCGCGAACCACGCACTGACCAACGCTGCCGTCAGCCAGCCGAGCCGTCTCGCGCGTTCATCGCTGCCATTGGCTTCGGCGACGCGATCGATTGAGTGGAACGCGAGCAGCGCAAAGAGATAAACGGCGAACCACTGGTTTTGAAATCCCCACGTGAAGTTTTCCTTCTGCATCCACGAGAAGGCGAATACGAGGATAGCGCCCGCCAGTCCGAAGCGCGTCTGCCGCGAGAGGGTGGGGCGGTAGTGGAGGGTGATGCGGAAAAAAGCCGTCGCAAGCGCACCCGCAAGCACGAGATTGGAAACGAGGGAAAAGACATTTCGGCCGCCGAAATAACGGATGTCGGCGAAAAAAATCAATCGCGAGAAAGCAAGGCGATGTTCGTTGTGCTGGGCGAAGAGCACGTGCCAGGAATCTTGTGCGGCGCGCATATAGGAGCCAATCGCGCCGTCCCATGAATCGCCGTACGGCAACGGCGAAAAATGCTGCCAAACCGCGAACACTGTGGTTCCGAGTGTAATGACGCCCAGCGCGAATATCGCGTAGTGGCCAAGGGCTTCTCGCCGACTCATCGTCCCGGTTTCCCTTTACAGCGACGCGCGCTTGAACATGAAACGCGGCACCGAGCGGATGATCAGCATGATGATCGCCCAGAACCATCGCGTATATAACACGTCCTTGCGCTTTTCGACGGCGCGCACGATGTCGCTCGCCACCTGGTCGGGCGTCGCGACGAGCGGTCCGGGCAACGGCAGGCCGGCTGTCATGGGCGTCGCCACGAAGCCCGGTTTGATGGTCAGAACGTGTACGCCGACTTTGAATAGCCGCGCATTCAGTCCTTCGCAGAACGCGGAAAGGGCGGCCTTCGCGCTGCCGTACAGATAGTTCGAGGGCCGGCCGCGATCGCCCGCCACCGACGAGATGACCGCCAGCGCGCCGCGCTTCTGCGCTTCCAGGATGTTGGCAATCGGCGTCAGTAGCGCGATCACCGAAACAGCGTTCGTGTTGAATTCACGGACGGCTACTGCGGGGTCGGCCTGACACGCGGTTTGGTCCGGCAAAGTGCCGGGCGCGACCAGCACGATGTCGAGTGCGCCAAGCTCTTTCTGGCACTGTTCGAGCATGCCGGCATGCAGATCCAGGCGATCGATATCGAGTTGATGACAGGCCGCCAGTTGCGCACCACGCGCGGTCAGATCCGCGGCCACCTGCTGAAGGCGTTCGCCGTTGCGGGCAACCAGGAAAAAACGTGCGCCTTGCGTGGCCCATTGGCGTGCACAGGCGATGGCGATCGCCGACGTGGCGCCGACGATAAGGATGTTTTTCATGTTCGAGTAGTCCGTTCCCAGAAACGCGAAAGTAACGCAGGGTCGCGCAGCGCTTCGAGTTGCTGCCATTGAGGGTAGGCGGCGCGAAAGTCGGCGCCGGGCATGTGCGCGTCTTTGGCCGGATAGATCCGGCCGCCAGCTTCGCGCACGATAGCATCGAGGTTCGCAAAGAGGCGCGTATTCAATGCGTCGCGCTGGGGGAAGTCGAGCGCGAGGGACGTGCCCTCCAGAGGAAACGACAACAGGCCTGGCGAGCGCAAATCGCCGCAGCGTTTCAGCACGGCGAGAAACGAGCCAGTGCCGCTCCCGGCAATCGCGTCGAGGATCGCGCGCGTTGCGTCACGCGCCGCGATCGACGGCACCACGCATTGGTATTGCTGAAAGCCCGCGCGCCCGTAGATTCGATTCCATTCCAGCAAGCTGTCCAGCGGGTAGAAATAGTCGTCGTAACTGACCTGCGCGGATACTTCGCCGCGCTGCTGCTTCTGATAGTAGAGCTCGTTGAACGCGCGCAACGTGAAGCGGTTGAACACCGGAACCGGCAGCGTGAAGGGGACGGTGCGTTTCTTTCGCCGTGTGACTTCAAGCGGTCCGTCCGTCGCATGGTCGCCGACCATGAAGATGCCGCGTCCGAGCGCCGAGCCGCGGCTTTGGCAATCCACCCAGGCCACACTGTATTCGTGCAACGGATCGAGCCGTTCCGACAACGCGAAGAACTCATCCAGATTGCCGAAGCGGATGCTCGTCATGTCGACCATGCTCGAGCGGATCGGCATCAACTGGATCTCCGCCCACAGGATCAGCCCGGTGAGCCCAAGGCCGCCAATGGTGGCGGCGAAGAACCCGGATTGCTCGTCCGGCGCGCATTCGAACTGCGCGCCGTCGCTGCGCGCGAGAGCGAAGCGGCGCACATGCCGGCCGAATGTGCCTCGCACATGGTGATTCTTGCCGTGCACGTCGTTAGCAATTGCTCCGCCCAAGGTCGCGTATTTCGTACCTGGCGTGACCGGCAGCATCCAGCCACGTGGAATGGCAACGTCGAGAATTTGCTCCAGGGTGACGCCCGGCTCCGCGCGTAAAACCCCGGTTTGCCAGTCAGCGGCAATGAGCCGGTCGAGCGGCAGCGTTTGCACGACATGGCCGGAGGCCGCGAGGCAACTGTCGCCGTAGCTGCGGCCATTGCCGAAGGCCAGCGTGGTGCCGTGTTCCCGGGCCGCGTCCGACCACGCAGCGCGCGCGGCGTCACGCCATGCGACTGCATGCGCTTGCTGCGGGATAGGCGGGTAACGTCCCCATGACAGAACTCTGTTCATCGGCTAGATCGCGGCCCAGAAAATCAGCCCGCACAGCACGACGACAGCGAGGCTGACGCGGTCGCGTGCCGCGAAAACGATCGGATCGTCGTGCATCAGACCGCGGTGCGCGATGATCCATGTGCGGCTGACCCAGTAGAGCAGCAGCGGGCAAGCGAGCCAGATGACCTGCGGGTGGCGGTACATGCTGGCGGTTTTCGCGTCCTGAATGTAGAGCGCAAGCACGAGCACGGCCAGATAGCCGGATGAGGTCCCAAGCGATGAGATGAGCGACAGGTCGCTCGCGACATAGCCGCGCCCGCGTGTCTTGACGAGGCCGCGCGTTTTCATCGAGTGCAGTTCGGCGTATCGCTTGACGAGCGCGAGGCTCAGGAAGATGAACATCGAGAAGGCGAGCAGCCAGAAAGTCAGTTGTGCGCCGACTGCCGCTGTGCCAGCGATGATACGCATCGTATACAACAAGGCCAACACCACCACGTCGACCATCACCTGGCGTTTCAGGAACATCGAATACGCCAGCGTCAATGCGTAATAGCCGAATAGCGCCGCGGAGAATTGCCAGGGCAGCAAAAGCCACGCCGTGGCGAACGCGCCCAGCAGCAGGACGGGAAAGAGTGCAAGGCCCCATGTGAGCGGCAGCGCGCCGGAGGCAAGCGGGCGTTTGCGTTTGACGGGGTGATGACGGTCGTCCTCGAGATCGAGCAGGTCGTTGAGCAGATAAACACTCGAGGCGCACAGGCCGAACGTGAGAAACGCCAGCAGCGCAGCGACGGTCAGTTCAGGGGAAGACAGCTTATGGGCAGCCAGTAGCGGCAAGAAGATCAAAAGATTCTTCAGCCATTGATGCAGGCGCAACGATTTGGCCCAGGTTCTGGTGGCGGGAGGGCGTGACTCGATCACCCGTTCCACATTGCCGATCTTGCGGGCGGCGCGTTCCACCCCATTGGACGGATTCACCACGTAGGCGCGGTCGGCGGACTGCCAGACCGCTATGTCGTCATGCGAATTGCCGGCGTAGTCGAAGCCTTTTTCGCCGTACTCGGCGACCAGCATATCGCGCTTGTTGTGGGCGGACAGATTGATGCTGCTGTTCGTCGCGAACGTTTTGTCGAAAATGCCGAGATGGGCGGAGATGGCCCGCGCGTAACGTTCGTGGCTCGCCGTGGCCAGCACCAGCGAACGACCGGCGTCGCGCTCACCCTTCAGCCACTGCAACACAGTGACGTCGTAGGGCAGCACGGCGACGTCCACGTTCGTCTTGTCGGCGAGGCCCGCTTTCAAACCTGGCTTGCCGCCGCGCGCAAGCCAGACCAGCGGCTCATAAAAGCGTTGCGGGGCTGTCTTCAGATAGGCAAAGCCAGACTCGATCAGGATGTCTGAGCGAATCAACGTGCCATCGAGGTCGACGACGAGTGGTCTGCTGCGCATTCATTCTGCCCTGTGGGCGGTTATCAAATTGGCGAGCGGACGGCTGCCGCCTGCGGCGCTGAAGCCTGGATTGCGTCCGATGATTAAACGGTCGGAGTTTGGCGGCGCTACTTTACTATTCAGAGATAATGCGCACAACCTTACAGGGGAAATGCCTGATTCTGAGGCAGGGTAGCCGAACTAAAGCCGAATAAAAAAAGCTGATGGAATCAGGTCGCCCGTAACAAAGGGAAAGACGGGTTGCCGAAGAACGAAAATTTGAGCAAACTGCGTGTTTGTTGCGCGCACGCAACGTATGCTTGTTCGAAATGCCCACCCGAAGCGCCCACCGAAGTGCCCACGATAAGGCACGCAGTTCTACATGAAAGAAACGCGTACTCTGCATCCCCAATCCGACGAGCTGTCCGTGTCGGTGGTGGTCTACCACCCGGATACAGAACAGTTGTTGTCCACGCTCGCGGGGCTCGCCGCCGCGTGCGATGCGCTGCACACTCGCCGACCCCACCTGCCGGTGACGCTGTATCTGGTGGACAACGGCGGCCTGCCCGACATCTCGGCCGCGCTGGATCGACTCCGGGCCCGCAACGTCGTCTGTACGGTGATCGCGGGGCAGGGTAACGTAGGCTACGGTAGGGGCCACAATCTGGCAATCGAAAGCAGCGCCAGCCGCTATCACCTGGTCCTGAATCCCGACATCGATCTGGCGAGCGACGCGCTTTGCGAAGCGCTCGACTTTTTTGATGCGCACCCTGAGGCGGGTCTCATCACGCCATGGATCGGTGACGAGCACGGCGAGCAACAGTTCTTGTGCCGGCGTTATCCCACGTTGCTCGATCTGTTCGTGCGCGGCTTTTTGCCTTCCGGCATGCGTCGACTGTTCGTGCGTCGACTCGCGCGCTATGAGATGCGAGACAGGATCAACGCACGCGACACCGTGTGGGATCCGCCGATCGTCAGCGGCTGTTTCATGCTGTTTCGCATGACGGCCCTGAAGCAGCTGGCAGGCTTCGACGCCCGCTATTTCCTTTACTTCGAAGACTACGATCTGAGTCTTCGCGCACATGACGTGACCCGCGTCGTCTACACGCCTGCGGTGCGCGTGTTGCATCACGGTGGCGGCGCGGCGCGCAAGGGCTCGGCGCATATCCGTATGTTCATGTCCTCGGCGTACAAATTCTTCAACCGATTCGGCTGGAAGTGGCTATGAGCCGGGTACTCGTTACTGGCGCCAATGGCTTTGTCGGCCGCGCGTTGTGCCGCGCGCTGCGTGATGCCGGAAACACGGTCACCGGCCTTGTACGGCGCGAGGGGCCGCGAGAACGCGAGGTCGCAGAATGGGTCGACGCCAGCGTGGATTTCGCGGGCATTGACGCAAGCTGGCCCCGCGCGTTGCAAGTGGACTGCGTCGTGCATCTGGCGGCGCGCGTGCATGTCATGCTCGAGAACGCCGCCGATCCGGAGGCTGCTTTCCAGGCGACCAATGTCGACGGCGCGCTGCGTGTTGCGCGGGCCGCGTGGCGGCATGGAGCGCGGCGCTTTGTCTTCGTCAGCAGCATCAAGGCGATGGCCGAAGCCGATCCGGGCCGCCCCGTGCGCGAAGATGATCCCCCGGCGCCGCAAGATCCCTACGGCCGCTCCAAACGCGCTGCCGAAGAAGCGCTCATCCGCCTGGGCCAGGAGACTGGCCTCGAGATCGTGATTGTGCGCCCCCCGCTGGTCTACGGTCCGGACGTGCGAGCCAATTTCCTGAGCCTGATGAACGGCGTATGGAAAGGCGTGCCGCTGCCGCTCGGCGCGATTCGCGCAAGACGCAGCCTCGTCTATGTCGACAATCTTGCCGACGCTTTAGTGCTCTGCGCGACCGACGCGCGCGCTGCCCAGCAGTGCTTCCACGTTGCGGACGACGACGCGCTGACGATCGCGGAACTGGCTTATGCGCTGGGCCGCCACCTCCGCCGGCCCGCGCGCCTGCTGCCAGTGCCCGCAAGCTGGCTGAGACTGGCCGGCCGCCTGACGGGGCGCACGGCGCAGGTCGACCGGCTGGTCGGCTCCTTGCAGCTCGATACCAGCCGGATTCGCACGGTGCTGGGCTGGCGGGCGCCGCACTCCACCGATGAAGGGCTGGCCGCGACCGCCCGTTGGTACCGATCCACGCATTGAGGCACGCATGCTGATGTCCCTTTCCACGTTGCAGGGCTGGACGACCGCGATCCTGATCGCGCTCGGTTCCGCTTGTGCCTGCGCGGCGATCCTGTGGACGCTGCTCAAGACCGGCCTCGCCTGGCGTCTTGCCACCGACATTCCGAACGACCGCTCGCTGCACACGCGGCCCACGCCGCGCGTGGGCGGCTGGGGCATCGTGCCGGTGGTGGTCGTGGCGACGCTGAGCGTCGCGCCGCACCTCTGGCTCGCCGCGCTGTGCGCGGCCGTGCTGGCGGCCGTCTCGCAGATCGACGACCGGCGCGGCCTGCCCGCGCGGGTCAGGTTCGCCGCGCATCTGGCCGCGGTGGCGATCTTCGTCTGGGCACACCCGGCGCCGGTGGCGCTCTGGCTGCTGGTGGGCCTGTCGTTTTTGTTGCTCTGGCTGGTCAATCTTTACAATTTCATGGACGGCGCGGACGGCCTGGCCGGCGGCATGACGCTATTCGGCTTCGCGGGCTACGCCGCCGGGGCCGCGCTCACCGCGCATCCGTCGCCGGAACTCATGTGGGCTTCGGCCGCCGTGGCGGGCGCTGCCGCCGGTTTTCTCCTCTTCAACTTCCACCCGGCGAAAATCTTCCTCGGCGACGCCGGGTCGATTCCGCTCGGCTTTCTGGCGGGCGCTTTTGGTTATTGGGGCTGGAGCGAAGGCGTCTGGCCGATCTGGTTTCCCGCGCTGGTGTTTTCTCCCTTCATCGGCGACGCGTCGATCACGCTGCTGCGGCGGCTCCTGCGTGGCGAGAAAGTCTGGCAGGCGCACCGCGAACACTACTATCAACGCATGGTCCAGTACGGACTCGGCCATTCGAAGACAGCCATCCTATGGTATGTAGTAATGGCCGCTGGTATAGTCCTTGCTGTCGTGCTGCTTGGCTGGTCTTCAGCCCTTCAATGGTGTAGCGTGGGCGCATGGGTGATCGTGCTGGTATTGATTGGTATCGGAGTCGATTCACGCTGGCGTCGATTCCGGGTGGCAGATTCCGAACAACCTGAGGTGTGACGCCGATGTTTCGACACAAAGCCTCATGGCTATCATTTAGCGCCTTCGCCTTCGACCTTTGCGCGGTCGCAGGCGCCTGGCTCGCCGCCTACCTGATCCGCTTCAATGGCTACGTTCCGGTCGAATTCTGGTCCGGCGCCGTCCGAACCCTTCTCTGGGTTCTCCCCGTCTACGGGGTGATGTTCCGCATCTTCGGCCTGTACCGGGGCATGTGGGTGTTTGCGAGCCTGCCGGACCTGATGCGCATCGCCAAGGCGGTGCTGGCCGGCTCCTTCGTCATGATGATGGTGGCCGTGATGGCCCAGCCGCATCCCATCATTCCTCGCTCCGTGCTCGCGGTTTCTCCGCTTCTGTTGTTCCTCGCCATGGGCGGCTCGCGCGCGCTCTATCGCGCCTCGAAGGAGTTCTATCTGTACGGCGGCCTGGTCGGGCAAGGCAAGCCGGTGGTGGTGCTCGGGGCGGGTAACGCGGGCGCGAACCTGGCCCGTGAACTGTCGCGGTCGAGCGAATGGCGGCTGGTGGGTTTGCTCGACGACGATCCGGCCAAGCAGGGTCGCGAAATCTACGGCTACAAGGTGTGGGGGCCGATTAGCGACCTGCAGCACTGGGCCACGGACATGAAGGTCGAGCACGCGATCATCGCGATCCCTTCGGCGTCGGTGGACGCGCAGCGTCGCGTGGCAACGCTGTGTGTGCGTGCCGGCGTGCGGGCCATGGTGCTGCCTGCGTTGACCACGCTGACGCAAGGCGAAGCGTTTCTGTCGCGCGTGCGTCAGATCGATCTGGAAGACCTGCTGGGGCGCGAGCCGGTGCGCATCGACATGCCGCATGTCGAAGCGCTCCTGAGCGGCCGCGTGGTGATGGTGACCGGCGCGGGCGGCTCGATCGGCTCGGAGCTGTGCCGCCAGATTCTGCGCTTCGAACCCGCCCAGCTGATCGCGTTCGATCTGTCCGAATACGCCATGTACCGCCTCACGGAAGAGTTGCATGAGCGCTTTCCGAAGCTCTCCGTGGTGCCGGTGATCGGCGACGCCAAAGATTCCTTGCTGCTCGACCAGGTGCTGTCGCGCTACACGCCGCACATTCTCTTTCACGCGGCCGCCTACAAGCACGTGCCGCTCATGGAAGAACTGAACGCATGGCAGGCGGTGCGCAACAACGTGCTGGGCACGTACCGTGTCGCGCGCGCGGCGATTCGCCACGACGTGAAGCACTTCGTGCTGATCTCCACCGACAAGGCGGTGAACCCGACCAACGTGATGGGCGCGAGCAAGCGCCTCGCGGAAATGGCGTGTCAGGCATTGCAGCAGACCAGCACGCGCACGCAGTTCGAGACGGTGCGTTTCGGCAATGTGCTCGGCAGCGCGGGCAGCGTGATTCCCAAGTTTCAACAACAGATCGCGAAGGGTGGGCCGGTCACGGTCACGCATCCGGAGATCACGCGCTTTTTCATGACGATCCCCGAGGCATCGCAACTCGTGCTGCAGGCGTCGAGCATGGGGCATGGCGGCGAGATCTTCATTCTCGACATGGGCGAGCCGGTCAAGATCGTCGATCTGGCGCGCGACCTGATCCGCCTGTATGGCTTCAGCGAGGAGCATATCCGCATCGTCTTCACGGGCCTGCGTCCCGGCGAGAAGCTCTACGAAGAACTGCTGGCCGACGACGAAGCGACCACGCGCACGCCGCACCCGAAACTGCGCATCGCACAGGCGCGAGAAGCGCCCGACAATCTGCTCGATGAACTGCTGCCGTGGCTGATGCAGCATCGTGTGCCGAGCGACCAGGAGGTGCGCCGCGATCTGCGGCGCTGGGTGCCGGAGTATCAGCCGGCTGCCGCGCCGGCGTTGCATAGCGTGGCGCCGGCCACGCGGGCTTCGTGAGCACAGCAAGCCGGTGAGGCTGTGTTGTGGCAGCCTCGCATCGCAAGGCTGGCCTATTGAAAGAAGGCGCTCATTCGAGCGCCTTTTTCCGTTACCGCCTGGTCTTCCTGATCACCATCCACCTCGGCGACTTGAATCGCACGATACTCACGTAGAGCCACACGTACGTCGCGGCGAACACCACCACGAAGCAGAACAGATGCAGCGTATGCCGCCAGAACAGCGTGGCCGGCACGACCGCGATCAGACACAGCAGCCACAAATATGGCGACGTCAGCGAGTTACGCCGCGTCAATTCGCGCGCGGTACGCACGCCGACCGCCCAGCGCATGAGCCGTTTGTACACCAGCATGTGCAGATGCACGCCGTCGGGGATGCCCGGCGACATGCCGCGAATGAATTTCTTCCGGTAGATCGAGAAGCAGGTCTCGAAGATCGGATACATGAACAGCAGCACGGGATACCACGCCGATACGTCGCGGTTGCGCATCACCAGCATGATCGACAGTTCGGCGAGCATGAAGCCGATGAAATACGCGCCGCCGTCGCCGAGAAAGATCAGCCCCGCCGGGAAATTCCAGATGAAGAAGCCGAGCACCGCGCCCATCATCATGAACGAGGCGGACAGCACGATCGGATCGGACACCTGGAAGGCGACGTAGGCGAGCGAGGCGAACATCATGAACGCGACCATCGACGCGAGGCCGTTGAAGCCGTCGATGATATTGATCGCGTTGGCGAGCGCGGCAACCGCCAGCACCGTGACCACGCAGGAGATCACTGCGTACGAGAGCAGGAAGTCGAGCGGCGGCACGCTGATGCGCGTCACGGCGATATTCAGCAGGAAATAGGCGAGCGCGGCGGCGGCCATGGTGCAGACCAGTCTCGCGAGTGGCGACACGCGCTTGGTCAGGTCTTCCACCAGACCCGAACCGAAGGCCGGCATGCCGCACGCGATCAGCCCGAGGATGCCGCCTGACACAGCGGGATACGCGTGATGCAGTTGTACGGCCGAGACGATCAGCCCGAGCAGAATTCCGGTCCCGCCGATGCGCGGCACCGGGCGAACATGGAATTTCTGCACGCCGGCCAGATCGGTGTCGGTGGAGAATCTTTCATGCAGGTGCGCATAGCGCACGATCAACAGCGTGATCAGCAGTGAAACGAGAAAGCCGAGCGCAAAACTAAGCATGAAAGTGAGCCTGAGCGAAGACGCCGAATTATACAAACGAAACGCACGACGCCCGGAAAATGAGCGGTGCCGCATGGTCGCCCGACCATCCCAGATAGTGAGGTGAAGGGCGCTCGCAAACGCCCGCCGGTCATGGATTCCACCTATTTAGCAGGGTCCGTGCGAGGTCGTTAACCTGGATGCGGCGAAGTGTAAGTCACGCACAAAAAAGACGGCGCGTGCGCCTGCCACCTGTTTCGCCGCCGATCAGAAAGACGTTCCGGAGACCCAATGCTAAATAACATCACAATTCGTGGCGGCCTGACGCTGGTGATCAGCGTATTCGTCGCTTTCCTGCTGACAGTGATCGGTGTCGGCTATGGCGCGCTCAAGCTCGCCAACGGCAGCCTCGACGACACGCAGCGTAGCGCGGCCGCGCTGTCGCATCTGAAGGCGAGTTCCGAGAAGCTGTTGCAAGTGCAGCTCGCACTGGGTTCGTATCAGACGCTCTTCAGCGTCGGCAAGCAGACCGACGACCTGTTGCCTGCCGCGCACAAGGTGCTGGTCGAATCGAACAAGGACTTCCGCAATTACATGGCGGGCCCGTTCGCAAACGAGAACCAGCAGAAGCTCGCGCAGAACGTGGAGCAGGCGCGCAGTGCACTGGTCGACAAGGCAATCGAGCCGGAATTCAAGGCGCTTGCCGATTTCGATTTCAATACCTTCCGCAACATTCAGGGCGAGACGGCGAACAGTTTTTACGCCAGCTATTCGAAAGCGATCGACGCGCTCGAACGTTCGCAGACGGATAGCCAGCGTCAGCAAGCCCAAACGGCTGCGCAGCGCTTCCAGATCGCGACGCTGCTGTTCGCCGCGATCGGCGCCATCGCGATCATGATCGGCGTGGCGGCGCGCATTGGTTTGTCGGCGGCATTGATCAAGCCAGTCAACGCAACCGTCAAGCACTTCGAGCGCATCGCCGCCGGCGATCTGACTGGCGTCATCAAGATCAAATCGCGCAACGAGATGGGCCAGTTGCTGGGCGCGTTGACGAAGATGCGCGACGGCCTCGTGGAGACCGTGTCCAAAGTGCGCGGCAGTACGACGGCGATCACACAAGGGGCGAACGAGATTGCGTCGGGCAATGCGGATCTGTCCTCGCGCACCGAGCAGCAGGCAGCGGCGCTTCAGCAGACAGCCGCGAGTATGGAGCAGTTGTCGGCCACGGTGAAACAGAACGCGGACAACGCCAAGCAGGCGAACCGGCTCGCCCACGGCGCGCTCGACACGGTCACGCGCGGCGGCAAAGTGGTCTCGCGTGTCACCGAAACGATGGACGGGATCAGCGAGTCGTCGCGCAAGGTGACGGAAATCATCGGCATGATCGAGGGGATTGCGTTTCAGACCAACATTCTGGCGTTGAACGCGGCGGTGGAGGCGGCGCGCGCCGGCGAGCAGGGGCGCGGGTTCGCCGTGGTGGCCTCGGAAGTACGCAGCCTCGCACAACGCTCAGGTGCGGCAGCGAAGGAAATCAAGGAACTGATCGGCGAGTCGGCCGCCAAGGTTCAGGAGGGCGCGTCCCTCGTGTCCGACGCGCAGAAGACGATCCATGAAGCCATGAGCGCCGTCGAGCGCGTGACCGGTGTGATGAACGAGATCGAGGCTTCGGCGCTTGAACAGAGCGACGGTATCGAACAGGTCAATAAGGCCGTCTCGCAGATCGACGAGGTCACGCAACACAATGCGGCGCTCGTCGAAGAAGCGGCTGCGGCGGCGAAATCGCTGGAAGAGCAGGCGACCCTATTGCGCGACGCCGTGGCGGTATTTCAAATGGCATAGTGACGCAGAGGCCGCGCTCGCGTCTGCGGCGAGCGTCGGTCCTGATCTACATCGGATCGCAGGCTGATTAAGCGATCCTAATTGTTAAATCTCGTAAAATGGAACGGACGTACGACCATTTTACGTTTGCAAACGGGACGTCAGTTGCTAGTTGAAGAATTTCTTCCCGACAGTGTATGAAGCCGGAAATTTATTCCGTTAGCAAAATTTCTGGAAAGGATGTCTGTCGAAAAGGTTCCGATATATTGTCCGTGCGCGAGCGCACAGAATGATGATTCGCATTAGGCGATATTGCGGGTTGAATCCGATCAGAGGAATGCCTCGACGCCGGCAACGCGCATGGTGCGCATCAAGTCACACTGGACAACTATTGAGCCCCAAAGTCATGCAGAGGTCCTTAGCTGTAGATCCGGTTAGCTCCAGGAGCGTACCAAGCGATGCCTCGTGTGTCCTGTGCGGAGCCGGCCCGGCAGGGATGGGCTTCCTGTTCCATGCGTTCAAGAGCGGCAAGCTGGCAGAGGTCGCCAGAAACGGCTTGCTGATCATCGACAAACGCACGAGCCTCGGTGCAGGCAAACTCGGCGACTATGTGAACGTCACGGGTAACTCGGTCGCCAAAACTTTCCTCGCGTGCCTCGAGCACGAGCGCTTCGACGATGTGTTCGGCGACATCCGCGAATACAACGAGTTGCATAGGAAACTGGCAGCGGCCCCGGACTCCGCACCGCTGCTCTCAGAGGTGGGCGAGCTGCTCACGCTGGCTGCCGAGCGGCTCATCGCACATCTCGTCGAACATTTCGACGTCGATGTTCTGCGCGGACACGAAATCGATGCGATCCGACGCTGCCAGGACGGCCGGTTCGAAATCGCTTATCACGACACGCGTAGACCCGCGGCACACCGGACGGTGACCACTGACACCGTCGTGATGAATCTGGGCGGGACGCAGCGCGTCGAAGAGGTGGATGATCTGTGCCGCACGCTGGACCTCCCATTGCCGGGTAACAGCGTCATCACCCGTACGTCGGACGAGTTGCTTCGCCTCACGAGCACGCAACTGGTCGACACCTTCGCGCCCGCGTTTGTCCCTGTCACAGCCGGGCGTACGAACCGGATCACGATCATCGGCGGCTCGCATAGCGCGTTCACGATGACCGAGCGTCTTGCGACTGACCTGGGCAGCGCGGGACTCGATGAAATCGCCATCATTCATCGCTCTCGGATACGGTTGTTTTTCGAAACCGAAGACGAAGCACGCGCATGGGGCTATACGGTCGATCCAGTCAACGATATTTGCCCGATCACGCGGCGTGTCAATCGTTCAAGCGGTCTGCGTTATCGCGCGTTCGAGATCGCATGTTCGGTCATGTCGCACGGCCGCGTCGCCGGAACGACGCCGCGTGTCGAATTGATCGATGCCGCCTCCGGGGAAGCCGAGCGCGCCCGTGCGGCTACCTGTCTTGCGCACTCATGCGGCGTGATCCATAGCGCTGGATACGGACCCAACATGTCCACGCTGGTCGACCATCGAGGGGTGCCCATTCCTCTGCAGTTCTGCCAGGGCGGCACCGAGGTCGACAAGTTGGGCCGTCCGCTCGACATCAACGGCAAGGTCATCCGCGGGTTCTTCACGTTCGGGCTGGGTTCCGGTTTTCGGCCTGACGCGGACATCGGCAGCGAGTCCGCATTCTCCGGACGAATTCATGGCGTCTGGATCTTTCATCACGAAATCGGCAAGCGGATTCTGACGGGAGTTCTGCAAGCGCTGTCCGAAAAGGACGTTACGCAGGAAGCGGAAATGATCGGGACGGCGGATGACGATACACATGCCGGCGGCCGGCCACGTCGCGATCGAACGAATCATCGCCGCTGACTGACGGGCAACTGTCTGACCACGCACTCTGGCTTACCGATTTGAGTCGCAAAGAGAAGGTATTTTGTCCGATTTATCTCGTCCCATAGAGATCCTTAATAAATTGGACATATTGCGATTTCATACTATGGCTTGTTGACATTGCAACTATTGTCGACTCTCTTGCGATCTGCAACAAAGCGGCACGCACGTCCAGCGTTCTAACGAACGTTCAGCGCAAATAAACCCTCTCTATTCCGCCGATCGTGCGGGCTAATCCGCCAGCATTATTGGCGTCACCTTCTTTGGCGGCTATGCTGCATTGCGACATCGAATGCAACGCGATAACCAGCGCGAAGCTTTGATCGTCTCCATTATCGCTTCTGTTTGCCGACCGCTCGTGTGAGAGCAATGCATCGTCATTGGCTCCTCGATTCGAGCGGAGGCCTGTCGTATCCAGGCAGGCTGAGATACTTACGTGAGGGAGATGATGACGACATTCCAGTCATACCGCCGTGGGAACCGTTTGTTCGAGGCGCTCCCAACGCATGAATGGGAAGCGCTGCTTCCTCATCTTGAACTCGTCGAATTGAGTCCGGGGCAATTGCTGTCGAAATCCGGTGAACTCATACGAACTGTCTATTTTCCGGCCACCGCGATCGTGTCCCTGCTGCAGACCATGGAAAACGGCAGCTCGGTGGAAATCGCTGCGATCGGCAGGGATGGCACGACAGGTGTGCCAGTCCTGACGGGCGGAGACACGATGCCAGCCAGCGTTCAGGCTCAATGCCGGGGTTTTGCTTATCGAATCAGCGCTACAGCATTGCGCGAAGCGTTGCGCAATTGCGCTTCTCTGCGTTCGCTGATGCTGCTGTACATGCAGGCTCTCCTCACCCAGGTCGCACAAACGGCCGCGTGCAACAGGCTGCATCGACTGGACGAGCAACTGTGCCGGTGGCTGCTGGTCGACATCGATCGTTCGGGAACAAGCGATTTGCAAGTCACGCAGCAACTGATTGCCGACATGCTCGGCGTGCGTCGTGAAGGCGTGACGGAAGCGTCCGGCAAGCTTTGCGAAGCCGATCTGATTCATCACAGCCGTGGCCGCGTCCAGATCCTCGATCGGACCGGGCTTGAGGCGCGGTCATGCGAATGCTATGCGATCGTCAAACGGGAATTCGACCGGTTATTGCCGCGTATCAACGCGATGGAAGTCACGCGCTGAGGGTTGCGGTATTCGCATCCGAATTGACGCCTGGCACGACCGGCAATATGTTGGCGCGCTCGCGTAGATTGCTGACGCTCCACGCCGATAAAACACGGCGAGCACCTGACTTGAGGGGACCTGAAGCGGACACCGGAAAGAGTAGGGTTGCCGCTCACGTATCGTGATATCGGCAAGCTCGCGCTTGATCGGCTGCGGCGCTTGTCGCGAAAGAAGAATGAAGGCCTGGAGATAAATGGTCAGGCGCTGGCCAACGAACTATCATGCCGCGGTCCGTGTGCCCGGATCGTGCGTAGCAGTTTCTACTCCCGCGCGGAGAGCTATTCGCGCGTGTCAGCAATCCCACTCACGCGGAGCGCCCGCACAAGACTCATTGGCCTACTGCCCTTGCACAGGCCGCGCGATCTGATCGAAGCCGTCGTTCGTCGTCTGCTTTGCTTGCCGAAATTGCCATTCCGCGGCGGTCTGCAGTTCTTGCCCTCGCGCCGCGCTAACCCGCGCTTTTGCCGACTATGCCATGCTCGTACGCGCGGCTGGCTTCACGCTGTGAACTTCATCCGGCGCGATCATCCGCGTCTGGCTGAAGTCCGATGTCGCATCCTATATCACGCCATACGCGTACCGCTTCAGCTGTGCCGTTTTTCGACTTGATCGCGATTCTAGTAAAGTATGATGTTTGGCGCGTCAATCGCCGGGTCATACCATCGCTGCTGCGTGGGTGTCTTCGACGTTTTGCCGGCCGCATGCCGTGGTTTCCGGTGAATCGCGAAGGAGGTGAATCGTTATAAATTCAATCTCGCCTCAATTGAAAGGATCAGGTCAATGTTGAGTGTTTTGACACATTTCTTATGCTTCATATTCGGCGTCCTGATTGGCGTTTTCGTGTGCGCACTATGTGTTGCTCGTTCCAGAACGCCACGAGACGATAAATAATTCTTTCTTCGGGGCGCGTAGCAGTTGGCGTCCCGAGGTGCATCGGCTGCGCTACTTGCCGAAATCCATGAAGGCCGCAGCGATCATTGTGACGACACAAGCGCGGCTCTCAGCAAAAGAAGTATCCGGCCATCGGCGTTAGAGCCGGACAACACCAACGCCATGCGGTCGAGATGCGGGCAACGCGAACACCGCAAGCGTTGCCCGACCGCACGAAGCTTCCACTCTTGTCCCGCTTGGCGCAGGCGAAAGCGCGTATGTTGCTTTCCGCACTGAAAGAAGATCTCTAGAACCCTACACTGGACTGGTTGCATCTGTTCGCGGCGATGGAAGTCGCGATGGAAAGCTATACCAAAGCTGCTTGCCGACGCGGCGTGGCCACACCATTCGCCGGATGTCAGCCAGATTCCAATCGACCTTCTGCGCACTGCGCGAAGGCGGCTTCCAGAGGGCTTCCATGATCTTCGTGACAGGGGGCGCCGGTTTTATCGGCGCCAATTTCGTGCTCGACTGGCTCAATGCGTCGGACGAAGCGGTACTGAACGTGGACAAGCTGACGTACGCGGGCAATCTGGGTACGCTCAAGTCGCAACAGGATAATCCGAAGCACATTTTCGTGCGCGCGGACATCTGCGATCGCGCCGCGCTCGACGCGCTCTTTGCCGGGCACAAGCCGCGTGCCGTGCTGCATTTCGCCGCCGAGAGTCATGTGGATCGTTCGATCCATGGCCCGGCTGACTTTGTGCAAACGAACGTGGTGGGCACCTTCACGCTGCTCGAAGCGGCGCGCCATTACTGGAGTGCGCTGGGCGAGGCCGAGAAGGCCGCGTTCCGCTTCCTGCACGTGTCGACCGACGAAGTATTCGGCTCGCTGTCCGCTACCGATCCGCAATTCTCCGAGACCACGCCGTACGCGCCGAACAGCCCTTACTCGGCCACCAAGGCGGGTTCGGACCACCTGGTGCGCGCCTACCATCACACGTATGGCCTGCCGGTGCTGACCACGAACTGCTCGAACAACTACGGTCCGTACCAGTTCCCCGAGAAACTGATTCCGCTGATGATCGCCAACGCGCTCGGCGGCAAGCCGCTGCCGGTCTATGGCGACGGTCAGAACGTGCGCGACTGGCTCTATGTGGGCGACCATTGCGGCGCGATCCGTGAAGTGCTCGCGCGCGGCACGCCGGGCGAGACGTACAACGTCGGCGGCTGGAACGAGAAGAAGAACCTCGAGGTCGTCCACACGCTGTGCGACCTGCTCGATCAGTTGCGTCCGAAGGCGGGCGCTTCGTACCGCGATCAGATCACGTATGTGAAGGATCGTCCGGGCCACGACCGCCGTTATGCGATCGACGCCCGCAAGCTCGAACGCGAACTCGGCTGGAGGCCTGCGGAAACATTCGAGACGGGTCTGGCCAAAACGGTCCAGTGGTATCTGGACAATCAGGAATGGTCCGACGAGGTTGCCTCGGGCGACTACCGGAAGTGGGTTGAGACCAACTACGCGCAGCGCGCGTAAAGGCACGGCAATGGCGCGCAAAGGCATTATTCTGGCGGGCGGCTCGGGCACACGCCTGTATCCGATCACGCACGTGGTCTCCAAGCAGTTGCTGCCGGTGTACGACAAGCCGATGATCTACTATCCGCTGTCCACGCTGATGGTGGCGGGTATTCGCGACGTGCTGATCATTTCGACGCCGCAGGACACGCCGCGCTTCGAAGCGATGCTCGGTGACGGCAGCCAGTGGGGCATGAACATCGGGTACGCGGTTCAGCCTTCGCCGGACGGGCTCGCGCAGGCGTTCATCATCGGCCGGGATTTTGTGGGTCATGATCCGTCGGCGCTGATTCTGGGCGACAACATCTTTTACGGGCACGATCTCGCGAAGCAGCTGGAACACGCCAATGACAAGGCGGAAGGCGCCACGGTGTTTGCGTATCACGTGCACGACCCGGAGCGTTACGGCGTGGTCGAATTCGACAGGCAGTTCCGCGCGTTGTCGATCGAGGAGAAGCCGGTCAGGCCGCGTTCGAACTACGCGGTCACGGGCCTGTACTTCTACGACAACCAGGTGTGTGACATTGCGGCGGACATCAAGCCGTCGCCGCGTGGCGAGCTCGAAATCACCGACGTCAACTCGCGTTATCTCGCGAACGGCGCGCTCAACGTCGAGATCATGGGTCGTGGCTACGCGTGGCTCGATACCGGTACGCATGATTCGCTGATCGAAGCGGCTACGTTCATCGCCACGCTGCAGAAGCGTCAGGGTTTGGTGGTGGCGTGTCCGGAGGAGATTGCATTCCGTCGACATTGGATCGACGAGGAGAAGTTGCTTCAACTCGCGAAACCGCTTGCCAAGAACGCGTATGGCCAGTATCTGCTCAATCTTCCGATGGATCAGGTGGCATGGCCAAGCCGTTGAGAGACGCCATTGTGTTCGAACGGAGTGACGCTGCAACGGGCTTGCGCGCGATAGATGATACGCAACTTGCGGAACGTGCGCCGCCGCACATTTAATTTTGAGCTCGACAGGTACGCTTCAGTGCGTAGACCGCAGTGACGCGTCTCGTAAGGTGGCTTGCGCAGAAGCGTTCATTTGCGGGTCTGTTGGCGCAGTCGAAGGGTATTAACCGATAGCCACGACACGCCCGCAAACCGCGTCAGGCACTTTGGCAATACATCAAGTCTCACAAGCGGTGATCTTACCGTAGCGTCGATATGCATCCGCTCGGCGCGAATTGTCATTCCGTCATCGGCCGGCCGGAATGGAGGCGGCATTTTTCGGTCGTTTGGCAGATCAAGCGCTCACCCCAAGACACGTTCGCGATGAATTGATATTAACGATGTCAATGCAGTATTCGCGGCGATTCCGGCGGTACCTTCCGTCCTTACCTGATTTACTGGCAGACCGCGATGTTGAGACGAACCCTGCTCGCAAATTTCGTTGGCCAGATGGTGACCGCGTTGCTCGGCATCGTGATGGTCCCGATATATGTGCGTCATCTCGGGGTCGAAGCGTATGGGCTGATTGCCATCAACGCGGTGGTTCTTGCATGGGTACTCGTTCTCGACTTCGGGCTTTCGCCGACGTTGTGTCGCGAGCTCGGCAGCCTGCGAGCAGGTACCGGTTCGAAAGCTGAAGTCGGGCTGCTGCTGGAATCATTGGAAAAGCTGATTCTCGGCATAAGCGCCATGCTGTTCATCTTGTCGATCTTCGTGGCGCCTTATTTCGCCGAACGATGGCTGAACGCGTCCACTCTGCCTCCGGGTGTGATTCGCACGGCATTTGTGCTGATGATGCTGACTGCCATCGCGCGGTGGCTTGGTGCTCTATACCGAGGCGGGGTGGTCGGCATTGATCGACAGGTTGCACTCAACGGTATTGTCATCACATTTGCCGTAATACGCACTGTGCTCGTTGTGCCGATCATCATGATCTGGCCGCGCATTGAGTTCTTCTTTATCTGGCAACTTTTGGCGATTGTCGTAGAAGCCGTCGCGATGAGGACGCTGCTCGGCCGTACGATCGACATACCGTTTGTGTCGACGCGTTTTTCATGGAAGGTACTGTCGTCGCGCGCGAAGCTGTCGCTGTCGATCGCATTGGCGACCGTGATCTGGGCTTGCACTACGCAGATCGACAAGATCGTCCTTTCGAAGATTTTGCCGCTGGCGGATTTTGCGGTGTTCAGCCTGGCGACTCTATTGGCGAGCGGAATCATGTTGCTGGCCAATCCGATTCAACAGGCGTTCATTCCACGGCTGACTACCGAGAGCTTCGGTGGCGGGGAACGAATTCGCCAGATGTATGCACTGGCCACCGAACTGACGTCATTGGCGGTGATTCCGGTCGCGGCAGTGTTCATCTGTGCGCCCGAGGCCGTGCTTCGATTCTGGTCAACAAGCGCACCGCTAAGTCCAGACGCAGTACGCACGATGCAATGCTATGCAGCAGGAAATGCATTTTCTGCGATCGCTTCGCTGGCGTTCATCGTCCAGTACGCGAAAGGCGATCTGTCTTTGCATCTGAAAGGCACGATCGGCTTTCTGATCCTCTATGCCCCCGCCGTCCTGCTCGGTGGCATGCACTTCGGTGCCGTGGGCGCCGCTTATGCCTGGCTCGGAATGAACTTTCTGCTGCTGTTTGGTTGGGTGGCGATCGTACATCGCAAGTTTATCGCGGGTATCAATGCAATCTGGTATCGCGGCCTTGCTGCGCGTATCGCTGCACTCGCACCGGTCGGACTATTGCTGACTCGCGCGGACCTGACAAGTTGTTCGCGCTTTGGTCTGTTTTTTGTTCTATCAGGAGCGTGGCTCGCCATGGCTGCATCGACTATCGCGGTCTCGCCAATCATTCAACGCAAGGCTCGCCACCTGGCCGGGCGGCTGGTCCTCAACTGAGAAAAAACAGCATGGATACTAACCTTCCCCCTCCGGTTCACGAGCATGCCGCGCCCGTATTGTCGGTCATCGTGCTTTGCTACCGGCAAGGCGAGTATGTCGGTCCGTGCCTCCAAAGCATACTTGACCAGAAGCTCGATGTACCGTTCGAGGTAATTGTGGGCGATGATAATTCGCCCGACAATTCCCTGGACGTTATCGAGTCGTTTCGATCGCGGTATCCGGACGTGATCCAGGTCGTTTCGCACGATGCCAACGTCGGCTTCGCGGCGAACTTCGCCGATACCGTCGCGATCGCAAAAGGCGAATTCATTGCGAACATCGACGGCGACGATGTCATGTCTCCCGGCAAGCTGCAGCGCCAACTCGACTTCTTGAGAGAGCATCCTGAATGCGGGCTCGTCGTCCATCGCATGCGCACGGTGGATCAGGATACGCTGGAGCCCGTGCCGTACCCGCTGCCCCAAAGAAAGCCCGCGACGTTCGACGCTGAATACCTCATCAAGAACGGACCGTACTTCTTCCACAGCTCGGAAATGTATCGGGCTCACCTGCGTCACCGCAGTCCCGTTGACGTAGGTCTGAAATCAGTCTGCGATGTCGCCCACCTGTTACAGGTGTTGTTTGGTTCGCAAGGCTGCTACCTGGACGAAGAGTGGGGCTTATACCGCGTTAACCGGACCGGTATGACCTCGACGCGAATTAACAATCCCGAGCGTCATAGGGAATACATGAGCGACATGATCCAGACCTGCCAGATCGCGGCCGATCTCGGCATGGCGAGCGATGCAGTCAACCAGGGGCGCGCAAAGTTCTATCTGACCTCGGCTATCTTTTATCTGGAGCATGGACGCGAGGATAGCTTCGAGGACTGCATCGAGTCGAGTTGGCGCGCGGCAAGAATCGGCGTGAAACAGCTGCTTTTATACTCGACGCGCCGGTGGCCACGTATGTCGCGCCTTGTCTACACGCGGCTCAAGCAAGTGGCCGGGCGACAGCGGATTCACGCATGAGTACCGCCGTGCAGGAGAACGAGCGGCCTGCCACCAGGAGAGTGAGGCTCCTCGATCTGTGTAATCGCGCGTTTTTCGTCTGGTACCGACTCAAGACGCGCCTGTGGTACGCGCATGTGTTCAAGTCGGTCGGCGCGAAAACGACGATCTATCGTCCCATGCTGCTCGTCAACGCGCATTACGCGTCGATCGGCGAGCGTGTGCTGATTCGGACGGGCGCGCGCATCGAGCTTGTCGTGACCGACGCGGCCACGCCGCCGCGGCTCACGATCGGAAGCGGGGTCAATATCGAGCAGAACGTTCACATCATATGCGGCTCTTCGATCGAGATCGGCGACGGCGCGACCATTACCGGGAACGTTGCCATTGTCGATGTCGAGCATCCGTATGAGGACGTCAACGACACCACCCGCATTGGCGAGCGTATTCGCACACGAGGCAATTGCGTGGTGATTGGACAGGGCGCGTTTATTGGATTTAGCGCAGTCGTTCTGCCCAACGTGAAAATCGGCCGCCACGTCGTGGTCGGTGCGCATTCGGTGGTAACCCGCGACGTTCCCGACTATTGCGTGGTCGCAGGCAATCCGGCGCAAATCATCAAGCGCTACAACTTCGAAACCAGATGTTGGGAGAGGGAGAAACAATGAAAGTGCTGATTACAGGTGGCGCCGGCTTTATCGGCTCGAGTCTGGCGCGCAAGCTCTGCGCCAACAATGCGGAAGTCACGGTCCTCGATAACCTCTCGCCACAGATTCATGGAGAGAATCCCAGTGTCACGTCTGCGATCTTCGCATCGTTGCCTGAAAGCGTGCATTTCGTGAAGGGGTCGGTGACCGATCGGGCCGTGCTCGAGCGTGTGATGCAGGGGCAGGACGCGATCGTTCATCTCGCGGCCGAGACGGGTACGGGCCAATCCATGTATGAGGTCGACCGCTATGTCGACGTGAACGTGCATGGCACAGCGCTGATTCTCGACATACTGGTGAAGAACAGCCGCAATTCCGTGCGCAACATGGTCGTCGCTTCGTCGCGCGCGATTTACGGCGAAGGCAAGTATCGTTCCGCGGCCGCCGGCATTCTGTATCCCGGTCCACGGAAGGAAAAAGACATGCTCGAAGGCCAGTTCGAGCACCTCTGCCCGATAAGCGGCGAAGCGATGGAATGCGTGCCCACTGACGAAGAATCGAAAATCCATCCGACATCGCTTTATGGCATTACCAAGCAGACTCAGGAACAGATGGTGATGACGACCTGCCGTTCTATCGGCATCAATGCGTCGGCATTGCGCTATCAGAATGTTTACGGCCCGGGGCAGTCGCTATCCAACCCTTACACGGGCATTCTCTCGATCTTTTCGACGCGTATCAAGAACGGCAATCCGATCAATATTTTCGAGGATGGCCTGGAAAGCCGCGACTTCGTCTATATCGATGACGTGGTCGATGCAACCTATGCAGCGCTTACGAACGCCAAGGCGGCCGATAACGTTTTCGGCATCGGCTCGGGCGTGCGCACTTCGGTCATGGAAGTCGCCAGGACACTGTGCGATGTGTATGCCAGCGATGTCAGCGTCACCGTAACGGGTGCATTCCGCTTGGGCGATGTCCGCCATGTCTATGCCGATTTGGCCAAGGCAAGAGACATGCTCGGATTCGAACCCAAGGTCTCGTTTAGCGAAGGCATCACACGATTTGCCCAGTGGGTCGATCAGCAGCAGGTGATGGCCGATACCTACGAGAAAAGCATCGCCGAGATGCGGGAAAAGGGTCTGTACAAAGGCGCTGAACGCGCCGCATGACAGATCGGCGACGCCTCTCACGCATGACGGAGGCGTCGCGACGGCCGCCTGCGCAACTCATTTGAAGGACGCGATATGTCAACGAGATATGGTTCGCCGCTGATCGGGATTGTCACCGTGCTGTATCGCTCCGATTCCGTGCTTCCCGATTTTTTCAAGAGTCTCGCCGCCCAGCGCGATACGAACTTCAAGCTGTACGTGATCGATAACAGCGAGAAGGACACGGGAAGTGCGATGTCGCGCGAGCTCGCGGCTTTCCATGATATCCATGCCGACATCGTGTTCAATAACGACAATGTCGGCGTTGCCCGCGGCAACAATCAGGGTATAGAGATGGCGCTTGCAGACGGATGCGAATATGTTCTGCTAGCCAATAACGATACCGATTTTCCGGATCCCGACGTGATCGCGGGACTGGTACGGCACACTGAGGAAGCAGGCGCGTTGGCCGCCGTGCCCAAGATCACCTATCACGGTACGAATCGCATATGGTGTGCGGGAGGGCGGTTCTCGCCACTTACGGCCACCACGCCGCACGTGGGCGATCGGAAGGAAGATCGCGGACAGTTCGACGAAGAAATGTTTACAGAATACGCGCCGACCTGCTTTATGTTGCTGCACAAAAGCATCTTCCAGACGATCGGAATGATGGATGAAAACTACTTCGTCTATTACGACGACAGTGACTTCGTCTGGCGAATGAAAAGTGCCAATATCGGCCTGCTGTACGTGCCGACATCATGCGTCGCTCACAAGGTAGCGGTGTCAACCGGCGGCAATGAAAGTCCATTCAGCCTGTTCTATACGGCGCGCAATCGCGTTTATTTCAGCCGCAAACATCTTGCACCTGCACATCGTGCAATTGCGATTGCTTACGCGATCGTGACGTTGACGGTCAAATGCGTAAAGTTTTCGCCGGCGGCCAGATCGAGTGTGTTCAAAGGCCTTAGAGCGGGCTTCTCACTGTCAGTCGCCGATCATTGACTGAAGGACCGGGTGGCGGCGTGCTCGCTCACGGGAAATGAACGACGTCCGGATCGCTGCCGAAGACCTCTCGTCAACGCCCGGATGCGATTCGCGCATGTCTGTGCAGAGTCGGTCAGCCCTATTTTAGAAGCGCGCCAAAAATGTCGACCACGCGCGTCTGTTGCGCTTCGGTCAAGCCGGCCCAAAGCGGAAGGCGAATCAGGCGTTTTGACTGGTTGATCGTCACGTCCAATGGACTCCCAACTTTGCCGTACCGTTGCCCGCCAGGAGATGAATGAAGCGGGACATAGTGAAATACCGAGCCTATTTCCTGCCTTTTATGTTCATCGAGTATGCGCTGGCGCACGTACTCATCTTCAACCAGCACATAGTACATATGCCCGTTGTGCTGGCACTCTTTCGGTATGATCGGACGACGAAGCACGCCTTTGCGCTCGAACGGCTCGAGAAGCGCATGATATCGCTCCCAGTGCGCGAGGCGTGTCTGCGTAATTTTTTCAGCACCTTCCAGTTGGGCCCAAAGATAAGCAGCGATCAGCTCGCTCGGTAAGAATGAGGAGCCGACTTCCTGCCAGGTGTATTTGTCGACTTCCCCGCGAAGATAGCGGCTGCGATCGGTGCCTTTCTCGCGGATTATTTCCGCGCGCTTCGTGAGGGCGGGATCGTTCACCAGCAGGGCGCCACCCTCGCCCGAAATGATATTTTTTGTTTCGTGAAAACTGTACGCTCCGAGGTGGCCAATGGAGCCAAGGCCGCGACCCCTGTAGGTTGCCATCACGCCCTGCGCGGCGTCTTCGACGACTTTGAGTCCGTGGCGTTGGGCGATGGAAACGATCGTGTCCATTTCGCATGCCACGCCGGCGTAATGCACGGGCACGATCGCGCGAGTTCGTGGGGTGATCGCTGCTTCGATCAATCGTTCGTCGAGATTCATGGTGTCTTCACGCACATCGACAAAGACGGGCACGCCCCCGCGCAGGACGAACGCGTTCGCCGTCGAAACGAACGTGTACGACGGCATGATGATTTCGTCGCCGGGTTGGATGTCCAGCAACAGAACCGCCATTTCAAGCGCGGCTGTGCAGGAGTGAGTCAGCAATGCCTTGCAGGCACCGCTTCTTTCCTGCAGCCAGTTGTTGCAACGTCCCGTGAAGGAGCCGTCGCCAGCGAGCTTTCTACTGAAGTGAGATTCGGCGATGTACTTCAGTTCGTTACCCGTCATGGCGGGCGTATTGAAGGGAATGCGGTTCTCGTTTACCTCGATTCCAATTTGCGGCGTAGATCGGCTCATGAATAGTTCACCCCAACATGATCGAGAACCAATGGTTCTCGCTGCGACACATATTTGGATCTCAAAGCTGCCCGGCTTCAAGGCCCCGCTTTCCGGCGAACTCGCCAGGTGTTTCAACGAGCAAGTGGCGTGAAGTCCCTTGCTGTGGATCTCAACTGAAGATTGTTCTGTAGCGTGACACTCTGTCCGTCACGTGGATCGGGTGCACGGACTGCACATAGCTTCGCCAATTACTGGTCCCGCTTCGGCATGGCGTTGGAGACCGATCCCAAAAGTCGCCCTCCCGCGCGCCGCAACTTCCTGACGATTTCGGAGATCTCGTCGTCGCCTGGCATGCCAGAGCAAAGCCCCACGGCACGGGCGCCCCCGCGTGGGGGCGACGATCGCGTAGTCGGTCACCATTGGGAAAGGCGGAGTGTCGACTGGTACGAGATCGAACTGCTCCCTCAGCTGCTCAACTACTTGCTTGAAGTCATGCATTGTCAGAAGCTCTGACAGATTGGCCGGATAGGCGCCGCAAGAAATAAAGCAGAGGCCGCGAACCTCGCAATGGCCATAAATACCAACGGTGTCTCCAGATCCGGTCTCGCAACAGATCAAGCATGTCGCGCAACGAAAAGCTTCTCTCTTCCCTACATGCGCGAGACGATCCGAAATTGAAAATATGCGTGTTCAAGAGCGCCGTCTCCAAGATTCGGGGTAGCAAACTTCTCGATGGAGCGACATGTTTCGCTGCGTCGATTACTGGACACCTGCCCCGGGTACGCGTTGGGCCGCAATTGATACACGGGTTCACATTGGTTCGACAAATCGGCGAATCGACGACTCGGACTTAATGTCGTTGCCTGGTCCGCCACTCGCCGATTAGTCACAGCGGCGTCCACTCGACGCGACTTTTGAGCAAGTGTGATATGAATAGCTCCTTTGTCACATCGGAGTCTGTGGTTTAGCGCACGTTGCGCTGCGCTGATGCGGTATAGATAGGCGAACTCCCAACAGACGGGGCCCACTGTTTGTTTGGCAAACAGTGGTGTGGTAGGACTGGTTACAGTTGCACTAACAGGTGCTATGAAGCTCCGTCCGATATAGATTACGAAAAGCCTTCAAAAATTGCTGTAATGGCAATATGATTCAGTGGGCCCCCGATCGATGCCGGATTCAAGTCGTGTCGCCTCGCCCGAATCCTGATGGAGCGGTGTCGCAATGATCCGCACAAGCGCGAAGACAGATAAGTACACTCGCGCAGCCCCGGTGTCCGCCGCAGAACAAATCTACGAATTGGAAATAAGAAGTACTTCGGATATCGGCAGACTTTGCTGCGCGAGTCGTTCTGCGGCAAAACCTTTTCTGTCACGGGCGCCTGCATTCACCCAGACATTCGAACGTTCGGCGCCGCACAGACACCGTACGGTTCAGCACGGATCATGCAGTTGCATCATTGGCCATTGCAGACTTTCGGCGCTCGACGCCGCCGATTGTTGAGATCTTCTGCTCCGGAGTGTGACTCCTCGAAGCTATCGTCGGATCCGTCGTCTGGACTGAAGCATTGCGTTCGGATGGCAGCGGCGGCAAACCGGGAACGGTGCCTGGCGAGGTCACAACCAGCTCAGAGGAAGCCACCGTCAATGCATAAGCGCGGGATCAGCGAACAACGCTACAGCGGCAACCTTGGGCAGCCTGGATGACCTGATCCAGCGCGGCGCCTGTCAGATCATCCAGCAGACGATCGAGGCTGAATTGGCGACACTGCTCCAACAGTACGACAACGTGAAGACCCGCGGTGATAGGCGCGCGGTCGTCACGCCTATCGCACCCGGGCCGGGGAAGGTGTGTAACCGCTCGGCTTCTGGCTCGACGTTCAACTCGATGTTGCTGGACCTGAAATGAAAAATGAGCGCGGACAGAACCTTCTCAAGCGCGTCGACCTTATTGTCGGCGGCATATTCCTGTACATGTTGGGGGCGCTTCGCAAAAAGCGGCGCCTGCCGGCTGAATGCACGACGGCAGGCATTTTTGCTTTCGCTGCAATCGGCGACTCGATCTTGTCGTCGATAATTATTTCCGAGTTGAGGAAAATAAAAAAGATTTCCAGAGTGGTGGTATTTGCATCAAGAAGCAACGCGCGCATCTACGATTTGTTCGAAGGTCTCGACGAAATTGTGGTAGTCCCTTTGACCAGCCCGTTGAATGCCCTCAGGGAAATAAAGAAATACGACGTTGACGTCTTGATCGATACTTCGCAGTGGCCGAGAATTTCGGCCATATTGGCGGCTTTTGCCAGGTCGAAATTTACAATTGGCTTCAAGACCAGGAATCAGTTCCGCCATTATGCTTATGACGCCAGCGTTGAGCATCGCGATGGCGTTCATGAGCTGGATAATTTCCGAACACTATTGCGCCCTCTAGGCATTGAGTCGGTGGAATATCCGAAAATAACCAAGGCTATTCGTCCTTCCCGTTCGCCGTTCGTCATTGACGACAAATATGTTGTTTTTCACCCGTGGGCCTCCGGAACAAATTTCGCCATGCGCGAATGGCCGGTGGAGTACTGGCGCGATCTAGCACGTATATTGATTGATAGCGGGTACACCATTGTCATAACGGGCGGTCCAGAAGACGCCGCGCGGGCTCAACAATTGGTCGAGCTTATCGGCAACAGGAACGTCATAAGCGTAGCAGCCAAGGTGAGCTTAACCGAGGTGGTCGAAATAGTCAGGCAGGCAGAGTGCATTGTTTGTGTGAATACCGGAATCATGCATTTGTCCGCAATGCTGGATACCCCAATGATCAGCTTGCATGGCCCGACGAATCCGTTTCGGTGGGGCCCTGTCAACAAAGAGCGCGGAGTCGTCGCGGTGTCCAGGCGAGAAGGCGGAATGTTTCTGAACCTCGGATTTGAATATCCCAGAAACGCAACGTACGTGATGGAAAAAATAAGCGTCGCGTCGGTCACCGACGTCTTGAGTGAAGTTCATTCGATCAATCTAGGCTGCCATGACAAGAAACCCGCCGGTGAAGCTTTCGCCTCCTGATTTCGATTGCGCTCAATTAATGATCGTAGGCGACGTGATGCTCGATTGGTACTGGCACGGCTCGACCTCCCGAATCTCGCCGGAGGCGCCCGTTCCCGTCGTCCATGTACAAGCTGAAGAATCGCGTGTCGGCGGGGCGGGAAACGTTGCGCTGAACGCGGCGGCGCTGGGAGCCCGTGTTCGTCTCATCGGCCTGGCCGGGCAGGACGCGCACGCCGACCGGATCGAGGAGTTGCTGCGCGAAGGCGGTGTCGACTGTTTTCTCCAACGCGTCGCGGGCAGCAAGACGATCACGAAGCTGCGCATTCTCTCTCGTCATCAGCAGATGATCAGAGCGGACTTTGAAGACCATTTCCCGGCGCGGAATGGTGACGAATTGATATTCACCTTTGAGCGGCAGTTGAGCGAAGTTGATGTCGTGGTCTTGTCCGATTACGCAAAAGGGTCACTGCACGATTCAAAAAACCTGATCGCCGCCGCTCGGCGTGCGGGGAAACCCGTCATCGTCGATCCGAAAGGAACGGATTTCGAGCGCTATCGCGGGGCCACTGTCATTACGCCCAACCTTTCCGAGTTCGAAGCTGTCGTCGGGCGGTGCGAGAGTGACGCGACCATCGAACGAAAGGGCGCAGCCCTTTGTGACGAACTTGAACTCGATGCGGTGCTCGTCACCCGCAGTGAGAAGGGCATGACCTTGATTGCTCGCGGCCACGCCCCGTTGCATTTGCCGACCCGTGCGCGTGAGGTGTTCGATGTGACGGGGGCTGGGGACACCGTCGTCGCCACACTAAGCGCCGCGCTGGGTGCCGGCGTTCCGCTGGACGAAGCGGTCGTGCTTTCCAATGTTGCAGCGGGCATCGTGGTTGCGAAATTGGGGACCGCGACGGTCCGCCGGCCGGAACTTCAACAGGCACTACAGCATGATCTGCATTCCGCACGTCGCGGAAACATTCTCGCGCGAATTTCGCTGCTACCCTGGCGAGCGAAACGACGCTCTGAAAAGCCGAGTGGTGTGAGCGCCTGATCTGGCGGTTCCGTGAGCGGCACGTGGAAGACTTTCACTCTGTGGGCACATTGTGCCGGGCAGAGTACAGACTTTGGCACCGCGTTGCGATTTCGCTGCTCAAGCGCAACGCCAGTCACACCGTCACGGTGGTGTGGAGCACTTTGAAAAAGATCACACCGGACACGGCAATTCTGTCGCCGTTGAATTGGCAGAACGATGGCTACGTACTCGCCGAGCGGGCCTTGATCCTTTCAGACTGCAATCAAGCCGCAGCAATGATGCTGGCAACGCGAGCTTCAGCGGGTAGCGCCGCGTAGGCGGTGGCGAGATGATAGGGCGTAGTCGACGGCATGTCGGCGCGCGATACATCGCCCGCCGCCGTCTTGCATTCGAACCAGCCTTGCGCGTGCAGAAACCGCTGGCTGAAGCGCTCGATTTGCCCGGGCAACATCGCGCGGGCCACGTCATCGTCGCGCGTGGCGAGTGCGCGCAGATATTCGCTTTGCGCCCAGATCCGCTGAGTGGCGTCCTTTACCTGGCCCGCTTCGTCGAGCGAAGCGCACACACCGCCCGTGAGCGGATCCACGCCGTGTTGCTGAGCAAACCCAAACGCGCGCGAGAGCGCGTCGTCGAGCCCCGATCCGTTCAGCAGCGCGCCCGCGCGCCTGACCAGCCAGAACCATTCGAACTGATGGCCGGGCTCCAGACGGTTGTCGTCGACACCCAACGGCAGCTCCGCGATGCAGCCTGTCGGCGCATGCACGAAGGTGCGTTCGATGGCGTCGGCCAGCTTACGCAATGCGGAATCGAATGCGCTGTCCTGAGTCGCCTCGCGCGCGGCGAGCCAGGCTTCGGTGAGATGCATCAACGGGTTTTGCACTGGCGTGCCGGTTACCGTCGAGAAATCCGCGTCGAGCGCTGCGTTGAACAGTCCATGTTGCGCGGCGAAACGCGCTTCGATCAGCGCCGACGTGCTATGGACGAGGTCGAGTGCGTCGCGATTGCCGAAACGTGCGGCATATTCAGCACACGCGAAGACCAGGAACGCGTGCGTGTAGAGATCCTTCGTCGTATCGAGTGGCGTACCTTGTGCGTCAACGCTGTAGAACCAGCCGCCGTGCTGCTTGTCCTGGAAGTAGTGCAGCAGAGCCTCGAACAGCACATGGGCATGGGCTGCTTCGCCGGCTTGCGAGAAGACGAACAACTGCCGCGCGCACGCCATCGCGCGATAGCGTTCGACTGGCATCGGAAGGTGGCCCGCGTCAGCGCTGACGGCCTCGTAGGGCAGATGCATTGCCGTATTGAAACCCGGCCCGCGCCAGACCGGCAGGACGACACGAGCGAAGTGATCGCGTAGCGTGGCGGCAAGGGCGATCGTGGAGCGGGGCGTATTCATGCTGCGAATCTCCTTCGACAGGATGGCAAAAAGGCGCGGTGGGTTTTATCGCAGCAAGATTCGCGGAGGAAAGTCGTTCGATATGCGCAGTACCGGCTATGCGCGCCTGCGCGGCAGGCTCATAGAATCTCGCATACAGGCCAACTGCGCCCTGCCGCGATCCACCTAAACGCGCGATGCTGTGGTCTGAACCGACCGAGCCGCTTCGCCCGCGAGTTCACGCTCCAGAACCTCGAGCAATTGATGTGCAGACCGCTCCCACCGGAACCCACGAGCATGGTCCCTTCCGCGTGCGCGCCAGGTTTCGCGCACCGCGGCGTCCTCCATCATCTGCGTCACCTTGTCGACGATGTCTTCGACCGAATGCGCGTCACAGTACAGCGCAGCATCGCCGCATACCTCCGGAAGCGAAGCTTCACGTGACACGATGACAGGACATCCACAAGACATCGCTTCAAGCGGCGGCAATCCGAAGCCCTCATATAGCGAGGGAAACAGAAAGCAGGCTGCATTTTCATACAGCGCTCTCAATTCGCCATCCGATACGAATCCCGCCGGGATGATGTTTTTCGACAGGTCGAAACCTACCTTCGCTTGTGGATTGAAGACTCGCAAATCGCATCCGCCAACGACAACAAACTTCCAGTCGTGACGGTCGCTCAGACGCTCCATGGCGGCAAGTATGCGTGGAAGGTTCTTTCCCACCGAGAGATTTCCGACAGTGAGTACGTAGCCATCGTTCTGCAGATTCAACCGTGACAGAATCGCCGCGTCCGGTGCGATCTTTTCAAAGTGGTCCACACCATTCAGGACCACCGAAATGCGCGACGCGTCGATGCCAAGGCGCGCCATGATTCGTGTCTTTGAGAATTCCGACACCGTAACGATGTGACTGGCGTTGCGCTTGAGCAGCGAGAACGCAACGCGGTACCAGAGTCTGTACTTCCACGAGTAATTTTGCGGCAGGTCGTAGATCGCAACGTCATGCATCATCACGACTTGCCGACGAACGAACAAAGGGCCCATATTGCAAAGACTGAGAAGCGTTCGGCCGCCAATCGCGAATGGCAGCGCCAGTTGCTCCCACAGAGAACCCTTTAACCACCGGCCGATCATTTTTGCTTTCGGCAAGGCAACGTCAGTTCGCGCGTTCGCGGGAATCAACAACGGCAGGTCGGCTTCTTCAGAAAACAGGCGTTGGAACGCCATCGCCAGTTCATAACCGACACGTTGCACGCCTGTTATGCGTTGAGATGCAAACTTGCCATTGATTGCAAACCCGGTAGAGGAACTCCGCCACTGGGAGTCTCGCGCCGAGCTGGCGTCGGCTGGCAACGCAGTTTGAGGCGGGGCCTCTTCCCGGCGCACGCCGGACTGCTCCGCTAACTGTTTCATCAGATATCGCTCCGGTATGCCCAGTCGATGTGAGCATCGAGAATGGGCTGCCGGCCAGCACAAACGTCCACCGGCCTGCTTTTCATCTGAAGTTGGCGAAACGGGACGTTCGCGCGGATGAGAGAAGGTATACGTCGCTGCGCCACGAGTGCGTGCTGTTCAATACGCCCCGCTTCCTTCGAAGACCACTTTGAATGTCCTCAGCAGAATGCTGATATCGAGCAGGGTCGAACGTTCCTTCACATAAGAGACGTCCAGGGCGACTCGCGTCGCGTAGTCGACATTGTTTCGTCCACTGACTTGCCACAACCCCGTCAAGCCGGGTCTGACCGACAGATAGTATTGGGCGTCGGCGCCATACCGTTCCAGTTCCTTGGTAACGATGGGTCGAGGGCCCACGAGGCTCATGTCGCCGCGCAGGACATTCCAGAGTTGAGGCAGTTCATCAAGACTCGTCTTGCGCAGAAACCGGCCGACCGCCGTGATGCGCACATCGTTCTTGAGCTTGAAATCGCGATTCCATTCCTCACGTGCATTGGCATCGGTGGCAAGGAGTTCGGCGAGAACGACCTCGGCCTTCGGCACCATCGAGCGGAACTTCAAACAGCGAAACGGTCGTCCGCCTTTTCCAACGCGTGGATGCCCAAAGAAAGCCGACCCGCCGTCACGCAGTACAAGGCAACCCACCACGAGGAAAATCGGCAGCAACACAAGGAGTAACGCCGATGCGCCGAAAATGTCAAAAACGCGTTTCGTGAAGTCGGCTTTCCCTGTCGGAATGTCAGGGTCGTTTGCCGCCGACAACGTATGGCAAGCTACCGGACTTGCGGCTGTGTCCGCTGACACGTCCGAAGAAAAGGATTCCTCACCGCGGCTGAATTCCGAAACGCTATCCATATGTGAAGCTGAAAAGCCGCGGCCGCCCAATTCAGGCTGGTCGGCGTGCGAACGGCCTTCGTAGCGGATATCGAAAGGATTGACGTCCTTTGACACTGATTCCGATACCTTGCCGACTAAAGCCATCGCTGCCCCCGGTTCAAAGTTCGTTGACGAATACATCAGTGTTTCGGCATTGCAAGTCGTACCGGTTATTTCAATCATTGAGGCAGGGCGCCTGACGGATCAGACAAAGACATGCCATCAGACGATTACGGCGGACAACTGAGATAGGACAACAGAGATATAGCAATATAATTGCCAGGAATTACCTCTTATAATTAAGAAGTAAATCTCAAAAGACTAAATCAAGCACTCTTCACATGAGCCGAAGGGCGCGCGCATAGCGACATGCGAAGCATCGCATTCCCCGGCAACATAAATCCTGATTGTTTCAATCGAAGTATAGCTTTTAAGTTCGGCGTTTCTTCGCGGACAAGTCGTAAAGTCACGATGTCTTGGCCGACCCGGAAAGGCGTGCCAATCAGTACGGCAATACAATAGACTGGTACCGTTGGCAGTGCGGAAATGTTATTCGTTATCAATGTCCCAATTCTCACAGCCGAAGCCGGATGCTATAGATAAACCGATTTGGCCTGGCAACTGCCACTCGCAATTTCCGCATTGATCCACAATGGCGATCAATGCGATAAATACGTATCTGTTCCGTCTCGGCCGAGCATGTTAAGACGTAGAGTATCTGTACGAATGTCGCTACTCCGTTCGGTACAGCACACAAAGCTCGGTTAGGGCACGCGTCAATCAACGCGTTCATGTGTATGATGAAAGCGGCTTTGCCGCGCAGACGCCGGGCATCATTGAAATGACGGTGGCGTGTCGTCGCGTTGCGTGTTCGTTTCCGGATTGCAGGCAAACCTGCAGCGAGAATTCCGTTGGCTTGAGTATGCTGGCTAAATCCGCCAGAAGAGTGTTCGATCTCGCACGGAATACGCCAATTCAGTCATGCAGTCGAAAGGAAAGGTTGAAGACGAGTTACCGGCACAAGCCGCCATGACGTGAGATCCACCAGTCGCCACGCCGATCTGATTGTCGAATTCAACGTGCGGTTCGCAGCGGCGAAGCTCGACCGCAGTCTGGCGAACTATGCCTTCGGCAGACACGCAGTCCGCGCAAGAGCAGTGTGCGCGTCAGTGACTCGCACCCAGATATGCCGCCTTCACCGAGGGATCGTTGCGCAATTCCGCCGCGGGACCATGCGCCGCGATTCTGCCGTTCTCCAGCACATAGCCATAATCGGCCACATTGAGTGCCGCAGCCGCGAACTGTTCGACCAGCAACATGGTGACGCCTTGGCTTTTCAGATTCCCGATGATGCGAAACACCTCTTCGACGAGAATGGGCGCGAGCCCCATCGACGGTTCGTCGAGCAGCACCAGATCCGGATTCATCATGATCGCGCGCGCCATGGCCAGCATCTGCTGCTCGCCGCCGGAAAGCGTGCCGGCCAGTTGATGACGCCGCTCCTTGAGCCGCGGAAACATCTCGATCGCGCGCTCCAGATCGGCTTTCACGTCGCCGCGCGGGCGCGCCGATGTCAGACGCGGGAACGCGCCGAGCATCAGGTTGTCGGTCACGCTCATGGTCGCGAACACGCGTCGGCCTTCCGGCGAATGCGCGAGTCCGAGCCGCGCAATGCGGTGCGATTCCAGCGCGTCGATGCGCTTCGCGTCGGCGCCGATGCCCATCGTGATCTCACCGGCACTCGGCCGGATCATGCCGGAGATCGCGCGCATCGTCGTCGTCTTGCCTGCGCCGTTCGAGCCGATCAGCGTAACGACCGACGCTTTCGGTACATCGATTGAAATGCCGTGCAGCACTTTGACCTTGCCGTAGCCCGCGTGCAGATTTCTGATCGATAGCATGTCTGTTCCTGTAGGGCGCTGGGTCATTTCACGCCGCTTGACCGGCAGGCTGGCCGCCGAGATAGGCTTCGATGACTTTTTCGTTAGACTGAATATCGGCAGGCTTCCCTTCGGCGATTTTCTGCCCGAAATCCAGCACCGACACCCGGTCGCACACGCTCATCACCACGTCCATGTGATGCTCGATCAGCACGACGGTAATGCCGTGATCGCGGACCTTGCGAATGATCGCGACCAGTTCCTTGATATCCGGCGAGGTGAGCCCCGCGGCGGGTTCGTCGAGCAGCAGCAGTTGCGGATCGAGTGCGAGCGCCCGCGCGATTTCCAGAAGCCGTTGTTTGCCGTACGGCAGGTTGCGGGCTTCTTCGGCGGCGACGTTGTCCAGACCGACGAACCGCAGCATGCCGAATGCGCGCTCACGGGCGGCGCGTTCCTCGCGTCGATAACGCGACGACATCAGCCCGACGTCCGCGAGATTCGCGTTGAAGGTGTGATGTAAGCCGACCAATACATTCTCGATCGCGGTCATTTCGCCGAATAGCTGCACGTTCTGGAACGTTCGCGCGATACCGGACAGCGCAATCTGCGCGGAGGTCTTGCCCGCGAGCGACGCGCCGCGATAGTCGAGCGTGCCGGCGGTCGGCACATAGATGCCGGTCAGCACGTTCATCATCGTGCTCTTGCCCGATCCGTTCGGGCCGATCAGTCCGTGAATCGTGCCGCGCCGCACGGTCAGATCGACGTTGTTGAGTGCCTTCAGTCCGCTGAACTGCATCAGAATGCCGCGCAATTGCAGAATGTCTTCCGAGCCGCCGCCCGCCTGCACGGCCTGAATCGCATCGCGACCGATCGTCGCTGGTTTCGTGGTGTCGACGGTGATCGTGCGGCCCCGGCCATGCATCACGATCTTGCGCACGAACCCGACCACGCCGTCCTGCAGGTAATACACCACCAGCAGAATCATCAGCCCGAAGATCGTCAGCCGCCAGTCGGCGAGCGTGTCGATCCGATAGGAAAACGCGGCGAGACCCACCGTGCCTAAAACCGGAATCGCGACCTTGCGCGGCGTGGACACCTTGCGCGCCAGCGCAACGCCCGCGCCGATCACGACGACCGCCGCCAGCACCGAGGCGACGGTGCGGAACATGTCGATGTCGTCGAGCAGTTTGGGCAGCAGCACGATGATCGCCGAGCCGAGCAGCGCGCCGGTGCGGGTCTTGCGGCCGCCCATGATGATCGCGAGCAGGAACAGGATGGTGAGTTCGAAGTTATACGTATTCGGCGAGATGTACTGTTCCGAATACGAATAGAGGCAGCCGGCCAGTCCGGCGAACCCCGCGCTGATCACGAACGCGTAGACCTTGTAGCGGTACACGGACACACCCATGCAGTCCGACGCGATCGGACTGTCGCGCAGCGCCTCGAACGCGCGGCCCAAGTGCGATCTGAGCACGCGGTGCACGACGATCAGCGAGGCGACCAGCAGCGCCGCGACGAGCCAGTAGTACTCGACCTCGTTCATCGGCCGCCCGCCGATCGACGGCTTCGGGATCTTCACGCCCATCGGCCCGTTGGTCAGAAAATCCATCTCGTTGATGAGAATCTGGATGATCGTACCGAACGCGAGCGTCACCATCGCGAGGTAGGGACCGGACACGCGCAGGGCCGGCAGCGCGAGAATTGCGCCGAAGCCCGCGGTGATGAGAATCGCCAGCGGCGCGGTGACGATGAACGGCATGCCGAGCTTGAAGAACAGCACGCCGGCCGTGTAGGCGCCGACGCCGAACAACCCGGCATGCCCGAGCGACACCTGCCCGGTATAGCCGACCACGATGTCGAGACCGAAGAGCAGGATCGCGTAGATCATGATCGTCTCGAGCAGATGGATGTAATACGGGTTCCCCGACAGCACGGGAAACACCGCGAGCGCGATCAGCGCCAATGCGGACGCAATGAGCTTCTTGGGATTCACGGCGGTCCTCACACTTTCTTGATCGACGTCTTGCCGAACAGGCCGGCAGGTTTCAACGCGAGCACGATCAGCAGCAGCACGAGCCCGGGGACGTCCTTGTAGCCGGTGGAAATGTAGAAGCCGGTCGTGGTCTCCGCGATCCCGAGAATCACGCCGCCCACCACGATGCCGAGCCCGCTCGACAGTCCACCGATAATCGCCACCGCGAACGCCTTGAGCCCGAGCACGGCGCCCATCGTCGCGCCGGTGAGCGTGAGCGGCGCGATCAGCACGCCGGCAAAAGCCGCGGTCAGCGAAGACAGCGCATACGAAAACGTGATGACAAGGCCGGTGTTGATGCCCATCAGCGCCGCGGCGTCGCGGTCGTTCGCGGTCGCCACCACCGCCTTGCCGAAGATCGTCTTGCGATTGAAGAACTCGACCGCCAGCATCATGACGAGGGCGCCGCCGACCACCAGCAATTCCATCGGCAGCACATTGGCGCCGAATACTTTCAGCGGTGCTTCCGGCAGCGGGGAGGGGAAGCGCAGATCGTCGCGGCCCCAGAGGTTCTCCGCGACGTTCTTGAAGATAATGCCGAGCGCGATCGTCGACATGATCCAGCCGAATTCGGATTTGATCTTGATCGCCGGCCGCACGCCGATCCGTTCGACAAACGCGCCTTGCAGCAGACCGAACACGCAGACGAGCGGAATCATCAGCCAGTAATTGACGCCGAGCGTGACGAGCGTGAGGCCGACCAGCGCGCCGAGCATCAGCGCGTCGCCCTGGCCGAAGTTCAGCGTGCCGGACGTGGCGAACGTGAGTTGATAGCCGAATGCGATCACGGCATAGATCATGCCGAGTGCAATGCCGCTATAGATGAGCTGCAGAAGAATGGCCATCGTCGACCGCCTTGGGGTTCACCGGATATGAAGCAAAGCCGCGCCCGCCTTGAGGCGGGTGCGGCTTCGTAGCATGCCGCCGCGCTTGCTTCGCGCGTATGCCGCGTTTATTTCGCGCTCAGTTCGAGGAGCTTGCCTGCTTGATGCGCAACTGGCTGCCGCCTTTCTTGTCGGCTTCGTACGCGTAGACCACGCGGCCGCCCTTGACCTCGCCGACCACCGGCACGTTGGGGCTGATCGCTTCGTGGTCGTCGTGCGTGAACGGCTTGTCGTAGACCATCACGACGCCTTCCACCTTGGTGTTGAGGCTTTCGAGCGCGGCGCGCACTTTCGGGCCATCGGTCGAGCCGGCCTGGGTGATCGCGGCGGCCAGCAGATAGACCGAGTCGTAGCCTTGCGCGGCGGACACCGGCGAGTCGATGCGGTTGTTCTTCGGCTTGAATTCCTTCAGGTACGCGTCGATGAAGGCTTTGCGCCTCGGCGTGTTCGCTTCCTGAATGAAGGTCTGCGGCATGCGCGCGCCTTCGCCGTTGGTGCTCGCGTTGTCGATGTAGTTCGCCATCGACAGGGTCCAGCTGCCGATCAGCGGCACCTTCCAGCCGAGCTTGGCCATGCCGTTGGCGATCTGCGCGAGTTCCGGTCCGATCCCGTACGTCAGCACCGCTTCCGCGCCGGCCTCTTTGGCCTTGAGCAGCTGCGCGGTCATGTCGACGTCCTTGATATTGAATTTCTCGACGGCGACGGGTTTCACGCCTTTGGCGGCGAGCGCTTTTTCGAGGTCTTCGCGGCCGAGCTGACCGTAGTTGGTCGAGTCGGCGAGAATCGCGACCTTCTTGAAGCCGCGCTTGGTCACAGCCTCTTCGACGATCATCGGTGCCTGGATGCGGTCCGCGGCGGCATTGCGGAACACGTAGTTATCCGGCTGGTCGGTGAACTGCTTCGTCACGATACTGCCCGTGGCGACGTTGTTGAAGACCGGAATCTTCGCTTCCTGGAAGAAGCGCTGCGAGGCGAGCGCGACGCCGGTGTTGATGTAGCCCACCACCGCCACGACTTTTTCCTTGTTGATCAGCTCTTGCGCGATCTGCACGCCGCGTTCGTTTTTCGCTTCGTCGTCGCGCTCGACCAGCACGATCTGGCGCCCCAGCACGCCACCGGCCTTATTGATCTCGGCGGTCGCGAGGCGCACGCCGTCGCGCATGCTCACGCCCATCGAAGACGAGCCACCGGTGAAAGGTCCGTCGACGCCGATCTTGATCGGGTCGGCCGCGTAGCTGGTATTGACGAGGGCACAAAGCGCGAGCGCACCCACGACGCTCTTCAGGCGAATTCCCATGACTGTCTCCGTAGCATGTCTGTTCTTGCACGAAGCCTCGAGGCGGGCTCACGCGCGCCGATGCGGACGTTCTTAGGAAGCCTGACCGTCAATCGGTAAGTCAGTATAGAAATCGTAAAGTATTAGTAATATGCGTAATTACCCGCTTGGTGCAATCCCGCAATCGACGGCGGCGAAGCTCCTGCCTGGCGACTCCTTCGCGCCGCCGTCGAGCTTCGTTCAACTCAGGCGAATCCTTGCGGATTCGTGGACTGCCAGCGCCAGTGATCCGCGCACATCCGCTCGATGCCGAACTGCGCGTGCCAGCCGATGATCTTCTCGGCCGCGGCCGGATCGGCGAAACACGAGGCGACGTCGCCGGGGCGGCGCGCCACGATTTCATACGGCACCGGCCGGCCGGCGGCCTTCTCGAATGCCTTGACCACATCGATCACGCTATAGCCTTGGCCCGTGCCGAGGTTCACCACGAAGCTGGCGTCGCGCTTGACCAGGGCGTCGAGCGCGGCCAGGTGTCCGCGCGCCAGATCGACGACGTGGATATAGTCGCGCACGCCGGTGCCGTCGGGCGTGTCGTAGTCGCCGCCGAACACGCGCAGCTTCTCCAGCTTGCCGACCGCCACCTGCGCGACATACGGCATCAGGTTGTTCGGAATGCCGGCGGGATCTTCGCCGATCAGGCCGCTTTCGTGCGCGCCGACCGGATTGAAGTAGCGCAGTGTGGCAATGCGCCACGACGGATCGGCCACTTCCAGATCGCGCAATACCTGTTCGGCGATCAGCTTGGACTGGCCGTAGGGATTGGTGGCCGACAGCGGGAATGATTCGTCGATCGGCGAGCTCTTCGGCACGCCGTAGACCGTGGCCGACGAACTGAACACGAACTGCTTGACGTTACGCTCGCGCATCACGCCGAGCAGGGTCAGCAGGCTGCCGACGTTGTTGCTGTAGTACTCGATCGGCTTGGCCACCGACTCGCCCACCGCCTTCAGCGCGGCAAAGTGAATCGCGCCCGTGATCGGATGGGCGTCGAAAATACGGTTGAGGGCAGCTTCGTCGCGCGCGTCGGCTTCGTAGAAAGTCACCGCCTTGCCGGCGATTTTTTCCACGCGCCGCAGCGATTCGCGGTTGCTGTTCACGAGATTGTCGATTACCACGACGTCGTAACCGCCGTTCAGCAGTTCGACACAGGTGTGCGAGCCGATAAAGCCCGCGCCGCCCGTTACCAGAATCGTGCCCTTCGTGGTCATGCTGTTGCTCCGTTAAAGTAAAACGCCCGTCATTTTCTGCACCAGGTCCTTATACGTTTCGACGACCACGCGTTCGTCGAATTCTTCCGCGACTTTCTTCCGGCCGCGTTCAGCCATGGCCCGCCGTTCGGCGCCGCTCATGTCGAGCATGCGCGCCAGCGCGGCCGCGAGGCTTTCTGCACTGCGCACTTCGCACAGCAATCCGTTGACGCCGTCCGCCACCACCTCGCGGCAGCCCGGCACGTCGGTCGTGACGATCGGCCGGCCCATTGCGGAGGCTTCCATCAGCGTGCGCGGCACGCCTTCGCGATACGACGGCAGGACAACGCAATCCGCCTCGGCGATGAAAGGCCGCACGTCATGCGCCTCACCAAGATACTCGATGATGCCTTCCTGTTCCCACGCCGCCACTTCTTCGCGCGTAATCGCGCTGGGATTGTCGACGCCCACCGGACCGAGCAACTGGAACCGCGCGTGCGGGTAACGTTCACGCAAGCGCCGCGCGGCTTCGACATATTCGCCTACGCCCTTGTCCCACAAGAGCCGCCCGATCAGCACGAAGCGGAATTCCGCCCGTTCAGCCAGCGGCGTGAAGGCAAACTGCGCGAGGTCGACGCCTTCGCCATGCAACAACCTCGCGCGCTCAGGATGCACCAACAAATTCTGTTCAACAAACGCGGCCTGATCGTCGCGATTCAAAAACCATATTTCGCGCGGGAAACGAAACGCAAAACGATACAGTTTTTTCGCTACCTGAGCGGCGCGGCTCTGCTGGATGAACACGTAGCCCAATCCGGTTGTGACCGCAACCGACTGCACGCCCGCCAGCTTCGCGGCGATCGAGCCGTAGATATTCGGCTTGATCGTGTAATGGAACACCACGTGCGGGCGGATCGTCCGGTATTGCCGGTAGAGCGCGTACAGCGTGCGGAGGTCGTCGCGCGGACTGGTGCCTTTGGAGGCGACCGGCAATTCGATGCAGCGGCAGCCCATGGCGGTGAGCAGTTCGAACGTGCGGTCGCGTGGCGCGAGCACCGTCACGTCGACGCCGCGTCCGACCAGCGTACGGATCAGCCCTTGCCGATAGGTATAGATTGCCCAGGCGGTGTTACAGACGAGTGTAATGCGCAACGCGGGCGTCGACTTCAAGGCAGGCTTCATGCGGGAACGAACTCGGCGGTGAATGGGGTGGTGAGTGATTTAGTGGCTCGCGCGCGGCGTGAGCAGGCTGCGCTTGATCCGTTGCAGCGCGCGGTAAGGCGTCACGAGATGCAACAGATTTTTGCCGAGGCCGAGCCAGTCGTACACATTGGCGACGTTGAAGTAGCGCAGTTGCAGCCGCAGCGTCGAACTCACCTGGCGGCGCCGTTTGGTCGCGCTGATGCCGCCTTCGTTCAGTTCGTAGTAGAGCCCGAGCTCCGGCAGGTTTGCGCAGTCGTAGCGCTCCATCAGACGCACGAAGAGATCGAGATCTTCGGCGGAGCGATACTCGGCGCGGTAATTGCCGACCGCGCGCACGGCGTCGATGCGCAGCATCATCGAAGGATGCGCGAGGCATGAGCGGAAAAACCGCAAGCGGCGGATCGCGTCCGGTGCGGCGGGCGGCGTCAGCATGAAGAGCGGCTTGCCTTCGCGGGTGACGACTTGCGTCCACATGCCGAGGCCGGCCACGCGTGGATGCAATTCCATGAACACGCGTTGCCTGGCGAGCCGCTGCGGCACGCTGCGGTCGCCCGCGTCGATGCGCGCCGCGTAGCGAAAGCCGCGCTGCGCAAGAGCATCAATGCCGGTTTGCAACGCGCGTTCGATCCCGCCGTTGCGCGCCATGCGCAGCACTTCGATCTTCATATTGGCGATAGCCGGCGCGACGATCGGCGGCATGCTGCCGTCGTCGACGATCAGGACGTGCACCGGCGCGCTTTCGCTGAACGACGCGAGCGTGAGGTCGACATCGGCCTGGCCGTTGTAGGCGGGAAGCAGTACCGCGACGTCGTCGAGGGTGATTTGCGCGGTGGCGGGTGAGTTCGTCATGGGCGCAATTTGAAACGAATGTAGTAAAGATTGACCGACGCGGCCGCCAGATAGCCGGCCGCGAGGCCCACCAGCGCGCCGTTTGCGCCAAGCCGCGCAATGGCCAGCAGATTGACCGCGAACGCGACGGCGAGCGCCAGCAGCCACTTCGCGAGCAACACGAACTTGGCCTGATATTTGAGCACGATCAGATTGCCGATCGCTTCGATGCCCGCGGGTACGGACAGCCACACGGCCCAACGGAAGATCTCGATCGCGCCTTCGAACTGCGGCCCGAACACGCGGCGGATGATCAACCCGGCCAGCAGATCCAGCACGATCGCGCCCGCCACCATCAGCGCGGCGGTCATGGCGGTGAGCCGCCACATATTGCGGCGCAACTGGGTGGCGTCCTGCACGCGGTAGACGAAGGCGGGCGCGATGGTTTGCGCGAGCATCAGCGCGAGCGTGATCCAGTTCTCGTTCAGTTGCTGGGCGGCGGAATAGCGCCCGAGGTCGGCGAACGAAATCGTCCGTTCGAGCATCAGCCGGTCCAGTTTCAGGAACAGGTACATACAGATCAGGCCGAGCCAGAACACTGTGCCCGCGCTCGCGAAGTGCCTGAAGAGCGAACGGTCGAGATGCCAGCCGAGCTTGCTGCCATGCCGGCGCATGTAATAGATCAGCAAAACAGCGCCGATGGCCGCCGATTCGAGCGCCCACAGCCAGCCGAAGCGGGCGGGCGCGGCCGCCGCGCGCATCAGCAGATAGACCAGAGCGGCTTTCAGCACCGCGGTGCTCATGCTGGTGAGCAACTGTGGCTTGCTGTAGGTCATGCTTTGCAGCCACGCGTTGATCACGCCGACGAACGGTTCGCGAAACAGCATGGTCACGGCGAGGCCGGCGAGCATGGCGCCGACCAGCGGCTCGAAGAAGTGCAGGGCAATGCCGAGCCATGTGAGCAGCAAGGCCGCCGCCGACACGGAAATGCGCAACGCGAAGGCGCTGCCGAGCACGGTGCCGAGCTGCGCCGGCGGCCGGTTGACGATGGTGGGTACCAGGATTTCCGCGCCGCACACCCACGTAATGGGCGACAGCACCAGCAGCAGCGTGTTCGCGTACTGCCATTTGCCGAACGTGTCCGGCCCGAAGTAGCGCGCCAGCATGCCGCTGATCACGATTGCCACGCCGATCTGCGTGAGCCGTTCCAGCCCGAGCCAGACGATATTCGTGAAGGCGCGCGTGACGTCCGGATTGGCGAAGCGTTTGAGCGTCAGCATCCGCTGGCCGCTCGCCAGTGCGCTTGCGCTGAGCGTGCCTGTGGCGTCGTGAGCGCGAGCGGCACACATGAGCCGAGCGGCGCAGTGCGCGCGATTGCCCACCCAGCCGACTGTCGCGGCAACTTTACATTTGGAGGGCGTCTAAGCATTAGAATGGTGCTATAAGGCTGGTCCGAAAAGCGCAATTATAAGTTGGAACCGGATCGCTTCCGGCAAGGGCGCATCGCTGTGTTTTACCGATTCATCGGCGGTGCGTCGGTCAAAATTTTCCATTGCACGCAAGTGAGCCAACATGATCTCCAAAACTATCTTCAAGGCATATGACATTCGCGGTGTAATCGGCAAGACGCTCGACGCCGACGCAGCGCGTTCGATTGGCCGCGCGTTCGGCAGCGAAGTGCGGGCGCAAGGCGGCGACTCCGTGGTGGTCGCGCGTGACGGGCGCCTCTCGGGTCCCGAGCTGATCCAGGCATTGTCGGACGGCCTGCGTGCGGCCGGCGTCGACGTGGTCAACGTGGGCATGGTGCCCACACCGGTCGGCTATTTCGCGGCCAGCGTGCCGTTGCAGCTCGACGGTGGCGAGCGCCGCGTCGATTCGTGCATCGTCGTGACCGGTAGTCATAATCCGCCGGACTACAACGGCTTCAAGATGGTCCTGCGCGGCGCGGCCATTTACGGCGACCAGATTCTCGCGCTGCATCAGCGCATCGGCGACGAAAACTTCTCCGAAGGCAGCGGCACGTACACCGAGTACGACATCGCCGACGCCTATCTCGAGCGCATCGCCGGCGACATCAAGCTCGCGCGTCCCATCAAGATCGTGGTCGACACCGGCAACGGCGTGGCCGGCGGACTTGCGCCCAAGTTGTTCAGGAAGCTCGGCTGCGAGCTGGTCGAACTGTTCACCGAGATCGACGGCAACTTCCCGAACCATCACCCGGACCCGGCTCACCCGGAAAACCTGCAGGACGTGATTCGCGCGCTGAAGGAAACAGACGCGGAAATCGGCTTCGCCTTCGACGGCGACGGCGACCGCCTCGGCGTGGTGACCAAAGACGGCCAGATCATCTATCCGGACCGTCAGCTCATGCTGTTCGCTGAAGAAGTGCTGTCGCGCAACAAGGGCGCGCAGATCATTTACGACGTGAAATGCACGCGCAACCTTGCCAAGTGGGTGAAGGACAAGGGCGGCGAGCCGCTCATGTGGAAGACCGGCCACTCGCTCGTCAAGGCGAAGCTGCGCGAAACCGGCGCGCCGCTGGCCGGTGAAATGAGCGGCCACGTGTTCTTCAAGGATCGCTGGTACGGTTTCGACGACGGCCTGTACACCGGCGCGCGCCTGCTCGAAATCCTCACGCGTGTGGAAGACCCGAGCAAGCTCCTGAACTCGTTGCCGAACTCGAACTCCACGCCGGAATTGCAACTGAAGCTCGAAGAAGGCGAAAACTTTGAACTGATCGCACGCCTGCAGCAAAACGCGAAGTTCACCGGCGCGGACGACGTCGTGAAGATCGACGGTGTACGCGTCGAGTATCCGGACGGCTTCGGTCTTGCGCGTTCGTCGAACACCACGCCGGTGGTCGTGATGCGTTTCGAAGCCGATAGCGACGCGGCGCTCAAGCGCATCCAGGAAGACTTCCGCCGCGTGATCATGGCGGAGAAGCCGGACGCGAAGCTGCCGTTCTGAAGGCTGAAAACGGCGGCGCGGTTCGAAGGGAACCGGCGTCGTCGTCGAACGCGGCGCGGGTTTCTCTTACCGCGCCGCGTTTTTTTCATGCCATTTACATGCAACGCGCTAGAATTGCCGTCCTTATGAGAAAACGCCGGGCCGCCCCGGGTTGTCTCATCCCCGTCGGGGGCCTGGCTTGAAGCGACAGGTTCGGGGGCTCTCTCAACGCATCTTCGGGCCGGATAACCGGTTTTCCCACTCTTGAGCGTGCAAAAGATATTGATCGTGAGGGTGTCGTCATTAGGCGACGTCGTTCACAACATGCCGGTGATCGCCGACATCCGACGCCGCCATCCCGATGCCCAGATCGACTGGCTCGTCGAAGAAAGCTTCGTGGGGCTGGTGCAACTCGTGAGCGGCGTGCGGCGGGCGATTCCCGTGTCTCTGCGGCGCTGGCGCAAGCGTATTCTCTCGGTCGACAACTGGCGCGAGATCGGCGCCTTTCGGCGCGCGCTCGCCGCCGAACACTACGACCTCGTGATCGACTGCCAGGGGCTCATCAAGACCGCGTGGGTCGCGAGCATGGCGCGCGGGCCGGTGGTCGGCCTTGCGAATCGCACCGACGGCGCGGGCTTCGAATGGCCGGTGCGTTTCTTCTACGGCAAGCGCGTGCCGATCGAGCCGCGCACCCATGTGGTCGAGCGCACGCGCCAACTGGTGGCCGCGGCGCTGGACGACCCGGCGCCGCAACCCACCGACGACATCGACTTCGGCATCGACACCGGACGCGCCGCGCTGGCGTTGTCGGAGGCGAATCTGAATCTGCCGGTGCCGTATGTCGTGTTCGTGCACGCCACGTCGCGCGCCGACAAGCAGTGGCCTGACACCGCGTGGATCGAACTGGGGCAGTCGCTGGTGCGGCGCGGCGCGTCGATCGTGCTGCCGTGGGGCAGCGAGGACGAGCGCGCCACCAGCGAGCGTCTTGCCAGGGAATTCGGCGCCGCGGCCATCGTACCGCCGAAGCTCTCGTTGCCGGCGGTGGTCGGACTGATCGAAGGCGCGGCCGCGACTGTCGGAGTTGACACAGGTCTGGTTCACATCGCGGCGGCGCTGAAGCGACCGACGGTCGAGTTGTACAATTTTGCCACTGCGTGGCGCACTGGCGGCTACTGGTCGCCGAACGTCGTCAATCTCGGCACGGCCGGACAGCCACCCACGCTGCAACAGGTGAAGTCGGCACTCGCGGACTTCGGCCTGCTATGACCCGTCCGGGGCGCTTCGCCTTGCGCTCCAACCGTTTTCAAGGGCGACCATGAACGAAACCCAGATCATCGAAGTAGCGAACGCCGACTGGCACGGGCGCAATCTGTCCGTGCCGCGTGAGACGCTGCTCGCCGGCGTCGAACGCGGCAAAGTGCTGTATTTTCCCAATCTGCGCTTCGCGATCGAAGGCGGCGAACAGGCGCTGCTCGACCCCGCGCTCGCCGACCCGAACCGCAAGAACATCAGCCTCGAACCCAATGGCGGGGCGTTGCATGGCGTGGCTGGCGACGCCGTCACGCAATCCGCCGTGCGCGCGTTGATCGCGCGTTATCAGACCAATGCGCGCACGCTCGTCGACGGACTCTTTCCCGAATACAACGGCAGACTGCGCGTGGCGCCGACCAGCCTGCGGCTGCATCAGGTGGAAACGCGCGAGACGTCATGGCGTAAAGACGATAGCCGTCTGCATGTGGACGCCTTTCCTTCGCGGCCGAACTACGGCGAGCGCATTCTGCGTGTGTTTACCAACGTCAATCCGCATGGCGCGCCGCGCGTGTGGCGTGTCGGCGAACCGTTCGAGGACATGGCCAAACGCTTCCTGCCGCATATCAAGCCGCAGATGCCGGGCTCGGCGCGGCTGCTGAACCTGCTGCACGTGACCAAAACGCCGCGCAGCGAGTACGACCATCTGATGCTGCATTTGCACGACGGCATGAAGGCCGACCTCGATTATCAGAAGTCGAGCCCGCAGGAGACCATGCCGTTTCCGCCCGGCAGCGTCTGGGTGTGTTTCTCGGATCAGACCTCGCATGCGGTGATGTCCGGCCAGTTCATGCTGGAGCAGACTTTTTTCCTGCCGGTCAAGTCGATGGCACAGCCCGACTGCGCGCCGCTTGGAATTCTTGAGCGCCTGAAGGGCAGGGCGCTGGTTTGAGCGCCGCGCTCTATTTGCTGGTTTCGCACGACGCGTTGGCTTGTCCCGTCAGGCCGGCGGAGTGCCGATGCTGAGGGCGATCTATCACGCGCTCTGGTGGATCATCGCGCCGTTGGCGGTGTTGCGCCTGTTGATCCGCTCGCGCAAGGAACGCGGCTATCGCGAGCATATCGGCGAGCGGTTCGGTTACTCGCGCGGCCGGCTGCCCGAGGACGATGCACCGTTGATCTGGGTGCATGCGGTGTCGGTGGGCGAGACGCGCGCCGCGCAACCGCTGATCGACGCGCTGATGAAGGCGCGTCCCGACGCACGGATTCTGTTGACGCACATGACGCCGAGCGGGCGCGCCACCGGCGAGGAGATTTTCGGCGGCCGTGTCTTGCGCAGCTATCTGCCGTACGACACGCCGCACGCCGTGCGGCGGTTTTTGCGGGCATGGCGGCCGTCGCTCGGTCTGGTGATGGAAACCGAAGTGTGGCCGACGCTGATCGACGAATGCCGTCGCGCGGACGTGCCGCTGGTGCTGACCAATGCGCGGATGTCGGCGCGCTCGTATAAACGCGCGGCCAAGTTCGGCAATGCCACCAAGGATGTGTTTGGCGGCTTTGCGCGTGTGCTGGCGCAGAGTCCGTCGGATGCCGAGCGGCTGACCGCGCTCGGCGCGCGCAACACGGCGGTGCTCGGCAATCTGAAGTTCGACATGAGCACGCCGCCGGAACTGGCGGCGCGCGGGCATGCGTGGCGCGCGGCAATCGGCGCGCGTCCGGTGTGGGTCGCGGCGAGTACGCGCGAGGGCGAAGAGGAACTCGTGCTGCAGGCGTTCGCGGCGCTCGGTATCGACAACGCGCTGCTGATTCTGGTGCCGCGTCATCCGCAACGTTTCAACGAAGTGGCGGGGCTGGTCGAGAAGGCCGGGTTACGACTCGAGCGGCGTTCGACGTGGGCACCGGATGCCAAGGTGGCGTCGGCGGCGGCGACCGCGAGCGGTGGTGTGCCGCCTTTGCCTGCGCGCGTGAACGTGCTGCTGGGCGATTCGATGGGCGAACTGGGCGCGTACTATGCTGCTTCGGATCTGGCGTTCATCGGCGGCAGTTTGTTGCCCTTGGGTGGGCAGAATCTGATCGAGGCGTGTGCGGTCGGTGTGCCGGTGTTGATCGGACCACACGTTTTCAACTTCACACAGGCCACCGCGGATGCCGTGGCGGCGGGCGCCGCCGTGCAAGTGAAGGATCCGGCCGATCTGGCGCGGGCATTGCGCGAGTTGTTCGGCGACAAGGCCAGAAGACTGGCCATGAGCGGCGCGGCCTCGGCGTTCGCCGCGCGTCATCGCGGCGCGACGGTGCGGACCGTGGATGTGTTGATGGCGTTGTTGCCGGAATCGGAGTGAGGGAGTGGGCGCAAATGCGGCACGCGCGCCCGCGGCTCACACCTTCAGCAACCCCTTCGCCTCGATAAACTTCACCACTACATCCAGGCCGTCGAGCGCCTTCAGATTGCACATCACGAAGGGCCGCTCGCCGCGCATCTTCTTCGCATCCGACGCCATCACCTCGAGATTCGCGCCGACCATCGGTGCGAGGTCCGTCTTGTTGATCACCAGCAGATCGGACTTCGTAATGCCCGGGCCGCCTTTGCGCGGAATCTTCTCGCCGCCCGCCACGTCGATCACGTAGATCGTCAGGTCGGACAGTTCCGGGCTGAACGTCGCCGCGAGGTTGTCGCCGCCCGATTCGATGAACACGATATCCGCGTCAGGAAAACGCGTCAGCATGCGGTCGACGGCTTCGAGATTGATGGAAGCGTCCTCGCGAATCGCCGTATGCGGACAGCCGCCGGTTTCGACGCCCATGATCCGTTCGGCCGGCAACGCGCCCGCCACCGTCAACAGGCGCTGGTCTTCTTTCGTATAGATGTCGTTGGTGATGGCGACGAGGTCGTACTGTTCGCGCATCGCCTTGCAGAGCATTTCGAGCAGCGTGGTCTTGCCCGAGCCGACCGGGCCGCCGACGCCGACGCGCAGCGGCGGCAGTTTTTTCGTGCGGACAGACGAGTGGGCGGGATGCTGAGGTGCGTTCATGATGGTTCGTGTTATGAGCGAAAGAGCCGCGAATACTGCGACTCGTGACGCGCCGAGAGAATGCCGAGTTGCGGCGCTAAGGTGTTGATGTTTTCCGGCGACGTGGCCATGGCGCGCGTGACGGCGGCATCGATCGGCTCGCGCAAGGCGACGATGATGCGTTGCCCGGCGAGTTGTCCCAACGGCACGGCCTTCAACGCGGCGGCCGCCTGGTTTTCCACCCAGCTGAAGGCGTAGGCGGCGAGGGCGGCGTCGACGGCGGCGTCGTGCGCGTACGCGGCGAAGGCGAACGCCGTGGGTTGAGCGAGCGGCGTCATGGCGGCGAGCGTCGCGCGCCGCTCAGCATCGCCCCATTCCAGCGACACGCATAACTGCCGCAACGACCAGCCCATCTGCTCCGTTTCGCGGCGCAATTCCGCGGATTCACGGCTCGCCAGGAATTCGCTGTTGGCGTGTGCGAGGGCCGCGGCGTCATGCGCGCGCCAGCGTTCCATCTGATGCGCGAGGAACGGCAGTTCGCCATGCGCGAGCACGTCGGTCAAGCCGCTGGCGATCCAGTCGCGGGCGGAATCGGCATCGGTGATCAAATGCGCTTCGATGGCCGCTTCGAGACCCTGCGAGTAGCTGAAGGCGCCGATCGGCAGCGCCGGCGACGCAAGATGCAGCAGCGCCGTCAGTTCAGCGATGCGCATGATGATGGTGATGCCCGTGGCCGCACGATTCGTCGTGGACGTGATCGCCGTGATCGTGGTCATGATCGTGCGCATGCTCATGACCGTGGTCATGCCCGTGCGAATGCGAATGCCCTTGCACCGCGTGGCTATGCCCATGCTCATGGTCGTGACCTTGCTCATGCCCATGATGCTCACCGAACACCTGCTGCGCGAGCGCATAGTCTTCGGCAAACGTTTCGTCGTGACCATGCTTATGGCCGCCGCCATACGCACCGGACTCCGGCTGAAACGGCATCGAGACCTGATCGACCGTTGCGCCGATGCGCTTGAGCATGTCAGCCAGCACCGGATCGTATTCGAGCTTCAGATAATCCGCGCCGACTTCCACCGGTGTGTGGCGGTTGCCAAGGTGATAGGCGGCACGCGTCAGCGTCAACGCATCTTTCGCGCGCACGTAGAGCACCGTTTCCGGCGCGGCGACGACGCGTACGAGGCCACCGTCATCGGCGACCAATACATCGCCGTCGCGCAGCACGGTGCCGCGCGGCAGCAGCAGCGCGACTTCTTCGCCGCTATCGAGCCTGGCCGCGAGCCGGCTCTTGCGCCGGTCGTCGAACGCCAGTGTCAGCGTCGGCGCGCGCTTGACCAGCACGGGCGCGAGCTTCAGATGCGGCGCGATGAGTTTGTCGATGGTGCGCATGGTTTAGAACAGGAAGTAGCGTTGCGCCATCGGCAGCACGGTGGCCGGTTCGCAGGTCAGCAACTGACCGTCGGCAATCACCTGATAGGTTTCCGGATCGACGCTGATCGCCGGACGCCACGCGTTGTGGATCATGTCTGCCTTCGAGATGTTGCGGCAGTTCCTGACCGCAACGATACGCTTGTTCAGGCCGTAGCGTTCGGCGACGCCCGCTTCGGCGGCCATCTGCGAGACGAAAGTCAGCGACGTGCGTCCCAGGGCGCCGCCGCGCGTCGCGAACATCTCGCGATAGTGCACCGGCTGCGGCGTCGGAATCGACGCGTTGGGGTCGCCCATCTGCGCCATGGCGATCATGCCGCCCTTGAGGATCAGCGAAGGCTTGATGCCGAAGAACGCCGGCTCCCAGAACACCAGGTCGGCCCACTTGCCCGGCTCGATCGAGCCGACTTCATGCGCGATGCCGTGCGTGACCGCCGGGTTGATCGTGTACTTGGCGACATAGCGCTTCGCCCGGAAGTTGTCGTGGCGCGCGTTGTCTTCAGGCAGCGCGCCGCGTTGCACCTTCATCTTGTGCGCCGTCTGCCACGTGCGGATGATCACTTCGCCGACCCGGCCCATGGCCTGCGAATCCGACGACAGCATCGACAGCGCGCCGAGGTCGTGCAGAATGTCTTCGGCGGCAATGGTCTCGCGGCGAATGCGCGATTCAGCGAACGCAATGTCTTCCGCAATCGACGGGTCCAGGTGGTGGCACACCATCAGCATGTCGAGATGCTCTTCGAGGGTGTTGACGGTGTACGGGCGCGTCGGATTGGTCGAGGAGGGCAGCACGTTCGCTTCGCCGCATACCTTGATGATGTCCGGCGCGTGGCCGCCGCCCGCGCCTTCGGTGTGATACGTGTGAATCGTGCGGCCCTTGAACGCGGCCACCGTCGCTTCGACGAAACCCGCTTCGTTCAGCGTGTCCGTGTGGATCGCGACCTGCGTGTCGGTGTCGTCGGCAACCGAGAGACAGTTGTCGATCGCGGCCGGCGTCGTGCCCCAGTCTTCGTGCAGCTTCAGGCCGATCGCACCCGCGGCGATCTGCTCCAGCGCCGGCTGCGGCAGACTCACATTGCCCTTGCCGAGAAAGCCGAGGTTCATGGGATAACCATCGGCCGCCTGCAGCATGCGTTCGAGGTGCCACGGACCCGGCGTGCACGTGGTCGCGTTTGTGCCCGTCGCCGGGCCGGTGCCGCCGCCGAGCATCGTGGTCACGCCGCTCGCGAGCGCTTCTTCGATCTGCTGCGGGCTGATGAAGTGAATGTGCGTGTCGATGCCGCCCGCCGTCACGATCAGGCCTTCGCCAGCGATCACTTCGGTGGAGGCGCCGATCGCGATCGTCACGTTCGGCTGGATGTCGGGGTTGCCCGCCTTGCCGATCGCGGCGATGCGGCCGTCCTTGATGCCGATGTCGGCCTTGACGATGCCCCAGTGATCGAGAATCACGGCATTCGTCACGACGGTATCGACCACGTCGGCATGCACGCGTTGCGACTGGCCCATGCCGTCGCGAATCACTTTGCCGCCGCCGAACTTCACTTCTTCGCCGTAGGTGGTGAAGTCGCGCTCGACTTCGATCAGCAACTCGGTGTCGGCGAGGCGCACGCGGTCGCCAGTGGTGGGGCCGAACATTTCCGCGTATGCGCGGCGGCCAATGCGTAAGGTCATGGTGTGGGTCCGGAAATGAGCAGGGCGGTCGAAGCGAATGAGCGCGCGTGGCGCCTCACAGCTTGCCCATCACCTTGCCGTTGAAGCCGTAGACGACGCGCTCGCCCGCCAGTTCGACCAGCTCGACGGTGCGTTCCTGGCCGGGCTCGAAGCGCACCGCGGTGCCTGCCGCGATGTTCAGCCGGAAACCGCGCGCGGCTTCTCGATCGAACGCGAGCGCCTCGTTCACTTCATAGAAGTGGTAATGCGAGCCGATCTGCACCGGACGGTCGCCGGTATTCGACACGACCACCGTGACGGTGGCGCGGCCCGCGTTGAGTTCGTGTTCGCCGTCGTCGATGAGGAGTTCGCCGGGAATCATCTGGGGCTGCCCTTATGTGGTTTCTGTGGTGATTTCGGTGATTTCGGTGATCAGGGGATCGGGTGGTGAACGGTGACGAGCTTGGTGCCGTCGGGGAACGTGGCTTCGACCTGAATGTCGGGAATCATTTCCGGCACGCCTTCCATGACGTCGTCGCGGGTGAGCAGGGTAGTGCCGTAGTGCATCACCTCGGCGACGGTCTTGCCGTCGCGGGCCGCTTCCATCAGCGCGGCGGTGATGAAGGCGATCGCTTCCGGGTAATTCAGTTTGAGGCCGCGTGCGCGGCGCCGTTCGGCAAGCAGCGCGGCGGTGAAGATCAGCAGCTTGTCCTTCTCGCGAGGTGTCAGCTTCATCGATTGAGTGCGTAGGGTTGCAACGGTCGTTGTGACGATCCCTTGCGGGACCGGCTGCGACAATGACAGGCGCCGCGCGTCATGGCTGCGATCACGTGCGTTGCACGGGATGAGTTCATGACGAGTGCAGCGCCGGATAAGCCAGCCACGGTATCAAGTTCGGCTAACGGTTCGCTTACAGATCGGCCGGCAGCGGCGCGCTGAACCATTTCTTCGACATCGTGTTGAGCGTGCCGTCCTGCTTCGCTTGCGCGATGGCCGCGTTCACTTTCTGCTGCAGGCGTGGCTCGTTCTTGTTCATGCCGACGAAGCACGGCGAATTCTTGATCACGAACTTCGGTTCCGGGCGACGCGGCGGGTTCTTCGAGAGGATCGTAGCCGCGACGATGTTGCCCGCGGCGATCAACTGCACCTGGCCCGACAGGAACGCGGCGATGGTTGCGTTGTTGTCCTCGAAGCGCTTGATGGTCGCATTCGGCGCCATTTGCGTGAGACCGATTTCCTCCAGCGCGCCGCGGGTTGCACCGACCGTCTTGCCGGTGAGATCGGCGGGGCCGCCGACCTTGATGTCGGCGGGACCGAACACGCCCTGGAAGTACGGCGCGTAGGCGGTCGAAAAATCGATCACCTTCTCGCGATCCGGCGTCTTGCCGAGCGACGAGATCACCAGATCGACCTTGCCCGTTTGCAGATACGGAATGCGGTTCGCGCTATTGACCGGCACGAGTTCGAGCTTGACGTTCATCGACTTCGCGAGCAGGGCGGCGGTATCGATGTCGTAGCCCTGCGGCTTCATATCCGCGCCGACCGAACCAAACGGCGGATAGTCTTCCGGCACGGCGACCTTCAGCACGCCTGCCTTGGCGATGTTATCGAGCGTGTCCGCTTGAGCGGCGGGCGCATTGACGGCAAGGACGGGCGAGAGCAACAGTGCGGCGAGCCAGGCGCGACGCGCGGGGCGAAGAGTCGATCGTGTCATGTTCTGTGAGCGGTGGTGGCGACGAACTGGTCGGCTGCCGTCAGGACGCGGCAGCATCGTGGGGAATGACGATGCAAGCTATGTGCCATGGCGGTGCAGCATGGGCTGGCGGGGTGGGAGTATGAGGGATGCACCTAATTGAAGCGGTGGCGCGCGCTAGTTTGGTGCGCCTGCGGGCTTGCAACGGTGAAAGGCGGCCCACGTTGCAAGCCCGGCAATCAATGAAGATCGCGGCGGCGCGCGAAGCGCCGCCGGAAGAATGACTGCTTTGTCACTCACGTGGAATGTGCGCACGCACGGATTCCAGATGCGCCACTACTGCGACTGCGCGAGGGACCCGCTTATGGGCTAGCGGTGTGAAGCTTTCTTTGCTTAGTTTCTTTGCGGCGGCAATGCAAATATTGCCGTACAACCTTGTGTGGCTGGGCTTCCAGCGATTGATGGAATTTTTTACCCCTTATATTACCCCCGAGACAATTTTTGACACATTGGCACAAAGTCACGAGCTGTCCGATGCTTTCGTCTAGAACTGCGCGGTCATCTGAAACCCGACCGTGAATCGCTCGGTCGGGAATCCCGCCGGTTTGTAGACCGGCGTTCCGACGAACAGGTCATAGGAGATGCCGGCAAAGCGTGAAGGCAGACCACCGCGGATGCCGATCACCGCGCCCGCCAGTTGTGTTCCGGCTAGGGACGCCGTATTCGGTCCGAACACGCGCCCGTAGTCGATCCCTGCATATAACGTCTGTCCCGTCTGGAACACCGGCCATTGCAGTTCGTTACGCCAGTAGAAACCTTTCTCTGCCGCGAGCATCGTTTCGCCGTCGAAACCGCGCACCGTGTACCGGCTGCCAATGGTGAGGTCATCAAGGTAGAACAGTGTGTCGTTGGTGAATTGCCCGTGAACGGTCGTCACGTAACGGAAATTCTGCGTCGCAACGGCGAACGGCACCGACAGGTTTGCGTCAAGCACGGCCATGTGATAGCGATACGTCGGGCCGTCCGGGTGTGGGTCCGCGGTCGCGCCGAATCCTCCAACACCCTGACGGTAGGCGAGCGTGCCGTCGAACTGCGACGCTCCGAAGTAATGCCGGTCGGTCACGCCCAATTCCAGAAACGTGTTGTCGCGCCGCTGCTGCGGGATGTCCGTATCGTCGATGAAGCTGTCGCCGAAGCGCTTCGATAGCTGGACATACCCGCCGAGAACGTCGCTCTGACTGCGCGTGATAACGCGTGCCAGTCGCAGCGCCGCCGTCTGCGAGTTGCCGCTTGAGACAAACGTCTGGTTCACACCCGCGATGTTCTGGTAGTACGTGTTCGTGTTACCCGACAGTGTCGCCGTCCAGTAGCCCCAGGGGATTGAATACGAACCGTTGAAGCCGTGCGAGCCAAGGGACTTGTTGCCGAACGACAGATCCTGATTCGCACCGGCCGTGAACACGTCGTTCAGGCCGAGCGGATTGTCGATGCCGAGGCTGATATTGCCCTGCCATTTGCCCGTCGCATCCGAGCCCGAGTTATCGACCGAGGCCACGAAACTCCACGGCTTCGAGCGCTTCACGGTCAGCACGACATCGCTTTCGCCAGGCATGTCGCTGGGCTCGATCTTCATGTCCACGTCCTGGCTACTGACGCGTTTCATCTGCTCAAGCCCCTGCTCAAGATCGCGAAGGTTCAGCATGTCGCCGTCGCGCGATGGAAAGGCGGACTTCCACGTGCCGCGCGTCGACGGATCGACGTAGCGTAGTTTGCGAATGACGCCCGGCACGAGTGCGAATTTAAGCCTGCCCGTTGACAGGTCCTGTTCGGGTAGCAGCACTCGCGTGGTGATATAGCCCTCACTCAGGATTGCCTGCTGCAATCCTTTCGTGAGCGTATCGAGTCCGGCCCTGCCGACGCATTGCCTGCGGTAGTGGTCGAGCCATTCGCGCGCGAATGCGAAGCGGTCGAGCGGTCGTTCCGATGCGCCCTGACTGCGGACCGCGTCCGGCAGGTTGGGTGGCACGTCGAGCGCGAACGAGTCGATGCGAAAGCACGGTTGCTCTGCCGGCAGGTCGGGCCAACCTTCCGCGTGTGGGACTTCCGAGCGCACGGCCGGCGCCTGCACGGTTGCGTCGCGCTGCTGTGCGTCGCGTTGCTGCTGGATCTGCTGGTTCTGTTCGGCGTTGGCCCGTGCAGCTGCCGCTTCGTTGGCTGGCGTCGGCGCGTGCTGCGCGTTCGACGCGAGTGATACCAGGGCTGTGAGCGGCAGGGCCGCCAGCCTCGTTCTGATTTTCATATTTATCTATCCAATGCCGCGCTTTACTCGACCCGCTTTAGAGCATAGTCAGCACCGTGGTCGCCCTTGCCCCACGAAAAAGACATGCTGTAGTTGCCTTTTTCGATCACCATCTCTTTGTATCCGAATATTGCATTCCCCTGTCTAATAACCCGTCCCGTCGGTTCGACGGCCAGCAAGAACCACGGCTGCGGAAAGACGATGCTGTTCTTGCCACACACAACATAAGGAGGCGCGTCACTTGCCCGCGTATTCGCGGCACAGACTGGGGGGCTAAATCCGAGCCCAATTTCTCGGTCGTTTTTATCGTAGAACCTGATTATCGGATTCCCTTTTTCACTCTTTATAAGTTTGACACTTGAAATACCGCTATCGTGCCCCTGGGAACCCAGCACTTTATACGTTCCATAGAGCACAGAAAGATTGGTGGCTGCGGAGCCTTCAATAACTGTCTCGCGCTCGACAAATTTCGGCTTCATCCATTCCATCCGCGTGTCTGGTAAAGACGAACAAGCGGTCAAAAGAAGTACGAACAACGTTCCTGCTAGCGTCTTGAATTTCATTGTTGCCGAAGACCCACTCTTAATTTATACGGATACAACGCTCGGGACGACGGGATAAAGAGGGCGTCATCCAACGACTCGAAACAATGCTTCTGATGGATTGCAGGCCACGCGGCAAACCCAACAAGGGCCAGGTTTGCCCTTTCAGCTGGTCCTAAAAAAAGATCTTTTTTATGGCGAGTGACGCCAGAATTGCAATGACGACCCCAACAAATATCTTGTAGGTTCGTTTTTGTTCTGGCGTCATACGCTTCCATTCTTCATCCGTTGGCCCTCGCATCTTCATCCTCCTGAATCATTTCTTGTTATTGACTGGAACCGAATGGCTCCAAGGGACGACGCCTGCGGTGAAACCTCCTGGTGAAGTAACACCCAATTCGACTGCCGTCGAACCGCCATACGCGTGGGTTATTGCACCCATGACGTTAACTCTTCCCGCTGGGATAGAAAGGTAAATTTGATTCCCGTCTCCATTCATAAATGCGCTAGTTGAGGAAGCATCGTGTGATCCCCAAATCCAACCTAGCGTACCCGAGCCCGACAGGGTGCCGCCCGCGACAAAGCTCGATTCGTAGCTCGGGAGTGAGAAATAGCGGATATCGGCGGGGGCGGCCTGGTAGCCGCCGGGATTCGAGCCGACAAACGGCGCATTGCCGAACGGCAGCGTCCAGTCCCCGATGCTGTGGTCGTAGTTCGTGTAGTGGTAGTAGCCCGAATACGTGACCTGCACTTCAGGCGCGCTCTGGCCTTGCCAGCTGTTCTGGTCAAGCGAGATGGGCGCCGCGATGTTTCCGGCTGCCGCGACCGCGCTCCAGTGGTTCTGGAAAAGCCCAACCGCCGACGCGTCCAGGTTGCCACCCGCCACGATCTGCGCCTGCGGGCTGATTGACGCGATGAGGTTCGCCAGCGCCACACCCGTATAAGTCGTGTACTGGTAGCCGCTGTTCCACTGGCCGCCGTGCGGTGGCTCGATATTGACGCCGCCGATCATGCTGGGGTCCGCTGTGAACCAGCCCACGTACTGACCGGAGCAGGCGGCGATATTGACCGCGGTGCAGCCGGACAGGCTGACACCGAGTTGCGCCAGCAGGTTCGGATCGACCGGCTGGTTCAGGCTCGTCGTCGTCATCGCCGTGCGGGTATTCGTCACCTGAGCAGCGTGCAGTTCCATGTCGCCCGCCGATTCGATCAGGCCCGACTGGTTGCGGATCAGGTTAGCGTTCGTGTAACTGCCGTCCGCGTTCTTGCCGCCCGCCAGCACGACCTTGCCAAGACCGTAGATCGCAGTCGTCGCCTGCGTGTCGGTCATCGTCGTATCGTCGCGGTTCTCGATATCGGGCGCGAGCAGTTCGAGTGCGCCGTTGCTGTCAGTTGCACCTATGAGCGCAGTCGGCCCAACATTGGATATCGTGCTGTTCGCGTTGAGCGAGACGCTGCCGCCAACAATCGCGCCCGTGTTCTCGAGAGTATTCGAGTGCGTCGTGAGCGTGCCACCCGCCATCATCACGCCGCTGTTGGCGATATCGCCCGCGTCAATGCCGAGGTTGTTCGCCGCTTCCAGCGTCGCGCCGTTGCTGAACGTTCCCGGCAGGGTAAAGGTCAGGTCGTGGCCCGCTGCGAATTGCAAATTGGGCGTGGGCGCGAAATCGCCCTGTACGGCTATCGCGACGTCATCGGCCGCACTGTATGCGCCTCCGCCCACGAGTGCCGCAGCATTGACTGACAGGTTGTGTGTTGAGCCGATCTGGCCGTTCGTGTTCGTGACGGCGCCGGCGGTCGTGATCGCGACATTGCCGTTCGAGCCGGCGAAGTTGCCGATCTGGCCCGCGCTGTTATCGACCGTATCGGCCTGCACCGTAACGTTCGCGCCGCTCACCTGGCCGTTCTGCGTGTTCACGAGTGTCGAGGTATCGACGGCCACATTGCCGTTACCCGTCATCACGCCGCCAGTGTTCACGGTCTGGCTGCCACCGTGGATGGTCGTGTCGCCCGTGCCAAGATTGCCGACAAGCCCGTTCGTGTTATCGACGGACGCAGCCTGTATGCCGAGTGTGCTCGCGTCGCCCGCCGCACCCGTGCCGGACTGAACCTGTCCGTTCGTGTTTGTCAGCGTGCCGCCGCTCGCGAGCGAGAGGGACGACAGCGAGCGCACCGCGCCCTGTGTGTTGTTTACGTTGCCCGCAATGTTCGCCGTGATATTGCCCTGAGCGGCAAGCACGCCGTTCGCGTTATTCAGAACGCCGGCCTGCGCGGCAAGCTGGCCTGCGGTGATGATCCTGCCGCCGACGTTCGAGAAGGTGCCCGTACCATTGCCCGGTGCAATCGTCAGCTCGCCCGTTCCGGCATCGAGGATCGAACCGCCGTCGTTGATGAGCGCGCCAGGGGCAAGCGTCAGGTCCGTGCTGTTGGTCTGGAATGTGCCGCCGTTCGAGTTGTCGAACGTGCCGCTGACATTGAAGCCCATCGACGACAGTCCGTATTGCGTGATCGAGCCCGCGTGGTTGACCAGGTCTGCCGCGTTCAGCGCGAGCTGATTAGCCTCAATGTCGCCGCCGCTGTTGTCGAGCGTCCGAGCGGTCGTTACCGTTAGGTTCGGCGCGACAATCGAGCCGCCGCTATTGGTCAGCGATCCCGCCCGGACCGTTGTATTCGCGCCCGCACCAATCTGGCCGCCGTTGTTGTTCAGCGTGCCGCTGGCAACGCTCAGGTCCGTATTGGAAATCAGCTTGCCGTTCGTGTTGTTGAGCGCGCCGCCGACCGTCGCTGTCACACCGTTCTGGCCGATCACCGCACCCGATGCGTTGTTAAGCGTTGCGGACTGCATCGCGACTTGGCCATTGCTAACAACTGTGCCGCCAACATTGGAAACAGCGCCCGCGCTGTAGCCCGCGTCGATCGACAGCCTGCCATTGCCAGCATGGATAATGGCTCCGCCGTCGTTGTCGAGCGCGCCGGGCGCGAGCGTCAGGTCGGTGCTGTTCGATTCAAGCGTGCCGTGCGCCGAGTTATCGAATGTGCCACCGACGTTGAAGCCCATTGCTAACGCGCCATACTGCGTGATCGTGCCGCCGTGGTTCAGCAGGTCTGCCGCGTTCAGCGCGAGCTGATTAGCCTCGATGTCGCCGCCGCTATTGTCGAGCGTGTTGCGGGTCGTCACCGTGAGGTTTGGCGCGACAATTGAGCCGCCGCTATTGGTCAGCGATCCCGCCCGGACCGTTGCATTCGCGCCCGCGCCAATCTGGCCAACGTTGTTGTTCAGTGTGCCGCTGGCAAGGCTCAGGTCCGTATTCGACAGCAGCTTGCCGTTCGTGTTGTTCAGTGCGCCGCCGACGTTTGCGACCAGGCCATTCTGCCCGTTTGCCGACCCCGCAGTGTTATCGAACGTGCCGGCCTGAATCGCGGCTTGTCCGTTGCTGGCAATCGTGCCGCCGACGTTGGACACGGCTCCCGCGCCGTTGCCCGGGTTAATCGTCAGCCTGCCATTGCCGGCGTGCGTGATCGTGCCGCCGTCGTTGCCGAGCGTGGCGGGCGCAATCGTCAGGTCCGTGCTGTTCGTTTGCAGCGTGCCGCCTGCCGAATTGTCGAGCGTGCCCGTGACGTCGAGCGTCGTCGCGCCGGTGCCGGCTTGCGTGATGGTGCCCGCGCGGTTGACGAGGTTCGCCGCGTGCAGCGTGAACTGGTTGGCGCTGGCCGTGCCGTGGCTATTGTCGAATGTGGCCGCCGAGAGCGTGAGCGCACCAGCCGCGCCGAGTTGACCCGCGTTCGTCAGTATCGTGCCGGCCGAAGCATTGACATTCCCGTTTGCCGCCAGCGTGCCGCTGTTGAACAGCGTTTGCACCGCCGCCGCAATCAGGTTCTGGACTGCCGCGATCGAACCTGCGTTTGCGATCTGTCCGGCCTGCACGGTGACATTGCCGTTGCCCCCGACCGAGCCGCCCGTTCCATTGTTCAGCAGGCTGGCCGCGGAGAGCGTCAGCCCGTCACCGTTCAACGACGCAACATGTCCCGCTGTGTTGTCGAATGACCCCGCGCTCGCCGTGAACGCGCCCGCCGCCTGCATCGTGCCGCCTGTATTCGAGACTGCACCCGTGACGTTTTCGCCAAGTGTGCTGGCCGATACGATCTGTCCGTTGCGGTTCGACAGCGCGCCCGCATTGAGCGTCATCGCGTCGCCCGACGATAGCGCGCCGTTGTCGTTGGTCAGCGTACCCGCTGCGTTGGCCGTCAGCGCGCCGCCCGCCGTCACCGTCGCGCCCGACGTGTTCAGGTCGCCTGCCGTCGCGGTCGAGACGAGGTTGCCATTTGCCGACGTGCTGCTAACGGCGAGATTGACGGACGTACCTTGCAGGTTGGCGTTACCGCCCGCCACATTTCGGCCGGTCGCCGTGACCGCGCCTGAAGCGTTCACGTTCAGGTCGCCGGACTGCGCCAGCGAGCCGTCACCATATACGCCAGATGCGAGCGTCCCGGTCGAATTCACCGCGCCCGCGGTGACGGTGGTGGTCTGCTGCGCGGCAACCATGCCGCTGTTGGTCAGCGCGCCGGCTGTGTTCAGGCTGACGTTCTGCTGTGCGTAAGTTGTGCCGCTGTTGTCGATGCCGTCGTGTGCACTCGCGCCGATGTTGCCGCTTGCGCTCGCCTGACTCGCCAGTTCCAGCTTGCCCTGTGTAGTCAGCACAAGGTCGCCGGCATTCGCTGCCACGACTCCCTTGAGCGATACGCCTACACCTGCCTCTGTGCCCACGAGGACGATGCGATTCGCATACATGCCACCGAGATTGCTCACGTCGATGGAGACACCCGGCGCGGGGCCGTCGCCTGCAATCGGAGTTGCCGAAAGCGTGTTGTGGTCGACGCTGTTCGCGCCTGTGACGACGTTCAGGTTCTTCGCGTAGATCGCCGCGTTGGCCTGCACTGCGCGCGAAAGCAGATCGACCTGGTCGACATTGGTCACGTTCAGGCCCGCGCCCTCAATCGTGATATTCCCGCCCGTCACGTTGAAGCCCGCGAGCGAGCCGTCCGGCGCGAAGTTCGGTGTGCCAGTGGTCAGAATGGCTCTAGACGTATTGATAAACCCGCCGCCGTTCACGCTAATGCCAGAACCATTCGCGATGACCACTTCGGCACGCTGGCCTGCGACTTCGAGATGCCCGTTGATCTGGCTCGCCGCACTGCTGTTGACCTGGTTGACAACGACGCGCGCCGACTGACCGGGGCCGAAGTTCGGATTACCGTTAATCATGCCCGCCTGCTGCGTCTGCACGATCGTTGGTGAATTGTTCAGGAGTGCGCCACGCTGCGGTACGTCGAACTGACCGTAGGTATTCATCGACACGCCGGCGCCGGACGGCCTGTTGATGTTCACCTGGTCAAGCCCGTTCTGCGTTTGCACCACCGAGGGCGCATGCGCGCCGCCCGGTACGATCTGCGCGCCTGACCACGACGGCAGCGCGCCGAGTAGCGCGAGTGCGGCGAACGCGATCTGCCGCAAAGTGAACAGCACTGAATGACCTGCCGGATTACCGCGGTTGCATGCCTTGGTCTGGCCGTTTTGTTTTCCTGTAGCCGTGGCAGTTTCCTCGACGGCGACAAGCATATTTCTCAGCCGGCTGAAGACTAGCCGGTAGTTGTTCCTGTTCATCTGGCCCGTTCGGTATGCTAATTTCTAGTGAGCGGTAAACTAGCGCCAGATGAAACGATCGGGGTCGAAGTTTTCACCACACTTGAGTCAGATACAACGCTTCACCTCAAATCAGACTCGTCCTATCGATCGTGGAATGGATATGAAGTAGTGCAAACAGGCAAAAAAGAAGCCCGCACGTGGCGGGCTTAAAAGTCATCAATTCAGGTGCACAAAGCGACCGGCAATCCAGAACGCCAAGGCATGCTTTCCGGTCGCCTGGGGGCCGATCAGGTCTATCTAACGCACGATGTCATCCGTTGACTCGCTGTGCGCTGCTCGAGAAAGAGCGGCACGTACATCAGACAGGATCGCTTCGAACAGACCGAAAATCGAAACCCGTCCGACCGTGCAAACGTCCGATGGGTTGAAACGGCAAGAGTCGGATTGAGACAAAAATCCAACACCCGAAGAACACAGAAAACCTCAAGTCGCCCAAATCCGCAGCGGCACACCCTCAACCCCATGCACAACCGGCCTCAATTGAAGCCAGCACTGCGTCAACGCACGCTGCAGCGTCTCCATCGACCGCGAAACAGCGCGCACGAGCAACACCCCTGAGGTCACACAAGAAGCCGCCGCCCGCAGCGAATCATCAAACGGAAGCTGCGCAGTCAACGCTTCAGCAAGCGCATCATCACAAGCCGCTCCAACGGCCCAAAGCGACCCATAAGCAGGGAATCCCGCCAGCCCTTGCGCCGCCTCGCGCAGCGAATCGTCCGCTGTGAGGCTAGCCCGTTCAAGCCACAACAACTCGCCGTTCGCGCGCACGATCCGCGACACCGCCCCCAAGCTGCCATTCGACCACCGTTCACCAGCGGCCTGCCGCCCGAGTTGGGTCGCATCCCAACCTAAAGCCGTCGCGCCTTCTGCAAGCGTCAACGAAAAATCCAGCTTCGCATTCGCATGATCGAAGACGATATTGTTCTGCGGCAACCAATCGAGCCTCGCCCGCTCGCCGACCCGCACGGCAATATGCTGCTGCGCCGGCCGCCCATTTGACTTGTACCACTTGGTCGCGCCAGGCGTGGTAATGACAGCATGCGCGTCATCACCGACGGCAATATCAATAGCAAGCTGGTCGCCGCCCGCGATCCCACCCGGCGGATGCACGATCACCGCATGGCAGATGCCGCCACCTTCGGGATAAAGCGGCCTCTGAACGCGCAACGGCCCATCATGCAGCCGATGCTTGAGCGTGGTCCGCTCGCCATCTTTGACGAACCCAAGTTCGAGACGCGCGCGCCATTGAGAATGCGCACCCGATTGAGCGGTAGCGAGCGTGGCGTGATTTTCGTGAAGCGACATGCGAATGGAATGCGACCAGACGGAGAAAAAAGCAAAGCGTGCCTGCGCACGTCAGACAGCGCTCAACCGCGCTGACACAGGATGCATCGAGAATAGCATGGGCGATGCCTGTCGCCGCTCATACGGCGATCAACGCACGCACGCCATCCGCATCCATATTGGCGCCTTCTCCGCCCGCGATGATCTCGCCGCGGCTCATGACCCAATACCGATCGGCAATGTCCTTGGCGAAATCGTAATACTGCTCGACGAGCAGCACCGTCATACCCATTTCCTCGACCAGTTGGCGCAGCGTGCGGCCGATATCCTGAATGATCGACGGCTGGATGCCTTCCGTGGGTTCATCGAGAATCAGCAATTGCGGATCGCTCATCAACGCACGGCCAATGGCGAGCTGTTGCTGCTGTCCGCCCGAGAGGTCACCGCCGCGGCGGCTGCGCATATCCTTCAGCACAGGGAACAGTTCGTAGATACGATCCGGGATTTTCTTGGGTGCCTTCTTGCTGGCGGCGCCCACCAGCAAATTTTCCTCAACGGTCAACCGCGGAAAAATATCGCGTCCCTGCGGCACATAAGCGAGGCCCTGCTCCACGCGCGAATAGGTCGGCAGTTTGGTGATCGGTGCACCGCGCCAGGCGATCGAGCCGCTCTTCGTCTGGACGACGCCCATCAGGCAACGCAGCAGCGTGGTTTTGCCCACGCCGTTGCGGCCGAGCAGCACGGTGAGTTTGCCGTCGGGCACGGTGAGCTTCACATCCCGCAGAATGTGGCTGCCGCCGTAGTACTGGTTCAGGTTTTCTACTTCTAGCATGTCCGTTCGACCCTTTAATTCACCGACCCGTTTCACCGACCCAGATACGACTCGATGACCGTCTCGTCGCGCTTCACTTCGTCGAGCGTGCCGTGAGCGAGCACGCGTCCTTCGGCCATCACCGTGACCTTGCCGTTCTCGCCGGATAACGCCGCCACGAACTCCATGTCGTGCTCGACAACCATCATCGAACAGGTGCCGCGCAGATGATTGAGCAACTCGGCGAGCTGCATGGTTTCGTCGTCGGTCATGCCGGCGGCCGGTTCGTCGAGCAGCAGCAGCGCGGGTTGCTGCATCAGCAACATGCCGATTTCGAGCCGTTGCTTCTGGCCGTGCGAGAGTTCGCCGGCGAGGCGCCGCGCCTCGCTCTCCAGACCGATCAACACCAGTGTCTCTTCGATGCGCGCTTGCGCCTCGCGATCCAGCCGCGCGCGCAACGATGACCACCAGCCCTTGTCCGCCTTCATCGCGAGTTCGAGGTTTTCCCATACCGGATGCTGCTCGAACACCGTCGGCTTCTGAAACTTGCGGCCTATGCCTGCTTGCGCAATCGACGGCTCGTTCATGCGCGTGAGATCGATGGACTGGCCGAGAAACACCTTGCCGGAATCCGGCTCCGTCTTGCCAGTGATGACGTCCATCATCGTCGTCTTGCCGGCGCCGTTCGGACCGATGATGCAACGCAATTCACCGGCATCGATGGTCAGCGTCAATGCATTCAACGCACGAAAACCGTCGAAGCTCACGGTCACGTCTTCGAGATACAGGATCGTGCCGTGCGACACGTCGATCTCGCCGGGCACGACCGTGCGGCCCATACTTGCGACGCCGCTCAAGGAGGTCTCAGCGGGTTCTTCCGGTAAGGCCAGATCAGGAATCATCGGGTTTTCGTTCATGAGCGGTTCCTTTTGCGCGTCACGAGTTCGATCAGCCCCATGATGCCGTTCGGCAGAAACAGCGGGACCAGTACGAAAATCAGACCGAGAAAGAACAGCCAGTATTCAGGGAAGTTCGCCGTGAAGAAGCTCTTTGCGCCATTCACCGCGAAGGCGCCGATGATCGGACCGATCAAGGTGCCGCGTCCGCCCACGGCGACCCAGATCGCCATTTCGATCGAATTGCCCGGCGACATCTCGCCCGGATTGATGATGCCGACCTGCGGCACGTACAGCGCGCCGGCGATGCCGCACAACACGGCGGACACGGTCCACACGAACAGCTTGTACGCAAGCGGGCTGTAGCCGAGGAACATCAGGCGTGTTTCGCCGTCGCGCACCGCGGTCACCACGCGGCCGAGCTTCGAGGTGACGATGGCCCGCGCGCCGATGAAGGCGAGAATCAGCACCGCGAAGGTGATCAGCAAGAGGGCGGTGCGCGTGCCCGGATGCGTGATCGGAAAACCGCCTATGCGCTTGAAGTCGGTGAAGCCGTTATTGCCGCCGAAGCCCGTTTCGTTGCGATAGAACAGCAGCATCGCGGCGAAGGTCATGGCCTGCGTGATGATCGACAGATACACGCCTTTCACCCGCGAGCGGAACGTGAAGAAGCCGAACACCCACGCGACCACCGCCGGCACCAGCACCACCAGCAGCAGCGCATAACCGAGATGCTGCGTGCCTTGCCAGTACCACGGCAGTTGATGCCAGTCGAGAAACACCATGAAGTCGGGCAGGTCGCTGCCGTATTTGCCTTCGTGGCCGATCGCGCGCATCAGGTACATGCCGATCGCGTAGCCGCCGAGCGCGAAGAACAGCGCGTGTCCGAGGCTCAGAATGCCGCAGTAGCCCCACACGAGGTCGAGTGCGAGCGCCGCGATCGCGTAGCACATGAACTTGCCGGTGATCGTCGTCGCGTAGGCGGACAGATGCAGCGCGCTCGTCTCCGGCACCACCAGCGTGGCGAACGGCACGCCGAGGCCGAAGACGATGATCAACGCGATCAGCGCGAGCCACGCGCGCCGCGACAACAGCGCGGGGCGCGGCGGCAGACCGAGCGCGAAACCCGCTTGCGGATCGCGGCCAGCCAGCGCGCCGCCGCTGCTTGCGCCGACGTGAGCCGATGAGGTTGCCGATGTCATCTCATGCCTCCGCGCTACGGCCCTTGAGGGCGAACATGCCCTGCGGACGCTTCTGGATGAACAACACGATCAGCACGAGCACCGCGATCTTCGCAAGCACCGCGCCCCAGAACGGTTCGATTGCCTTGCTGATGAGCCCGAGTCCGAAGCCGCCGATCACCGTGCCGGCCAGTTGGCCGACGCCGCCCAGCACGACCGCCATGAACGAATCGATGATGTAGCTCTGGCCGAGGTCCGGTCCGACATTGCCGATCTGCGAGAGCGCGCAGCCGCCCAGACCCGCGATGCCCGCGCCGAACGCGAACGCATACGAATCGACCCGCGCGGTCTTCACGCCGACGCAGGCCGCCATGCGGCGGTTCTGCGTGACGGCGCGCACGAAGAGGCCGAGACGCGTCCTGGTCAACACGGCCCATGCGATACCGACCACGATCAGCGAGAACGCGAGAATCGCGAGCCGGTTGTACGGCAGGATCAGATTAGGCAAGACGGTGACGCCGCCGCTCATCCACGCTGGGTTGACCACCTGTACGTTCTGCGCGCCGAACAGCATGCGCGTCGCCTGAATCAGGATCAGGCTGATGCCGAAGGTGGTCAGCAGCGTTTCGAGCGGCCGGCCGTACAGGTGCTTGAGCACCAGCCTTTCGAGCACGATGCCCACCAGTCCCGCTGCGACGAACGAAGCCGGAATGGCGAGCAGCGGATACCAGTCGAACGCGCCGGGCGCGAAGCGCTGAAAGAGGTTCTGCACGACATAGGTCGCGTAGGCGCCGATCATCAGGAATTCGCCGTGCGCCATGTTGATCACGCCGATCAGCCCGTACGTGATGGCGAGGCCCAGCGCGGCAAGCAGCAGCACGCTGCCGAGCGAGAGGCCCGCGAACAGCGTGCCGGCAATCTGGCTGCGGCGCTGGATTGCATCGAGTTCGTCGATGCCGCTTTGCGCGGCGGCGCGCACGCGGTCGTCGGCTTCCACGAAGGTGCCGTCGGGCTTCCTCGCGACGAGCGGCCGCAGCAGTTCGTTCATGTCGAGGTCGTGCCGCGCGGCGACCAGTTGCACCGCTTCGAGGCGCCTGGCCGGATCGGCGTCGTGCAGGGCCGTCATCGCCCATAGCGTGTCGAGGCGCTTCTTCAGTGCGGGATCGCTTTCCTTCGCGCGAGCTGCATCGACGAGCGGCTTGATCGACGGATCGGGGTTTTGCAGGAGCGAGGTGACGGCGGCATCGCGCGTCGCCTTGTCCGGCGAGTCGAGTTGCAGGCCCGACAGCGCGCCGGCGACTTTCGAGCGCAGCAGATTGTTCAGCGTGACCGGCTGCGCATCGCCCGCGGCGACGGTCTTGCCGGTGACGGCGTCTTTCGCCGTATCGCCGTCTTGAAGCAGCACGGCGCCCGCGTCGGTGGCGAGCGCGCTGTCTTCGGAGAGCGCCTTGAGTAGCGCCAGCGATTCTTTGTCGTGATTGGCGATCAGTTTGTCGATGGCCGCGGATTTTGCGTCGAAGTCGTCGCCGGCGAGCGGCGCGACATCGGTCTGGGTCAGCGCGAAGGCGGCCATCGGTGCGCCGGCGAGGAGCACGAGCGCGACGCCGGCGATGCCGCGCCGCGCGAGTCGTCGTGCCAGTGTTCGTGCGGAGGTCGGGAATGAAAACGCCATGGTGGCCTTTGAAGAAAAACCGGCGGGCGGCGCGGCACGTGGGCTAGCGCCGTCGGATTGCTGCGCGCGAAGCTCGTGCTGCCGGGACCCCGGTTTACGGCACAAACGAAGGCGCGGTTGGGGGCGCCCGTCGCGGGATGGCATCGGCGTGTCACGGTGGCTAGCTTCGCCGCCGTGACACGCCTTCCTGTCAGGCGACGCGTGAGCGCTTCAGGAACGCCGGGATCGAACTGACCACGTCCGGCTTGCTCGAATTGCCGGCAATGAACGGGCTCCACGGCTGCGCGCGAACCGCGGTCTTGGTCCGCCACACTACGTTGAACTGACCGTCGGCGCGCACCTCGCCGATCATCACCGGCTTGTGCAGGTGGTGATTGCCGTCCATTTCCAGCGTGAAGCCCGACGGCGCCGCGAAGGTCTGACCGATCATCGCCACGCGCACCTTGTCCACGTCCGTGCTCTTGGCCTTCTCGACCGCCTGCTTCCACATATGGATGCCGACGAAGGTCGCTTCCATCGGGTCGTTGGTCACGCGCTTGGTGCCGCCCGGCAGCTTGTTCTGCGCGACCCATGCGGCCCATTGCTTCTTGAACTTCTCGTTGGCCGGGTTGCGCAGCGACATGAAGTAGTTCCACGCAGCCAGGTTGCCGACCAGCGGCTTCGTATCGATACCGCGCAGTTCTTCCTCGCCGACCGAGAACGCGACGACCGGCACGTCCGACGCCTTCAGCCCCTGGTTGCCCAGTTCCTTGTAGAACGGCACGTTCGAGTCGCCGTTCACGGTCGAGATCACCGCGGTCTTGCCGCCTTGCGAGAAGGTCTTGATGTTCGCGACGATGGTCTGATAGTCGCTGTGGCCGAACGGCGTGTAGACCTCCTGGATATCGGCTTCCTGCACGCCCTTCGACTTGAGGAACGCGCGCAGGATCTTGTTGGTGGTGCGGGGGTACACATAGTCGGTGCCCAACAGGAAGAAGCGCTTGGCGCCGCCGCCTTCCGCGCTCATCAGGTATTCGGTCGCCGGAATCGCCTGCTGATTCGGCGCTGCGCCCGTGTAGAACACGTTGCGCGACATTTCCTCGCCTTCATACTGCACCGGATAGAACAGCAGGCCGTTCAGTTCCTCGAACACCGGCAGCACCGATTTGCGCGACACCGAGGTCCAGCAGCCGAACACCACGGCGCACTTGTCCTGCGTGATCAACTGACGCGCCTTCTCGGCGAACAGCGGCCAGTTCGACGCCGGGTCGACCACCACCGGTTCCAGTTGACGGCCCATCACGCCGCCGTTCTTGTTGATGTCCGCAATGGTCATCAACGCGGTGTCTTTGAGCGATGTCTCCGAGATCGCCATCGTGCCCGACAGCGAATGCAGGATACCTACCTTGATCGGACCGCTGGACTGCGCCTGCGCAAACGGAACCTGACCTGCCAGCGCCAGCGCGCCCGACATGGAGCCGAACTTCAACAGACTGCGACGTTTCATGTATATCCCCTTGCCATTGATGGTGACTGTTTATGGGCGTCGATTTCGGTCAGCAGGGCCTATCCCGCATGACTTGCCGCTTGTGTACTGCAAGGCATATGCCATGCAGTAAATTCGACTTGAACGACGTGGAGTGCATGCTGCAGCGCGGCTGCCGCCGGCCGACTTATGCTGGATGTGGCGCAGAATTGGTGCAGCACCGGGCGATGCGCCTCGTTCGGGTGCGTGCCGCGCCGCAACGAAGCGCATGTAGCCGCCAGTTGGCGTCGGCGGTGCATGGCCGCCGCTCCTTTGTGCATGGGCCGCGCTCTGCCTACACTGAAAGTCCACTCACGCGAGGAGACACGACATGAATGAGCGCGCCGGCGTCAAGCCACCCGATATGTCCGCGTTCTGGATGCCCTTCACGGCGAACCGCCAGTTCAAGAGCGCGCCGCGGTTGCTGGCGAGCGCGAAGGGGATGTACTACACGTCGCACGATGGACGGCGCATTCTCGACGGCACGGCGGGGCTGTGGTGCGTCAACGCCGGCCATTGCCGCGACGAGATCGTGGCCGCCGTGCAAGCGCAAGCCGCTGAAATGGATTTCGCGCCGACCTTTCAGATGGGGCATCCCAAGGCCTTCGAGGCCGCGACGAAAATTGCGCGGCATACGCCGGGCGATCTGAAGCACATCTTCTTTGTGAACTCGGGCTCGGAGGCCGTCGATACCGCGCTGAAGATCGCGCTGGCCTATCACCGCTCGCGCGGCGAAGGGCAGCGCACGCGGTTCATCGGACGCGAGCGCGGTTATCACGGCGTCGGTTTCGGCGGCATTTCGGTGGGCGGCATCGCGCCGAACCGCAAGGCGTTTTCGGGCGGGCTGCTGCCTTCGGTCGATCACTTGCCGCACACGCTGAACATCAAGGAAGCGGCATTTTCGAAGGGACAGCCGGCGTGGGGCGCGCATCTCGCCGACGAGCTGGAGCGGCTCGCCACGCTACACGATGCGTCGACGATTGCCGCGGTGATCGTGGAGCCGGTGGCCGGTTCCACGGGCGTGCTGATTCCGCCGCAAGGCTATTTGCAGCGGTTGCGGGAGATCTGCGACAAGCACGGCATCCTGCTGATCTTCGACGAAGTGATCACCGGCTGGGGGCGGCTGGGTGCGCCGTTCGCGGCGCAGTACTTCGGCGTCACACCCGACATGCTGACCATGGCCAAGGGCACCAACAATGCGGCCGCGCCGATGGGCGCGGTGGCGGCGAGCGCGAAGATTCACGACTCGATCGTGAACGGCGCGCCGGGCGGCATCGAGTTGTTCCATGGCTACACCTATTCAGGGCACCCGATCGCTGCCGCCGCGGCGTGCGCGACGATCGATCTGTATGAGCGTGATCAATTGTTCGAACGCGCCGCGCGGATGGCGCCGGTCTTCGAGAGCGCGATCCATAAGTTGCAAGGCGAGCGTCATGTGATCGATGTGCGCAATCTTGGATTGGTGGGTGGGGTGGAGCTGGCGCCGCGCTCGGGCGCGCCTGGGGCGAGGGCTTATGACGTGTTCGTGCGCTGCTTTGAGAAGGGTGTGTTGACACGTTATACCGGGGACATCCTGGCGTTCTCGCCGCCGTTGATCGTCGAGGAGGCGCAGCTCGAGGAGATCTTCGGGACGGTGGCGGAGGTGTTGAGGGAGGTGGAGTAGGCCGGCGGCGCTTTGTTCGGATCGTAAAACGGCCGGCTTTGTGTGGCGCCGGCCGTTTTCCATGACTGGACTTGCGCAGTGGACGTTCGATCAGAAAGCGATGAACGGCCCCGTTTGCTTGCCAATCACCACATTGTCGATCGCGGTGTACACGCTGCGTCCGAAGAAGAAGGGCAGACCCCAGATGAATATGCCGGCCGACGGCGAACCGAGACTGTCGTAGGCCGCAAACTGATTTGCCATCAGGTTCCAGCCGTTGGCCAGCGAAAACGGTACGTTGACGGACGCGGCGGCCTTGTCGACGCCGGTGAGAATGGCGGACAGGCTGAGCGTGGTGGCCGGCACGTACCAGTCACCGGAATAAGGCACCGTGTAGTCCGCGAAGATGTTCGCGTTGGAGCCGCTGTCGATAGCGCTGCTGAACGTGCTGCCCTTATACGTGGTCGAGAAATAGCCGTACTGGTCGAGTGCGACAATGTTCGGCTGCGGGGGCATGGCGTTGTTCGTCTGCGTGCCGATGCCGAACACCAACTCGCCTGTTACGCTTGCCTGACCGCCGGCGGGTAGCGCAGGCAGACGGATGATCGCGCCGTTGTTGTCGGACGTGAAATCGGCGACCGGATTCATGACCTGTGTGTCGAGCGGAACACGTGTATTCGTGCATGACGTCGCGGACGTGCAGTAGTAGTAAGCCGATGGCAGCACGGTTTGGGCCGCCGCGGGGAAATCGCGCCGCGCCGGGCCGATGCCGACCACGCCGTTCGCGCCGAGCGCTGTCGCCGAGCCGAGGTTGTAGACGCCGCGCGACTGGCAGTCCGACGGCGTCGCGTACTGGCCGTCGGCGATCACCTGCAGCGGCATGTTGCCCGCAGTCTTGCCGCCGATCGAGACATCGGCGCGTTTGATGGATCCCCACGTGTAGCCTGAGCCGAACACGGCGCATTCGGCGATCGACGCGTTACCGGTCGGATCGTCGGTGGCGCCGGATTGCGTCGGCAAGCGAGCGGCGAGCGCGGAACCCAGCGCGCTGCGAAGCACGCGCACGCCGACCGAGCCGGTGTCGAGTTGCATGTGATCGACCGTCGCGCATTGATTACCGTCCTGAACGCCGGGGACGCAGATCGTGACAGTCACGTACGGCATGTTCGCGTAGTTGCCCGTCCATCGCTCGATGGTGATGGGGGCGGTGTTGGAGGTGGGTGTTGGGGTTGGAGTTGGGGTTGGAGTTGGGGTTGGAGTTGGGGTTGGAGTTGGGGTTGGAGTTGGAGTCGGCGTTGGCGTCGGAGTCGGAGTCGGAGTCGGCGTCGGTGTTGGCGTTGGCGTTGGCGTTGGCGTTGGCGTTGGCGTCGGAGTCGGAGTCGGAGTCGGAGTCGGTGTAGGACTCGGGGCGGGACTCGGCGTAGGCGCAGCACTCGCGCCCGGCGACGAAGCCGGCGTCGTGCCCGCCGTCCCCGACGCGGGCTTGACATTATTCTTCGCCGCATTGGCGCTGCCATCATCGCCACCGCCACCGCCGCCACCACAAGCGGACAGCGCCACGCTCGCACCCAAAAGCGCGCAGCGGAGCGTCTTGTTCAAAGTCGTCATGTTTGATGTGTTGGATGAATCCGCACGCCGCTTCATTGCAGTTGCTCCACGCGAACATCGGCGGGAACGAGGCGGGGCAGATACGCCTTACCGAAAAACCGTCCCGCACGACCAGCCGACTCGATATGGAAGTCGCCGTGGTGTTCGATCATCGGGCCGACGCCGCGCGCGCGTTCGGCGGCCGCATTCGTGAAATTGGGGAAGTAGCTGCCGAGCAGCGCGCTCATGTCCGGGCGCACCGGACCCTGCCAGGTGACGGCAAACACCAGATTGCTGGGCAGCACGTATTCATGAATCGTGACGCCGTCGGCGCCATACGATGCGCGCATCGTGTACGGCGTAACTGCCGCGGACGTGTTGAGCGAAACTGCCGATCGGAGCAACGACTGCGGCGGCGCCGCCATACCCGGCGCACCGCCCAATGCCGCATAAGAAGCGAGCGGCAGCACGCCCGCCACTGCCAGCACGACCTTCACAAAATTCATCACATTGCTCCATGAAACAGATCGGAGCATGGTGCCAGCGGGCCGTTATTGGGAGTGCCTGAAAAGTCTCAATGGAAAACCGGAAATGGCTTGAGGAGACGCTGCCATCAGGCAGCGCCTCCCGCGTCGGCCACGTGGCCAGTCGTCAAAACGCGACGAACGGTCCTGTCAGTTTGCCGACCTTGGCATTGCCAATCACGTTATAGATATCGCGGCCATAGAAGAACGGCAGTCCCCACAGGAACATGTTGTTGTCACTATTCGAAAAGTACTGGCCGATGTTGATGAACGCGGCATTTCCGCTTGCCATCAGAGTGTTGGCGTTGTCGATCGAAAACGGCATCTGAAGCGGCGCGCTTGTTCCGTTGTTCGGCTCGATCGTCGCGGTCAGATTCAGCGTGCTCGTCGGCGTGTACAAGCCGTCAGTGGAAACTGGAATCAAGCTATCCGGGAACGCGTAGCTAAGGGTGCCGCTATCAATCGCACTTTGATTGAACACCTGCCCCTTGTACTGCGTCGTGAACGCACCGTATTTGTCGAGGGCAATGACAGTTGCATTCGCCGGCAACGCATTGTTCTGCTGCGTGCCGACGCCGAACACCAACTGGCCCGTCACGCTTGCCTGACCCGTGGCGGGCACAGCCGGCAGACGGATGACCATGCCGTTGTTGTCCGTGGCGAATGCGGCCACAGGATTCGCGACCTCTTTGCTCGCCAGCATGCGCGTGTTGACGCAACTGTTTTGCGACGGGCAATAGTAGTAAAGGCCGGGCACCGCCTTGGTCAAGGCATCGAGGGAGTCGCCTGTGAAGTTGTCGATGCCGAGAATGCCGCTGACTCCCGTCATGTCAAAGGACCTGCCCAGATCGTGGCCATTGTGCGCAATACAGTCGTCCGGCGTGGGGAACGCGCCATCGGAAACCACCTGGATCGGAATATTGCTCGCCGTCTTACTGCCGATCGTGATATCGGCGCGCTTGACCGAACCCCAGGTATAGCCCGACGCGAACGGTGCGCATTCGGCAATCGGCGCCGAGCCGACCTTGTCGTCCACTGCGCCGGCCTGGGTGAGCAGCAGAGGAGCCAGCGTGGGTATCGCGCGGGCTGAAATGCGCACGCCGGTCGAGCCGGTGTCCACCAGCATGTTGTCGACGGTCACGCACTGGGGCGCGGCCTGGGTACCCGGCACGCAAACCTTGATCGACGCGAGAAGGCGGTTGATGTTGCCCGTCGATGTATCGACGTGAACCGCCACCGCATTGTCGCCGGTGGCCGGAGTGGATGAACTGTTCGTGCTACCGGAACCGCCAGAGCCGGTTGGCGCCGGGGTCCAGTCGGGCTTGGCGTCCCATCCCATGGAGTTGCTGCCCTGGTTGCCACTCGAACTTCCGCCGCCACCGCACGCGCAGAGAGCGAGCCCCGCGAAGGCTGCGACGACCCATAGCGTCTTCTTCAGTGTGTTCATGTTCTGTTTTTTCATGGCTCGACGTCGTTCTTATTTCAGATCGCCCGGACGCACGCCGGCGGGCATCAGGCGAGGCAGCCATGCCATGCCGCTAAAACGCCCCAGGCGGCCGGCCGACTCGATGCGGAAGTCGTCGTTGCCGTCGATGAGCGGGCCCGTGCCGCTCGCGTGGCTTTGCCCGGCGCTGACGAAGTTGGGAAAGTAGCTGCCGAGCAACGCCGTCATGTCCGGACGGATCGGTCCGCTCCACTTGACCGCGAACACGATGTTCTCGGGCAGCACGTATTCGCGGATGGTGACGGCGTTGGCGTCGATCGACTGGCGCATGGAGTAAGGCACCGCGTTCGCCGGTTGAGCCGCGGGTGTCGCGACGGCGGATTGTGGCGTGGCGCGCAGCAGGGCCGGCGACGATGCGCTTGTGGACGGCGCACCGCCCAAGGTTGCATGCGACGAGAGCGGCAACAAGGTTGCGGCTAGCATCGCGATCTTCGAAAGTCTCATCACATGGCTCCTCAAAAAGGTCGGGAGCATGGTGCCTGTGTGGTGCTCAGGAAACCGTATGAAATTTCGGAAGCGGATGCGTGAAGTGGCGCAACGAAAGCTGGCCGTTGGCGTAGTCCGGTGCGGTGCGAAGCGCGGCGGCGCGGCCGAGGCCGCCCAGCAGATTCGATTCGAGCGACGTACGCGCGGATCGCTCCGCGGTCTGCAGCGCGTATAGGTGCGCGCTGCATGCTCACCACGCCGAGAATCGCTTGCTGCGCTGGCAGCGCCGCGCTGTGTCGAGATCGGCGGCGGCCTGGTCCTCCGGCACGAGTGTCTGACGCACGTGACTTAGCGTGGCGCCGCCGACAAAGAGGCGCGCGTTGCGCGTCGTTGAAGAGCGCTTGGTCTTAGAGCTGGGAGAAGCCGACGGCCTGCATAGACAGCCTGTGAAGCGTCAGGCCAGGCCCCAGAACGGCCGCGAGCACCCGCGCCTGTTGGCGCGTCATTGCGGCCGAACGATCAGTAAGTCGGAACCGACGGATCAACCTGGCGCGACCATGCGTCGATCCCGCCTTGCAGATTGAAGACGTTGGTATGGCCGCGCGACTCGAGGAACATCGCGACCTGGGCGCTGCGCGCGCCGTGATGGCAGACGCAGACGATTTGCGCGTCGTCGTCGAGTTCTTCGCTGCGGGCGGGAATCTCTCGCATTGGAATCGACACGGCGCCGGCGATCGACGCCGTCTGGATTTCCCACGGCTCGCGCACGTCGAGCAGCACGGGCGCGGGACGCGACGTATCGGCGAGCCATTCGGCGAGTGCCGGAGCGGTCAGATTTTGCATCAGCAGAACATCCGGTTCAGAGGACGGCGGGTGTGCCCGCCGTCCGGATCGACTTGTGGAGCGTGTGAATCGTGCAGATCAGAACTTGAAACGCGACGGCTGCACGGCGTTGATGAGCGGCTCGACATACGTTTCGAAGACGTCGGCAATGCGGTATTGCTTCTCGTCGATACGCGTGATGATCTGTGCCTTCATGACCGGCGCGGTGCCGACGAACGCCGCCAGACGGCCGCCGATTTTCAGATGGTCGAGCATTTCCTGCGGCAGCACCGGCAGGCCGCCCGACACGCAGATCACGTCGTACGGCGCGGCGCCGGCCCAGCCGCGCGCGGCGTCGCCGGTGGCGACTTCGGCATTCAGCACGCCGTTGGCGATCAGGTTGTTTTTGGCCAGTTCCGCCAGTTCCGGTTCGATGTCGACCGTCAACACGTGCTGCGCGCGGTGCGCGAGCAACGCGGCCATGTAACCCGAGCCCGCGCCGATTTCGAGCACGCTTTCGTGCTTCTTCACCGCCAGTTCCTGCAGCACGCGCGCTTCGACGCGCGGCGCCAGCATGTGCTGGCCAGCCGGCAGCGGCACTTCGAAGTCGACGAAGGCCAGCTCGCGATACACGGCGGGGACGAAGTTTTCACGCTTGACGATCGAGAGCAGATTCAGCACGTCCTGGTCGAGCACTTCCCAGGGGCGGATCTGCTGTTCGATCATGTTGAAACGCGCTTGCTCGATGTTCATGGTGGATTCGGCTGTAGGGTTTGGCGAGTTTTGCGGAGTTTGCTACGTGCCACTGAGCACCGGCCTCGCAGCACGACTCAGCGCGCAAGGCCCATCAGGGTAACTGCGGGATTGTACCAAATGACAGTGCCGATCCGCGCCCTCGCGGGCAGGGCGGCGGCCGTCTTCAGCGGGAGCGCGGCGCCGCGAGCCCCCGTGTTAATCCCTAGCGATCAGTCCTTGCGCTTCCCGCGTCCATCGCTCAAAAATGTAATCGATTACATTCTCGAGGCGGGTTCACGTGTCCAGACCGTCGTCCACCGAGGCTCCGACAGCGGCGTCCGCGGCGCATCCCCAGCCCGTGGGCCAGCCATTGCGCGGCGCGGCCGAAGGCATCTCGATTGCCGGCGTGGCCAGGCAGGCGGGTGTCTCGGTGGCCACGGTGTCGCGCGTGCTGAACGGCCACGAGAACGTGCGGCCCGCCACGCGCGACAAGGTGCTGGCCGCCATCGACGCGAGCGGCTACCGCGTCAACGAACTCGCGCGCAACCTGCGCACCGCCGAGAGCCGCCTGCTGCTGACCATGGTCCCCGACGTGGGCAACCCCTTTTACGCGGAAATCGTGCGCGGCATCGACAGCGTGGCGCGCCAGCACGGCTACTTCATGCTGCTGTGCGACACCGGCGCCGATCCGGGCCGCGAACGCAGCTACTTCGATCTGCTGCGGCGCCGCCGCGCGGACGGCGCGATCTGTCTGGACCCGGCCACCATCCAGCAGGCGCTCGGCGAGGCGTCCAGCGCGCTGCCGTGGGTCGCGTGCTGCGAGTTCGATCCGGCGGTGGGCGTGCCGTACGTGGGCATCGACAACTACCGGGCCGCGGGCGACGCCGTCAGGCATCTGCTCGCGCGCGGCCACCGGCGCATTGGCCTCATCAATTCCGACGTCGCTTACCTCTACGCGCGGCAGCGTCAGCAGGGCTATCTGGACGCGCTCACAGAAGCGGGCATCACGCCGGACGAACGCTGGCGCATGAACCTGAACAGCCTCGACTATGGAGCGGGAGCGTCGGCGGCGGCCACGCTGATGAATCAGCCGCAGGCGCCGAGTGCGATCTTCGCGGTCTCCGATACGCTGGCCATCGGCGTGATCCACGGCTTGCGCAGTGTCGGCAAGCGCGTGCCGGACGACATCGCGGTGGTCGGCTTTGACGACATCTCGCTCGCCGCGCAGATCGATCCGCCGCTCACCACCATCGCGCAGCCCATGCGCGAGTTGGGCGAAACCGCCGCGCGTCTGCTGCTGCAGCGGCTCGCCAATCCGTTGGCGAACGTGCCGGGCGTGCTGCTGCCGCATCGGCTCGTGATTCGCGGGAGCGCGTGAATCATGAGTCTCGCGATCCGTTTCGACGACATCCGCAAAGACTTCGGGCCCGTGCGCGTGTTGCACGGCGTGAGCTTCGAGTTGGCGCCGGGGCGCATCTACGGTTTGCTCGGCGAGAACGGCGCGGGCAAATCCACGCTGATGAAGATTCTCGCCGGCTACGAAACCGCGACCTCGGGCACCCTGCTGGTCGATGGCCGCGCGCACCAGTTCATCGGTTCGCGCGACGCCGAAGCACAAGGCATCGTGCTGATCCACCAGGAATTCAATCTCGCCGAACATCTGACGATCGCGCAAAACATGTATCTCGGTCATGAAAAGAAGCGCGGCTGGTTCGTCGACGACGCCGCCATGCGCACCGAAGCCGCGCGTTTTCTCGCGCAGGTCGGCCTGGAAAAAGCGCCGGACACGAAGGTGCGCGAATTGATCGTCGCGGAAAAGCAGATGGTGGAGATCGCCAAGGCGTTGTCGCGCCGCGCGCGGCTGCTCATCATGGACGAACCCACGGCGACGCTCACGCCGTCCGAGACCGAGCGTCTCTTCACGCTGATGGCGAAGCTCAAGGCCGACGGCGTGACCATCATCTACATCTCGCACAAGCTGGACGAAGTGGAGCGCATCACCGACGAAGTGATCGTGATGCGCGACGGCCGCTTCGTCGCGCGCGGCGAAACCTCGGGACTCGCGCGGCAGCAGATGGCGAACCTGATGGTCGGGCGCGAGCTGTCGGACATGTTTCCCGACAAGATCACCGTGTCCGTCGACGCGCCGCTCGCGTTGAAGGTAGAGGGTCTCGCCGTGCCGGATTGGGTGGAAGACCTGAGCTTCGACGTGCGCGCCGGCGAAGTGCTCGGTTTCGCCGGGCTGGTGGGCGCGGGCCGCACCGAAGCGTTCGAAGCGATCATCGGCCTGCGCAAACGCACGGCGGGCCGCATCGAAGTCGCAGGCCGTCCCGCCGATCTGAAAAGCCCGCGCGACGCGATGCGCCACGGCATCACGTATCTCAGCGAGGATCGCAAGGGCAAAGGCCTGCACGTGAACCTGAGCCTGCAGGACAACGTCACGTTGATGACGCTCGAACGTTACGCGCATCCGCTGCTCGACATGAAAGCGGGGCGCGCAGCGCTAACCCAAGCCGTGAGCGACTTCGGCATCCGCACGGGCGACCTGTCGAGCCGCGCGCGCATGCTGTCCGGCGGCAATCAGCAGAAGCTCGCGCTCGCCAAATTCCTGCAGCCCGACCCGAACGTGATTGTGCTCGACGAGCCGACGCGCGGCGTCGATGTCGGCGCGAAACGCGACATCTATTTTCTGATTCATCGTCTCGCCGCGCAGGGCCGCGCGGTGATCGTCATTTCATCCGAACTGATCGAGCTGATCGGACTGTGCCACCGCGTCGCCGTGATGCGCGCGGGACGTCTGCAAGCCACGCTCACGCTCGAGCATCTGACCGAAGAGGAGTTGATCGCCCATGCGACCGGCACCCACTGAAGCCGTGCAATCCGGCCGCGCGTTGCGCTTCGCGCATCGACTGTATGCGCTCGGGCCGCTCGCCGGACTGATCGTGCTGTGCATCGTCGGCACGCTGCTCAACCGCGATTTCGCCACTCTCGACAACATGATGAACGTGCTCACGCGCACGTCGTTCATCGGCATCATCGCGGTCGGCATGACCTTCGTGATCATTTCCGGCGGCATCGATCTGTCGGTCGGCTCGATGGCGGCACTGATCGCGGGCAGCATGATCTGGCTGATGAACGGACTCGCCGCGGGCGTCGCCGGACACGCGTTCCCGCCGCTGATGATTCTCACGCTCGGCATCGCGTTCGCGCTGGTGCTCGGCAGTTTGTTCGGCTGCGCGCACGGCTTGCTGATCACCAAAGGACGCATCGAGCCGTTCATCGTCACGCTCGGCACGTTGGGCATCTTTCGCGCGGTGCTCACCTGGCTCGCCGATGGCGGCGCGCTGACTTTGGATAACTCGTTGTCCGATCTATATGGCCCTGTGTACTACGCGAGCCTCTTCGGCGTGCCGGTGCCGATCTGGGTGTTTCTGGTCGTCGCGGCAGGTGGCGCGTTGATTCTGAACCGCACCGCGTTCGGCCGCCACGTGCAGGCGATCGGTTCGAACGAACAGGTCGCGCGTTATGCGGCGATTCGCGTCGATACCGTGAAGATCGTCACGTACATGTTGCTCGGCATTTGCGTGGGCGTCGCCACCGTGCTGTACGTGCCGCGGCTCGGCTCGGCCACGCCCACAACCGGTTTGCTGTGGGAGCTCGAAGCGATCGCTTCGGTGGTGGTCGGCGGCACCGCGCTCAAGGGCGGCGAAGGCCGCGTGATCGGCACGGTGATCGGCGCGATTCTGCTGTCGGTGATCGCGAACATTCTGAATCTGACCAGCATCATCAGCGTGTATCTGAACGCGGCGGTGCAGGGCGTGGTGATTATCTTCGTCGCGTTCGTACAACGTGGACGGCGGTAGCGGTGGCGCTTCAAACTGCGCGTCATATTTGCAATTACGGCGAGTTGAAAATCGGGGCGCACAAACGCCTCACAAAAGGAGACAACACCATGAAGCAGGTCATTCGAGCGGTCGGCGCCGGCATGCTGGCGTTGGGGATACTGGGCACGGCGAACATTGCGCGCGCCGACGAAAAGGTCACGTTGGGCGTTGCGATTCCGACGGCCGACCACGGCTTCACGGGCGGCATCGTGTGGTGGGCGAACAAGGCCAAGAGCGATCTGGAGAAGGCGCATCCCGATCTGAAAGTGATCGTGAAGACCGCGGCCGGCGCGCCTGAACAGGCGAACCAGTTGCAGGATCTCGTGACGGTCAACAAGATCAACGCGCTCGTGATCTTCCCGTTCGAATCAGCCTCGCTCACGCAGCCGGTCGCGCAGGTAAAGAAGAAAGGCGTGTACGTGACGGTGGTGGATCGCGGCCTGACCGACACCAGCGCGCAGGATGCCTACGTTGCCGGTGACAACACCGCGTTCGGCAAGATTCCCGCCGAGTACCTGGCGAAAGCGCTCGACGGCAAGGGCGACATCGTCGCGCTGCGAGGCATTCCGACAACGCTCGACAACGAACGCTGGACCGCGTTTACCGGTGTGCTGAAGGCGTATCCGAACATCAAGATTCTGGACGCCAAGTACGCGAACTGGAATCGCGACGACGCCTTCAAGGTCATGCAGGACTACCTGACGCGCTTCAAGCACATCGACGCCGTCTGGGCCGCGGACGACGACATGGCCGTCGGCGTGATCAAGGCGATCGAGCAGGCCAAGCGCACCGACATCAAGATCGTGTTCGGCGGCGCGGGCTCGAAAGGCATGGTGAAGAACGTGATGGACAGCGCGCCGATGATCAAGGCCGACGTGTCGTACTCGCCGAAGTTCATCTACGACGCCATCAAGCTCACCGCCGAAGCGCGCCTGAAAGGCGACAAGCTGCCGGCCACCACGATCATTCCGTCGGTGCTGATTACCAAGGAAAACGCGCAGCAGTTCTATTTCCCGGACTCGCCGTTCTGACCTGAGCATCCAGGGCGCGCCGCCGGGTTTTCTGCCGCAGCGGCACGGCTAGCGCGCCCTCGTTCGAGGAGCCGTACGATGAAAACCATCCAAGGGCCGGCGATTTTTCTCGCCCAGTTCATGGGCGACGAGGTGCCGTTCGACAACCTCGCGCATCTTGCCGAGTGGGCCGCGAGTCTCGGCTTCAAGGGCATTCAGGTGCCGTGCGACAGCCGCTTGATCGATCTCGAACAGGCGGCGGCGAGTCAGACGTATTGCGACGAATTGCGCGAGACCGCGGACAACGCGGGCGTGACGATCACTGAACTCTCGACGCATCTGCAAGGGCAACTCGTCGCCGTGCATCCGGCTTATGACGCATTGTTCGACGGCTTTGCCGCGCCGCGGGTGCGAGGCGATCCGGCCGCGCGCACGCAGTGGGCGATCGAGCAGATGAAGCTGGCGGCGAGGGCTTCGCAGCGTTTGGGACTGAACACGCACGTGTCGTTTTCCGGCGCGCTGGCGTGGCCGTATCTGTACCCGTGGCCGCAGCGTCCGGCAGGGTTGGTCGAAGCCGCGTTCGACGAACTCGCGCGCCGCTGGACGCCGATTCTCGATGCGTTCGACGCGGCCGGTGTCGACGTGTGCTACGAACTGCATCCGGGCGAGGATCTGCACGACGGCGTGACCTTCGAGCGTTTTCTCGACGCGGTGAAGCAGCATGCGCGCGCCAACATTCTGTACGACCCGAGCCATTTCGTTTTGCAGCAGCTCGACTACCTTGCGTTCATCGATATCTATCACGAGCGCATCAAGGCGTTTCATGTGAAGGATGCGGAGTTTCGTCCGAACGGCAAGCAGGGCGTGTACGGCGGCTATAGCGGCTGGGTCGAGCGGGCGGGGCGCTTCAGATCACTCGGCGACGGGCAGATCGATTTCGGCGCGATCTTCTCGAAGATGGCGCAATACGATTTCCCCGGCTGGGCCGTGCTCGAATGGGAGTGCGCGCTGAAGCATCCGCACGACGGCGCGCGTGAAGGCGCGGAGTTCATTCGCCGGCACGTCATTCGCGTGGCCGAGCATGCATTCGACGATTTCGCCGGCAGTGGCGTGGACGCTGCGCAGCTAAAGCGCGTACTCGGCATTTGACGGCGAGCAACAAGCAAAGGAGTGAGGGCAATGCCACAACGAAGGCTCAGGCTGGGGATGGTCGGCGGCGGACAGGGCGCGTTCATCGGCGCGGTGCATCGGATCGCGGCGCGGCTCGACGATCGGTTCGAACTGGTGGCGGGGGCGCTGTCGTCCGATCCGCAGCGAGCGCAGGCGAGCGCAGCGGAGGCGGGAATCGCGCGCAGCTATGCCGACTGGCGCGAGATGGCGCGCGCCGAAGCCGCGCGCGACGACGGCATCGACGCGGTGGCGATCGTCACGCCGAATCATCTGCACGCGCCGGTGGCGACGGCGTTTCTCGAAGCGGGTATTCATATCGTGTGCGACAAGCCGCTGGCGATTTCGCTGGCGGAAGGCGAGGCGCTGGCGAAACTGGCTCGCGAGAAGAACAAGCTGTTTGCGCTGACGCATACGTATTCCGGCTATCCGCTGGTGCGTCATGCCCGCGAGTTGATCGAAAGCGGCGAGTTGGGCGAAATACGCGTCGTGCAGGTCGAATACGCGCAGGACTGGCTGGCGGAACCGATCGAAACGAGCGGCACGAACAAGCAGGCGGGTTGGCGCACGGATCCTGCGTTGGCGGGGCCGGCGGGATGTCTCGGCGACATCGGCACGCATGCGTATCATCTTGCCGCGTTCGTCACGGGCATGACACCGCACGCGCTCGCGGCGGAAGTGCATACCTTCGTGCCGGGGCGCCGCATCGACGATCACGTGCAGGCGATGCTGCGCTATCCGAACGGTGCGCGCGGCATGCTATGGGCGAGCCAGGTGGCGAGCGGCGCGGAAAATGCCTTGCGTTTGCGGGTGTATGGGACGAAGGCCGGCCTCGCGTTCGATCAGGAGCATCCCAATGAACTGTGGTTCACGCCATTGGGCGGTGCGGCTGAGCGCCTGACACGCGGGCGCGTGAAGAGCGCGCTCGCGGCCCACGCGACGCGCGTGCCGGCGGGACATCCTGAAGGTTATCTGGAGGCGTTCGCGCAGTTGTATAAAGACGCGGCGTTGCAGATCGAAGCATTGGACGCGGGTCGTGGGTTGCCCGCCGAGAGCCTGTTGCTCACGACGGTGGAAGACGGCGTGGCGGGGCTGCGTTTTATCGACGCCATGCTCGCGAGTAGCGCGGCGGATGGGCAGTGGCGGGAGATTGCGCGTAGCGCTTGAGGCGGTTCATGTGGCGGCTGGAAGCGTGGCGTTCGCCGCTCCGCTCAGTTGCCCTTGCTCTTCTTGATCTGCTCTTCGAACGCGATGTCCAGCTTGCTTGCCTTGCGTGGCTTCGGCGGACCGAATGCGTCGACGAATTTGACGAAGTCGTCGAGCGTCAGCGGGTCGGAGACTTTTTTATCCGTACCGCTCGATCTGTCGACGAGATAAAACAGGCCGCCGGACAGGCTGATCGCGGCGAACTGCGGATTGCCGCTGCGGGTTTTCAACCGCTCGACGGCGTGGATGGCTCGGGTGGTGCGCATGATGGGGGACTGCTGAGCGAGTAGAGACTGCTACTTTAACAATTTCGCCGATTGAGCGCGCCGTTCGCGTGGGTGCGCGAGGGCGCGCTCAATGACCTGGATGCGACTCGCCCGGCTCAAAAAGCCCGGTTATGCGTGCATTGGATAATCGCGCAGCACATGCCGCGCTTACTGACTCAGATAAACGAACTTGCCATTCCTGATAGTGCCCATCACGCTCGCGCGCTGATCCAGACCCACGTGGTCCTTCGGGCTCGTGTTGACCACGCCGTTCGGCACGACCAGCTCATGCGCGTGCTCCAACTCATCACGCAGCGCGGTGCGGAACGCGGGCGTGCCCGGCTGCGCCGTCTTCAACGCGCGGGCCACCGCGTCCTGCAAACGCGGGTACACGCCCGCCGCATCGCCCGCGAACTGCGTCACGCTGCCCGCGCCGTACTTCGCTTCATATTCGTTCGTAAAGGCGAGCGCCGCCTTCTTCGCCGGATGATCTCCCGGCAGCGTGCGCGCCACCACCACCGGCTGGGTCGGGAACAGCGTGCCTTCCACGTCCTTGCCGCCCAGCTTGATGAACTCCGGCGTGGCGATGCCGTGCGTCTGGTAGATCGGGCCTTTGAAGCCGCGCTCGATCAGCGTGCGTTGCGGCAGCACGGTCACAGTGCCGGCCCCGGCGATCAGGATCGCGTCCGGCTTAGCCGCCATCAGCTTCAGAATCTGACCGGTGACGCTCGCGTCGGTGCGGTTATAGCGTTCGGTGGCGACCAACTGGATGTGGCGCAGCGCCGCGAACTTGCTGAACTCGTTGAGCCAGCTTTCGCCATAGCCGTCCGCGAAACCGATGAAGCCCACCGTCTTCACGTTGTGGTTCGACATGTAGCGCGTCATCACGTCGGCCATCGCGCTGTCGGTCTGCGCCATCTTGTAGGCCCACACCTTCTTGCCTTCCTGCGGCTCGACCACGCTCGCCGAGCCGATCAGCGTGATCATCGGCGTCTGGCTTTCGGCGACCGGATCGAGCGCGGCCATGGCCGCCGGCGTAATGTTCGGGCCGACGATCACATCCACGTGGTCCTCATTGATCAGCTTGCGGATGTTGCGCACGGCGGCGCCCGGGTCGGAGGCGTCGTCGAGGAAGATGTAGTCGGCTTTCTGGCCGGCGATCGTGGCGGGCCACATCAGCATCGCGTTCTTGCTGGTGATGCCGATCACGGCCGCGGGGCCGGTGCTCGACAGATCGATGCCGACCTTGATGTCGGCGTGTGCAGCGGTGGCGAGCAGGAGCGCGCCAAAACCGAAAGCGGCGGCGAGGCCGTTGAATTTTTTCTTATACGACGTCATCGAGGGGGTCTCCGTAGCGGGAAGGCTGTTGATGTCAAAGTTCGTAGGATTCGTGTTCGCCCTTGAGCGCCTGTTCGATCAGCTTGCGATTCATGCTCGGCGACAGCAGCTCGACGAGCGTATACACATAGCTGCGCAGATACGCGCCCTGTTTCAGCGCGACCCGCGTCACATTGCTGCCGAACAGGTGGCCGACCGGCATGGCGCGTAAATGGCGGTCGCGCTCGGCATTGAACGCGATATCCGCCATGATGCCGACGCCGAGGCCCAGCTCCACATAGGTCTTGATCACGTCGGCGTCGATCGCCTCCAGCACGATGTCCGGATGCAGCCCGCGCAGGCGGAACGCCTCGTTGATCTTGGTGCGGCCAGCGAACGCGTTGTCGTAGGTGATCAGCGGATACTGGGTCAGATCATCCAGCGACAAAAGTTTGCGGTCGAGCAGCGGATGATCCGGCTGCATCACCGCGACGTGGTGCCACTGGAAGCAGGGCAGCGAGACCAGTTCCTTATAGTTGGAGATCGCTTCGGTGGCAATGCAGAGGTCGGCCTGGTCGTGTAGGACCATTTCGGCGACCTGAGTCGGACTGCCTTGCAGAATCGAAAGGTGAACTTTGGGGAAACGCTTCTTGAATTCGGCGATGGCGGCCGGCAGCGAGTAGCGCGCCTGCGTATGGGTGGCAGCTATCACCAGATTGCCCTGATCCTGCGCCGCGTAATCTTTACCGACCCGCTTCAGGCTCTCCACTTCCTGCAGGATCTTCTCGACCGACTGCAAAATGATGCGTCCCGGCTCGGTTAGCGAGCGCACGCGCTTGCCGTGTCGTGTGAAGATTTCCACGCCCAGCTCGTCTTCCAGCTCGATGATCGCCTTGGAAACGCCCGGCTGGCTTGTAAACAGCGCCTTGGCCGCGTCCGTGAGGTTGAAATTCTGCCGCACAGCCTCGCGCACAAAGCGGAATTGGTGCAGGTTCATATATAACCTCTCCGCATATCAAAAGAATTTTTTAGTCGTTTGAAATATAAGGCGAGTTTATTACGATCTGTCCATCTTTTTCAATATGGATATCTGTATTTGTCATAAGCAAATGAGCGATGGGTCTAAACGTTCATCTGCGGGTAGTGACAAAGGAAGGTATCCAGGGCGCGGCAAAACCGGATTGCTGCGTATCACTTGCAAAAAATTGGGGTCCCCGAATGTACCAATACGATCAGTACGACCAGACCATCGTCGATGAACGGGTCGCGCAGTACGCCGATCAGGTTCGCCGCCGCTTGTCGGGCGAATTGAGCGAAGAGGAGTTTCGTCCGCTGCGCCTGCAGAATGGCCTGTACTACCAGCGCCACGCGTACATGCATCGCATCGCGATTCCGTACGGCAACCTGCGCAGCGACCAGATGCGCGTGCTCGCGCAGATCGCGCGTGAACACGACCGCGGCTACGGGCATTTCTCGACGCGCTCGAACATCCAGTACAACTGGATCAAGCTCGAAGAAACGCCGGAAATCCTGCGCAAGCTCGCCGCGGTGCAGATGCACGGCATTCAGACCTCGGGCAACTGCATCCGCAACATCACCGCCGACCAGTTCGCCGGCGTGGCGCCGGATGAAGTCGTCGATCCGCGTCCGTGGGCCGAAATTTTGCGCCAATGGTCGACGTTCCACCCGGAATTCGCGTGGCTGCCGCGCAAGTTCAAGATCGCCGTGTCGGGTTCGAAGGAAGACCGCGCTGCCGTGCAGGTTCACGACATGGGCGTGTATTTGAGGAAGAACGAGCAGGGCGAACTGGTGGCCGACATTTTGGCCGGCGGCGGCATGGGCCGTACGCCGATCATCGGCGCGATCATCCGCAAGGATTTGCCGTGGCGACATCTGCTGACGTACTGCGAAGCCGTTCTGCGCGTGTACAACCGCTACGGCCGCCGCGACAACATGTACAAGGCGCGCATCAAGATTCTCGTGAAGGCGTTGAGCCCGGAGAAATTCTCGGCGCAAGTCGAAGAAGAATGGCAACACCTGAAGGACGGTCCTTCGACGCTCACGCAAGCCGAAGTGGATCGCGTGTCGCAGTACTTCCAGCCACCGGTGTATGAAAAGCTCGCCGATACGGACGCTTCGTTCGAAAAGCATCTGCTGGAAAACCGGGCGTTCGCCCGTTGGGTCGAGCGTAACGTGCGTCCGCACAAGGTGTCGGGCTATTCGTCGGTCACCTTGTCTTTGAAGCCGACCACGATCGCCCCCGGCGATGCGACGGATACGCAGATGGAAGCGGTCGCCGATTGGGCCGACGAGTACTCGCTCGGCGAAATCCGCGTGTCGCACGAACAGAACCTGATTCTCGCCAATGTGAAGAAGCGCGACCTGTTCGCGCTGTGGGAAAAGGCCAAGGCGCAAGGTTTCGCGACGCCGAATATCGGCTTGCTGACCGACATCATCGCGTGCCCGGGCGGCGATTTCTGCTCGCTCGCGAATGCCAAGTCGATTCCGATCGCGCTGGCCATTCAGGAACGCTTCAACGATCTGGACTACGTGTACGACCTCGGCGACGTGTCGCTGAACATCTCGGGCTGTATCAACGCGTGCGGTCACCACCACGTCGGCAACATCGGCATTCTGGGCGTCGATAAGGACGGCTCGGAGTGGTATCAGGTGACGCTCGGCGGCGAGCAGGGAACGGGCGCCACCGGCGCGCACCTGGGCCGCGTGATCGGCCCGTCGTTCTCGGCGGAAGAAATGCCGGACGTGATGAGCAAAGTGATCGACACGTTCGTGGAAAACCGTCACGAAGGCGAGCGCTTCATCGAAACGTACAACCGCATCGGCATCACCCCGTTCAAGGAACGCGTGTACGCCTCGCGTCAACCGGCTCACGCGTAACCGCGAAAAGGATACTGAACAGATGGCTTCTATCATCAAGAACCGCGCGATCGTCAACGATGACTGGACGGTCGTGCGCCCGGCGGAAGACGGCACGCTACCCGCGGTGAACGAATTGCCCGCAGGCAAGGTGCTGGTGCCGCTCGCGTTGTGGCAGGCTGAACGCGATGCGTTGATTGCTTCGCGCAGTGCCGCTGAAATCGGCGTGTGGCTCGCGCCGGATAGCGAACCGGCGGATATCGTCGCCGACTTCGACAAGATCGCGCTGATCGGCGTGGACTTTCCGGTGTTCCGCGATGGCCGTGGCTATAGCATCGGCCGTTTGCTGCGCGAGCGCTATGGCTACAAGGGCGAACTGCGCGCGATCGGCGACGTGCTGCGCGATCAACTGACGTTCATGTTCCGTTGCGGCTTCGACGCTTACGCCTTGCGCGCCGATAAAGATTTCGACGATGCGCTCAAAGCCTTCGATGAATTCAGCCTCAACTATCAAGGCGCGGTGAATTCGTCGCCGCTGTTCCGTCGCCGTGAAGCGGGCGAACTGGCGAAGGCTTCGGCATGAGCGCCACACAATCGCTCACGCCGGAACTCGCTGCGAAAGTCGAGAGCCTCGATGCGCTGCTCGACTCGATCGCCGCGCGTCACGAGAACGTGAAACTCGCCAGCAGCCTCGCAGCGGAAGACATGCTGCTCACGCACGCGATCCTCTCGCGTGGCGTGAAGATCGGCATTTTCTCGCTGAACACCGGCCGTTTGCATGCGGAAACGCTGGGCATGCTCGACCGCGTGAAAGAGCGCTACGGTTACGACATCGAACAGTTTCATCCGCAAGCTGCCGCAGTCGAGGAATACGTCGGCTCGCACGGTCTGAACGCGTTCTATGAAAGCGTCGATCTGCGCAAGCGCTGCTGCGAAATCCGCAAGGTCGAGCCGTTGAACCGCGCGCTGTCGGATGTCAGCGCATGGGTCACGGGCCAGCGCCGCGAGCAATCGGTGACGCGCGCCGAACTGCACGCGGAAGAGCACGACGCCGCACGCAATATCGCCAAGTTCAATCCGCTGACCGACTGGACCGAGGCCGAAGTGTGGGCCTACCTGAAAGCGTTCGACGTGCCCGTCAATCCGCTGCATGCGCGCGGCTATCCGAGCATCGGCTGCGAGCCTTGTACGCGCGCCGTGCGCCCCGGTGAAGATAGCCGGGCAGGGCGCTGGTGGTGGGAGTCGCGCGATACGAAGGAATGCGGACTGCACATCACCACGATTACGCCGATCGCGGTCGACCGCGGCGCAAACGCCCAGGCCTGAAGGTTGAGTGAACGGGCCTTGGTTTTTGGCCCGAACGCCGCACATACCGATTTGAATACCTCCGCGACGCGAACAACCGCTTGCGACGCGAACCAACGAAGGACCCAAACATGAGCACCACGCTCGATTCCACTGTGAACGCACCGCTCGCCAACACGGCAAACCGCATGGATCACCTCGACTGGCTCGAAGCCGAGTCGATCCACATCCTGCGCGAACTGGTCGCTGAATGCAGCAAGCCCGCGCTGCTGTTTTCGGGCGGCAAGGATTCGGTCGTGGTTCTGCACCTCGCGTTGAAGGCCTTCGGTATCGGCGCGAATCGCAAGACCGTGTTGCCGTTCCCCCTCGTGCATATCGACACCGGTCACAACTACGAAGAAGTGATCGACTTCCGCGATCGTCGCGCGAAAGAGATCGGCGCTGAACTCGTGGTCGGTCACGTCGAAGATTCGATCAAGCGCGGCACGGTGCGTCTGCGTCGTGAACTGGATTCGCGCAACGCCGCGCAAGCCGTGACGCTGCTCGAAACCATCGAACAGTACGGCTACACCGCGCTGATCGGCGGCGCGCGCCGCGACGAAGAAAAGGCCCGTGCGAAAGAGCGGATCTTTTCGTTCCGCGACGAATTCGGCCAGTGGGATCCGAAGGCGCAGCGCCCGGAATTGTGGAGCCTGTATAACGCGCGTCTGCATAACGGCGAACATTTGCGCGTGTTCCCGATTTCGAACTGGACCGAACTCGACGTGTGGCAGTACATCGCTCGCGAGCAGCTCGAACTGCCGTCGATCTACTACGCGCATCAACGCGAGATCGTGCGCCGCAATGGCCTGCTCGTGCCGGTTACGCCGCTCACGCCGATGCGTGAAGGCGAAGTCAGCGAAACCGCGCAGGTGCGCTTCCGTACTGTCGGCGACATTAGCTGCACGTGCCCGGTGGAAAGCGACGCGGACGATCTCGAGAAGATCATTGCCGAAACGGCCGTGACCGAAATCACGGAACGCGGCGCGACTCGGATGGACGACCAGGTCTCCGAAGCCGCGATGGAACAGCGTAAGAAGCAAGGTTATTTCTAAGCACACGGACGAGGGCAAAGCAATCATGAGCGGTATTCACCAACCAGAAGACCTCGGCGTGCTGCGTTTCATTACCGCGGGCAGCGTCGACGATGGCAAGAGCACGTTGATCGGCCGCCTGCTGTACGACAGCAAGGCTGTGCTTTCAGATCAACTCTCGGCACTGTCGCGCGCAAAGAATAAGCGTACCGTCGGCGACGAGATCGATCTGTCGCTGCTGACGGATGGCCTCGAAGCCGAACGCGAGCAAGGCATCACGATCGATGTCGCGTACCGTTACTTCGCTACGGCGAAGCGCAAGTTCATCATCGCCGATACGCCGGGCCACGAGCAGTACACGCGCAATATGGTGACGGGCGCGTCGACCGCGCACGCGGCGATTATTCTGGTCGACGCGACGCGTGTGACGTTCGTCGATGGCGTGGCGCAACTGCTGCCGCAAACCAAGCGTCATAGCGCGATCGTCAAGCTGCTGGGTTTGCAGCACGCGATCGTCGCGATCAACAAGATGGACCTGGTCGATTACAGCGAGCAGCGCTTCAACGAAATTCGCGACGCGTATGTCGAACTCGCGCGTCAACTCGGCCTGAACGATGTGCGCTTCGTGCCGGTTTCGGCGCTCAAGGGCGACAATATCGTGACGGCGAGCGAAAGCATGCCGTGGTATGCGGGCGAGCCGCTGCTGGACCTGCTCGAAGCGTTGCCGGTCGAAGTGCCGACCGGTCAGGCGCTGCGTTTCCCGGTGCAGTGGGTGGCGCGTCAGGACGGCAGCCAGGCCGACGATTTCCGTGGCTATATGGGCCGTGTCGAAGCGGGCGAAGTGAAGCTCGGCGATACGATCGTCGTGTTGCCGGCCAATCGTGAAGCGACGGTTGCCGAGATCATTGCGCCGGTGCCGGGCGGCACGGCTGCGGTGGACCGTGCGTTCGCGGGTCAAACGGTGACGATCCGTCTCGCGGAAGATGTGGACGTGTCGCGCGGCGACACTTTCGTGCTGCGTGAAGCGGCGCCGGAACCGGCGAAGAAGCTGGAAGCCGACCTGTGCTGGTTCGATGACACGCCGCTGTCGACGCAACGCAAGTATCTGTTGAAGCAGACCACCAATACGGTGTTCGCGCGCATCGGTGCGATCCGGGAAGTGCTCGACGTGCATACGCTGTCGCAGGCGACCGATCGCAAGGATCTGACGATGAACGATATCGGCCGCGTGGCGTTGACGTTGCAGAAGCCGCTGGTGTGCGACGTGTACGACTCGCATCAGGGCACGGGTGCGTTCGTGCTGATCGATGAGGCGACGCATCATACCGTTGCGGCGGGGATGATTCGGGCGTTTTCGGCTTAAGCGCGTGGCACGCACTGCGTCGTGCTGGCGACCTAACGGACAGGTTTACGCAAATGGGTAAGGTTTATCTGATCGGCGCAGGGCCGGGTGCTGCGGACCTGATTACGGTGCGTGGCGCGCGGTTGCTCGGCACTGCGGATGTGGTGTTGCATGATGCGCTGGTCGAGCCGGCTATGCTGGACTATGCGCCTTCGCATGCGCGGCGGATTGCTGTTGGGAAGCGTTGCGGGCAACTGTCCACCGCGCAGCAATTCATCAATAAGCAGATTGTGGATGCTGCTTTGGAGCATGAGGTGGTGGTGCGCCTTAAAGGTGGCGATCCGATGTTGTTCGGGCGCGCTGATGAGGAGATGCGGGCGCTTGAGGCTGCTGGCATCGAATATGAGGTTGTGCCTGGGATTACTGCTGCGCTGGCGAGTGCGGCTTCGTTGAAGCGGTCGCTGACGCTGCGGGGTGTGTCGCGCAGTGTGGCGCTGGCTACTTTTAGTCGGGCGCCTGGGTCTGATGAAATTCGCGAGCAGGTTAATGCGGATTCGCTCGTGTTTTATATGGGCAGGGATAGCGGGGTTGAGATCGCGCAGCAGTTGATTGACGCTGGGCGCAGTGTGGCCACGCCCGTGGCTATTGTTGAGGCTTGTTCTACCGCGCGGGAGCGCATGCTTTCTCTTACTCTTGAAGAGTTGGCCGCTGGCGATGCGCAAAAGTGGGTCGATGCTTCGCAGCCTAGTTTGCTTATGATCGGCGAGGCTTTTGCTGCGCGGCAGGTCGAGGTGGTCCGCTCTAAGGATGGGTTGTTGGTCGCGGCTTGAGGTTTCTGGGTTTTTTTGCTCTGCGGTTGTTGGTTGTTTGCGTAGGGTGTTGGCTTTTTTTCATTTGTTAGTGGTCTATTAGTGTTGCCCCTGTGCGGGGCGGCACTTACTTCTCTTTGCCGGCCGCAAAGAGAAGTAAGCAAGAGAAAGCGGCTCACACCGCTAATTCTTAAGTGGGGCCCCCGCGCAGTCGCGGTAGTGGTACATCTGGAATCTGCGCTCTTGCACATTCCGCCCTGGTGACAAGGCCGTCATTCTTCCGGCGGCGCTGCGCGCGCCGTCGCGGTCGTTCTTCAACCAATCGCTTCGTTTTCCTCTCTACGTTTCTTCCGCGTTGTGGTACTTCATGCGCTGGCGTGGCTGGGAAATTTCGGAAATGGTGGTGGTGCGCGAGTTTTAGCTCGCGCGGGTGATCACTCGCGAAGCGATCCGCTCTAAACTTAATTCGCCGTCGCTCAAGGACGGTCAGGCTTGACAGCCTGCAAACCCAAACCCGCACGCTTGCCCGGGCAAGCATGTGCGTCTGTTTCTGCACGTCCTCTTGCAATGGGCGGGCCGTGATGGGGAGACCTTTGGGTCTGCTGGTTTGGTTTGGGCCAGTCTGTCAACCTTGTCACTGTGCCCGCTCACCACTGCGTAATCGCGTGTGTGGGCGATCGAATACGTTTCAGGGAGATCGCGCCATGAGTAAATCCGCTAGGCATTCACGCACCACGTCGCGCCCACCCGTTGACGCAACTCAATACGAAAGACTTGCTCTCTCTGCCTTCGGACTGGTTGAGCGGCAATTAAGTCAACTGGATAAATTGGTCACACTTGCGGCTTCGATAGTTAGGAATCCGGCTATGACGCGAGAAGAAAGACACCGACAGCGGAGATTGCTGGAGGTACTGGTCGACACCGTCGAGGACTACCACCGCGAAGTCGAGAATGACCGCGAGTTGTACCAGGTCATCGCACTCGATGCGAAGGGTATCGCCCAAAGTCGCATGACTGCGCGCCACGCGGCAGACCTTCTGGCGAAGGCGGCGAAGATGGCGGCGGAGAGTCGTGAACGTACAGGCGCGACGAAGGTGATGAAGGACGGGCAGATGCGATTCAAAACGATCGCGCGTCGCACTGCGACGGCACACTGACTGCAGCTCGCAGCTCGCAGCTCGCAGCTCTGAACGCGAAACTCGGGCCGCAAATGTGGCGAAAGGCGCAACGTATGCGCCGTACGTGTTCGAGGTTCCTGCTGCGCGACGTCAGCGCTGGCGGCGAACGTGGGCTGATTCTCCGCTAACGCTTCTCGTTGCGACCACGCTTAATGACCGGTGGAACTCGCCGAGGCGAAGCCGACGATCCCCGCCGCACCCAGAAAAGCCCAATGGTTTTGAGTGAACCGCTCCGACGAGCGCGAAGCGCGAGGCGGGAAGAATGAGCGCCTTGTCACCGGCGTGGAATGTGCGAGAGCGCAGATTCCAGATGTACCACTACCGCGACTGCGCGGGGGACCCGCTTAAGAATTAGCGGTTTGAGCCGCTTTCTCTTGCTTACTTCTCTTTGCGGCCGGCAAAGAGAAGTAAGTGCCGCCCCGCACAGGGGCAACGCTAATAGACCACTAACAAATCAAGAAACCACTAACAAAACAAGAAAAGCCCAACACCATAGAAGCCCAACCCAAAAAGCAAATCAAACCTGCCGCAGGCAATACTGAGCGACAGCGTCCAAAACCGCCTCATCCTCCCCCACAGCAACGGCGCACTTAATCAGAACAGAGGGATGCAACGCCTGGCATTGCTCGATCACCAGAGGCAAGTCTTTCCTCACATGCCCCCCTTGCCCAAAAAACACCGGCACAACGGTAACCACACCACACCCCTGAGCAACAAGCTCAGAAACCGCCGTAGCCAAATCCGGCTCCATCAACTCAAGAAACGCCAACGCCACGGGCCCAACTCCAGAAGAAGCGCTCCGCAACTTAACAGCTAACCGCTCAAAAGGCTCCCGCCACCGCACATCCCTGGCGCCATGCCCAAACAGAACGATGCCGTGCATAGCCATGAAAACCGCTCCTAATGCCGATCAACCCACTTCAACCCAACCAACCCGAGCACGAGATAAACCAATCCAGGCGTGGCCGCAGTCAAAGGCGCGGGCCAGGTATTCAACGTCCCGATATGCGAGAACAGCGTATTGAACAACTGAAAACTCATCCCCAGCATGATCCCGCCGAAAACCTTCATCCCGACGACACCCGCTCGCGTATGCAAATACGCAAACGGCAACGACAACACCAGCATCACGAACACCGCAAACGGATACAGCAGCTTGCGCCATAACGCAATTTCATACCGCTGCGTATCCTGATGATTCTCGGTCAAATGCTGGATATACCGAAACAGATTGAACATCGACATCCGATCCGGCGACACCAGCAGCACCGACAGAATCTGCGGCGTCAACTCCGAACGCAACGAATACTCCGGAACAGCCACTTCCTTCGCGCGATACACCGGATTCAGCGCATCGGCGGGCGTGCCCGCAGGAGGGGGCACATCGATCAATTGCGTATCGGTCACGCCAGTCAACTGCCAATGGCCCGGCGGCTGATAGATCCCGCTCTTGGCGGTCCGCACATTCGAAAGCCGGAACTTCGAATCGAATTCGTAGATGCGCACATTGCTGATCGTCGCATCGGGCTTCAATTCGCCGACGTTGACGAAGCGTGTCACCTGCTCGCCGTCCGCGCGCGCCGTCAACGTATCTTTCACCCACACGCCCGACTCGAAATTACTCGACACCGAAGACCCCAGCGCCTCGAGCCGCACTCGCTCCGACAACTGATCCGTGTAAGGACCAACCACTTCGCCGATCAAATACGTCAGCAACACCAACGGAATGCCGATCTTCAACAACGAACGCAAAGCCTGATTCGTAGCAAGCCCGGACACACGGAAAATCGTGTACTCGGAATTCGCCGCCATCTGCGCGAAAACATAGATCGAGCTGATCAACGCCGCGACCGGAATGATTTCGTAGAAACGCGACGGCGTCTGCAGCGCGACCCGCAACACGGCGTATTGGAACTTGTAATTGCCGTGCCCGACCGAGTTCAGTTCATTGATCAGGTCGAAGAAAAAGAACAGACCTGAAAACGCGAACAGAATGAAGATGAACGTGAGGTAGACCTGACGCGCGAAATACCTTTCATAGATGCGCATCGGTCAGGCTCCCTGCGAACGGCTGAACATCGCCCGCGTGAAGAGCGGCCGGTTGCGCACGCGCAGCCAGAAAATAAACGCGACGATCGCCGCGACGATCACGTGCAGGCCCACCAGCCCGACCGGGAACGACATCTTGCCCTGCTCGATCCACGACTGCACCACGTTCAGCAAATTCGAATACGTCAGATAGATGAGCACCGCCATCACGAGATTGATAGTGCGGCTGCGGCGCGGGTTCTGATGCGCAAGCGGAATGGCGAGCAGCATCAGGTTCAGCGCAATGAGCGGCAGCCCGGCGCGCCAGGCAAATTCGGCGAGGTTGTCGTTGGTCGGATTGCGCAACAGCGTGAGCGTCGGCGTGCCGGTCGTAGTGGGCGTGTTGATCACCGGCTGGCTCTGGATTTTCACGCCGTAACGTTCGAACTCCATGATGCGGAAATCGGGCTGGCCCGGCTGGCCGTCATAACGGCGGCCGTTTTCCAGCACGACGAAGCGATCGCCGTTCTTACGCGTTTCCGTATGGCCGGTTTTCGACACGACCACGTTGACCTTGCCGTTCTCCGTGCTGGTCACGAACACGTTTTCGACGCGCGCCTGGTCGGGCGACATCTTCTCGATGAAGAACACGCGGTGGCTGGTGGCCGACTCGCGGAACTGGCCCGGAGCCAGCAGCGAGACCTCGTCGCGCTGCTGGAAGCGCGCGCGGATCAGCTTGCTCTGCTGGTTCGACCACGGCCAGCCGACGAACACGAAGAACATGATGAGGATGATGATCGGCGTGGCAAAAATGCCGATCGGCTTGATGAACTGGGTCAGACTGACACCCGAGGACAGCCACACGACCATCTCGGAGTCTTTGTACCAACGGGTCAGGACGAACAGGATCGACACGAACAGGGTCGCGACGAGCATGATCGCCAGGTAGCCGATCACGGTCAGGCCGATCAGGACCAGCACGTCGCGCGGGTCGATCTCGCCCGAGGCTGCGAAGCCGACGATGCGGATCATCATCGTCGTCAGCACGAGCGTGAGGAGAACCATGAACACGGCACCAGCCGTATACGCGAGTTCGCGCTGGAGGGAGCGTTCGAAAATCATTATTGGTGATGAGAGGGGGCGCTCTCAGTGGCGCACGGGTTGCTTCCCGTCACACCTCCGGTGCAGCCGCCGCGGGAAAAATAGCGGATAATTGCGGCTTTCATCCTAAGCCCAGATTTTATCCGAGGACAAGCGCGATGGACTTTAGCATAAAAGCCTGTGATTGGACCAAAGGCTCGTCAAACGGTTTCCTGACTGGGAAATCCGATTGCATCGTAATCGGTGTGTTCGAGTCGCAAACCCTCTCGGGCGCGGCTCTCGAGATCGACGCGGCCACCAAGGGCCTGCTGACCCGCATCATCAAGGCCGGCGACATGGACGGCAAGGCCGGCACCACGCTGTTCCTGCACGAGGTGTCGGGCATCGGCGCCTCCCGCGTGCTGCTGGTCGGCCTCGGCAAGCAGGACGCTTTCAACCAGAAGGCCTACGGCGAAGCCGTTCGGGCCGCCTGGCGCGCGTTGCTCGCCACCAAGATCGTCCAGGTCACCTTCACGCTGGCGCAGCTGCCGATCCTCGAGCGCTCGGCCGATTGGGGCGTGCGCGCCGCGATCCTCGCGCTGCGCGAACTGACCTACAAGTTCACGCAGATGAAGAGTAAGCCGGACAATTCGGCGCGTGCGTTGAAGCGCATCGTCTTCAGCGTCAACACCGGCGACGAGAAGGTCGCCAAGCTGGCCGCGAAGCAGGGCGCCGCGCTCGCCAACGGCATGGACCTGACGCGCGACCTCGGCAATCTGCCGAGCAATGTCTGCACGCCGACCCACCTCGCCAGCACCGCCAAGAAGCTCGCCAAAGACTGGAAGCTGAAGGTCGAAGTGCTGGGCGAGAAGCAATGCGAAGCGCTCAAGATGGGCTCGTTCCTGTCGGTCACGGCCGGCTCGGTCGAACCGGCGCAGTTCATCGTGCTGCAGTACCAGGGCGGCGCCGCGAAAGCCGCGCCCGTGGTGCTGGTCGGCAAGGGCGTCACGTTCGACACCGGCGGCATCTCGCTGAAGCCGGGCGAAGGCATGGACGAGATGAAGTACGACATGTGCGGCGCCGGTTCGGTGCTGGGCACATTGCGCGCCGTCGCCGAAATGGGCTTGAAAATCAACGTGGTGGGCATCATCCCGGCCGTGGAGAACATGCCTTCGGCCACGGCCACCAAGCCGGGCGACATCGTCACCAGCATGAAGGGCCTGACGATCGAAGTGCTCAACACGGACGCCGAAGGCCGTCTGATCCTGTGCGACGCGCTGACCTACGCCGAGCGTTTCAAGCCGGCAGCGGTGATCGACATCGCCACGCTCACGGGCGCCTGCATCATCGCGCTCGGCCACCACAACAGCGGCCTGTTCTCGAAAGACGACGCGCTGGCGGGCGAGTTGCTCGACGCATCGCGTGAAGCGTCCGACCCGGCCTGGCGCATGCCGCTCGACGACGAGTATCAGGACCAGCTCAAGTCGAACTTCGCCGACGTGGCCAACATCGGCGGGCGTCCGGCGGGTAGCGTGACGGCGGCGTGCTTCCTGTCGCGTTTCACCGAAGCGTATCCGTGGGCGCACCTGGACATCGCGGGTACGGCATGGAAGAGCGGTGCGGCGAAGGGCGCCACCGGCCGTCCGGTGCCGTTGCTCGCGCAATTCCTGATCGACCGGGCCGCGGACGGTCGCGCCACGCAATGACGCGATGCAGTAAAGTTGCGGGCCCGGCTGCAGACGCAAAGCGGAGCCGCCGATGACGAGAATCGACTTCCACTCGAACGTCGGCGATTCGCTGCTGTATGCGTGCCGCCTGATCCGCAAGGCGTATCAGGCGGGCCAGCCGACCATCGTGCTGGCCGAGCCGGCGCGCCTGAAGGCTTTCGACGAACAGTTGTGGACCTTCGCGCCGCTCGACTTCGTGCCGCACTGCATGGCGGGCACGCCGCTCGCCGCGCAAACGCCGATCGTGCTGGCTTCCAGCCTCGACGATGTGCCGCATCATCAGGTGCTGCTCAATCTGGGCGCCACGGTGCCGGCGCAATTCGCGCGCTTCGAAAGATTGCTGGAAGTGGTCGGTAACGCACACGAGGAACTCGCGGCGGGCCGTGAACGCTATCGCTTTTATCGCGATCGCGGCTATGCTTTGAACAACTACAAGCAAGGCAGCTAGGTCCCGTTCCGTCCGTGTCGCCCGTGTCTGGTGTCAGGCATCCGGCGCGCACGCGGGCTGCTTCAGCTTCGACCTAAACACGGAGAGCGCACGTGTCCGATCCCAATGACGATTCGATCCCGGTGCTGCGCGAGGTTCTCGTGCAGGGCCATCCTGTGCAGGCGCGGCAAGCGTCGGGCGGTGCAGCCGAGCTGGACGGCCCGCGCGAACCCAGTTTCAAGGCGGAGCCCATGCTGGCGCCGCAACCGGTGCTGACGCCAGAGCAGATGAGGTCGGCGGAGCCTGTGCTCGCGGCGGATCCGTTGCATGTGCAGGAACCTGCCTTCACATCTCAACCGCCGCATGACCCGCAAGACGCCGCGCATGCACCGCAGCCGGGGCATCCGGCGGACCATCATCATCATCCGAAAAAGCGCTCGCGGGCGCACCACGCGGCGGACGCGCGGCATGCGCATGACGACGCATTCGCGCCGTCAGCGGGCGTGTTCGATCGGGCCGAGCCGATTACGCCGCTCGAGGCAGGCTCGACCGTGCCGCCGGATATCGCGCGCGAAGGCGCCGGCGAGCCGCCCCTGGATCTGGATGCCGATGTCATCGCCGAACGTCTGCGCAGACGGATCGCCGGCTTCCTGGCGGGCGACGGCCGTAGTGTTATCGAGGAACGCTGCCGCGAGACCTTGCAGGCGCACACGGGCTGGCTCGTCGACCAGATCACGCGCGAAGTGGCGCTGACGCTGGAAGGCGAAATGACTAGCTGGGTGCGGGAAGCAGTGGCGGAGGAGATCGCGCGGCGGGCCTCGGGCAGCGCCTGATCGTGTGAGGTGAAGCGCGGGCGCGCTGAGCGGCACCGCCGGCTGTGTGTCGCCGTGGTTTAACCATCTACCAGGGACTGGGTTCGCTGGGAGCGTCGCTCGCGCGCAGCGCTCCTTGTCCGCACAGCTTATTTGAGCGTCAGCACCCAGCTCGCCAGCGTGGCCGCCTGCTCGGGCGTGAGTTGCGTATTTGCGGGCATCGGCACCGGACCCCACACGCCCGTACTGCCATCCAGAATCTTGTGCTTCAGATAAGTAGTGGCGTCTTCGCGGCCGGCGTATTTCGCCGCGACATCATGCAGCGCCGGTCCCATGAAGGAACGCGTGACCGAGTGGCAACTCATGCAATTCTGCTGCTGGGCCAGCGCGAGACCCGCGGTCTCGGCATGCGCCGCCGGACTGCCGGCACTCAACGCAGCGCCCAGCACAGCGGCTGCAAGCGCTGTGTGCGACTTTGATTTCATTCTGGTCTCCGTCGGTGCGGATGCCCGACTCGTGGTGCCAGCATTATAAAAGGAAAGGGGCGCACGGTTTCCCGTGCGCCCCTTTCGCTTTTACGTAGCTTTACGCGCGGTCGCGGGCCGCCGACGCGGCCTTGCGCATCCGTCCATCGCGGGCCCGTGCTTAGCCCGTCACCGCGCCCTTGTTGGCAGGCAGCGCCAGTGCGAAGTACTTCGCCAGCACGCCACGCGTGTAGCGCGGCTTCGGCTGCTGCCATGCGGCGCGGCGGCGCGCCAGTTCGGCGTCGTCGATGTTCAGTTGCAGCAGCAGCTTGTGCGCGTCGATCGTGATCGAGTCGCCTTCCTGCACGAACGCGATCGTGCCGCCCACGAAGGCTTCCGGCGCGACGTGACCGACCACCATGCCCCACGTGCCGCCCGAGAAGCGGCCGTCGGTGATCAGGCCGACGCTTTCGCCGAGACCCTTACCGATGATCGCCGAGGTCGGCGCGAGCATTTCCGGCATGCCGGGCCCGCCCTTCGGGCCGAGATAGCGCAACACCACGACGTCGCCGGCCACGATCTTGTCGGCCAGAATCGCCTCCAGCGCGCTTTGCTCGTCGTCGAACACGCGCGCCGGGCCGGTGATGACCGGGTTCTTCAGGCCGGTGATCTTGGCGACCGCGCCGTCGACGGCCAGATTGCCCTTCAGGATCGCGAGGTGGCCTTCCTTGTAGAGCGCCTTGTCGATCGGGAAAATCACCTGCTGATCGGCGCGCGGCTTGCTCGGCACGTCCTTCAGCTCTTCGGCGATGGTCTTGCCGGTGATCGTGATGCAATCGCCATGCAGCATGCCCGCGTCGAGCAGGATCTTCATGACCTGCGGAATGCCGCCCGCCTTGTGCAGATCGGTCGCCACGAACTGGCCCGACGGTTTCAGGTTGCAGATCACCGGCACCTTCTTGCGCATGCGCTCGAAGTCCTCGATGCTCCATTCCACTTCGGCCGCGTGCGCGATGGCGAGGAAGTGCAGCACGGCATTGGTCGAGCCGCCGGTGGCCATGATCACGGCTACGGCGTTTTCGATCGCCTCCCTCGTGACGATGTCGCGTGGCTTCAGATCCTTCTTGACCGCTTCGACCAGCACGCGCGCCGATTCGGCCGCCGAGTCGACCTTTTCCTGATCCGGATTGGCCATCGTCGACGAATACAGCAGCGATAGACCCAGCGCCTCGAACGACGAGCTCATGGTGTTGGCGGTGTACATGCCGCCGCACGAACCCGTGGACGGGCATGCGTTCTGTTCGATCCCGTCGAAATCTTCCTGCGACATCCGGCCCGCGGTGAATTCGCCTACCGCTTCGAACGACGACACGATGGTCAGGTCGGTGCCCTTCCAGTTGCCCGGACGGATCGTGCCGCCGTACACGTAGATGCTCGGCACGTTGGTGCGCAGCATGCCGATCATGCCGCCCGGCATGTTCTTGTCGCAGCCGCCGATCACCACCACGCCGTCCATCCACTGGCCTTGCACGCACGTCTCGATGCAGTCGGAGATCACTTCGCGCGACACCAGCGAGTACTTCATGCCTTCGGTGCCCATCGACATGCCGTCCGAGATGGTCGGCGTGCCGAAGATCTGCGGATTCGCGTCGGCGCCCTTGATCGCGGCGACGGCCGCGTCGGCCAGACGCTGCAAGCCGGCGTTGCACGGCGTGATGGTCGAGTGGCCGTTGGCGATGCCGATCATCGGCTTGTCGAAGTCGGCCTTCTCGTAGCCGAGCGCGTAGTACATCGAGCGATTCGGCGAACGCGCCACGCCCTGCGTGATGTTCTTCGAACGACGGTTGTATGCCATGGGGAGCTCCAAGCTGTTCTGTTTTGGTCCGCGCTGCGGGTTCTTGCCTCGCCGGCGTGGGCTGCCGGCGGCATCCGTCCAGTGTAGTCCGGCGTGTCGCGCAACGATGCAGTTTCGCAATGCGCGCGTCCAATATATTATTCTGGCTTCATTAGGTCGTGAAATGTATCAATCATGTTGCCTGCCATTCCTGATCTGCGCCAGTTGCGCTATTTCGTCACCGTCGCCGACGAAAAGCACTTTGGGCGGGCGGCCGCGCGTCTTTCGATGACGCAGCCGCCTTTGTCGCAAGCCATCCGGGCGCTCGAGGAGACGCTCGGCGTGGAGCTGTTCGCGCGCACCAAGCGTTCGGTCGAACTCACGTCGGTGGGCGCCGATCTGCTGCCCGAAGTGCAGCGCCTGCTCGCGAGCGCCGAGGGGCTGCGGCCGCTCGCGCAGAGCCTCGCGCGCGGCGAGGCGGGTGTGTTGTCGCTGGCGTTCGTCTCCACGGCGGACTACGGCCTGCTGCCGCTGCTGCTGCGCGATTTCGGCGCGCGTCATCCGCGTGTGCGGCTGGAATTGACCGAAGCCACCAGCGACGTGCAGGTGGACGAACTGGTGGCCGGGCGCATCGACGCGGGTCTGGTGATCGCGCCGCTGCCATCGCGCCACGCCACCCAGCTCTCGTGGCTGCCGATCGCGCGCGAGCCGCTGGTGATCGCCATGTCGACGGACATGGCGGCGCGCGTGGCCAGCGCCAGCGGCGACGATGCCGACCCGCGCGCCGAGTGGCGGGACACGCCGATCAGCCTGCGCGACGTGGCCGACGCACCGCTCGTGGTCTTCCCAAGACGTCTGGCGCCAGGCTTTTATGACATCATTATGGATTGCTACGGCGTGGCGGGCCTCGCGCCCCGGGTCGGCCAGGAAGCGATCCAGATGCAGACAATCGTAAGCCTTGTCTCAGCCGGCATGGGTGTCGCACTGGTGCCGCAATCGTTGCGTAATCTTCGCCGCACTGGCGTGGTGTACCGGCCGCTGTCCGAGTCGGTGCCCGCGATCGAGACGGGCCTGGTCTGGCGGACGGCGGAGGTGAGCCCCGTGCTGGCGGGTTTCATCGACATCGTGCGGGCGCACGCCGCGACCGTCGAGGCGCAACATTCCGCTGCGCCGCGCGTTTAGCGGCGCTCTCGCGAACGCATTGCCGGCTGGACCGTCCAATGCATGCACCGCAAGGTGCGGTGCAGCGCCGCCCACCTGGATAAATCCTGCTTCTGAACCTGAACTGCCCATAACAACACGATGCTCATTCACCCCAATTTCGATCCCGTTGCCATTCATCTGGGGCCGCTCGCAGTGCGCTGGTATGGACTGATGTACCTCGTCGCGTTCATCGCGGCGATCGTCGTCGGGCGGCTGCGGCTGCGTTTGCCGTACGTCGCCGCGCAAGGCTGGACCGCCAAGGATATCGACGACATGCTGTTTTACGGCGTGCTGGGCACGATCCTCGGCGGCCGGCTCGGCTACGTGCTGTTCTACAAGGCGAGCTTTTATTTCGCGCATCCGCTCGACATCTTCAAGGTGTGGGAAGGCGGCATGTCGTTTCACGGCGGCTTCCTCGGCGTGACGCTGGCCATGGTGCTGTTCGCGTATCAGCGCAAACGCTCGTGGCTGCAGGTCACCGACTTCGTCGCGCCGATGGTGCCCACCGGCCTCGCGGCGGGGCGCCTCGGCAACTTCATCAACGGCGAGTTGTGGGGCCGCGTGACCGATCCGGCGGCGCCGTGGGCCATGCTGTTTCCGGGCGCCGCGCCCGACGACGCCACGTGGCTCGCCGCGCATCCGCAACTGGCCGCGCAATGGCATCTGAACGAAGTGTTCGCGCAATATCACATGTTGCCGCGCCATCCTTCGGAACTGTATGAAATCGCGCTGGAAGGCGTCGCGCTGTTCTTCGTGCTGTTCTTCTTCTCGCGCAAACCGAAGCCGATGGGCGCGATTTCCGCCGTGTTTCTGATCGGCTACGGCCTCGCGCGCTTCACGGTCGAATTCGCACGTGAACCGGACGACTTCCTCGGTCTGCTCGCCATGGGCCTTTCCATGGGCCAATGGCTGTCGCTGCCGATGATCCTCGCCGGTATCGCCATGCTGGTGTGGTCTTATCGCCGCGCACGCCGTGAACCGGCGCAGGCGGTCAGCGCGAGCTGATCGCTACGCGTTATCGTAGCGAGTGGCCAAATGGATAAAGCCACGGCGTGCCGTGGCTTTATCCCTAACTGCTCAAAGCAGTGCTTCTAGCGAAGAACGCGTTATTTCATCTGCACCGAGCCTGACACATTGACGGTCACGGTCGACGTGCCGCCTTCGATCGGCACCGGCGCCGAGGCCTTCGCATCGCCGCCCATGGCGCGCGCGCTCATCATCATCACCGGACGCGGCATCACGCCGTTGTGGCCGACGTTGACCTCACGAATCGAATAACCGCTGTAGCCGAACGCCTGCGCGGACGAAGCGGCCTGCTCGCGAAACGACCTGATCGCTTCGCCGGTGAGCTTCTGCTCAGCCGCGCGCTGCGCTTCAGGCGACAGGGAGAATTGCACATTGCCGACTTGCATGATCGATGCCATTTGGCCCGCGAGCTTCGACGCCGCAGCGAAGTCGTGCGATTCGAGCACGATCTCCGTGCGGCCGCGCCATGCGGAAATGCGCCCGTCACGGTCGGTGGACGGATAGATCGAGAACGAGCCCGTACGTGCGGTCACGCCGCTCACACCTTTGGCCTTTTGCAGCGCCGAATCGGCGCGCTGGTTCAGCGTTGACGTGAGCGCCGACGGATCGCTCGCTTCCTGCTCGTAGAACAGCGTGATGTCGACCACGTCCTGCGGCACTTCAGCGCTGGCCTGTGCGTTCAGCGAGAGCACGCCGGCTGGCTGATACTGCCCGGCACTTTGCGCGCGCGCCATGGCCGGCGTCAGTGCGAGCGCGGCGGGCGCGGCGCATGCGAGAGCGAAAGCGAGTGCACGTGCGGTGTTTTTCGTCATTGTTGGACTCCTTGCTTGAACAGTTTGTGCACGATTGGAGCGAACGCCGCGCAATGGCACGGCGTTTGCGAGTCCGTTAGGCGCTTGTAACCTGAGCTTGGTTCCCTGTTTCGACGTTGCTTTAACGTTTGCATGTGCATGAATACGCGTCGCGCATCATCAACGACTCGACCTCAAGCGAGCCGCCTGGTGATGAAGCGCCATTCGGCTTCGGTCACCGGGGTGATGGACAGTCGGTTGCCTTTGGCGAGCACGCGCATGTCCTTGAGTTCGTCGTGTTCGCGCAGCGCGGCGAGCGGAATCAGAGGGATCTTCTTCTTGAACACCACGTCGACCAGCACCCAGCGCGGCGTTTCCTGCGACGACTTCGCGTCGTAATAAGGACTCTTCTTGTCGAACTGCGTGGGATCCGGATACGCGGTGGACGATACTTCGGCGATACCCGCGATGCCGGGCTCAGGACAGCTCGAGTGATAGAACAGCACACCGTCGCCGACCTGCATCATGTCGCGCATGAAATTGCGCGCCTGATAGTTGCGCACGCCGGTCCACGGCAACGTGCGTCGCGGGGCGGTGGCGAGATGGTCGATGCTTGCTTCGTCCGGTTCGGACTTCATTAGCCAGTAGCGCATGAATCGAATTGAACGTTAAGAGGTTGAAGATGCGGAAGAAATCGGCGTACAAAAAACAGCGCCCAAAGAAAAACGGCACCGAACCGAAGTCCGATGCCGTTCTAAATAAGGTCCCCGCCTTAGCCGCTAGGCCGGCATCCTGAACCGGGGGTTCAGAATTGGTCGCAGTTAGCAACACTTCGGGTACATCAGACAGAGTGACGCGCACACCCGTGCTACAAATTTCCGCAACCGTGCACATGGCATTGGTTCAAGGAATATATGACCTTGGCGAACCAGGCAGGGAAGCTAAACCGATGAAGCTGAATGACGAACTACCGATTGAACTCAAACGTTTGCTGAATCTTGCACGCCTTGTGCTCACGCACTTCGTTTGAATCCGCCGCCGATCTCAGGACCGGCTGCACGATAACACACACACGATACTTACTGCATGCTGTACTGCTCAATCACAGTACCTAGTTGTTCGTTCATTTGATGCATTGTACGCCGGATTTCCTCAGCGGGAAATGCTTCTCCGTGCCTCACGCTCGATTGCAGCTTAAGCAGTTCCGATGCCAGCGAGAGCGCAGCCATGACAGCAATGCGATCCGTGCCGCGCACGTTGCTGCTATTGCGGATCTTCGACATTTCGGCGTCGACGCGTGCGACCGTTTCGAGCAGCGCGGCTTCCGTTTCCGGCGAGCAGGCAAGGCGATAGGGCACGCCGAGAATCGATACTTCGATCTGCTTGGTGGTCATGCATTTTCTCCGTGGCGGGTCACGTCGCTCGCGGCTTCGGCTTCGTGCTGAGCGGGCTCGAGCAGATCGAGCTGGTTGTCCGGCTCGCTGTGCGCACGGGCACGCGGCAGCTTTTCGAGGATCGCATTCAGGCGCACCTGAGCGTCGTCGATCTTCGCGGACAGCGCGTCGCGTTCGGCCTGCAACGCGTTTCGTTCCTCGCGCAGCAGTGCAAGTTCCGTGCGCGTAGCTTCGACGTCGGCGCGCGATTGGGCGAGCTGCTCTTCGAGCGCGAGTCGCGCTTCATTGTGGCGTTGGCTGATCGCGATCAGCTTGCCGATATTCTGTGAAAGTGTTTCGAGTTCGGTGAGCATCTGCTGCGTCCTCTAAAGACATCGCATTTTAGCGCGGAATGTCGCAGGTTCCGACAATTGTCTCGTTTCGAGACGTAACAACATCGCTTTGTGCAGGCTTTTATCGACCTTATGATGAAAAAGTACTCATGCGTCGGACAATAGCCTGCACTTAACAGAACGGATGGCCTGCGTCGCCACCATTCTTGACGGACCCCGAGTCCGCTCATAAACTGCCCGCACTCTGGTGCCCGCGTGCGCTTCTCAACGGCGCGCGCAGTTAAACGGGAAGCAGGGCGCGCCGTTCGCCTGAACGCGCCAACCTGCGCTGCCCCCGCAACGGTAAGCGACCGCATTCGTCATGCAAGTCGATCCTGACCGCGTGTTGGAAGTTCAACTCGCGAGTGTGCCACTGCGCGTCACGCGTGGGAAGGCGGAATCGATGTGTCGCCAGCCCGGATACCGGCCAGAGGGAGAGGCACGTCACGCGCGACAATGTTAAATACGCGGGCGCCTCGTTACGCATCGGCCTGCGGGGAAGCGGGCCGCGCACGCTATCCACAGGACTTTCATCCCATGCAGTCCCCCCTCGCCCGCGCGGCGCTGCTCGCCTTCGCGGGCTTGCCGATCGTCGTGCATGCGCAAGGCGCGCCTTCGTCATCTGCTTCGTCCGTGCCGGCGGATTCATCGGCTGCCGAGCCGTCTTCGGCGGTGCTGTCGCCCGTGGTGGTGACCGCGGAGCGCGGGCCGCAAGCACTCGCCGACACGATCCCGCAGACGTCGCTGTTCGATCAGCAGGATATCGCCGACACCACCGCGACCGATCTGCCCGGCCTCCTGCAACTCGCGCCGGGCGCGCAAATCTCGCGCACAGGTGGCCCTGGTTCGACGACTAGCCTCTACTTGCGCGGCGCGTCGTCGACGCAGTCGCTGCTGCTGATCGACGGCGTGCGGGTCGATTCGGTGAGCCTGGGCGCGCCGCAACTCGCGCAGATTCCGCTCGACCAGACCGATCACGTCGAGGTGGTGAACGGCAACGTGTCGGCGTTGTACGGCTCGGGCGCGATCGGCGGCGTGGTGCAGGTGTTCACGAAAGAGGGCGGCGACCACCCGCCGCGTTTCAATTTTTCGCTGGGCTACGGCAGCTATCACACGCAAACGCAGCAGGCGGGCGTGAACGGCGCATTGGATAAAGACGGCAACACGACCTTCAGCATTTCGCTCGCGCGATCGAAGGACGACGGCTTCTCTTCACTCAATCCGCAGGAGGCGCCCAACGCCAATCCGAATGCGAACGGCTATCTGAACGAGAGCATCTCGGCTTCGCTGCGCCACAAGTTCAACGACAAATGGGACGCCGGCGCCAGCTACTTTCAGTCGAACGGCAACGACAGCTACGACAATGCGTACGGCGTACCAACCGATCTGAACAACCTGTATAGCAAAGTGCGCCAGGTCTCGGTGTTCGCGAACGGCAAGCTGACCGACTGGTGGACGACGCACTTGATCGTCGCGGAAGGCGACGACCGCAGCGTGTCGAACACGAACGGCGTGTACAACGGCCGCTTCGATACCGACAATCGCCAGTACACGTGGCAAAACGATTTCGCGCTGGCCGCGCAGCAGAAGCTGCAGGTCGGCTATGAGCATCTCGACCAGAGCCTCGACTCCGACACGTTCGCGCCGCCGGACCGGCATGTGGATTCGGGCTTCGTCGGCTATACAGGACGCTTTGGGCGCAACCAGATTCAGGCCAACGTGCGGCGCGACCAGTATTCCGATTTCGGCGGAGCGAACAGTTACTATCTCGGCTATGGCTTCGACATCACCGGTCATTGGAAGGTGACCGCAAGCTATTCGGATTCGTTTCGCGCGCCGAGCTTCGACGATCTGTACTATCCGTTCAGCGGCAATCCGTCGATCCAGCCGGAGCGCAGCCATTCGCTCGAAGCCGCGCTGCAGTACGCATCGAATGCGCTCGGCGTGATGCGCTTGAGCGCATTCCAGACGCGCTATTCGAATCTGATCGACTACGAGCAGGTGACGCCCGGCATCTATCTGGCCGAGAACGTCGGTCATGCGAAGGTGCAGGGGCTCGAGGGATCGTGGAGCGGCCATGTCGGCAAGACGGACGTGCGCGCGTCGGTGACGCTGCAAAATCCCGTCGACCTCGACAACGATACCGACCTCGTGCGGCGTGCGCGGCGCTTCGGCGCGCTGACGGTGAACCGCAGCATCGCCGGGTGGCGCGTCGGCGGCGAGTGGATCGTGAGCGGCCCGAGCAATGACAGCAGCGGCAAACTGGGCGGCTATGGCGTGGTGAATCTGTCGGCGCGCTACAACATCACGAAAGCATGGTACGTGGCCGCGCAAATCCAGAACCTGTTGGACAAGGACTATGAAACGGCCTACTCGTATAACTCGCCGCGGCGCGGTGCGTATCTCACGGTTGGGTGGCAGCAGCAGTGAGCGAGTCGCCTCGTTGAGTTCGCGCGGATGAGCCGACCCATGAGCCGACACTCGAGTTCGATGCCCGCAACACTGCGCGTGATGAACGCCAGGCGCGCGGCCGCGATCTGGCTCGCGCTCGCGGGAATCGCGCTGGCGGTGCTGATGGCGTCGCTTGCGCTGGGCAGCGTGTCGCTCGCGCCGATGCGCGTGCTGGCGGCGCTGATGCCGCCGCATGCGCCGTCTGCCGGTACGCCTGACTTGGCCGTCGAGATCGTCCGCACGCTGCGTTTGCCGCGCGCGGTGGCGGGTTTCGCCTGCGGCGCGTTGCTTGCCCTGGCCGGCGCGTTGCTGCAGGTGCTGTTGCGCAATCCGCTGGCCGAACCCTACGTGTTGGGCGTGTCGGGCGGCGCGGCGACCTTCGCGCTGGTCGCGATGATCGCCGGCAGCGCATGGTGGATCGTCGACGCGAGCGCGTTCGCCGGTGCGTTCATGTCGATCCTGCTGGTGCTCGGCCTCGCGCGCCGCGAGTTGTGGCGCGGCGAACCGCAGGACACGTCGCCGCGTTTGCTGCTGACCGGCGCGGTGATCGCGGCGGGCTGGGGCGCGCTCATCACCTTGCTGCTCAACCTCGCGCCCGACAACCGCTTGCGCGGCATGCTGTTCTGGCTGACCGGCGATCTCAACGGCGGCGCAATGCCATGGACGGCGCTCGCCGCCCTCGTCATCGTGCTGGTTGCGATCGTGCCGGCTGCGCCGCGTCTGAATGTGCTGCTGCGTGGCGACGCCGCCGCGCAGGCGTTGGGCGTCGCGGTGATGCCGCTGCGCTTGCGGGTGTATCTGGTGGCATCGCTGGCCGCGGCCGCTGCGGTGACGACGGCGGGCACCATCGGCTTTGTCGGACTGGTCGTGCCGCACATGCTGCGGCTCGCGTTCGGCAACGATCAGCGCATGCTGCTGCCGGCCGCCGCGCTTAGCGGCGGTGTCGCGGTGATGGGCGCGGACCTGATCGCGCGCACCGTGATCGCGCCGGCGCAGTTGCCGGTCGGTGTGATTACATCGATCATCGGCGTGCCGGTGTTTCTGTGGATGCTGTTACGCAGGCGCCGATGATGCAAACCCATCAGGTCTCTCATGAATCCGCACTCAGCGCGCAACGTTTGACCTTGCGCATGGGCACGCGCACTTTGCTCGACGCCTTCACGCATACTTTCTACGCCGGCGAAATCTGGTGCATCGCAGGTCCGAACGGCGCGGGCAAGACGACGCTGCTCTCGACGCTCGCGGGTCTATTGCAGCCGTCGGCGGGACATGTCGAACTCGATGGTGTGCGCCTCGCCGACTGGCCGCCGCTGTCGCTCGCGCAGCGCCGCGCGCTGATGCCGCAAAGCGCGCCCGACGCATTCAGCACAAGCGTGCTCGATATCGTCATGCTGAACCGCTTCCCGCATCTCACCGGCTGGGGCTGGGAGCGCGAGGCCGATCGCGAGGCGGCGCACGCGGCGCTGGATCTGTTGGGCCTCGCCGCATTCGCCGCGCGTGATGTGCTGTCGCTGTCAGGCGGCGAGCGGCAACGCGTGGCGCTGGCGGCGGTGCTGTGCCAGGACGCGCCGTTATTGCTGCTCGACGAACCGTTGTCGCATCTCGATCTGCATCATCAGATCGACTGCCTCGAGGCGTTGACCGCGTGGACGCGCGAGCCTCGGCGTACAGTGATGTTTTCGTGCCACGACCTGAACCTCGCGCGCCGCTTCGCCACGCATGCGCTGCTGCTCGACGGCGCGGGCGGCGCGTATGCCGGGCCGGTGCACGACGTGTTGACCCCCACGCTGGCGAGCCGTGCATTCGGCTACCCGTTGGTTCTGATTCGCGACGGCGAGCATGAGGCGCTGATTCCCGCGCCGCGCGCGCGTCACGAATCGACTGCCGGTCATGACATACCGGCAGTCTGATCGCTTCATTCAAACATTCTCTTGCAGATACGCTCATGACTTCATTGCCACGCTTGCCCGGATTGCCCGAAGTCGAACCGCTCGATCAAACGCTGTGTGACGAGCTGCAGCACATCATCGATACCAAGACGAAGCCGCCCGGCAGTCTCGGCCGGCTCGAAACGCTCGCGCGTCAGATGGGCCTGATTCAGCGCACCCCACATCCCACCGTAACGCGCCCGGCGATGATCGTGTTCGCCGGCGACCACGGCGTCGCCGAGGAGGGCGTGAGCCCTTATCCGCAGGCGGTGACCGCGCAGATGGTCGCCAACTTCCTCGCGGGCGGCGCGGCGATCAACGCGTTGAGCCGCGTGTCGGGCATCGAGCTCGAAGTCGTCAACGCCGGCATCGCGACGCCGTTGCCATCCACCGCAGGTCTGGTCGACATTCCGGTCGCGGCCGGCACGCGTAACTTCGCGCGTGAACCGGCCATGACCCGCGACCAGGCACTCGCCGCGATGCACGCGGGCGCGGCGCGCGTGCGGCATCACGCGGCGCTCGGCACCAATGTGATCGGCTTCGGCGAGATGGGGATTGCGAACACCTCGGCAGCCGCGTGTCTGATGAGCCGCTTGTGCGGCGTGCCGATCGACGAATGCGTCGGCCGCGGCACGGGTCTCGACAACGCGGGACTCGCGAGGAAGCGCAACGTACTGGCCTCGGCGCTCGCGCATCACCCCGTGTCCACCGATCCGCTCGACGCGCTCGCCACCTTCGGCGGCTTCGAGATCGCGATGATGGCGGGCGCGTATCTCGCGGCCGCCGAGGCACGCATGACGATTCTGGTCGATGGCTTCATCGCGACCTCGGCCTTGCTGATCGCCGATGCCTTCGCGCCGAGCATGCGCGAGTACTGCGTGTTCGCGCATGCGTCGAACGAAGCAGGCCATCGGCGCATGCTCGATCATTTCGGCGCGCTGCCGTTGCTGTCGCTAGACATGCGCCTTGGCGAAGGCACCGGCGCGGCGCTCGCGGTGCCGCTGTTGCGCGCGGCATCGGCCTTCATCAACGAAATGGCGAGCTTCGAATCGGCCGGCGTCGCGGATCGCGATGCCTGATCCGCTTGATCCTTCACACCGAAACGCACGCCCGGCACACTCATGAATCCGCTCGCGGAACTGCGCTATTTCTTCACGGCGCTCGGCTATTTCACGCGCGTGCCCGTGCCGCGCTGGGTCGGCTATGAGCCGCATTATCTGAACGCGGCGGCGCGTTATTTTCCCCTCGTCGGCGTATTGGTCGGCGGATTGAGCGCGCTGGTCTATCTTGTCGCGCTGCGTGTGTTTCCTGCGGGCGTGGCGGTGCTGTTGTCGATGGCCGCGTCGCTGCTCGTGACCGGCGCGTTCCACGAAGACGGTCTCGCTGATTGCATCGATGCGTTCGGTGGCGCCTATACGCGCGAAGATGTATTGCGAATCATGCATGACTCGCGCATCGGCGCTTTCGGCGCCATCGCGCTCGTCATGGCGCTTGCATTGAAGTGGCAAACGCTCGCCGCGTTGCCGCCGATGCGCGCCGCTGGTCTGATGATTGCAGCGCATGCGGCAAGCCGGACCTGTGCGATCAGCTACCTGGCCACGCTCGATTACGTGCGCGCCGAAGGCAAGGCCAAACCGGTGGCGCAGCGCCTGAGCGCCGGTGCGTTCATCTGCGCCGCGCTATCCGGCTTGCCGTGGCTGCTGTGGCCGAATGGGCCCGGCGCCCCGGACTGGCGCTTCGCGGGCTCCGTGGTCGCGGTTCTGCTCGTGCTTCGCGTGGCAGTGGGCCGTTACTTCGTCAGACGCATCGGCGGTTATACCGGCGACTGCCTCGGCTTTGCGCAGCAAGTTTTTGAATTGAGCATCTACCTGGTGGGGCTCGCATGGATATCGTCCTGATTCGCCATCCCGCGGTCGCGCTCGAGGCGGGCGTGTGTTACGGCCACAGCGATGTGGCGCTCGCCGAGGACGCCGAGGTGTCGTCGACCGCGCTCGCCTTGAAGCTCGCGACGTTGCAGGTGCCCGCGCCACGTGTGCTGATGTCGAGTCCGCTGAAGCGCTGCTCGGCGCTTGCCGCCGAGTTGGCGAACGACTTCGGCTGTGTGATCAGCCACGACGACCGTCTGATGGAAATGAACTTTGGCGACTGGGAAGCGCAACGCTGGGACGCCATCGATCGCGAATTGCTCGACGACTGGGCGGCCAACTTCGAACACGCGCGCGCGCATGGCGGCGAAAGCGTGGCGCAGTTCGTCGCGCGGGTGCGTGCATGGCTCGATGCATTCGCGCTCACGCGTGAGTTGTCGCCGGCCTATGTGGTCACGCATGCGGGCGTGATGCGGGCGATTGCGTCGATCGTGCTGGACGTGCCGCTGGAGCGCTGTCTGCGATGGTCGCTGGATATGACCGGGATCGTCTGGTTGCGCAGGAACGATGGAACGCAGCAGTGGTCGTTGGTGCGGTGGAATGCGTGAGGGCGCCGAGGGTCATCGCCTTCGCATCACTGCGTGTTTGACTTCCTGCGTGAACGCGCTGCTTCGAGGTCCTCGCACATTTGCTTTGCGCCCTGCGCGATACGTGGCGCCGGGCGGTTGATCAGATCGCCGTCGATGGCAAAGAGATTGTTGTTCGCCACCGCGGTCAGGCCCGGCCATGCGCGCCATGTGCTGAGTTGCGGCAAGGTGGTATCCGGTCTGGTCGCGCCCGGCGCTGCTGTGAAGATCGCTTCCGGATTCGCCGCGAGCACCGCTTCGGTCGAGACGGTCGGCACCAGCGGCTCGAGTCCGGCGAACACGTTGCGGCCGCCGCACAGCGCGATCACGTCGCTGACCATATGGTCGCCGTTGAGCGTCATCAACGGTTGATCCCATACCTGATAGAACACGCTGACCGGCGGCCGGCTCGCATACTGGCTGCGCAGTTTCGCGATGTCCTGACGATACGCGCGCGCCGCCACATCCGCTGTGGATGACGTGCCGAGCAGTTGGCCGAGCTTCGTCAGCGACACGGCTACGTCGTCGAGATGACGCGGCTCGCTGAAGAACAACGGAATGTGCAACTCGCGCAGGCGATCGAGCTGACGCTGCGCATTGCCATGGCGCCACACCACGATCAGATCGGGCTTGAGCGCGACAATGCGCTCAAGGTCGAGTGCCTTGTTATCGCCGACGCGCGGCAACTGTTTCGCCTCGGGCGGATAGTCGCTGTACGACACGGCGCCGACCATCCTTGCGCTGCCGCCCGCGGCGTAAAGCAGTTCGGTGACGTGCGGCGCGAGGCTGATCACGCGTTGTGCGGGAGCGGACAGGGTGACAGTTGCGCCGGTGTCGTCGTTAACGGAGATGGCGGCGTGCGCGTGCAGCGCGTTGATGAAGAGCGCGGTGGCGATGGAGAAGCGGGCGAGTCGGTTCATCGGGCGAGGCTGCGGGGCGCGTCGTGATTGTCGGGTGAGGGTTTCGTTGTCTTTGAATCAGCCCGCTCGCGTAGCAGCGATCTCTCGTGCGGCTTCGTGCAAGCTCTCTTCGAAGCGAGTCCACTCGGCCTCGTTCGCAGGCAAGCCGAATCGAACGCTGCCCGACGAAGTGAACAGCCGTGTCCACACGCCGCGTCGTGCAAGCGCTTCATGCAGAGCGGCGGCGCGTGGGTCGTCGGTCCAGGCGAAGAGCGGCGTGCTGCGTGTGTCGAAGCCTTGCGCATGCAGCACGTCGACCAGTCGCGCGCTTTCGGCATCGAGCCGAATGCGCATGTGCCGTTGCCAGGCTTCATCGGCGAAGGCGGCTTTGACGGCGTGACGGGCCGGCCCACTGACGGTCCACGCGCCGAGCGTGCCGCGCAAACGCTGGAGCAACGCAGGCGCGCCGAGCGCGAACCCCGAGCGCGCGCCGGCAAGGCCGAAGAATTTCCCGGGCGAGCGCAACACGAGCAAGCCTTCGCGATGCGTGCTCGCCGCGAGCGACGCCGACGGCATCGTATCGGCAAAGGCTTCGTCGACCAGCAGCGTGCCGCCGCGCGCGCTCAACTGCGCGTGCCAGTGCAGCAGCGTGGCCGCGCTCAGATGCGCGGCGGTCGGATTATTCGGATTCACGACGACCACATGCGTGAGCGCGTCGGGCAACGTTTCGCAGGCGACATCGAGCGGCATCACTTCATGACCGCTGCGTTCGAATGCAGGCGCGTATTCGCTATACGTCAGCGGCGCGATGCCGACCCGTGCGCGCGGCAGCAGCGCAGGTAGCGCGCGAATCGCCGCCTGGCTGCCTGCCAGGGACAGCACATGCGCCGCATCGGGCGCGCCGTAGTAGCGCGCGGCGCAGGCGGCGAAATCGTCGCCATCGTCGGGCAGGCGGCGCCAGGCATCGGCGGGAATGGGCGGGACCGGATAGCCGTGCGGATTGATACCCGTCGACAGATCGAGCCATTGCGCGTGCGGAATGTCATAGCGCCTCGCTGCTTCATGCAGATTGCCGCCGTGCATGACCACGCCGGTTGCTGGGCAGGTTTCGTCCACGCGGCCGCTCACTGAATCAACCATGAAAGGGCACGCTCAACAGCGCGAGCACGATCAGCACCGCCAGCCACAAAATGACCGTGCGCTCGACCAGCATCAACGCGGCGCTCACGTGGCTGGCTTTGGCGGAATGCCCGAAACCGAGTGTCGGCCGGTGTTCGAGCGCGCCGTGATAGACCGCCGGGCCGCCGATCAGCACGTTCAGACTCCCTGCGCCGGAGGCCATTACCGGACCGGCGTTCGGGCTGTCCCAGCGCGGCGCCTGCTCGCGCCAGCAGCGCCACGCGGTGCGCGTGTCGCCGAGCAGCGCATAGCTGGCGGCGGTCAGACGCGCGGGAATCCAGTTGAGCACGTCGTCGATACGCGCGGCGGCCCAGCCGTAGCGCAAATAGCGCGGCGTGCGATAACCCCACATGGCATCGAGCGTGTTGGCGAGACGAAACCCGAGCGCGCCCGGACCGCCCGCGATGGCGAACCAGAACAGCGCGCCGAAGATCGCGTCGTTGCCGTTTTCGAGCGCGGATTCGACGGCAGCGCGCGATAACGCGCCTTCGTCGGCATCCGCGGTTTCGCGCGAGACGATGCGCGCGGTCAGCAAGCGTGCCTGGGCGAGATCGCGCTGCGCCAGTGCCTGCGCGATCGGCGCAATGTGCTCGTGCAGACTGCGCGCGCCGAGCGCGAACCACAGCAACAGGACATGCACCACGCAGGCCGCGAAAAACGGCAGCACGGCGACCAGACACCACGCGATCAGCACCGGCGGCATCACTGCCAGCGACCACGCCAGCAGTCCTTTGAGCCGCAAGCGCCGGCCGGTGTTGTAGCGCTTTTCCAGACGCATCGCCCATTTGCCGAAGCCCACCAGCGGATGAGCCGTGCGCGGCTCGCCGAACCAGCGGTCGACGACGACACCCGCGGTGGTCAGTGTCACGAGAAGCGGGAGCGACAGCATTATGCGTGGCTCGCGGTTTTCAGCGCGAGCGGCAAACCGGCGACCATCATCGTGGCCTGGGTGCTCAACGCGGCGATGCGCTGGTTGAGCCGCCCGAGTTCGTCGACGTAAAGACGCGTGGCCGCGCCGAGCGGCACCACGCCCAAGCCGATTTCGTTGCTGACCACGATGACCTTCCCTTGCGTGTTGACGAGCGCCGTTTCTAGCGCGGCGACATGCGCGTGATATCGATCGAGCGGGAGAGCATCGCCTTCGGGCGGACAGAGCAGATTGGCAAGCCACAGCGTCAGGCAATCGATCAGGATGCAGTGGCCGGGCGCGTCGGTTTGCGTCACGGCGCCGGCGAGATCGACGTCCGCTTCGAACAGTTGCCAATGCACCGGACGCCGCTCGCGATGGTGCGCGATGCGTGCGCTGAACTCGACGTCGTGCGCTACGCGTGCAGTGGCGATGTAGGTGACGGGCAGGGCGCTGTCGGTGGCAAGCTGTTCGGCGTGCACGCTCTTGCCCGAACGGGCGCCGCCGAGTACGAAGGTGAGGTCGCGGGGAGTCATCGCGTGATTGTACCGGCGTGCAGCGTGGGCCGGCGCGATGGGATAATGCCGCGTTCCATGCGTTGCGCCGCTGTACGACGGATGCGTTGCGGCTTGCTTTATCGCAACGGTCCGAATGATTGCCTGATTGATTGCCTGTTCACCGCCGAGCCCGAGATTCCGTGACCACCACTTCGACCCCGCCTGACGCCGTACCCGTGCCGCGCGGCACGCTGATGATTCAGGGCACCACGTCCGATGCCGGCAAGAGCACGCTGGTTGCCGGTCTGTGTCGGCTTGCGCGCCGCGCCGGGGTGCGGGTCGCGCCGTTCAAGCCGCAGAACATGGCGCTCAATAGCGCGGTGACCGTGGACGGCGGCGAGATCGGCCGCGCGCAGGCGTTGCAGGCTGTTGCCGCGGGCATTGCCGCGCACACCGATCTGAACCCGGTGCTGCTCAAGCCGACCAGCGACCGCGGCGCGCAGGTGATCATCCACGGCAAGGCGCGCATGAATCTCGACGCGCGTGCGTACCACGACTACAAACCCGTCGCGTTCGAAGCGGTGCTGCAATCGTATGCGCGTCTGCAGGCGGCGTATGAGACGATTTTTGTCGAAGGCGCGGGTAGTCCGGCCGAGATCAATCTGCGGGATCGCGACATCGCCAACATGGGTTTCGCGGAGGCTGTCGATTGTCCGGTCGTGCTGGTGGCCGACATCGACCGCGGCGGCGTGTTCGCTCATCTCACGGGCACGCTCGCGTGCCTGTCGGCGAGCGAGCAGGCGCGGGTGCGCGGCTTCATCATCAACCGCTTTCGCGGCGACGTCAGTTTGCTCAAGCCCGGTTTGGACTGGCTCGAAGCCAGGACCGGCAAGCCGGTGCTCGGCGTCGTTCCCTATCTGCACGGGCTGACGCTCGACGCCGAAGACATGCTGCCGCCCGAATTGCGCGCGGCGCACAGCGGCGGCGCGAGCCGCATGCTGCGGGTGGTCGTGCCGGTGCTGCCGCACATCAGCAATCACACGGATTTCGACGCGCTGCGCGCGCACCCGCAGGTCGATTTTCATTACGTACGAAGCGGCACACCGCCGCCACCGGCCGATCTGATCATCCTGCCGGGCTCGAAGAATGTGCCCGGCGATCTGGCGTTTCTGCGCGCGCAAGGCTGGGATGCGGTGCTGCAAAAGCATTTGCGTTACGGCGGCCGCGTGATCGGCATTTGCGGCGGCATGCAGATGCTCGGGCGCGAAGTGGCTGATCCGCATGGGGTGGAGGGCGCGCCGGGTACGTCCGCGGGACTTGGCTGGCTCGACTACTCGACGGTGCTCACGCGCGACAAGACGCTGAAGAATGTGACCGGACGCCTCGCGTTGCCCGGCTCGCCCGACGTGGCCGGCTACGAGATCCATATGGGCGAGACGCGCGGTCCGGCACTGGACCACCCCGCGCTGCAATTGGGCGACGCGCGGGCGGCGCATCCCGACGGCGCGATTTCCGCCGATGGACAGATTCTCGCGACTTACGTGCATGGTCTGTTCGACACGCCGGCCGCGTGCGCCGCGTTGCTCGCGTGGGCGGGTTTGAGCGATGCCGAGGAAATCGACTATCCGGCATTGCGGGAGGCGTCGCTGGAACGTCTCGCGGACACGCTGGCCGAGCACCTCGATCTGCCGAAGCTTTTTGCCGCGATTGGATAAGCGGGATCTGGCAGGAAGTCTTGATTAGATCGCAGTGGGGAACAATCAAGGCCTAGGCGTCGGTTTTTCGCTCCCTATGGTTCGAATGAAGTTCTGACATCGATTCCGTTCCCGGCCGCCTCTCTCGCCCAATCAATACAACACGATCTGCGTGCAACGAAACAGCGCCATTGTCTTGCCGTTCGGATCGGTGACTGTGGCGTCCCACACCTGCGTGCTGCGCCCGAGATGCACGCCCTTGGCGACCGCCCGAAGCGTCCCCTCCGTCGCCGTACCGAGAAAATTGCTTTTTAGCTCGACGGTCGTGAAATTACGCGCTGTCTCCGGCAGATGCGCGAGGCACGCGTAGCCACAGGCGGTGTCGGCGAGGCCGATTACGGTGGCGGCATGCAAAAAGCCGTTCGGCGCGAGCAATTCCTTGCGCACGGTCAATTCCGCGGTCAGGACGCCTTCTTCCAACGACAGCACACGCACGCCCAGCAAGTCGGGCAGCGAGCCTTTCTGGCGGTCATGGAGGTGTTCGACGGTGTATTCCGGGCGGAGTTTGCTCATGAAATTCGGTTCCTCGATGGAAAAATCAGCGGGTACGGCGGCCAATTACCCGTTTGGGGGCTTCGGCCAAAGTGCATTTGTCGATATTATCAACGGCTGGATCGACAGGTGGGTCTGAACCCGGCACGAGTCCGGCACAAACCGGGCACACTTGCGCATGTCAGAGCAACTACGCGGCAAACCGGCTGGCGGCGTCCAGCCTTCTTTCCGGGAGAATTCATGACGGTGATCGTGGTGGCGAATCCGAAGGGCGGCGTGGGTAAAAGCACGCTGTCGACCAATCTGGCCGGCTATTTCGCCGCGGCCGGCGAATGGGTCGCGCTGGCGGACCTGGACAAGCAGCATTCCGCGCACGCGTGGTTGTCGTTGCGGCCCGACACGCTGCCGCCCATCGAAACCTGGGAAATCAATCAGGATTCGCCGGCCAAACCGCCCAAAGGGCTGGAGCACGCCGTCATCGATACCCCGGCCGGGCTGCACGGCAATCGTCTGGGCATCGCGCTGGATCTGGCCGACAAGGTGATCGTGCCGCTCCAGCCGTCCATATTCGATATTCTCGCCACCCAGGAATTCCTCGAGCGGCTGGCCAAGGAGAAGGCGGTCAGGAAGGGCGCGATCGAAATCGGCGTGGTCGGCATGCGCGTCGATGCGCGCACGCGCTCGGCGGAGCAACTGCATCGCTTTGTCGAGGGTTTGAAACTGCCGGTGCTGGGCTTTTTGCGCGATACGCAGAATTACGTGCAACTGGCGGCTCACGGCCTGACCTTGTGGGACGTCGCGAAAAGCCGGGTGGAGAAGGATCTGGAGCAGTGGCAGCCGATCGTCGAATGGACTAACGGGACCGGCAAGAAGGGTTGAGGCGGCAGGGCAGGCGGTGTGCCGCCCGCTGGATGATGCAGCCCACGTTGCAAGTCCGCAGGGCTTCTTCGCGGGGCGCGCGTCAGCGGACTACGAGGTGCTCAGGTCCAGTTTTGCGTCTGACGCCCCCGCGCCGTGGCATACCCAACGGGGACCTCCGCGCGGTGAGCGTAACGAACGCTCAAGGCCACCACAGGGCGCTCACGTCCAATTTTGCGTCGGCACGTGATCGCGGCTGCCCTTGATCTTGTTGTTGTCGTCCACGAATACCAGGTCCGGCTTCCAGCCGGCCTTCAGTTCCGCTTCGTCCACCACCGCGAACGCCGCGATGATCACCAGATCGCCCAGCTGCGCGCGCCGCGCAGCCGAGCCGTTCAGCGAAATCATGCCGCTGCCGCGTTCGCCCTTGATCGCGTAGGTCGAGAAACGCTCGCCGTTGTTGATGTTCCAGATGTCGATCCGCTCGTTTTCGACGATGTTCGCCGCTTCCAGCAAATCTTCGTCGATCGCGCACGAGCCTTCGTAGTGCAATTCGCAGTGCGTGACGGCGACGCGGTGGATCTTCGACTTCAGCATGTTGCGTTGCATGACCAATCCTGTGAGATTTCTTTGCGTGTCTATGCGATCCAAGACGGCTTCAGATTTCGAGGTTGTCGATAAGACGCGTGGCGCCGAGCTTGGCGGCGGCCAGCACCACCAGTTCCGCGTTCGCGTCTTGCGGACCCGGCGGCAGCAGATTCGAGCGCTTGCGTACCGCGATGTAATCCGGCTGCCAGCCGCGTGCCGCGAGAGCCGCCATCGCGGCCTGTTCGATTTTCGCGAAGTCGCGGTCGCCAGCCAGCACGGCGTCGCGCACGCGATTCAACTCGGCGGCCAGCACCGGCGCCTCGGCGCGCTCGGCGGTCTGTAGATAGCGGTTGCGCGAGCTGAGCGCGAGGCCGTCGGCGTCACGCACGGTTTCGGCGGCGATGATGTCGGTGGGCAGCGCGAATTGGTGGCACATGCGGCGCACGATCATCAACTGCTGGTAATCCTTCTTGCCGAACACGGCGACGCGCGGCTGCACGCACGACATGAGCTTCATCACCACCGTGCACACGCCCTGGAAGAAGCCGGGCCGGAATTCGCCTTCGAGGATGTCGCCCAGATCGTGCGGCGGATGCACGCGATACTCCTGCGGCTCCGGATACAGATCTTTCTCGGTCGGCGCGAACAGCACGTAGACGTTTTCTTTCTGCAGCTTTTCGATGTCCGCTTCCATCGTGCGCGGGTATTTGTCGAAGTCTTCGTTCGGACCGAACTGCAGCCGGTTGACGAAGATGCTCGCCACGACCGGATCGCCGTGCTGGCGCGCGAGACGCATCAGCGACAGATGGCCCTCGTGCAGGTTGCCCATGGTCGGGACAAAGGCGGTGCGATTCTGGCCGCGCAACTGGTCGCGCAATTCATGGATCGAGCTGATGACTTTCATGATCGGACAGGGATTCCTCGCGCGGCGCGAGACTGGGTTGGACGCAAAACCCTTGGGATTGCGCGGCCCGCCGCCTCGCTGGTGATGACAGGTTCGGAGCGCGGGATTGTAGTGGATTTGCGCGCCTGCCGCACCTAAAAGAGGCAGCTTCGCCAGTCGCGCGGAATTGCGCCCCGTTTGAGGGCTTCAGGCGGGCAAATAGGCGAGGCGCACATAGATCGGTGCGAACGGTTCCGCCTGGGTGATTTCGACGAGCGATTCGCGGCACAGCTCGAGCACGGCGATGAAATTCACCACGACCACCGGCACGCCCTTGCTCGTGTCGAACAGATCGGAGAATTCGATAAAGCGCGCGTTCTGCAGCTGCCGCAGGATCGAGCTCATATGCTCGCGCACCGACAGCTCTTCGCGGGAAATCTTGTGATGCTGGACCAGCTTGGCGCGTTTGATCACGTCGGCCCACGCGGCGCGCAGGTCTTCGCTGTTCACGTCCGGAAAGCGCGGCGTGATGCTTTGCTCGATATAGACCTCGGCGCGCAGGAAGTCGCGCCCGAGTTGCGGCAACTGGTCGATGCGTTGTGCGGCGAGCTTCATCTGCTCGTATTCGAGCAGGCGCCGCACCAGTTCCGCGCGCGGATCCTCGGCTTCTTCACCGCTGTCGGCCTTCTTTACCGGCAGCAGCATGCGCGACTTGATCTCGATCAGCATCGCGGCCATGAGCAGATACTCGGACGCGAGTTCGAGATTGGTCTGGCGCAACTGGTCGACGTAGCCGAGGTACTGCACCGTGACGTCCGCCATCGGGATGTCGAGCACGTTGAAGTTCTGCTTGCGGATCAGGTACAGCAACAGATCCAGCGGTCCTTCGAACGTTTCGAGAAACACCTCGAGCGCGTCCGGCGGGATGTACAGATCCGTCGGCAGCTTGAAGAGCGGCTCGCCGTACAGGCGTGCGAATGCAATGCCGTCGACGATGTCCGGGGTGGAATCGGTGGCGGGCGCGGCGAGCGCGGTGTCGGCGGGGGCCGGCGGCGCGCCGTGGGCCTCGTCGGCGTGACTCACGCGCTTAGAAGTTTTGATAGTACGAGTAAGGCGTCTGTTCTACGCGCGAAGCTTTTTGCTCGGCGCGTTCTTCCAGATCGATCGGCTGTTTGTCCCACAGCAACGCGCGGCCGCGGCGTTGTTCGGCTTCCAGATTGGGCTTCTGTTGCTTGAGCTGGTTCAGGAACTGGGTGATGTCCGATTGATACATGGCTCGACGTCCGTGGTGTGGGAATTGGCGGCTGCCCGGCGCGCATGGGCGAGTTGCCTCGCGCTCGCGCGGTGCCGCTGCTATTTCATAATTTTACCGCATGCGCGAGGCGCGGTCGAAAAACGGCGACTAGACCGGGCGTGAGGTGCATGAAAATAGCTGGAACCCGCGCGGCGCGGCGTGCGTCGAAGGCGGGCGCCGCGCCCGCTGGCAAGCCGCGGACGCATTTATAGAGATCTCGCGGCGTCCCGCCGATGTGGTCAAATAGCGTGCTCCGGCCGCCGCGGTGCGCCTGAGCGACAAAATTCATCAACCATCGCCGGAGGTCCTGTTTGGCGGGGAGTGCGATCGACAAGCCGCGGCTGCGGCGCGGCAAGGCCGGTTCCGGGCGTGGGCATCGCACGCCCATGCGGCGCTGGCTGCGCGCGTGGCTCGCATTCAGCCTCGTCATGCTGACGCTGGCAAGCGGCAACGCCCATGCCGCGAAGGCGGCAGCCAGCTACAAGGTCGATATCGAAGCCACGCCGCGCTCGTTGCGCAAGCTGCTCGAAGCGCATCTGGATATCGCGCGGTTCGCCAAGCGCCCCGACATCAGCGAGGACCAGTTCGAGTTCCTGATTACCGCCACGCCCCAGCAGGTGCGCGATCTGGCCTCCACGCAGGGCTATTTCACGCCGGTCGTGCGCACGGACGTGCGCACCATCGACAATGCGAAGCGCGTCACGGTGAGCGTCGATCCGGGTCCGCAGACCGTCGTCTCGTCGATTTCGCTATCGTTTCGCGGGCCGGTGCTGACCGAGGCGCCTGAGCAGGAAAACGCCGCGCGCTTCGCGTTTTCGCTGCACGAAGGCGATCCGTTCTCGCAGGGCGACTGGGACGACGCGAAGAACGCGGCGCTGAGGGCGTTGCAGGCGCGCCGCTATCTGGGCGCCAGGATTTACCACTCCGAGGCGCGAGTCGATCCGCGCACGCACGAGGCCACGCTGTCGGTCACCTACGACAGCGGCCCGACTTTCACGATGGGCAAGCTCGACGTATCGGGCACGCGGCGCTATCCGGAACAGATCGTTGAGAACGTGAATCCGATCTCCGAGGGTGATATCTACGACGTTCAGCGCATCACCGAATTGCAGCGGCAGTTGCAGAACACGCCGTACTACGCGAGCGTCGCGATCGACGTGGGCAGCGACCCGGCCAAACCGGTCGACACGCCGGTGCACGTGAAGGTGTCGGAATATCCGTACAACAGCATTCGAGGCGGGGTGGGTTACTCGACGGACAACGGTCCGCTGGTCCAGGGTGCCTATTCGTATCTCGACACGTTCGGCAAAGCGTGGCCGTTCACCATCCAGGGCCGCGTCGACCAGATCCAGCAATACGGGCAAATTGAGCTCGCCATGCCGCCGGGAAAGCGTGCGTGGACCAATAGCGTGCTGGCGTCCTACACCACGACCGACGTTTCCGACACGCGCATTTACAGTATCCGTGGCGGCGTGCAGCGGGCCCGGACCTCGCAATTCATCGACTACAACTACTCGCTCCTGTACTACCAGGACCGGCTCGATCAGAACTCGGCGGCGCCGACCACGAGCCGCGCGCTCGTGCCGTCCTGGTCGTGGACCCGGCGCAATACCGACGACCCGTTGTTTCCGCGCAGCGGCAACCTGATTCACGTCGAGGCGGGGTTCGCGGTCAAAGGCGCGCTGACCGACCAGACCTTCATTCGCGGCTACGCGCGCGGCCAGCAGTATCTGCCGATCGGCAAGGAAGACCTCGTGCTGTTTCGCGCCGAACTCGGCGGCGTGTTCACGAGCGGCCCTTCGAGCGGCATTCCGGCCTCGCTGCTGTTTCGCGCGGGCGGTTCGAATTCGGTGCGCGGCTATGGCTATCAGAGTATCGGTAACAACGTCGACGGTTCGGTGCTGCCCACCAAGTACCTCGTCACGGGAACGGCCGAGTACCAGCACTGGTTCACCCACGACTGGGGCGCGGCCGCGTTCTTCGACGTCGGCACCGCCACGGACACATGGGGCGAGAAAGTCTTTTACCCCGGCGTCGGCGTCGGGGCGCGCTGGCGCAGCCCGGTCGGCCCGGTCAACGTCGATGTCGCGTACGGCATACGCAACAACAGCGTGCGGCCGTATCTGACGCTCGGCATCGCCTTCTGATGAATACCTGCTTTCACATGATCCACGCATGACCACGGACGTTTCCGCCCAACCTCCCGCGCAGCCGCCCGGCGCTCAACCGCCAGGACAGCCGCCGCCATCCGAGGCGCCGCCGCCCAGGCGCCGGCTCGGCCGGTTGCTGCTGAAAACGTTCGCGTGGACGACGGCCGTTCTGGTGTTGTTCCTCGCGTTGGCCGTGGGTTTGCTGTACGGCGCGTTGACCACCGAGCGCGGCACCGCCTATGCGTGGCAGGCGGCGGTGAAGCTGCTTGGCGGCAAGCTGAGCGGCACGCTCGAGCGCGGCGCCCTCGCCAACGGCCTGCAATTGCGGCAGGTGCGCTGGCGCAGCCTCGACGGCAGCGGCACCGATATTCAGATCGACCGCGTGGCGGGCCGCTGGGCGCTGGCGCGCGAGCCGTGGCGCTTCACCATCGACTATCTGCATGTCGGCACAGTGGACGCGCGTGTCGGTTCTTCGTCGTCGAGCAGCAGCGGGCCGGTGAAGCTGCCGCAAGACTTGCGCTTGCCGATGCAGCTCGACGTCCGCGACGTCCAGGTCGACAAGCTGTTGCTGCATCAAGGCGCGTCGACGACCGAATTTTCGCGCTTCGTCTTTCATGGGCGTAGCGACGGGCGCCACCACGAGGCCGCGATCGAGCGCTTGGACACGCCATTCGGCGCGGTGACGGCGGCAGCCAAACTCGACGGCGTGCGGCCGTTTCCGCTGAGCGGAGACATCGGCTATTCGGGCAAGGTCAATGACGAAGCGGTGCAGGTGGGCGGCCATCTGAGCGGCTCGTTGGAGAATCTCATCGCGGAACTCGATGCAAGCGGCATGAAGCTCGCCGGTCATGCGCGGGTCGAGGCCACGCCGTTCGGCGACGTGCCTTTACAGCGCGCGACGCTGACTTTCGATCACATCAACCCGCAGGCTTTTGCGCCCGGCGCGCCGCTAGCTGATCTGGCCGTGAGGGCGGAATTGCAGCCGGTGGGGCAGGATGCGGTGGCGGAGGTCGCGTTGGGGGCCAGTGGAGCAACCGGGGCAATCGGGGCAACTGGGGCAACCGGCGCGAGTGCGGCGAGTGCGGCAAGTGCGGCGAGTACGGCGAATACCGCGAGTGCGACCGGTGCGACAAGTGCCGGCCGCGCTGCCAGCCAAAGCGCGCTTGCGGGCGCAAGCAAACCCGCCAGCGCGACGCAACCGCCCCTGGCCGGAAACAGCAAAGCCGACGCCAATCCGGGCACCAGCGCCAAATCCGCGGCAACTTTCGCCGTCACCGGCCACGTTTCGATCGTCAACGCCAAACCTGGCGCGATCGACCAGAACCTGTTGCCGCTAATCGACGCCAACGCTGACGTGCGGCTAGACGCCCAAGCGCAGCGCATCTCGAACCTCAACGTGCGGCTGGTGAAGAACGCCACGCTCACCGGCCGCGGCACGCTAGCCGGTAAGCGCGGCCAGTTCGACCTGCAGGTCGCCCGACTCGACCTGAATGCGCTGCAAGCAACGGTGCGGCCCACTCAGCTTTCCGGCCCCATCGGCGTCCGCTTGAACGACGATGTGCAAAGCCTCACCATCGATCTCGCCGACCCGAAAGCGGCGCTGCGCGCCCAGGGCAAGGTGACATTCGATCCCGCCCGGACGAGCTTCAACGACGTGCGCATCACGTCGGGCAAAGGCCGCATCGACCTGTCCGGCGCGTTGAAGCACGACGCGAATTCCACCTACAACCTGAAGGCGCAACTGACCGATTTCGATCCGTTGACGCTGGCTTCGCAGATGCCGTCGCGCACGCCGGCGACCGGAGCGGCGTCGGGCGCGAGCGGCGCCAGCAACAGCAAAACCGCGCAGGCCACCGCGCAAGTGGGCAGCACGGCCGGCGCAAAAAGCGCGGCGCCCGCCGACAAAGCCGCCGCCGCCGTGAAAAATACCGCCAGGGCGGCGGTCAAAGCCGAAGTGGTCCAGCGCAAAACGCCGGCGCCGAATCGCGGCGCGCCGCCCGCCCGCAAGATCGAGGCACGCGTGAACGGCACGCTCACGGCGGCCGGCGTGCTCGGGCCGGTCTTCACGACCAAGGCCGAATTCAAGCTCGGACCGAGCGTCTACGACGGCCTGCCGTTGACCGGCGGCGGCACCATCCAACTGGCGGGCTCGCGCATTCTGCCTAGCCGCGCAAACCTCTCCGTTGCTGGTAACCAGGTGGATCTGCAAGGCAGCTTCGGGGCACGCGGCGACCGGCTGAAGTTTCGCGTCGACGCGCCGGAACTGGAGCGCCTCGGCTTCGGTCTCGCGGGACTCGTCGCGGCCGATGGCGACATCACCGGTTCGTTCGCGCATCCGAACGTCGTGCTGAACTACAAGGCCGACAGCGTCGTGTTCAGCAGCAACCGCATCGGCCATGCGGAAGGGCACGCCGAACTGCGCGACGGCGCGAACGGCGCGCTCGTCTTCACCACCGACGCGCGCAATCTCAGCGCGGGCGGCGTCGATCTGAACGTGCTCACGGCGCGTCTGTCCGGCACGCGCGCCAATCACACGCTCGAGGCCTCCGCCACCGGCAAGCTGCAGGACCGTCCGCTCGATCTCACGCTCGCCGCCAACGGCAAGCTGACTGAAGCGCGCGACGGCACGCGCTGGGATGGCACCGTCACCCGACTGCAGAACCGCGGCATACCGGCGTTGAATCTCGAGTCACCGCTCGCTGTCAGCGCCGGGCCGAACCGCCTGACGCTCGGCACGACGCGGCTCACGCTCGAAGGCGCGGTGCTGAGCCTGAAAACCTTCGCCTTCGACCACGGCAAGGTTCAGTCGGCAGGCAGTCTGACTGGCATCTCGGTCGCGCGGTTGCAGGACCTGCGCCGTGAGATCACGGGCGAGCCGCCGCATGTCAAAACGGATCTCGTGTTCGACGGCGACTGGGACTTCACGCTCGGCAGCACGGCGACCGGCCACATCCAGTTGCAGCGCCGCAGCGGCGACGTCACGGTCGAAATCGGCCGGGGCCTCGCTTCGCTGGGCATTACGAATATCGCCGCGCGCGCCGAATTCAGCGGCGGCAATCGGCTCAATGCCACCTTGCACGCGCAGGCGAGCCGCATCGGCGTGATCGACGCCGACGCGCACACCACGCTCGTGATGCGCGACGGCTTCCTGACCGTCAACGAAGAAGGCGCGCTCAACGGCAATGTGAACGCCAACGTGCCGTCGCTGAAAACGACCGGCGGCCTGTTCGGTCCGAGCTATCTGCTTGACGGCCACCTCGCGCTCAAACTCGCGCTCGAGGGCACGGTCGCCAAGCCGAACCTGACCGGCTCGCTGCTCGGCGACGGCCTTTCCGCGACGATGGTCGATCAGGGCGTGCAATTGAAGGACGGCGTGGTGCGCGTCGCGCTTTCGCACAATCTGGTGGACTTCCAGCAGGTCGAATTTCACGGCGCGAGCGGCACCTTGCGCGCGACCGGCCGCGTGCGTCTGGATGGCGACCAGCCGGATATGACCGCGAGCATCGTCGCGGATAAGCTCGAATTGTTCGCGGCGCCGGATCGCAATCTGTCGCTGTCGGGCAGCGCGAGCGTCGCGAATGCCGGCGCGCAGGGCGGCATGGCGATCAACGGCAAATTCGTGGTCGATCACGCATTGTTCGACATGCCGGAGCAGTCCGCGCCGAAGCTCGGCGACGACGTCGTGGTGGTGCGCCCGGACGGTTCGGTGGCGGGCGAGCGGCCGCGGCCCGTGCCGGGCACCAACAAGCCGATCGGCCCGTTCGCGCCGCGCGCCAATATCGACATCAGCCTCGGCAACGACTTCCGCTTCCGCGGCCAGGGCGCCGACCTGGGCCTGACCGGCACGATCACCGCAATGAGCGCGCCGAATCTGCCGCTGCGCGCGGTGGGGAACGTGCGCGTCACTCCGGGCTCGACCTACACGGCGTTCGGCCGCAAGCTCAACATTGAGAACGGCTTCTTCACGTTCAACGGGCCGGTGGCCAATCCCGGCATCAATATTCTGGCCATGCGCCGCAATCAGCAGGTCGAGGCGGGCGTGCAGGTCACAGGCACGGTTCAATTCCCCACGGCGAAGCTGGTGTCGGAGCCGAGCGTGCCGGATAACGAAAAGCTCTCGTGGCTGCTGTTCGGCCACGGTACGGATCAGGGCAATAACCTCGGTCAGCAAAGCACCATGACGACGGCGCTCGCCTTGCTTGGCAGCGCGAGCGGCAAGCGGATCGCGCAGACCTTCGGGCTCGACGAGTTTTCGATCGGACGAAGCGAAGTCGGGCTGACCGATCCGCAAGTGGTGATGGTGTCGAAGGCGATCAACGAGTGGCTCGTGATCGGTTACGAACAGGGGCTGCAGTCGGCGAGCAATGCGATCAAGGCGACCGTCAACCTGACGCGGTACTGGTCGGTCGCGGCTTACGGCGGCACGTTCGACGGCGTCGATCTGCTTTACACGCGGCGCTTCGACCGGATCCGGTGGTGATGGGCTGATCGGCCGCGCTTGAATCTGAGCGCTGGGCGTCAAAAAAAACGGCACGCCCTTTTCAGGGCGTGCCGTTTTTTATGCGTGATTCTCGCGTGAGACGCCGCGCGTTTTACTTCACGCGCATGCCCGGCTTGGCGCCGCTATCCGGCTCGAGCACGTACAGGCCCGGTTCCGCTTTCTCGTCGGTGGCGGACGCGGCCAGCACCATGCCTTCCGACAGACCGAACTTCATCTTGCGCGGCGCGAGGTTGGCGACCATCACCGTCAGCTTGCCGACCAGTTGCTCCGGCTGATACGCGGACTTGATGCCCGAAAACACGTTGCGGGTTTTCTCTTCGCCGACGTCGAGCGTGAGTTGCAGCAGTTTGTCCGAGCCTTCCACCGCCTTGCAGTCGACGATCTTCGCAATGCGCAAATCGATTTTCGCGAAGTCGTCGATCGAGATGACGCCAGGCGTTTCGTCCTTGTCGACGGCGCCTGCTTTGGCCGCCTTCGACTTGCCCTTGGCGTCGGCTGGCGCAGCGGCTTCCGGCGTGGCCTGCAGCGAGTCGCGATTGGCAGCCAGCAGCGCTTCGATCTGCTTCGGATCGACGCGCGTCATCAGATGCTTGTACGCGTTGATCGGGCGGGTGGAGCTGAGCGGCACGTTGGCGTCGGCCCATACCAGCGGTTCGATGCCGAGGAAGCCTTCCACCGCTTCGGCGAGCTTGGGCAGCACCGGCTTCAGCGCCAGCGACAGCAGGCGGAAAGCCTCGATGCTCACGCTGCACGTTTCATGCAGCGCCACGCCGTTCGCCGGATCTTTGGCTTGATCCCACGGCTTGGCGGTGTCGACGTAAGCGTTCACGACGTCGGCCAGTTCCATGGTTTGACGCAGCGCGCGGTTGTACTCGCGCGCTTCGTAGTTCGCGGCGATTTGCGGCACGGCGGCGCGCAGCGAGGCGAGCAGCGGATGCTGCATCGCGCTGTCCTGCACGCGGCCGTCGAAGCGCTTGATCAGGAAGCCGGCGGCGCGGCTCGCGATGTTCACGTATTTGCCGACCAGATCGCTGTTCACGCGCGCCTGGAAGTCGTCGAGGTTCAGGTCGAGGTCTTCCATCGTGCTGTTCAGCTTGGCCGCGAAGTAGTAGCGCAGCCACTCGGGATTCAGACCCGTGTCGATCACGCTCTGCGCGGTGATGAAGGTGCCGCGCGACTTCGACATTTTCGCGCCGTCCACGGTCAGGAAGCCGTGCGCGAACACGTTGGTCGGCGTGCGGTGGCCCGAAAACTCGAGCATGGCCGGCCAGAACAGCGTGTGGAAATACAGAATGTCCTTGCCGATGAAGTGATACTGCTCGGCCGTCGATCCCTTGCGAACCCACGCGTCGAAGTCGAGGCCGCGTTTTTCCGCGAGGTTCTTGAAGCTCGCGTAGTAGCCGACCGGCGCGTCCAGCCACACGTAGAAATACTTGCCCGGCGCGCCCGGAATCTCGAAGCCGAAATACGGCGCGTCGCGCGAGATGTCCCAGTCGGCGAGCTTGGCTTCGCCGGTGTCGCCGAGCCATTCGCGCATCTTGTTGGTGGCTTCCGGCTGCGCCAGACCGCCCACCCACGCGCGCAGGAAATTCTCGCAACGCGGATCGGAGAGGCGGAAGAAATAGTGCGTCGACGTCTTGCGGATCGGCGTGGCGCCCGAGACGACCGAGTACGGATTGATCAGTTCGGTGGGCAGATAAGTCGAACCGCATACTTCGCAGCTGTCGCCGTACTGGTCTTTCGCGCCGCATTTCGGGCATTCGCCCTTGATGAAGCGATCCGGCAGGAACATTTCCTTGACCGGGTCATACGCCTGTTCGATATCGCGCGCGTCGATCAGGCCCGCTTCCTTGAGCGCCAGATAGACGTTTTCGCTGAGCACGCGGTTCTCTTCGGAGTCGGTCGAATAGTAATTGTCGAACGAAATCCCGAAGCTGTCGAAGTCGCGCTTGTGTTCCTGCCAGACGCGCTCGATCAGCTGCTTCGGCGTGAGACCTTCCTTCTCCGCGCGCAGCATGACGGGCGTGCCGTGCGTGTCGTCGGCGCCCACGTAGTAGACCTCGTGCCCGTGCATTCGCAACGTCCGGACCCAGATGTCCGTCTGGATATATTCGACCAGATGGCCAATATGGATTTGCCCGTTCGCATACGGAAGGGCCGACGTGACGAGAATCTGGCGACGGCCTGACGGCGCGCCTGCGGAGAGATCGGTTGCGGGTGCTGACATAAGGATGGTGGGAGCCTGCGGTGGGACGAAAGGTTGATTCTAGCAGGGCAGGTGGCCGGCGCGGCGCGGGCCGCGTGGGGCGCGGGTTCGTTGCAGACTGGGACGGTGCGTCCCGCAAGGGGACTTTTTGCGGGGGCGTAAACCGAGCGCCCAAAAAAAACCGGGGCTATTAACCCCGGAGCAACAACGACAAGAGGAGAATGGTGACGCGGCGGCTTCGCCAACCACGTACCGTAAAGACAGACAGCGGATTTTCGGCAGAGTTCGAAATTTTTTTCGTTCTCGTGCGAGATTCCTTGTTTCCGCCTTGCACGGCTTTCTAAAGCTTAACGGTCACGCAAGGCCGCCGGCGATGCTGCCCCGACGACCGGCTTCCTCACTTTCCCAAAATCTCGTCCTTATTGCGTGGCGTGTTGAGCCGTAGCGCGCAGATAGATTTCCACGCGACGGTTCGCGGCACGGCCGGCTTCTGTGTTGTTGTCGGCGATCGGCTGGGTTTGGCCCAGGCCTTGTGCCGACAGGCGCTGCGGCGCGACGCCGCGTTGGCCCAGGTAGCCCGTCACGCTTTCCGCGCGATTAACCGACAGCGTCTGGTTGTAGGCCGGCTGGCCCGTGCTATCCGTGTGGCCGACCACCTGAGCGATCAGTTCCGGATTCTGTTGCAGGGTCTGCGCCAGTTGGTCCAGCACCGGCGCGAACGACGGCTTGACCGCGTAGCTGTTGGTGTCGAACGTGACCGAGCTCGGAATGTTCAGCTTGAGCGAGCCGTCCGGCTGTTCGGTGATCTGCGTGCCGGTGCCCTTAGTGGCGCCCGACAGCTTGTTGTGAATGGCTTGCCAGTTGTAGCCGGTGATGCCGCCCACCGCCGCGCCGACGCCTGCGCCGATCGCCGCGCCCTTACCGCCGCCGAAGATCGCGCCGAGCGCCGCGCCGGTGCCGGCGCCCACGCCCGTACCGACAGCCGTGTCGGTGCCCTGTTGGGTGGCGCAACCCGCCAGCAGCGAGCCGGCGACGGCAAAGACAGCCAGGCGAGTCATGATTTTTGCATTCATTTTTGATTCCTCTTGAGTGAAGCGAGTCAGGCAAGCAAGGCGGCGATTCTCGATAAATTTATATGGCGAACATAACGGCAGTAAAGCCGTCGGCTCGCCAATACGAAAAATCCTGCGCCCTGTTCAGCCTCGGTCCGACAGTAAAGAAGGGTCTTCCGGCAAGGCATGGCGCCAGCCACTACAATGATGACTGAGCACGCAGCGATGCGGCCCTACGGCGTTTCGCCTGCCCGAAGGGTGCCCGGCAAGCCTGGTTTTCGCAATGCTGCCTAACAATTTCTTTCAAATTCCGGCGCGTGGCTGACATTTCGATTTCGCTGCGCCGGAGGTGTCCCCACGGAGTGTCAATGAGTATCGATCGGGCTATGGTCGACGCCGCCCTCGCGGCCGTCGCTGACCCCAATACCGGCCGGCCGTACGCCGCCGCCAAGAACATCAGGAACGTCGCGATACAGGGTGACACGGTCAGCGTCGACGTGGTACTCGGCTATCCGGCCATGCGGCAGTTCGACGCCATCCGCTCGCAGTTTTCCGATGCGCTACGCGCCGTGCCGGGCGTGGCCGACGCGCGAGTCCAGGTATCGCAGCAGATCGCGGCGCATACCGTGCAACGCGGCGTGAAACTGTTGCCGAACGTTAAGAACATCGTCGCGGTGGCGTCGGGCAAGGGCGGCGTCGGCAAGAGCACCACCGCCGTGAACCTCGCGCTGGCGCTGGCGAGCGAAGGCGCGTCCGTCGGTATTCTCGACGCGGACATCTACGGCCCGTCGCTGCCGATGATGCTCGGTATCGTCGGCCGCCCGGAGTCGCCCGACGAAAAGTCGATGAACCCGATGACCGGCCACGGCTTGCAGGCCAACTCGATCGGCTTCCTGATCGAGCAGGACAACCCGATGGTCTGGCGCGGCCCGATGGCGACTTCCGCGTTGGAACAGCTGCTGCGGCAGACCAACTGGCGCGATCTCGACTATCTGATTGTAGACATGCCGCCGGGCACCGGCGACATTCAGCTGACGCTGTCGCAACGCGTGCCGGTGACGGGCGCCGTGATCGTCACCACGCCGCAGGACATCGCGTTGCTCGACGCGAAGAAGGGCCTCAAGATGTTCGAGAAGGTCGGTATTCCAATTCTCGGCATCGTCGAGAACATGGGTATGCATATCTGCTCGAACTGCGGCCATGAAGAGCATATTTTCGGCGCCGGCGGCGGCGAGCGCATGGGCAAGGAATACGGCGTCGACGTGCTCGGCAGCCTGCCGCTCGACATCGCGATCCGCGAGCAGGCCGACTCGGGCAAACCGACCGTGGTGGCCGACCCGCAGGGACGTATCGCGGAGATCTACCGGTCCATCGCGCGCAAGGTGGCGATCCATATTGCCGAACGCGCTCGCGACATGACCTCGAAGTTTCCCAATATCGTGGTCCAGAACACCTGAGAAAATGCGCGCTGCTCCAGGTTTTCAGCCGCGCGCGAAGTCTTCTTGAGGATCACGACCTCGGGCGGCCTGGCACGAGACGCCAGGTTCGAGGGGCACGCTCGACCAGCCGTTCGGACAAGGGGCCAAAGCGTCTGTTTTCGCCTGGTCTCGCGGTATCATGTCGACTTCACAAGTTCGGCTCGGCGGCCGCAGGGGCGGCCACCAGGCCGGCAAGAGGATCGCATGGGAAAACGAATCGACGGGCAGGCGGTGCATGCGTTCATCGTCCTGGCTGCCAGCAGTGTGCTGTTATGCGGCTGTAGCGCGTTCCTGAGACCACAGGAAAAACGCGCCGACGCGCAGTTGCTGCCTACCGTGGGCAATCAGGCGCGCGGTCTCGTCACGTTCATCGAGCGCTCGGACGGCGTGCAGGTCACCTACAATCTCGCGGGCATGCCGCCCAATAGCGACCACGCGTTGCAAGTGCATGAGCGCGGCGACTGCAATGCCGCCGACGGCTCCAGCGCCGGCCAGGTGTTCTCGCCGGCCGCGGAGCGTCTGAAATCGGGCGCGCGGGTGGAGGGCGACCTCGGCAATATTCACGCGGACGCGAACGGCGTGGCCACGGGCTTTATCGTCGCGCCGGACGTCTCGCTCGACGGTATCCGCTCGGTGTTGCAGCGCGCGGTTCTGCTGCATCACGACGCGACTGATCCGTACGCCTATCCGCAGCATGGCGCGGGCCCCGCCCTCGCCTGCGGATTGATTCGCCAGTGAGCGGCGAGCGGGCCGCATGCTTGAGGTCCGGGCGCGCTTCCAGCGCCGAGTCAGGCGGTCTCGCGGCTGGCATCAGGCCGCTCCTCGGCCCAATCTGCGGCAGCATTCTCACGATCGCGTAAAATAAGCGCCTTTCGTTCGGCTGCCTCTTCGGAGCGCCCGTTCTGCCGTGCAGGCGGGGCACTCAGCCGAACGGGCGTAGGGCGCCTGAACGGCACGCCGTCCTGGCCCGCACCCGAAGTCAGCGCAAAGCAGGCGCGCAGTAAGTCAAAAGTGGCCCGGCACTTACCGGGTCGTTATCCGTCATACCTCTGTCATTCACGTCGAGCAGCGTTCACCTATGACTATCAAATCCGACAAGTGGATCCGGCGCATGGCCGCGTCGCACAACATGATCGAGCCGTTCGCGCCCGATCAGGTCCGCGTCTCCGAAGACGGCCGGAAGATTGTCAGCTACGGCACGTCGAGCTACGGCTACGACATTCGCTGCGCCGACGAATTCAAGATCTTCACGAACATCAACTCGACCATCGTCGATCCGAAGAACTTCGACGAGAAGTCGTTTGTCGACTTCAAGGGCGACGTTTGCATCATCCCGCCGAATTCGTTCGCGCTCGCGCGCACGGTCGAGTATTTCCGCATTCCGCGCAGCGTCCTGACCGTGTGTCTGGGCAAGTCCACGTATGCGCGTTGCGGGATCATCGTCAACGTGACGCCGTTCGAGCCGGAATGGGAAGGGCACGTCACGCTCGAATTCTCGAATACGACACCTTTGCCTGCGAAAATCTACGCGAACGAAGGCGTTGCTCAAGTGCTGTTTTTCGAAAGCGACGAGATTTGTGAAACGTCGTACGCGGATCGCGGCGGCAAATATCAAGGTCAGCACGGCGTGACGTTGCCCAAGACGTGACGTCGGCAGCGTATTGAACCACCAGCCTTACCGGGTGACCGCTGCAATTGACAGAATGCAGCGGTCGTTCTTTTTGGAGAATCGCCCATGAAGTTTCGTTTTCCCGTCGTCATCATCGACGAAGATTTTCGCTCCGAGAACATCTCGGGTTCCGGCATCCGCGCTCTGGCCGAAGCCATCGAGAAAGAAGGCGCGGAAGTGCTCGGGTTGACGAGCTACGGCGATCTGACGTCGTTCGCGCAGCAGTCGAGCCGCGCCTCGTGCTTCATCCTTTCGATCGACGACGACGAGCTGCTGCCGTACGTCGATAACGTGGTGGTGGAAGGCGAGACGCCGGAGCTGGCCGCCGCGATCGTCGCGCTGCGCGCGTTCGTGACCGAAGTGCGCCGCCGCAACGCCGACATTCCGATCTTCCTGTACGGCGAAACGCGCACGTCGCGCCACTTGCCGAACGACATCCTGCGCGAACTGCACGGCTTCATCCACATGTTCGAGGACACGCCGGAGTTCGTCGCGCGCCACATCATCCGCGAGACCAAGGTGTATCTGGATTCACTCGCGCCGCCGTTCTTCAAGGAACTGGTGCAGTACGCCGACGAAGGCTCGTATTCGTGGCATTGCCCCGGCCACTCGGGTGGCGTGGCGTTCCTGAAGAGCCCGCTCGGCCAGATGTTCCACCAGTTCTTCGGCGAGAACATGCTGCGCGCGGACGTGTGTAACGCCGTCGACGAGCTCGGCCAACTGCTCGATCACACGGGTCCGGTGGCGGCTTCCGAACGCAACGCGGCGCGCATCTTCAGCGCGGACCACGTGTTCTTCGTGACCAACGGCACTTCCACGTCGAACAAGATCGTCTGGCATGGCACGGTTGCGCCGGGCGACATCGTGCTGGTGGACCGCAACTGCCACAAGTCGATCCTGCACGCGATCACCATGACCGGCGCGATTCCGGTGTTCCTCACGCCTACGCGCAACAACTTCGGCATCATCGGGCCGATTCCGCGCAGCGAGTTCGAACCGGAAAACATCCGCAAGAAGATTGAGGCGAATCCGTTCGCGCGCGAAGCGCTCGCGAAGAATCCGGGTCTCAAGCCGCGCATCCTGACCATCACGCAGAGCACCTACGACGGCGTGATCTACAACGTCGAGATGATCAAGGAGATGCTGGGCGACTGGCTCGACACGCTGCACTTCGACGAAGCCTGGCTGCCGCACGCCGAGTTCCACGAGTTCTATCAGGACATGCACGCGATCGGCGCGGGCCGTCCGCGCATCGGCGCGATGGTGTTCGCCACGCATTCCACGCACAAGCTGCTGGCCGGCATCTCGCAGGCGTCGCAGATCGTCGTGCAGGATTCGAAGAACAGCCGCTTCGACAAGCATCGCTTCAATGAAGCGTATCTGATGCACACGTCGACCAGCCCGCAGTACGCGATCATCGCCTCGTGCGACGTGGCCGCGGCCATGATGGAAGCGCCGGGCGGCACCGCGCTGGTCGAGGAATCGATTGCTGAGGCGTTGGACTTCCGCCGCGCGATGAGCAAGGTCGACGCCGAATACGGCGACGACTGGTTCTTCAAGGTATGGGGCCCGGATCAGTTCGCCGAAGAAGGCATCGGCTCGCGCGAAGACTGGATGCTGCGCCCGAACGACGCGTGGCACGGTTTCGGCCCGCTCGCCGAAGGCTTCAACATGCTCGACCCGATCAAGGCGACCATCGTCACGCCGGGTCTGGACATGGACGGCGGTTTCGGCGAGTCCGGCATTCCGGCCGCGATCGTCACGAAGTATCTGGCCGAGCACGGCATCATCGTCGAGAAGACCGGGCTGTATTCGTTCTTCATCATGTTCACGATCGGGATCACCAAGGGCCGCTGGAACTCGATGGTCACCGAGCTCCAGCAGTTCAAGGACGACTACGACAACAACCAGCCGCTGTGGCGCGTGCTGCCCGAGTTCGTTTCGCATCATCCGATGTACGAGCGCGTCGGCCTGCGCGATCTGTGCGAGCAGATCCACAGCGTCTACCGCGCCAACGACATTGCGCGTCTGACGACCGAGATGTACCTGTCGAGCATGGAACCGGCGATGAAGCCTTCGGACGCGTTCGCCAAGCTCGCGCATCGCGAGATCGACCGCGTGCCTATCGACGAACTCGAAGGCCGCGTCACCTCGATCCTGTTGACGCCGTATCCTCCGGGCATTCCGCTGCTGATTCCGGGCGAGCGCTTCAACAAGACCATCGTCAACTATCTGCGTTTCGCGCGCGAGTTCAACGAGCGCTTCCCGGGGTTCCATACGGATATCCATGGGCTTGTCGGCGAAACGATCAACGGGCGCATCGAATACTTCGTCGATTGCGTTCGCGGCTGATGCTGCTGCGCATGAAGTCCCTGCTCGCCTGTGTCGGGGATCCACGGCGCGTGCTCTGCGCGCTGGCTTCGGCGACGGTGTTCGGTGCGGCGTCGTGGCCGGCGCATGCCGAAGTCGCCGCCGCCGATCCGATCGATGCCTCGATGCGCATGTGTCTTGCGCGCAGCGATATGTCGTCGACGATTGGGCAGGTGCAGTGCATGGACAATGCGCGGATCGGTTGGAGGACTGCCTTGGACAACGCGTGGCAGCAGCTTCAGCAGAAGTTGTCGCCCGCTCAGCGCAAGCAGTGGGAAAAGAGCCAGGCGAGCTGGCAGGCGTCACGCGATGCCGAGAAGCAGTTGCTCGCGGCAGTGTTCGCAACGACGCATGGCTCAATGTATGTGCTCGCCGAAGCCGACATGCAGTTGCAGCCGGTGCGCGACCGCGCGCTCGCGCTGCGCAGTGCGGTGGCGAAGGTCAGCGCAGGCGGCGATCCACCGCGCCGTGTGCGCGCCTGTAGCGCGGACGCGCAGTGCGAACACGCGATGTTCGATCTGAACCGCTATTACCGCCGCTTGCAGTCGAAGATGCCGGTGCGCGCGCGTCCGACCTTGACGCGCGCACAGAAGGCGTGGACCGCGTATCTGAACGCCACGACGCCGGTGGTCGACGAGCGCGTCCGCGTCGATATCATCGGCGCGCGGGTGGCCACGCTCAAGCGTTTGTCGGAGACGGTCGGCAATAGTTGAGCATGCGCTGAGCGACGCGGTTCGGTCGAAGCCTGCTCAATCGAGCACGTAGTCTTCCGCTTCCGGCTTCGGCAACTGAACGGCCGGTTCTCCGAGTAGATCGCGCATGGCGTCCTCGATCACGACCGACAGCATGTTGAGCGCGAGGTCGTTGTCGTCGGTGCCGAAAGGCTCTTCGATTTGCGACGCAATGGCTTCGTGCGCCATGAACGTGTACGCCACGAAGACCGCGAAGACGGGCGTGAAGATGCCGATGCTGCCCACCAGTCCGAACGGCAGGGACGCGCAGAAGAAGTACACCGTGCGGTGAATCATCACCGAATAGGCGAACGGCAGCGGCGTTGAGACGATGCGCTCGCATCCGCCGATCACATCCGAGATTCCATTCAGATTCCGATCGATGGCGATGACTGCCATTGAGTCGATTGCGCCTGCTTTGGCATGGCGTTGCACCCATTCGCCGAGGTAGAGCATCAAGGTGGTTGGCTTGTACCTGGACGCCATGACGCGGTCGAAGAGGGCTGGCGGCAGGCGCGCGGCGAGGTCTTCGCGCGGGTCGCTCGTGCGGAGTTGGTGACGCAGCGCGTGCGGAAGGGCGCTGAGCGCTGCCGTAAAATCTTTGAGGTCTTCTTTTTGTAGCTGGCTTGTCGGTAACGTGAGCGCCTGGCGGGTGAGTGAGCGCGATTCGTTCAGCAGTTGTCCCCAGAGCTTGCGGGCTTCCCACCAGCGGTCGTAGCTGGCGTTGTTTCTGAAGCCTAGAAATACTGCTAACGCGATGCCTATTAGCGAGAAGGGCGCTGTTGTGTTGAGGTTCAGCGAGATCGGCAGCAGGTGGTCGTAGGCCGCTACCGCGATGATCGAAATGCAGAAGATCAGGAATAGACGCGGGAGTAGCTGTGGGAGGACCGAGCCTCGCCAGGCTAGCAGCATGCGGAACCAATGGAGGTGGGGGCGGATGATCATTGGAGTTTGCTTTTGCCTGCGGCGCTTTGGGGTACCTATTATCGCTTTTTTGGGTTTTTTGGCGGATGTTTGGGGTGGTGCTTTTTGGTGTTGGTTTTTTCTTGTTTTGTTAGTGGTTTCTTGTTTTGTTAGTGGTTTCTTGTCTTGTTAGTGGTTTCTTGATTTGTTAGTGGTCTATTAGTGTTGCCCCTGTGCGGGGCGGCACCTACTTTTCTTTGCCGGCCGCAAAGAAAAGTAGGCAAAAGAAAGCGGCTCAAATGAACTGACCCCGCAAAGTTGGACAGTTTGAGTTCAGGTTTGAGCGGGCTGGGTTCTGTACATCACAGGACTCAGCCCGTTCAGTTTGAGCTTGATGCGTTTGTGGTTGTAGTAGTGAATGTATTGTCTGATGCCAGCCTTCAACTCGTCGATACTTTCAAACCTGCTCAGCCGGAAGAACTCCGCCTTGAGCGTGCCAAAGAAGCTTTCCATTGCCGCATTGTCGTAGCAGTTTGCCTTGCGCGACATGCTCTGCGTCAGGCCGTGTTGATCCAGCAGCCTCCGGTAAGCAGGCATCTGGTACTGCCAGCCCTGGTCTGAATGCAGCAGCGGGGTCTCCTGGGGACCAAGCTTTGCCAGCGCTTTTTTTAGCATGCTGCTGACCAGATCGAAGACCGGTCGGGTGTTCATCTGATAAGCCACGATCTCGCCGTTATACAGATCCATGATCGGCGAGAGATACAGCTTCTGACCCAGCACGTTGAACTCCGTCACGTCCGTCACCCACTTCTGATTGGGCTGCTGTGCGCTGAACTCGCGGTTTAACAGGTTCGGCGCAATACGGCCGACTTCGCCGCGCCATGAGCGGTATTTCTTCGCGCGCACCAGCGATTTCAGTTTCAGTTCTCCCATCAGACGTTGCACCGTCTTGTGGTTCACGCTCGGGCCTGCCTGCCGGATCGCCGCCGTGATGCGCCGGTAGCCATAACGGCCCTTGTGGCGTTCATACACAGTCTTGATGCGGGTTTTGAGGTCCTTGTGCCGCTCACCGGCATCCGGCACGCTCAACTGGTAATAGAACGTGCTGCGCGCCAGACCCGCTGCCTTCAGCAAAGCGGGCATCGGGTGGTGCTGCCGGAGCTCCTGCACTATTTGCGCTTTTTCTTCTGCACGCCCTGCTTCTTTGCCTGAAGCAGGGCATCGAGCTTTTTTAGATAGGCCACCTCCGCGCGCAGGTACTCGTTTTCCTTGAGCAACTGCTCACGCGTGCGCTTATCTGGCGCACTGTCTTCGGTCGGCTTTTCAGGAACTGGCTGGGTCATGGTTTTGCGGCGCCATCGTGGACGAGGCGCCAGTGCGTCGATACCGCCTTCATGATACCGGCGTTCCCATTGCGCTATGCAGCCCGGACTGCGGATGTCGAACACCGCAGCCACCTGCCGGTATGGCAAATCCTTCTGCCACATGTGCATGAGTACCGACATCCTGAACTGCGCGTCATAGTGACTGAATTTCTTGCGCAGTCCGTCCCGTCCATGTTGCTCGTAGGCCGAAATCCACAGCTGTAAAACCGAGCGACTCACTCCATACCGCTTTGCAAGTACCTCGACACCAGCCGAACCGGCCACGTACTGCTTCACCAGCTTCAGCTTTAACTGCTCACTGTACTTCGTCATGAAAAACACCCCAAAAGGTTGGATCGGTGTCCAACTTTTGGGGTGCAGTTCAAAACCGCTAATTCTTAAGCGGGTCCCCCGCACAGTCGCGGTAGTGGTACATCTGGAATCTGCGCTCCCGCACATTCCACGCCGGTGACAAGGCGCTCATTCTTCCCGCCTCGCGCTTCGCGCTCGTCGGAGCGGTTCACTCAAAACCAGTGGGACTTTCTGTGGGCCGGTGTACATTCGCGGCCATCATGGCCCGCGCCTCACGTCGCGCGGCGCGATGCCGCGAGCCCCGAGCCGCTGAGTACAGGACTACAGCGCGGAAGAAACGTAAGGAGGAAACGAAGCGATTGGTTGAAGAATGACCACGACGGCGCGCGCAGCGCCGCCGGAAGAATGACGGCTTTGTCACCAGAGCGGAATGTGCGAGAACACGGATTCCAGATGCACCACTGCCGTGACTGTGCGGGGGACCCACTTAAGAATTAGCGGTGTGAGCCGCTTTCTCTTGCTTACTTCTCTTTGCGGCCGGCAAAGAGAAGTAAGTGCCGCCCCGCACAGGGGCAACGCTAATAGACCACTAACAAAGCAAGAAACCACCAAGAAAACAAGAAAAGACCAACACAGCAACACCAACCACCAATCCGCGGCGTAGCCAACAAACAAACCCCGACTTCAATCCCGCGCCGAAGAAGCGGCCCCATGACTCAACCAATCGAGCACAGCACTAGCATCATCATCAGCCCCTTGCCTGGCCTTGGCGACCGTCTCCGCCACATCCGCGCTAGGCACAGCGCGCCGAATGGCCACCCCAACGGCAAGAATATCGATCATGACCAGATGCAGAATCCGCGAAATCATCGACAACTGCGACTCGCGAATTTCAATGTGATCGGTCTCCAAAGCCACAGTAGCCCGCTTGGCCAAAGGCGTATTACTCGAAGTGATAGCAATAACCTTGGCACCAGCCTGCATGGCAACATCAAGAACCCGCAACAACTCAGGCGCGCGCCCTGACTTCGACACAGCAACGATCACATCGCCCTTGCCGAGCAAAGCAGCAGACGCTGCCTGCATATACAAATCGCCATAGGCAATAGTCGGAATACCAAACCGGAAGAACTTATAGTGCGCATCCTGCGCGACAATATTCGAATTGCCGAGCCCATAAAACTCGATCCGCCGTGCACCGTTCAGAAGATCAATAGCCCGTTCGACATGCTCGAAATTCAAATGCTCCCGCAGCTGCAAAATCGCCGACACGGTGTTATCCAGCACCTTCGCGCCGAAGTCGGTCGCCGTGTCGCCGAGATGCACCTGGCTATGACTCACCGGAATCGTGCCGGTCAAACCCGTCGCCAGCTTCAGCTTGAAATCGGAGAGCCCCTGGCACCCAAGCGATCGACAAAACCGGATCACCGTCGGCTGACTCACATCCGCCTTGCGCGCAATATCCACAATCGGATCGTTGATGATCGACCGCGGATGATTCAGCGCGAGATCGGCCACACGCCGCTCGGCCGGGGTCAACGCATCGCGCATCTGGCGAATGCGCTCGAACACCGCCGATGAACTGCCGCCCGCGCGATTCGACAACTGCTCCGCGAGAATCGCGGACACACCCAGAAACGCCGGATATTCAGCGGTAATCACATACGTCGGCACGTTCTGCAGATACGCCTCGAACCGGCCCTTGGCTTCGAAGCGCTTGCGAAACGACGATCGCGAGAAGAACTCGCCAAGCCGCGGCACGACACCACCGCCGATATAGATCCCGCCCAACGCCCCTAGCGTCACCGCGATATTGCCGGCGAAGGTGCCGAGAATGCCGCAAAAGACATCGACGGATTCGGCTGCAAGCGGCTCACCTTCCAGCGCGCGCTTGACCACCTCGACCGTGTCGACGTTGGCCGCCACGCGTTTCTTGTCGCGGCCCGCGAGCGCACGATAAATCACTTCGATGCCAGGGCCCGCGGCCACGCGCTCAAACGACACATGCGACCACTTCTTACGCGCATACTGCAGCACGATATCTTCGCGTTCGTCAGCCGGTGCGAAAGTAGCGTGACCGCCTTCGCTGCCAAGCGCGATCCAGCGGTCGTCGGCGGGAATCAGGCCCGACACGCCCATGCCAGTGCCCGGCCCGAGCAAACCAATCACGCTATTCGGCCGACGCGCGCCACCACCCACCTGCACACGCTGCGCATCGGTAAGACCAGGCAACGCCATCGCCAGCGCGGTAAAGTCGTTCACCACCAGCAGCGTGTCGAAGCCGAGCGCGCGGCGCGTGGCTTCGATCGAAAAGCTCCAGTCATGATTCGTCATGCTCACCTGATCGCCGTCGACCGGGTTCGCAATCGCAATCGCCGCATGATTCACGCGGCCGATCCTGGTGTCCTTCAAATACTTCTTGATGACTTCGGCAACGCCCGGATAGTCCGCGCACGGATACACCTTCACCGAGCCGATTTCGCCCGGACTCGTCTCCAGCGCGAAGCGCGCATTCGTGCCGCCGATGTCGGCCAGCAGCCTTGGTCCATCGGCGTGCTGGCCCGCGCCCGGAACAGCCTTAGTTTGCACACCAGTAGACATCGAGTCTTACTCCCTTGTCGTTCGCCAACTGCGAGATGGCATTTTTTTGTAGCGAAGCGGCGGCGGCATTCAGCACGTCCATCTTGCGCGGTCCGGCAATCAGCAGAAACAGGTGCTTCACTTCTTTCAACGCGGACAGCGACCAGCTCACGCGTGCGTGCGGCGCGCTGCCGGGGTGCACGGCAACGAAGCGCTCGGTGGTGGTGATCGCATGGTCCCATTCGGGCGAGTCGGCAAAGATCGACGCGGTGTGGCCGTCTTCACCCATGCCGAGAATCGCAACGTCCGGCACCGTGCTAAAACGCGCGTCGGCGTTCAGCGCGGCAACATGCGCGTCGAGATCTTGCGTGGTGTCCACGAGCGGCCAGAAGGCGGTGACTTTGGCGGCGTTCTGCAACAGCGTGGCGTGCACCAGCTGCGAGTTGCTCGCGCTGTCCGTCTCCGGCACCCAGCGGTCGTCGACCAGGGTCACGGCAATGCGCGCCCAGTCGAAGGTTTGCGTGGACAACGTCTGCAGGAACGGGCGCGGACTGCTGCCGCCGGACACTGCAAGCACTGCGGGGCGCGCGCCAGGGGTGGAACCGGCGGCCTGTGCGGCGAGCGACGCATGTAACGCGTCGCCGACCGCTTTCGCCAACGCGTCGGATTGGGCGCGTTGATCGTCGAAAGCGTGAAGCTCGATCACTTCTCCTCCGTGCTGCTTTCTCTTGTTTGATCTGCGGAATGTGCCGTACTGCTCTCACGCGATGCCCGCAAGGTGGATGACTTGCAGGCGCCCTCGTGATCCCGGCGCCATTCCGTTCAGTTCGTCGGTGGGTCTTACGGGCTGCATGTCATATTCCATTCAATACGACGTGCCGCCGTGATTCAATTCTCTTCTTCGAGCCAGCAGGTGCCGTGCTGCGCCAGCATCGCGCTCGATGCGGCCGGTCCCCACGTGCCCGACGCGTACGGCTTGGGCGGCTTGTTCGACGCCTTCCACTCGTTCAGGATCGGTTCGACCCAGCGCCATGCGGCTTCCTGCTCATCGCGCCGCACAAACAGCGCAAGCCGGCCGTTGATCACGTCGAGCAGGAGGCGCTGATACGCCTCCATTTGTCCTTCGCGGAAGAACTGGTCGAACGCGAGATCGAGGTGGACGCTGGCGAGGTTCATGCCTTCGCCGGGCTGCTTCGCGAGACAATAGAGGCGAATGGTTTCGTTCGGCTGCAGGCGGATCACCAGACGGTTCGCGCCGGCGCGCAATGCCGAGGCGCCGAGCGCCGAATGCGGCACTGCACGAAAGTTCACCACGATTTCGGCGACGCGATCAGCGAGGCGCTTGCCGGTGCGCAGGAAAAACGGCACGCCGGCCCAACGCCAGTTTTCGATCTCGACCTTCAGCGCAACGAAAGTTTCGGTCGTGCTGTCCGGCCTCACGCCGGACTCTGTTGCGTATGCGGGCACCGCGGTGCCGCGGATCCCACCCGAATGATACTGGCCGCGCACGGCAACCTTGCCGATATCGCGCGGATCGATGGGCTTCAAAGCGCGCAGCACGCGCAGCTTTTCGTCACGCACCGAATCCGAATCCATGGAGTGCGGCGGTTCCATCGCCACGATGGAAAGGAGTTGCAGCAAATGGTTCTGCACCATGTCGCGCAACGCGCCGGTGTTGTCGTAGAAGTCGCCGCGCGCTTCAACGCCGAGTTCTTCGGCAATCGTGATCTGGATGCTCTCGACCCACTCGCGGCGCCACAGCGGCTCGAACAGTGCATTGCCAAAGCGCAGCGCCAGCAGGTTCTGCACCGGTTCTTTACCGAGGTAGTGGTCGATCCGGTAGATCTGTTCTTCGGCGAAGATTTCGCCGACCGCGTCATTGATTGCATTCGACGACTTGAGGTCGTAGCCGAGCGGCTTCTCCAGCACGATGCGCGAATTCTCGTTCAGCCCGACCGATGCCAGCGCATGGCAGATCGGCACGAACAGCGACGGGCCCGTTGCCAGATAGAACACGCGGATGCCGGGCAGGTCCTTGATCGCGTCGCGCAGATGCACGAAGTCTTCCGCTTTGCCGAGGTCGATATTCACGAACTCGATGCGCTCCAGAAAACTTGCCCATGCCGTTTCGTCCACACCGTTCTTCGACACGTGCGGCTTGACGTGCTCGTTCACCCACTGAATGTACTCGCCGCGATTCGCCGCGTGCCGCGCCACTGCCACGATCTTGCCGCTGTCGGCCAGCATGCCGCCTGCACGGTGTGCTTCAAACAGTGCGGGCAGGATCTTGCGCATCGACAGATCGCCGGTTCCGCCGAAGAGAACGAAGGTGAAGCTTGAATCGGTTTGCATGAGTCTCCGTCGATGTCCTGGGGCCGCGGAAGGTGAGCGAAAACGCGACCGTAGTCCGATAAAATATTTTTTGACACTGAATTGTAGTTTAACTACAATCCAAATCAAGAGGTAGCGCTAATTCGATGAAAAAAGCGTGCGCTGTGAGTCAAGATGCGCGTTTTCCCGAATCGGCAGGCGTCCCCTGCATGTTAACGGACATTGCGTGTCGGCACGTGCCAACATGCCCGGCGGTCCTTACGGAAAGCCGGGGAGTTGAACGGCCGGCAGGGTCTGCCCCAAGTTGACGTGCAAGGCACCTCGAGTCTGCCGCGCGCGACGCGGGCAGGCAAAAATCAAAAGAGGAGACAGTCAGTTGCATCCCGAACCACTCATCTCTTGAGCTTCCAGCGGCCGGACATTGGTCCGCCGGCACATGCCTTGCGCATGCGCCCGACCGTGCTCGATCGCCCAGTGTTTTGCCTGTTTGAACCAACCACAGCACCCTGGCGACATCAGGGGCCATTTGTTTTTTGTTCAGATGTCTGGAGGAGATAAGCAATGAAATTTCGCGCGATCATGGGCGCTTTGTGCGCCGCAGGTCTGATGTGTGGCGTCTCGGCCGTGCAAGCCGCCGAGTCGGTCGAAGTGTTGCACTGGTGGACTTCGGGCGGTGAATCGAAAGCCGTCGGCGTCCTCAAGGACGACATGACGAAGCAAGGTTACACGTGGAAGGACTTCGCGGTTGCGGGTGGCGCCGGCGCGGCTGCCATGACGGCACTCAAGACGCAGGTCATCTCGGGCAACGCACCGAGCGCTGCGCAGATCAAGGGTCCGCTGATCCAGGACTGGGCGTCGCAAGGCGTGCTGGTGCCGATCGACTCCGTCGCGGGTGACTGGAAGAAGAACCTGCCGCCGGAAATCGACAAGATCATGCACGCAGACGGTCACTACGTGGCCGCGCCGTTCTCGGTGCACCGCGTGAACTGGCTGTACATCAACAAGGCAGCGCTGGACAAGGCAGGCGGCAAGGCGCCGACCACGTGGCCTGAGTTCTTCGCGGTGGCCGACAAGATGAAAGCCGCGGGCATCCAGCCGATCGCGATGGGTGGCCAGCCGTGGCAAGACCTGACGCTGTGGGAAGACGTCGTGCTGTCGCAAGGCGCGGGCTTCTACAAGAAGGCACTGGTCGATCTCGACGAGAAGACGCTGACGTCGGATCAGATGGTCGGTGTGTTCGACACGGTCCGCAAGATCCAGGGTTACTTCGACGCGGGCCGCACGGGCCGTGACTGGAACCTCGCCACGGCGATGGTCATCAACGGCAAGGCCGGCATGCAGTTCATGGGCGACTGGGCGAAGGGCGAATTCGCCAACGCCGGCAAGAAGTCGGGCTCGGACTACGTCTGCGCCGCTGTGCCGGGCACCGAAAAGTCCTACACGTTCAACGTCGACTCGTTCGTGTTCTTCCAGCAGAAGGGCGCGAAGACGGCAACGCCGGGTCAGCTCGCGCTGGCGAAGACGATCATGTCGCCGGACTTCCAGGAGCAGTTCAGCCTGAACAAGGGTTCCATCCCGGTTCGTCTGGGCGTGTCGATGGCCAAGTTCGACGACTGCGCGAAGAAGTCGTACGCGGATGAACAAGTGGCGATCAAGTCGGGCGGCTATGTGCCTTCGCTGGCACACGGCATGGCGCAACCGGATGCAGCAGCCGGCGCGATCTCGGACGTGGTCACGAAGTTCATGAACTCGCAGCAGGATTCGAAGAGCGCAGTCGCCGCGCTCGCGAAGGCAGCGAAGACCAAGTAAGTTGCTTCAGGCGAAGCGGTGCGCCCGGCGGTTCAGGTTGGCTACGGGCGCCGGGCGTGCCCTTCGTGTCGCTGATAGCGAGGTTGCAGTCCTCGCATTGGCAGGCGGCTTTATCCTGGTTTCATAGAGTCACACCTATGCCGTTGCGGTCTCGCGTTTTTTAGCGTGAAGGTCCCCGCGGCGCAGTTTCAGCAGGAGTCGAGTAGTGACTGCTTCTATCAGCGGAAACGGGAAAACGGCCACCGTGACCCGCCGCACGTCGCCGATGGCGGCCCTTGCCGATCGCTGGATTCCGAAGCTGGTGCTCGCACCCAGCGTCGTGATCAGCCTGGTCTTCGTGTATGGCTTCATCGCCATTACCGGCTTTCTGTCGCTGTCCAATTCGCGACTGATGCCACGTTATGAATTTGTCGGTCTCGATCGTTATCGCGAGCTGTTCGATAACGATGTCTTCTGGACGTCGGCTGCCAACCTCGGCTGGTTCGGCATCCCGTTCATCGGTATCTGTATCGGTCTCGGTTTGTTCCTCGCGATCCTGCTCGATCAGCAGATCCGCAACGAAGGCGCGCTGCGTGCCGTGTTCCTCTACCCGATGGCGCTCTCGTTCATCGTGACGGGTACGGCGTGGCAATGGATCATGACGCCGAGCGTCGGCCTCGAAAAGGTGTTTCACGACTGGGGCTGGACGAGTTTTTCGTTCAGCTGGCTGGGCGACCCGGACAAGGCGATCTTCTGCGTCGTGGTCGCGGCCGTGTGGCAGTCCACCGGCTTCGTGATGGCGCTGTTCCTCGCGGGCTTGCGTGGTGTCGACGGTGAAATCTTCAAGGCCGCGCAGATGGACGGCGCGAACCTGCCCACCATCTACCGCAAGATCGTGATTCCGAGCATGCGCCCGGTGTTCTTCTCCGTGCTGCTGATTCTCTGCCACATCACGATCAAGACCTTCGACCTGGTCGTCGCGTTGACCGCGGGCGGCCCGGGCACGTCTTCGTCGCTGCCGGCTATTTTCATGTACACGTTTTCGTTCAATCGCGGGCAGCTGGGCGTCGGCGCGGCATCGTCGATGATGATGCTCGCCACTGTCGTGGCCGTGCTCGTGCCGCTGATGTATCTGGAATCGAGGAGCACCCGCAATGCAGCCTAAGATGACGATCAGCCGTGCCGTCATTTATGCGGCCTTGATTCTGTTCGCCCTGTATTTCCTGTTCCCGCTGTACGTGATGCTGTCCACGTCGTTCAAGGACATCGACCAGCTGCGCACCGGCAACCTGCTCACGCCGCCCACGCACTGGACCATCGATCCGTGGATCAAGGCATGGAGCGGCGCTTGCACGGGCGTGCGTTGCGACGGCATGCAGCCGTTCTTCATGAACTCGGTGCGGATGGTGATTCCCGCCGTGCTGATCTCGTCGATCGTCGGCGCGTTCAACGGTTATGTGCTCACGCACTGGCGTTTCCGTGGCGCGGATCCGATCTTCACGATGCTGCTGGTCGGCTGCTTCATTCCGTTCCAGGCAATCCTGCTGCCGATGGCGCGTTTCGAAGGCTTTCTCGGCCTGTCGAACACGACGACCGGTCTGGTGGTGGTGCACGTGATCTACGGTATCGCCTTCACCACGATGTTCTTCCGTAACTTCTACGTCAGCATTCCGGCTGAACTCGTGAAGGCGGCGCGTATCGACGGCGCGGGTTTCTTCACCATCTTCACGAAGATTCTGCTGCCGGTGTCGCTGCCGATTTTCATGGTGTGTCTGATCTGGCAATTCACGCAGATCTGGAATGACTTCCTGTTCGGTATCGTGTTCTCCGGTGTCGATTCGATGCCGATCACGGTGGCGCTGAACAACCTCGTGAACACCTCGACCGGCGTGAAGGAATACAACGTGGACATGGCCGGCGCGATCATCGCCGCACTGCCCACGCTGCTGGTCTACATCATCGCCGGACGCTATTTCGTGCGCGGTCTGACGGCGGGCGCAGTGAAGGGCTAATCCATCCGAGCGCGATGGCGCGGCTTCGAGCCGGCGCCGCCGCGACCTGAAAGACGTTTTCAAGCAGTACCAGAGACAAGAGGATTCACAGCATGGCAAGCCTTTCCATCCGTGACGTGTACAAGACTTACCCGAACGGGGTGCCGGTCCTGAAGGGTGTCAACATCGACATCGAAGACGGCCAGTTCCTGATTCTCGTCGGCGGTTCGGGCTGCGGGAAGTCGACGCTGCTCAACATGATCGCCGGCCTCGAAACCGTGACCAAGGGCGAGATCCAGATCGACGGCAAGACGGTGAACAACCTGTCGCCGAAAGATCGCGACATCGCGATGGTGTTCCAGTCGTACGCGCTGTATCCGTCCATGACGGTGCGCGAGAACATCTCGTTCGGCCTGAATATCCGCAAGGTGCCGAAGAACGAGCAGGCGCAGATCGTCGACCGCGTATCGAACACGCTGCAGATCACGCACCTGCTGGACCGCAAGCCGGGTCAGCTGTCCGGCGGCCAGCGTCAGCGCGTGGCCATGGGCCGTGCGCTCGCGCGCGATCCGGTGATGTTCCTGTTCGACGAACCGCTGTCGAACCTCGACGCGAAGCTGCGGATCGAGATGCGTTCGGAAATCAAGCTGCTGCATCAACGCCTCGGCACCACGATCGTCTACGTGACGCACGATCAGATCGAAGCGATGACGCTCGGCGACCGCATCGCCGTGATGAAAGACGGTATCGTGCAGCAGTTCGGCGCGCCGCAGGAAATCTACGACTCGCCGTCGAACCTGTTCGTGGCCGGTTTCATCGGCGCGCCGCCGATGAACTTCATCCAGGGCAAGCTGGTCGAGCAGGGCGCGGGCGTGGCGCTCGAACTGGATACGGGTGTCGCGCGCACGGCGCTGAACCTGCCGTTCGACTCGGCGAAGGTGAAGTCGCATGTCGGCCGTGAGGTGATTCTCGGCCTGCGTCCGGAACGCATCACCGACGCGCGCGGCGCGCATGGCGACAACGCGAAGCTGCAGCCGATCGAAGTGAAGGTCGACGTGATCGAACCGACCGGTCCGGACACGCTGGTGTTCGCCCAGGTCAACGGCAAGCGCATCGTGAGCCGCGTGCACCCGGCGTCGAATCCGCAGCCGCTGACGAATACCACGCTGCTGTTCGATACGTCGAAAGCGGTGCTGTTCGACCCGTCGAACGAAGAGCGGATTGCCTGATCGCCGAGCTCGATTGCATTAGAAAAGCCCCATGCGCTTCGCAACGCATGGGGCTTTTACGTTTTTGCGCGCGTCGCTTCGTTAGTCCGTGATGCGCAGATCCGGATTATTGCGCGCCAATTCGGTCACCCACTCGATGAACGCACGCAGCCGCGAACTCAGATTGCGGCGATGCGCGTAGAGCACCGATAACGGCGTGCCGGGGCTCGTGTAGCCGGTGAGGATTTCCTTCAGCGCGCCTTGCGCGATCAGATCGGCGACCATGAAGCGCGACGGCTGGATGATGCCGTGACCGAGTGCGGCCGCGCCGATATAGACCGAGCCGTCGTTCACCGCAAGCACGCTCTTGAGCGACACTTTGGCGATCTCGCCGTCCACCTGGTATTCGAACGGAAACGTTCTGCCCGTGCGGGCGGACACATAGTTGACCGCGCGATGCTCGCTCAATTCTTCGAGCGTGGCCGGCTCGCCGTATTTCTCCAGATACGCCGGGGACGCGCACGTGACGATCCGCGCCTGACCGATCCGCCGCGCGACGAGGCTCGACTCCTCCGGCGTGCCCATGCGGATCACGCAATCCACGCCGTCCTGAATCAGGTCGATGTTGCGATCGGCGAGGCCGAGCCGCACGTCGATCTCGGGATATTGCCGGTAGAAATCGTCGAGCGCGGGCAGCAGCAGCGCGCGGGCCAGCGTGCCCGATGTATCCACGCGGATCGTGCCGGCCGGATTTTCCCGCTTGTTCGACAGCGACGCTTCGGCGTCGGTGACTTCCGCGAGGATGCGTACGCAGCGCTCGTAGAACAGCGCGCCGTCTTCGGTGACGCTGACCTGGCGGGTCGAACGGTTCAGCAGACGCACGCCGACGTGTTCCTCCAGCGCCTGGATGGTGCGGCTGACTTTGGCGCGTGGCAGGTCGAGCGACTCGGATACTTTGGTGAAGCTGTTCGCCTCGACCACACGCGTAAATATCTCCATCGCTTCGAAACGGTCCATGTTTTGCCTTAAGGTTGATTGGCGGAAGTAGGTTTCGAAGTGAAGTGTATAGGTTGGAAAAATTGTTGTCGCAAACCGTGGTGGTCGGCGGGGCGCCGGCGCTCACTTTCCGGTTCGGCCCGGCCGCGCCGCTGGCCTCAGTCCCGGTCCGGCGCGCCGAGCGGGAAATACGCCCGATACGGGCGCGCTTCGTCGACCGCGCGTGCGAACGACGGCCGTGCCAGCAGGCGCTTGCGGTAGGCAAGCACGTGCGGGAACGCCGGGCCGATCGCGTGCGTCCAGTCGGCATAGAAGAGGAATGGCGCGGCGCCGCAATCGGCGAGGCTGAAGGTATCGCCGGTGGCCCATTCGCGCTCCGCCATCACCTTGTTGAGCCAGCCATACGCGGTGTCGAGCATCGCGCGCGCATCGGATACGGCTTGCGGATCACGCTCCGACTCGGGGCGCATGCTGTCGTAGACGATCTTTTGCTGCGGCGTCGAGACGTAGTTGTCGAAGAAACGGTCCATGCCGCGCACTTCCAGCGCGGCGCGGGCGTCGGCTGGCAACAACGGCACTGGCCCGGGATGATACAGGCCCAGATACTCGATGATGATGCTCGCCTCCATCACGGTCCGGCTACCGTCGCCCAGCACCGGAAAGCGCTTGATCGGCCAGAGCGCGGCGAATTCGGCCATGACTCGCGGGTCGTCGTGCGCCAGCAGGCGCAATTCGAATGGCGTGCCGTTTTCGTAGAGCGCGGTCAGGACCTTCTGGCAGTAAGAGGAGAAGGGGTGGGCGTAGAGCTTCAGGGGCATTGTGGTCACCTTGGGCGGTTGCGGGGGGCTGCGGCGCTGAAACGGCTAAGAGCGGCCGTTTACCTCACGACGAACGACAACTGCACAACTCGACAGCCACGATGTTTCGTCCGCCCGGCATTTGCTACGACAAAACCTCGCAAAGCTATGAAGAAAGAGGGCTAATAGTTGAAAATTTTGCAACGCGTTGCCCGTTCGCAAGCGGTGCGCCGTGATTCAACGCGAGCGGTGTCGTTCGCTAGTGGGGCAGACGCACATTGAACCTGAACGTCAGCAACCTGGCGAGCAGGATGAAAGCGGTGGCGATCAGCACGCTATACACCGTGTCGAAATCGATGTAGTCCAGCAGCACGTACAGCCAGCAGCCCACGAACGCGCACGTGGCGTAAGGCCGGGAGTCGCGCAGAATCAGCGGCACTTCGTTGCACAGCACGTCCCGAATCACGCCGCCGAAAACGCCGGTCAGCACGCCCATCATCACCGAAGTGAACCAGGGCATTTGCGCGTCGTGCGCGATCGACGTACCCGCGATGCTGAACAGGCCAAGACCCACCGCATCCGCGACCAGCAGAGCCCGTTCGGAAATCAGGCGCGAGGTCATCTTCAACAGCGTCGGCGCGAACAGCGACATCACGAAGATCGCGATCAGATAACCCTGATGTTCGACCCAGTAAAACGGCCGCCGCTCCAGCAGTACGTCGCGCAACGTACCGCCGCCGAAGGCCGTGGCGATCGCCACGAGAAACGTGCCCACGGCATCGAGCCGGCGGGTTTTTGCCTCGATGAAACCGGAAATGGCGTACGCGAAAATCGCCAGCGCCTCCATGATGGTAAGCGCGAGCGTCAGCCTCGGATGGATCACCGCGGCTCCGTCAGGATCTGGCGTGAGCCGGCGATGCGCCCGGCTGCAACAGCACGACCACCGCGCCGGCGCCGCCGTCATGCGGGCGCGCCTGGCAGAACGCGATGACTTCGGACTTCTGCACGAGCCACGCGCGAACTTTGCCCTTCAACACCGGCTCCTTGCCGATCGATCCCAGCCCTTTGCCGTGAATCACGCGCAAACACCGCAAGCCGCGCTTCACCGCCTCGCGGATGAAATCCGCCAGCGCCTCGCGCGCTTCCTCGCGCCGCATGCCATGCAGGTCGATTTGCGCCTGCACGATCCAGTCGCCGCGCCACAGCTTACGCACGACTTCGTGACTCACGCCGGGGCGGCAGTAGTGCAGCGTCTCGTCGGTTTCGAGAAGTAGCTCGGGGTCGAACTCGTCTGAGATCGCTTCGTGCAGCACGGCCTCTTCGTCGAGCCTGGTTTGCACTGGCAGCGGCGGCGGGGGATTGCGGGGCAGCGTGGCGCGCGGCGGCACGGCTAGCGGCGCGACCGCGCCGATCTCGCGGCGAAACAGATCGGCGTCCGCCGACGCTTCGCGCTGCGCGGACGCGGCAGCCACCCGTTCGCGTTCGCGCCGTTGCGCGTCGCCTTTGAGCGCATCGCGCAACGCGCCGAGGCCAGCGAGACCGGCCGCCGGTTCGAGCTTCGGTTTGGCGGCGGGCGCAGCCGGTTCGGGCGCGGGCCGCGCGACGGCTCGCGCGCGCTTCGGTTCGCTCGGATGGGGCTGGTTCTTCGGCATAGGGGTGATACACACAATAAAAGTGGATCGGTCGCGCGACGTTTTTCCTTGCAACCGGAATGCAAAAAGGCCGCCGGCTTTGCAGCCGCGGCCTTCTTTGAAGCAGGTGGCCGGGCCATGCCCAGCCGCCATTTTACCGTTGCGCCAGTTTCCCCGGCGGGGGCGCAGACCGGCGCGGCCGTTTAACGCTCGGCTTCCTGGCTCATGGCATGTTCGCCGACCATTTCGTCGATGGTTTCCAGATAGCGCTGCGCGTCGAGCGCGGCCATACAGCCCGTGCCCGCGCTGGTGATCGCCTGACGATAGACGTGATCCTGCACGTCGCCCGCCGCGAACACGCCGGCTACGCTGGTAGCCGTTGCAAAACCATTCAGACCGCCCTTGGTGATGATGTAGCCGTTCTTCATCTCCAGCTGGCCTGCGAAAATGTCCGTGTTCGGCTTGTGACCGATCGCGACGAAGATGCCTTGCAGCGCGATGTCCGTGGTGTCGCCGGTTTTCGTGTTCTTGATACGCAAGCCGGTCACGCCGGACTGGTCGCCGGTGACTTCGTCGAGCGTGCTGTCCCACTTGATCTCGACCAGGCCTTCCTTTTCTTTGGCCAGCAGACGGTCGATCAGGATCGGCTCCGCGCGGAACTTGTCACGGCGATGGATCACCGTCACCTTCTTCGCGATGCCGGACAGATAGAGCGCTTCCTCGACCGCGGTATTGCCGCCGCCGATCACGGCCACATGTTGCTGCTTGTAGAAGAAGCCGTCACAGGTGGCGCAAGCCGACACGCCTTTGCCCATGAACGTTTCTTCCGACGGCAGGCCGAGGTACTGCGCCGATGCGCCGGTCGAGATGATCAGCGAGTCGCAGGTGTATTCGGCCGAGTCGCCGATCAGGCGGATCGGCTTCTCGTCCAGCTTGGCCGTGTGGATGTGGTCGAAAATGATTTCGGTGTTGAAGCGCTCGGCGTGTTCCAGGAAGCGCGTCATCAGTTCCGGTCCTTGCACGCCATTGGGGTCCGCGGGCCAGTTTTCGACGTCGGTCGTGGTCATGAGCTGACCGCCTTGGGCCAGACCCGTGACGAGCACCGGCGATAGATTGGCGCGCGCTGCGTAGACCGCTGCCGTGTAGCCGGCGGGGCCGGAACCGAGAATCAGGACCTTGGCGTGTTTCGTGGAAGTTGCGGGCATGATCGAATCCTTTTACGGCGCCCGGCTCGCCCATGCGAGGCCGCGCGACTTGAGCTGAAACTGTAGATGGGTATCAGCGCGACATTATAAAGGGCGGGGCGCCGGCCTGCTCCATGAACCTTTCCGATCACGCCGATAGCGTCGGCGGCGCGCCGCGCAACGCCGTTGTGTGGTCAAACGGCCAAGTTACCGTCATTTACAGCCTCGCGCGGGACACTGCGTTTACAATAGGCCCGATCGAAGTTCCCGGAAGCCGGGATCGGGCCCGAAGCCGCGCTGGGCGAGGCTCCGCCACGACTCAGGCCGGGATCGGGCACACACGCAACAGGATCAATGGCAAAAGCTCCCTATTCCGCGAGCGCGCAGGCATTGCCGCACCGCATGTCGCGCCTTTTCACCGAAATCCGCTGGATCCTGCAGGTGGCGCTCGGCGTATTCCTGCTCATGGCGCTCGTCAGCTACAGCCGGCGCGACCCGAGCTGGACCCATGCCGCGCAGGTCGACCATATCGCCAACTGGGCGGGCCGCGTCGGCGCGTGGACGTCCGACATTCTGCTGCTGCTGTTCGGCCTGTCCGCCTACTGGTGGATCGTGCTGCTCGGCCGCCATATCTCCGCGAACTACAAGCGCATCACCCGTCACGAGGAAGAGCAGGAAGATGCGCCGCGCGACGTGAGCTGGCTTGCCGACGCGTTCGCCTTCATGCTCGTGCTGCTCGCCTGCGACGGCATCGAGGCGCTGCGCATGTGGTCGCTGAAAGTGCAGTTGCCGCGCGCGCCGGGCGGCGTGATCGGCGAGGCGGTCGCGCGCGGCGTGTCGCATGCGCTGGGTTTCACGGGCGGTACGCTGGCGCTGCTGATCGTGCTCGGCATCGGCTTGTCGCTGTATTTCCGTTTTTCGTGGCTGTCGGTATCGGAGAAGGTCGGCGAATCGATCATTTCCGCCGTGACGTTCGCCAAGCTGCGCCGTGAAGCCGGCCGCGACCGCAAGCTCGGTGAAGCGGCCGCCGTGAAGCGCGAAGGCAAGGTCGAGAAGGGGCGCGTGCGGATCGAGGAGCACGAGCCGGTCATGATCGTGCCGCCGGTCGTCACGCCGGCCAAGTCGGAGCGCGTCGAGAAGGAGCGGCAAGTACCGCTCTTCACGGACCTGCCGGGCGATTCCACCTTGCCGCCCATCTCGCTGCTCGATGCCGCGCCGGTCGCGCAGGAAACCATTTCGGCGGATACGCTGGAATTCACCTCGCGTCTGATCGAGAAAAAGCTCAAGGACTTCGGCGTCGAGGTGAGCGTGGTCGCGGCCTATCCGGGACCGGTGGTCACGCGCTATGAGATCGAGCCGGCCACGGGCGTGAAGGGCAGCCAGATCGTCGGTCTTGCCAAGGACCTCGCGCGTTCGCTGTCGCTGGTGTCGATCCGCGTCGTCGAAACCATTCCGGGCAAGAATTTCATGGCGCTGGAGTTGCCGAACCAGCGTCGTCAGACCGTGAGTCTCTCGGAGATTCTCGGCTCGGCGGTTTATGCGGATGCCGCGTCGCCGCTGACTATGGGGCTTGGCAAGGACATCGGCGGCAAGCCGGTATGCGCCGACCTCGCGAAGATGCCGCACTTGCTGGTGGCGGGTACGACGGGTTCGGGCAAGTCGGTGGGGATCAACGCGATGATCCTGTCGCTGCTCTACAAGGCGAGCGCCGAGCAGGTCCGCATGATCCTGATCGATCCGAAGATGCTCGAAATGAGCGTGTACGAAGGCATTCCGCATCTGCTGTGTCCGGTGGTGACGGACATGCGTCAGGCCGGTCACGCGCTGAACTGGGCGGTCGCCGAAATGGAGCGCCGCTACAAGCTGATGAGCAAGCTCGGCGTGCGCAACCTCGCCGGCTACAACAACAAGATCGACGAAGCCGCCAAACGCGAAGAAAAGCTGCCGAATCCGTTCAGCCTCACGCCGGACGATCCCGAGCCACTCACGCGTCTGCCGAACATCGTCGTCGTGATCGACGAACTGGCCGACCTGATGATGGTGGTCGGCAAGAAGGTCGAAGAACTGATCGCGCGGATCGCGCAGAAGGCGCGTGCGGCCGGCATCCATCTGATTCTGGCCACGCAGCGTCCGTCGGTGGATGTGATCACGGGTCTCATCAAGGCCAACGTGCCGACGCGGATGGCCTTCCAGGTGTCGTCCAAGATCGACTCGCGCACGATTCTCGACCAGCAGGGCGCGGAATCGCTGCTCGGCATGGGCGACATGCTGTATCTGCCGCCGGGCAGCGGCTTGCCGGTACGCGTGCACGGCGCGTTCGTGTCGGACGAGGAAGTGCATCGCGTCGTCGACAAACTCAAGGAGCAGGGCGAGCCGAACTACATCGAGGGCATTCTCGAAGGCGGCGTGACAGGCGAGGGCGATGAAGGCTCCGCCGGCGCCGGGGGAACCGGCTCGGGCGACGGCGAGTCGGACCCGTTATACGACCAGGCGGTCGATGTCGTGCTGAAGAACCGCCGCGCGTCGATCTCGCTGGTGCAGCGGCATTTGCGCATCGGCTATAACCGCGCGGCCCGTCTGCTCGAGCAGATGGAGAACTCGGGCGTGGTGTCGGCAATGTCGTCGAATGGCAATCGCGAGATTCTCGCGCCGGCGCGGGAAGCGGAGTAGACCGACGGGCCTTAGCTTTGCGGCAGGGCGGGCGGCGCGCCGTCGGTTGTGACGCTGAGGCGGCTCGTTACCGGAGCGGGATTGAGGCAAGCCGTGTTTTGCGGCTCTGCACCGCCTGCCGGACCGTCTAAGGCTCATTTAAGGCTGACTGCCTAAGCTGCTGTGACAAGCAAGCACGGCCGGCAGAAGGCAGGCCTCCTGGCTTTGCGCCAGACGCTCACCGCCACGGGCACGCAAGCATCGCCCATGCGCCAGCGGTCACGACCGCTCAACGAATTCAATCAAGGGAGAAAACCACATGCAGCTATTCGCGCAGCAGCACGCTCGAGAGAATGCTCAATCCAGCCGTTTCGGCCAGTTCGCCCGCACCCTTGTGCGCAGCGTCGGCAGCCTGGCGATCGGCGCGTCGGTGCTGTTCGCGTCGCAGGCATTCGCCAGCGGCAGCGAGCAACTGAAGGCGTTCGTCGCGCAAGTGCATTCGGCGCGCGGCACCTTCGTGCAGCAGGAAGTGCGGGCGCCGAGCAAGGCGCAAGGCGCGAGCGGCACGTTGTCGACCACGGGCGCCGGCAAGACCGGCACCTCGAGCGGAACGTTCACGTTCGCGCGTCCCGGCAAGTTCATCTGGCAATACGAGAAGCCCTATGCCCAGCTGCTGCAGGCCGACGGCGACAAGCTCTACGTCTACGACAAGGATCTGAATCAGGTAACGGTGCGCAGCCTCGGCGGCGCGCTCGGCGCGAGCCCGGCGGCGATCCTGTTCGGCAGCAACGATCTCGACAAGAACTTCACGCTGCGTGATGCGGGCGTGAAGGCCGGTATCGACTGGCTCGAACTGACGCCGAAGGCGAAGGACACGCAGTTCCAGCGCGTCGGAATCGGCTTCAAGGACGGCAATCTCGAAGCGATGGAATTGCACGACGTGTTCGGCAACGTGACGTTGCTGACCTTCTCGAACATTCAGAAGAATCCGCCGCTGCCCGCCGATGCGTTCAAGTTCACGGTGCCGAAGGGCGCCGATGTGATCAACGGGTAAGCCGTTACGCAGTTGGTGTGCGATCGCTAAAAAGCCACGGCGTGCCGTGGCTTTTTATTGCGCGCGTGATTCGTCCACTATTCGTCCACTTCCAGAACCTGGACGGGATGCGCGGCCTTCATATCGTCGATAAACGCTTCGACGATATCCGTTCGATGCTGGCGCGCCCGCGTAACCATATGGAACGCGACGCGGTAACGCATCTGCGCCGGATTTAACGCGGCGAGCAGCCCTTGCTTGACGAACGGCGCCGCGAAATGCCCCGGCAGATAGCCGAGGTGATGCCCGGAGAGCACCAGCATCGCGACCGCTTCCATGTTGTCGGCGACGGCGGTGACGTTCTGCGGCGTGGTCGAGCTTTCGGCTTCGGGCAGCGGATAGCTGCGCCACGCCCATTCGTGCTGCGCCGCCTCGGCAGGCGGCACCTCGCCGGCCTGAGCGAACAGCGGATGCCCTTTCGCGCAATAGGCGAACTGATCTTCCGCGAACACCTCGGTGTATTCGAGCGACGGCACACGATGCCAGAAATAGCCGATGCCGATCTGAATCCGCCCATTGAGCAGCAGTTCCTCCAGTTCGCCCGGCGAGCGCACCAGAATCGAAAACCGCACCGACTGATCGCGCGCCCGGAAGCGGCCAATTGCGTCGCTGATGCGCGCGCTCGCCGACACGGGCGTGTGGCCTATCATGCCTATATCGAGCGTGCCGACCAGCTTGCGGCCCACGTTGCGCGCCTGCATGCCGAAGGTGTCGACGGCCGAGAGCAGGGCGCGGGCGGCGTCGATGAACTGCTCGCCGCGCGCCGTCAGGCTGAAGCCGCCGCGGCCGCGCTCGCACAGCCGGTAGCCGAGGCGCGTTTCCAGCGTGGCAAGCTGCGTGCTGATGGTCGACTGGCCGACGTTCAGGGTCGCCTGGGCCGGCGACACGCCGCCCGCGTCGACAATGGCGAGAAATACGCGGATCAGCCGCAGGTCGAGATCGGTGAGTTGGGAGAACATGCGTCAGGATACATCGCTGAGAATCAATGTGAAGTTTATTCCACCGGTATTTTAACTTCTGGGAAACTGCTCAAGAATCGAGATTCGCCCGGCAAGGTGCGGTTCTGATGCTTCTCCTCGGCCGGTCTGCACGATTTTGCTTGCTGTCCCCTTTTCATTGCCGAGACACGATGAATACCTCTTCCTTCATTTCCCCAGAAGCCGGCGAACGGCCGCAACCGCTGTCCGGCAACGCCATGCCCCGCTGCGGCGGCATCGCGACGATGATGCGGCTGCCGAACGTCGGTTCGGCCGAAGGGTTCGACGCCTGCTTCGTCGGCGTGCCGTTCGATCTCGGCACCTCGAACCGCACCGGCGCGCGCTTCGGCCCGCGCCAGATCCGCAGCGAGTCCGTGCTGCTGCGTCCGTACAACATGGCGACGCGCGCGGCGCCGTTCGATTCGTTGCGCGTGGCCGATCTCGGCGACGTCGCGATCAATCCGTACAACCTGCACGATTCGATCAAGCGCATCGAAACCGCCTACGACGAAATTCTCCAGCACGATTGCAAGCCGATCACGCTGGGCGGCGATCACACCATCGCGCTGCCGATCCTGCGCGCGATTCATCGCAAGCATGGCAAGGTCGGCCTGATTCACGTCGACGCGCACGCCGACGTCAACGACACCATGATGGGCGAGAAGATCGCGCACGGCACGCCGTTCCGCCGCGCGGTGGAAGAGGGCTTGCTGGATTGCGACCGTGTCGTGCAGATCGGTTTGCGCGGCACGGGCTACGCGGCGGAAGACTTCGACTGGTGCCGCGATCAGGGCTTCGAAGTGGTTCAGGCGGAAGCCTGCTGGAACCAGTCGCTCGTGCCGCTGATGGCGCGCATCCGCGAGCGCATGGGCGACGGTCCGGTGTACATCACGTTCGACATCGACGGGATCGACCCGGCTTTTGCGCCGGGTACGGGCACGCCGGAAATCGCGGGCTTGACGGTGCCGCAGGCATTGGAAATCATTCGCGGCTCGCGCGGGCTGAATATCGTCGGCTGCGATCTGGTCGAGGTCGCGCCGCCGTACGATCCGTTCGGTACGACCGCGCTGCTCGGCGCGAATCTCGCGTTCGAATTGTTGTGCGTGCTTCCGGGCGTCGAGTATCGGGCGTCCACGCGCTGAAGCGACTCGCATGAAAGAAAAGGCCTGCATTTGCAGGCCTTTTCGCGTTTCTGCGTCCCGCGTGACGCTCGCTCAACGCTCAGGCAAACGCCGTCTTGCGCGTCGACACGAACATCAGATAGCACACCGCGCCGATCACCAGTGCGGGCAAAGTCGCGCCGAGATTCGGCAGCCATTGATTGATCGCCTGATACGCGACGATGCCGATCGCCCACGCAAGGAACGCGCTCAGATGCCAGCCGCCCGAGAAGCCATAACGGCCGCGCACGTCGGCGAGCGCGGCGGCTTCGATACGGCGCTTGCGCACGATGAAGTGATCCACCAGCACCACACCGAACAGCGGCGCGAACACCGAACCGATCAGCAGCAGGAAGTTCTGGTATTTCGCCATCGGCACGGCCACGGCGATCAGTGTGCACAGCGCGCCGAACGCCGCCGACAACAAAGGCACGCTGCCGCGTGCCCAGACCGTGCCGGTCGACACCGCGGCCGAGTGGATATCGGCGAAGGCGTTGTCCACTTCGTCGATCAGGATCAGTAGCAGCGCGAGGCCACCGCCGGCTTGCGCCAGCGCGCCCGTGAGCAGCGCGTCGCCGCCGCCTGCCGCGAGGCCGTAGACCGCGCCGAGCGCGTAGAACCAGATGTTAGCGATGCCGTAGCCGAGCAGCGTGCCGCGGAACGTTTCGCCGGGGCGCCGGCCGAAGCGCGTGTAGTCGGCGATCAGCGGCAGCCACGACAGCGGCATGGCCACCACCAGATCGATGGCGCCGCCGAACGACATCTCGCCCGTGCCCGGGCGCCGCATCAGCGCGGCCAGATCGTGCTTGGCGAGCAGATTCCACGTGAGCCACGCCGCACCCGCGAGCAGCAGCCAGATGCCCCACGTGCGCAGAAAGCGCCGCACGAACGAGAGCGGGCCGCTGATCGCCAGCAGCGTCGCGAGCAAGCCGAAGATCACCGTCCAGATGAGCGGCATGGAGAGGCCGAAGGCCTGTTTGGCGAGCGCGTCGGCGGAATCGCGCATCACGATCACCTCGAACGAGCCCCAGCCGACCAGTTGCACCGCGTTCAGCACGGCGGGCACGGACGCGCCGCGCACGCCGAGCGTCGGCCGCAGCGAGGACATCGCCGCGAGCCCCGTATCCGTGCCGATGACGCCGGCCAGCGCCAGCAGCACCACGCCGATCACGCTGCCGATCACGATAGCCAGCAACGCATGCGGCAGCGACAGTCCCGGCACCAGCAGCGCGCCCGCCTGCGCGACCAGCAGGCCGATGCCGAGCGAGAACCAGAGCGCGAAGGCGTCGCCGGTGCGGAACGCGCGGCGCGCGTCGGGCACCGGCGTGAGCGGTGCGTAGGTGGAACCGGCGTCGCCGGCGAGTGGATCTTGTGCCATCTGGTCTTGTCCCTGTTGGTGTTGCTTGCCAACTTACCTGTGAAGTTGCGTCGGCGGTTGTGTCTGCTGTTATGTTCTGGCTTGCGTACCCAGTCGCGTCTTCAGTGCCGGATTTTCGCTCAGGCCAAGCCGCCCGAGTCGTCCCCGCGCGCCAGGCGGCCTTCGTCCGGGCGCCGTCGCTGTCATAATGCAGGACGTTGCCCGCACTTTCGCGTGCTGGCATGGCTCACCGGCAGTACGCCGCCTTCACACGGACCGCGTCCGGAAAAGCCGAGATTATCCCCAAAACGTCATGTTTGAAGAAACCCGTGCCAATGTTCCGCTCGCCGAACGCCTGCGGCCCCGCAATATCGACGAAGTGATCGGCCAGAAGCACCTGCTCGGCCCGAACAAGCCGCTGCGGGTCGCCTTCGAATCCGGCGAAGCCCATTCGATGATCCTGTGGGGCCCGCCCGGCGTCGGCAAAACCACGCTCGCCCGGCTCATGGCCGATGCGTTTCATGCCGAGTTCATCGCGCTCTCCGCGGTGCTCTCGGGCGTGAAGGATATCCGCGAGGCGGTCGAGACCGCGCAGATTCATCGCGCGAACGGGCATCAGACGCTGGTGTTCGTCGACGAAGTGCATCGCTTCAACAAGAGCCAGCAAGACGCGTTCTTGCCGCACGTCGAGTCGGGGCTGTTCGTGTTCGTCGGTGCGACGACCGAGAATCCGTCGTTCGAGGTGAATAGCGCCTTGCTCTCGCGTGCCGCCGTCTACGTGCTGAAAAGCCTGACCGACGAAGAGCTGCGCGAGTTGCTCGAACGGGCGCAGCAGGAACTCGGCGGCCTCACGTTCACCGACGAAGCCCGCGACGCGCTGATCGGTTCCGCTGACGGCGACGGCCGCAAGCTGCTGAACAACCTCGAAATCGTCGCGCGGGCGGCTTCGCAGCAAAAAACCACCGAGATCGACGGCGCGTTGCTCGGCAGCGCTTTGGCGGAAAATCTGCGCCGCTTCGACAAAGGCGGCGACGCATTCTACGACCAGATCAGCGCGCTACATAAATCGGTGCGCGGCAGCAGCCCGGACGGCGCGCTGTACTGGTTCTGCCGGATGCTCGACGGCGGCGCGGACCCGCGTTACCTGGCGCGCCGCATCGTGCGAATGGCGTGGGAAGACATCGGCCTCGCCGATCCGCGCGCCGCACGCATCGCACTCGACGCCGCCGAAACCTACGAGCGCCTCGGCACGCCCGAGGGCGAGCTGGCGCTGGCGCAGGCGATCATCTATCTGGCGGTCGCGCCGAAGTCGAACGCCGGGTACAACGCGTATAACGCGGCGCGCAGCTTCGTGAGCAAGGACCAGTCGCGCGGCGTGCCGGTGCATCTGCGCAACGCGCCGACCAGGCTGATGAAGGAACTCGGCTACGGTCACGAGTATCGCTACGCGCACGACGAACCCGATGCCTACGCAGCCGGCGAGACCTATTTGCCGGAGAACATGCGCGATCCGCATTGGTACGAGCCGACGCCGCGCGGTCTCGAAGGCAAGATCGGCGACAAGATGGCGCGCCTGGCCGAGCTCGACGCGCAGTGGCGCAGCGAGAACAAGCCGAAAAAGGGCTGAGGATTTGCGGCGGCATTCGCACGTGTTCACCATCTAACGCACCGGCCGCCTGCGCCGGTGCGCTAAAATCCCACCTTCATACAACGAACACCCGCCCCATTCCATGCTCGACATTCAGCTGCTGCGCAAAGACCTCGACGGCGTCGCCAAACGCCTCGCCGACCGCGGCTATACCCTCGACGTGGCGGCGTTCGCCGCGCTCGAAGCGGAACGCCGCGATACCCAGACCCGTACCGAAGAGATGCAGGCGCGCCGCAACAGCCTGTCGAAGCAGATCGGCGCGCTGAAAGGCAAGGGCGAAGACACCTCGGCGGTGATGGCCGAAGTGGGCGGGATCGGCGACGAGATGAAGGCGTCGGGGGCGAAGCTCGAGGAGATCCAGAAGCGTCTGTCGGACCTGCTGCTCGGCGTGCCGAACCTGCCGCACGAAAGCGTGCCGATGGGCGAGGACGAAACCGGCAACGTCGAAGTGCGCCGCTGGGGCACGCCGCGTCAGTTCGATTTCGAGGTGAAGGATCACGTCGATGTCGGCGCGCCGCTCGGCCTCGACTTCGAGACCGGCGCGAAGCTCTCGGGCGCGCGCTTTACCATGCTGCGCGGCCAGATTGCGCGGCTGCATCGCGCGCTCGCGCAGTTCATGATCGACACGCACACGCAGCATCACGGCTATACGGAGATCTACACGCCGTACATCGTGAATCCGGAAATTCTGTACGGCACCGGCCAACTGCCCAAATTCGCCGACGACATGTTCCGCGTCGAGAAGGGCGGTGACGAAAACACGGTCACGCAGTATCTGATTTCCACGTCGGAAATTTCGCTGACGAACACGGTGCGCGACAGCATCCTCGAAGCAGACGCGCTGCCTGTCAAACTGACCGCGCATTCACCGTGCTTCCGCTCGGAAGCGGGTTCGTATGGCCGGGACACGCGCGGTCTGATCCGTCAGCATCAGTTCGACAAGGTCGAGATGGTGCAGATCGTCGCGCCGGAAGCGTCGTACGACGCGCTGGAAGAGATGGTCGGCCACGCTGAGACGATTCTGCAGAAGCTGGAGTTGCCGTATCGCGTGATCACGTTGTGCACGGGCGATATGGGCTTCTCGGCGGCCAAGACATACGACCTGGAGGTGTGGGTGCCGGCGCAGAACACGTATCGTGAGATTTCGAGCTGCTCGAACACGGAGTCGTTCCAGGCTCGCCGCATGCAGGCGCGCTATCGCAATGCGCAGGGTAAGCCGGAACTGGTGCACACGCTGAACGGTTCGGGTCTGGCCGTGGGCCGTACGCTCGTGGCGGTGCTCGAAAATTTCCAGAACGCCGATGGTTCGGTTACCGTGCCGGCGGCATTGCGTCCGTATCTGGGCGGCATTGAACGACTGCAAGTGGCGGCTGGATGAGCGGCTCCATGAGCGACGGGATCGCAATTGCGTCGATACTGTGCTGATGTTGCATCAAGACATGTACGGCGTGCCAAGCGCTTCTGAATTTTTTTGGGTCAAGGGGCTTGGCAAACCGAAATAGGCTGTTTTATAATCTTTTTCTCCCAAGCGATCGACCTGCTTGGTACTGATGAGGCAGTAATCACTGTGATTCAGTAGACCCGGAAAGGTGGCAGAGTGGTCGAATGTACCTGACTCGAAATCAGGCGTACGGTTTTCCCGTACCGTGGGTTCGAATCCCACCCTTTCCGCCAAATTTAAAAGCCCCGCAGAGCGAACGTTCTGCGGGGCTTTTGCTTTGACGCAACGCGACTTCGGAATGGTCGTCGAACAAGGCAGTCACCTGCCAGCGTCAGCGCAATTCCCGCTTGCTGCATCCAAAGAGATCCGCGCTGCGTAAATCCCCTCAAGGACCGCAAGCCTCGTCACACCTCTTGAATTCAACGCGTGTCCCCAGCTCAAGGAGACGCGCCCATGCCCCATTCCGCACCGACCTCACGAGTGCCGCGCGGCTCGCGGGTCGCGGTCATCGGCGCCGGCATTTCGGGTTTGGCCAGCGCGTATCTGCTCGCGCGCAACCATCAGGTCACGCTGTTCGAATCGGCCGGCTACCTTGGCGGCCACACCAACACCGTGGACGTCACGCTCGATGGCCACACGCATCCCGTCGACACCGGCTTCCTGGTGTTCAACGACCGCACCTATCCGAACCTGATCGCGCTATTCGCCGAACTGGGCGTGCAATCGCATCCGAGCGACATGACCTTCTCGGTCTCGCTCGACGAAGGCCGTCTCGAATGGGCCGGCACCAGTCTGAACACGGTGTTCGCGCAACGCCGCAACCTCTTTTCGCCGACCTTCATTGGCATGCTGCGCGACATCGTGCGCTTTAACGGCAGCGCGCAACGTAACCTCGAACTGGCGATTGAAACGCGCGCCTCGATGGGCGAGCTGCTGACGGAGGGCGGCTACGGCGGCGCGTTCCAGCGTCAATACTTGCTGCCGATGGCCGCCGCGATCTGGTCGAGCGCCACCGCCGACATCCTCGCGTTCCCGGCCACGACCTTCTTGCGCTTCTGCCTGAACCACGCCCTGCTGCAGATGAATCGCCGGCCGCAGTGGAAGACCGTGGTCGGCGGCGGACGCGAATATGTGAAGCGTATAACCAGCGCGCTCGACGACGTCCGCATCGGCACGGCAGTCCGCGGCGTGCGGCGCGACGCCGACGGCGTCGATCTGTTCACCGACAACGGTACCGAGCGCTTCGACGCGCTGGTGCTCGCCACGCACGCGCCGACCACGCTGCGCCTTCTGGAAGACGCCGACCAGGACGAGCGCGGCGTGCTCGCCGCGGTGCGCTATCAACCGAACGTCGCGGTGCTGCATACGGATACGAATCTGCTGCCGCGTCGTCAGCGCGTGTGGTCGGCGTGGAATTATCTGGGCAGCCGCAGTGTCGACGGCATGCATCCGGTGTGCGTCAGTTATCTGGTCAATCAGTTGCAACCGCTGCCGTTCAGCACGCCGCTCGTCGTCACGCTCAACCCGGTGACCCAGCCGGCCCCAGGCACCGAACTGCGCCGCTTCGTCTACGACCATCCGCTGTTCGACCTGGCCGCTATCGAGGCGCAGCATCGTCTGCCTTCGCTGCAAGGCAAGCGCCGCACGTGGTTCGCGGGCGCGTGGACGGGCTATGGTTTTCACGAGGATGGTCTGAAATCGGCGCTGCGCGTGGCCGCCGATTTCGACGCATCGCCGGCATGGGCCAAGCTATGAAACCGCCGAGCGACCATGCCGGCGCTGATCCAGCAGCCTGGCTTCTGACTGGCAAGGTGATGCACGAGCGTCTGCGGCCAAAGCATCATCGCTTCACGTATCCGGTGTTTTACGTGCGCTGCGATCTGGATCGACTGGCCTCGCTCGATAGTGGCTGGTTCGGCATCGACCGATGGCGGCCGCTCAGCCTGTATCGGCGCGACCACGGTCCGCGCGACGGCAGCGACCTTGCCGCATGGATGCGCGAGCAACTATCGGCCGCTGGCATGGAAGAAGCGAACGGCCGGATCTGGCTGCAAGCTTTCCCGCGCGTGTTCGGCTACGCCTTCAACCCGGTCAGTTTCTGGTTCTGTCACGACCGCGACGGCCAACTGCGCGCATTGTTTGCGGAAGTGCGCAACACATTCGGCGAGCGCCACAACTATCTGCTGAGCGCAAGCGGCAACGCGCCGATCACCGCGGATACGCGGCTCACGTGCCGCAAAGTGCTGCACGTGTCGCCGTTTTGCCGCGTTGAAGGCGGCTACACCTTCCGCGTCAGGCAAGCGTGCAACAGCGCATCGGTCTCGATCGATTATCACGACGCCGACGGTCTGTTGATCCGTACCGCACTGGGCGGCCGCCTGACGCCGCTAACACGTGCGAGCGCGCTCGCCGCGCTGCTGCGTCAGCCGCTGCTGACGGTCGGCGTCGTCGCGAGAATTCACTGGCAGGCCTTGCGCCTCGCTCTCAAGAAAGCGCCGTTCCACGGCAAGCACTGCGCGCCGCGCCGCACCGCCGACGCGCCCACCGACCACGCCGCAGCCGGGCAATCGTCCGCCGCCACGCGTCCCATTTCGTCCGATTGAGGAGAGTCAGCCATGGCGCTTTCAAGAACCCTGAGCGGGCTCCAGACGGCCTGCGCGTCGGGTCGTCTCTTTTTGTCCTTGCTCGAACGGATCCAGGTGGGGCATTTGATCCTGACCACGCCCGACGGTCAACAGCGCGTGTTCGGCGATCCTCACGCTGCGCCCGGCGCGCGCCTGGAGTTGCGTGACTGGCGCGCGTGCGGCGCGATTCTGCGCAAAGGCGATATCGGTTTCGCGGACGCGTGGCGCGCCTTCTGGGTCGATACGCCCGATCTGGCCGCGCTGCTGCGCGTCGCGATCCGCAACGAGCGCGCGCTGCAACGCACGGTGTATGGCGGCTGGCTTGCGCAAATCTGGTACGGGCTGCGTCATAAGCTGAGGCCCAATACGCGTTCGGGCAGCCGGCGCAACATTCACGCGCATTACGACATCGGCAACGCGTTTTACGCGCAGTGGCTCGACGCGACCTTCACCTATTCGAGCGCGGTATTCGGCGGCAATGTCCATCAATCACTCGAAGACGCGCAGCGTGCGAAGTATCAACGCATCATCGATACGCTCGGTTTGCGCGAGGGCATGCATGTTCTCGAAATCGGCTGCGGGTGGGGCGGTTTTGCGCTGCACGCCGCGCGTCGGGGCATCCACGTGCATGGCGTGACGATCTCGCCGGCACAACTCGAATTCGCCCAGCAGCGCGTGAACGAAGCAGGCCTGAGCGATCGCGTGCAACTCGAATTGCGCGACTACCGCAGCCTGACCGGTCAGTACGACAGTATCGTATCGATTGAAATGTTCGAGGCCGTCGGCGAAAAATTCTGGCCGACGTACTTTCGCATTCTGCGCGAACGGCTGCGGCCGGGTGCTCGCGCGCTGGTGCAAACCATCACGATCGACGACTCGCGTTTTGCCGCGTATCGCGCGACGAGCGACTTCATCCGCGAGTTCATTTTCCCCGGCGGCATGCTGCCGAGTCCGCGGCGTTTCGCGGAAGCGGCGCGGCGCGGCAAGCTCACGACGCACACGTCACTGGCATTCGGTCGCGATTACGCGGAAACTTTGCGCCGCTGGCGCAGCGCGTTCGAAGCGCAACTCGACACGATCCGCACACAAGGCTTCGACGAGATTTTCGTGCGGACGTGGCGGCTTTATCTGGCGTATTGCGAAGCGGGCTTCGACGAAGGACGCACGGACGTGATGCAGTTCGTGCTCTCGCAGGCCGACTGACGTGCGCGGGTTTGTGGCTCTTGCGCTGGTGTTGTGGGCAAGCGCCGCTTTTGCCGATTGGCGTGGCGATCTGCAGTCTGCGCAACTAGTCGGCGAAGGCGATTTCAGCGTGTTCGGTTTTCGGCTCTATCGTGCGCAGATGTGGAGTGAACGCGTGCCGGTCGATTACGACGAACGCTTCGCGCTGCACATCGTCTACGCGCGCGGCATCACGCGCGAGCGTCTCGCGGACACCGGTATCAGCGAAATCAAACGCCTGGCGGCCGCGCCGATTCCGCCCGACACGCTGGAACGCTGGCGCGCGGACATGCTGCAGGCCTTCGTGGATGTCGGTCCCGGCGACCAGTTGAGCGCGGTGTATCTACCGGACAAAGGCGTGCGTTTCTATGCCGGCGATCGTATGACCGGCGAGTTCGACGATCCCGCGTTCGCGCGCGCATTCTTCGGCATCTGGCTCGATCCGTCGACGCGCGCGCCTGCTTTACGCAGGCAATTGCTGGGCATGGCGGGGCGGTAGTTGGCGGCGCGTTGCAGCCGCGCTTGTTCGTTGTGGCCCAGCTTGTTCTGCTTTTGGCAATCGGTGTCGGTGGCGGACGCCGAACCGTCACACGGCGCCCTGGCTCATCGCTTCGTTCACGACTGCTCCTGTATGTCGTCAAGCGCTCAAGACAATACGCATGAAGGCGGGCCAACGGGTGAGCGCGATCGTCATCGCGGCGACCCGTTGCCGGTGCAACTGGCACAGCAGGTCACGTGTTTCAGGCGCTCATGTTGAGCGAACCGTTCACACCGTTCGGGAAGAAGCCGCCTTTCATCGCCGCCGAACTCGTCAGATAGACGATGTTGAGGACGTTGCTGTAGTTGCGGCTGAACGCGAGCCCATTGTTGTCCAGCGGCACGATGTTCGACGTGCCGGCCGTTGCGCCGGTAATGCCTTGATCGTCGTGGCCGTTGTGGTCGAGGCTGTTGCGCGCGGTCGAAATCGCGTTGGCTGCGGTGACGAGACTCGTCATGTCGATACCTTTCGAGTACAACACGGTGCGCACGAGTCCGGCGTGATACGCCTCGGCCGCGAGAATGCCGGCCGCTGCTTCGAGGAAAGTCTTGTTGGTGATGAGCGGCGAGGCGCCTTTATACGCGGTCACGCCGACGTCCTCGAAAATGTACGCGCCGAGCAAAAAGTTGTTGTCGTTCGCGTACGGATTGAACGGGGTGCCCGCGGGCACGAGGCCCGCGGCGCGCGCCGCGTTCGAGAACGCGCCGTTCGGATCGGTGCCGCCAATGTCGATCGCCGGCATGGCCACCGCTGCCGAACCCAGCGCGCTGCGCAGGAAGGTGACGTGCTCGCGCTCGTCGTTGGCGATCTCGTTGGCGTAGGCCTTCACCACGGGGTCCTGAAAGGGCACCTGCTGCCCTGGAATCACCACGCCCACCGTGCCGACGCCGGCGGTCATGCTGGCGGCAAGGCCAGCGCCCGTGGTCGCGTACGTATAAAACTGCGATTCGAGGTACTCCAGATTCAGTGCGAAGTTCAGGATTTCCGCGTCGGTCGGCGCGCTCTGCGCCGACACGATCGAGCCTGAACCGCCGCCACACGCGCTGATCAGCGTGCCGCCCACGAGTCCCAGGCCCAACCCGCCCGCGTTGCGAAAGAACTGTCTGCGTTGCAGGCGGCGCTCGGCGCGTCGATCGAATGCATCGATAAGTGATGCTGATTTGTTGCTGGACTCCGACATGGCGATGCTCCTCAAATGGTTCGCTGCCGATGCCGCGGACTCGCGGCGTATTGCGTGGACAATCACTGCTCACGCGCCGCAAAGAAGCAAAAAACGCGGGCGCAAAGAGGCCCCGGTTCTTCTGAGAAGAACTAAATGATGAAGGGATAAAGAACGAGTCCTCAACTGCCTGTACGGAGCGAAAACGCTGTTAGATGCAAACCTCGCAAAAGATTTCGTGTGCGTTTGCAGCATGAATTACGTTGAGCGTGACCGATGACAGGTGATTGCGGTGTGGTGGCAAACGCCGTGACGAAACATTCGCAAGGCCAGTTCAGCGCGGCTCGCGGAGCCTTCGCGGCGATCCTCTGTACAATTGGCCGATCGATTGAACATCGATCTCCCATTCGACCCACATCGACCGAATTCATGGCCATTACCTACAAGACTCCCGACGACATCGCCAGGCTGCGCATTTCCGGCCGCCTCGCGGCCGACGTGCTGGCGATGATCGGCGAGCACGTCAAGGCCGGTGTCTCCACCGACGAACTGGACGCACTGTGCAACGACTACATTGTCAATACGCAAAAGTCGATTCCGGCAAATGTCGGCTATCTGGGTTTTCCGAAGACGGTTTGCACTTCGGTCAACTCGGTGGTGTGCCACGGCATCCCGAATCGCGGCGAGATTCTGAAGGACGGCGACATCATCAATATCGACGTCGCGATCATCAAGGACGGCTACTTTGGCGACACGAGCCGCATGTATTGCGTCGGCCAGGCGAGCACGGTGGCGCGCCAGCTAGTCGACACGACCTATGAAGCGATGCTCGCCGGCATCCGCGAAGTGAAGCCGGGCGCGACGCTCGGCGACGTGGGCCATGCGATTCAGAAGGTTGCGCAGCGCGACGGCTTCTCGATCGTGCGCGACTATTGCGGGCACGGCATCGGCAAGGTTTACCACGAAGACCCGCAAGTGCTGCACTACGGCCAGCCGGGGCAGGGCGTGCGTCTGAAGCCGGGCATGGTCTTCACCATCGAACCGATGATCAACGCCGGCCGAGCCGGCACCGCGGTGCAACGCGACGGCTGGACCGTCGTCACCAGGGACCGCTCGTTATCGGCCCAGTGGGAACACATGATCGCCGTGACAGACGACGGCTATGAGCTGTTGACGCCGTGGCCGGACGGCACCGGCAGCTACGAAGCACCGTGAACATGCCTGGTGCGTGCGCGTCCGGCCGCTATCGCGGAGACGGGCGCGCGAAATGCCGCAGCGTCCGCATGCGCTTGGTGCGTGGTCCCACAATCCGGTAAATAATGATTTGACTCTCGCGCCGGTTCGGTTAAAGCTACGGCTTAGGGTTTCAAGGGGTTTTCGTCTGCATGAGTCCGTCATTGACCGTTCGCCGTATCGCCGCTGATCAGGGCGCCGTTTTCCGCGAACTCCGTACTGCGTCGCTGCGGGAGGCACCCTATGCCTTCGGCGCCACGCTCGAGGACGCGTTGTCGGCCGACGCCGCCAGTTTCGACGTCACCGCTGCGAATCACGCGGTTTCCTTCACCGTCACCACCTTCCTCCTTTACACCGAGGGCCATCCCGCGGGACTGATCGAAGCGCACTTCGACGACACCGCGGCGCGCCGCGCATTCGTTTGCGAACTGTGGGTGGCGCCGGCCGTGCGTCATCTGCGGGGCGGTGAGTTGCTGGTCGACTCGGCCGCCGCGTGGCTCGCGAATGAAGGCGCGACGGAAATCTATGCGTGGGTTGCCGACGCCAACCGCAATGCGATGCGCTTTTACGAGGCGCTCGGGTTCGGCCCGACCGGCGAGCATCGGCGTGTCACGCGTGCGCCGGACCAGGCCGAAAGCCTGCTGGTGCGGCACGTGCCGACCACGTCCCAAGTGTTTCAGCAGTGATCTCGCGAGCGGCGCAACAGTCTGCCGCTCGATTCCCATCCGCGTCTGTTCAGCGTCCGTCGCCGGGTCATCGGCGCGAAGCGCGGCCTGAATGGCCACCGCGCGGCCGTCGCGTTGCCTGTGCATGGCCGCGCCGTGATCGCGGCGGCTCGTTCTCACGGCAAAAAAGCTGGCCGCGCGCGTCGACGCCTGTAAAATACGCAAAATTTTTTGCCGAACGCTATGTCGCCCAAGAAATCGCCCTTTTTCGAACTTCGCAGCGGCTCTGTCGACACGCTTCTGTTCGTGGTCAAGACAACCGACCTCGACGCCATGCGTGCCGAACTGACCCGGCGCTTCGAGGCGACCCCCGAATTTTTCGCTAACGACGTCGTCGCCATCGACGTGCGCCGTCTCGCCGAGAACGAACGCGTGCCGCTCGCCGACATCGCGCAGCTGCTCGACAGCGTGCGCATGCGCCCGGTCGGCGTGGTCGCCAATGCGCAGCAGGTGTGGGCGGCGGAGTCGCAGTTGCCGCTGCTCGAAGCCCGTGACCGCCGCGGCGCCGCCGCTAAATCCGCTGACGAAGACAGCGCCGCCGCTACGGCGCCGGCTGTCACCGCCGCGACGGCCACGCCTCCGGCCGATCTGTTCGAAGTGGCCGCGGCCACGCCGGAGAACGGCACGCCCGCCACGGCGGCGGCCGTCGAGCCCGCTCCTGCCGCGGAGCCGGTGCGTCTCGCCACGTCGTCGCAAACCATGGTGGTCGACAAGCCGCTGCGCTCCGGCCAGCGTATTTACGCCAAGGGCGACCTGGTCGTACTCGGCCTCGTGAGCTACGGCGCGGAAGTGATCGCGGAAGGCAACATCCATATTTATGCGCCGCTGCGCGGCCGGGCATTGGCCGGCGTGCAGGGCAATCACGACGCGCGCATTTTCTGCACGTGTCTCGAGCCGGAACTGATCTCGATTGCAGGCATCTATCGAACGACCGAGACCCCACTGCCGGCCGACGTGCTCGGCAAGCCGGTGCAGATCTGGCTCGAAGAAGAAAAGTTGATGATCGAACCGCTGCGGCTCACCTAAGCGACGTGAAGCGCGCTGCCTCGATCAATCCGGAGCACGCGGCGTTTCACGGCAAATATGGCCGCACATAATTGACGAATTTGACGAACACAAGGTAAGGGTAATGGCAAAAATCATTGTGGTGACTTCGGGCAAGGGCGGCGTGGGCAAGACGACCACGAGCGCGAGTTTTGCATCGGCCCTCGCACTGCGTGGCAGCAAGACCGCCGTGATCGACTTCGACGTCGGCCTGCGTAACCTCGACCTCATCATGGGTTGTGAGCGCCGCGTGGTGTATGACCTGATCAATGTGATCCAGGGCGAAGCCAATCTGAACCAGGCGCTCATCAAGGACAAGAAGTGCGAGAACCTCTTTATCCTCCCGGCCTCGCAGACGCGTGACAAAGACGCGCTGACGATGGAAGGCGTCGAGAAGGTCATCAACGATCTGATCGCGATGGACTTCGAATACATCGTTTGCGATTCGCCGGCCGGTATCGAATCGGGCGCGCTGCTCGCCATGCATTTCGCCGACGAAGCGCTGATCGTGACGAATCCGGAAGTCTCGTCGGTGCGCGACTCCGACCGCATCCTCGGCATTCTGTCGTCGAAGACCAAGCGCGCGATCGAAAGCAAGGAGCCGATCAAGGAACACCTGCTGATCACCCGCTACAACCCCAAGCGCGTCAGCGAAGGCGAAATGCTGTCGCTCACCGACATCCAGGAAATCCTGCGCATCGATCTGATCGGCGTGATTCCGGAATCGGAAGCGGTGCTGCACGCGTCGAACCAGGGCTTGCCCGCCGTGCATCTCGACGGCACCGATGTGGCCGAAGCCTACAAAGACGTCGTGTCGCGTTTCCTCGGCGAGCAGAAGTCGCTTCGCTTTACCGACTACCAGAAGCCCGGGCTGCTGCAGCGCCTCTTCGGCACCAAGTAAGGGGAGCGCACGTAATGTCGATTCTTTCGTTTTTGCTGGGCGAGAAGAAGAAGTCCGCGTCGGTAGCGAAGGAACGTTTGCAGTTGATCATCGCGCATGAGCGCGCCGGCGGCCATGCGCCTGCCGATTACCTGCCTGCGTTGCAACGCGAACTGGTGGCCGTGATCTCGAAGTACGTGAAGATTTCCAACGACGATATTCGCGTGAGCCTCGAACGCCAGGACGATCTCGAAGTGCTCGAGGTCAAGATCGAAATACCGCAGGCCTGATCGTTCAAGCTCTGTTCCCTCTCGCGGCCGGTTGCCCATGACGTGCTGCGCGCTTCGCTGCGTTGTGTCGAGATGACGTGACGCAGGGCGGCGCGCGAGTGCGCCGCTCTGTTGTGTCTCATCGTCGTTCCCATTTCCTCTGGGTTTTCGTGCGCATGCATGGGTTTGCTCGCGTGCGTCGGCCGTACGTCGAAATAATCCGTTGCACTTCAGCGTGTGGCGTTACATGCCCGCGGTCAGCCGCTTCGTTCCCTCGCGCATTAAACGGATAACGCCGCCTTCGGTGTCCACCTACAGAGGGAAAACATGAACAAGACCTTTCGTTTGCTGCTTGCCAACACCGTATTGATCGCCGCCGGCGCTGCCGCCGTGGCATCGGCTTCGGCCGCGGAAGTCGTCGTGATCGCGCCGTCCGCGCCGCCGCCGGTGCGTTATGAAGCGGTGCCGGCGCCGCGCGTCGGCTACGTGTGGGATCACGGTCATTGGCGCTGGGATCATGGCCGCTACGTGTGGGTCGGCGGTCACTGGCAAGCCGAACGTGCCGGCTATCACTGGGTGCCGGGCCACTGGGTCGCACATGGTCCGAACTACCACTGGGTTCAAGGGCATTGGGCGTAACGCTGCGGGCTTCAACAGTAAGCGGCGCGGTGCGGTGAACGCTGTGCGCACCGCCCTTTCCATTTCGACAAGCGCGGACAAGCGCAGGCGCCGCGCGCGCTCGGCGTGACGCTTGTCTGCGCGCGCTTCAGGAACCATGTGATGAAAAAGAATCTGCTTCTGATCGCCGTGCTGGCGGTCATGCTGGCCGGCTGCGTGGTCGTGCCGGCGCGGCCCGTGTATCTGCGCGCGCCGGCCGTCGTCGTTTACTGACGTGGGGCGCTGCCGGCGTCTTCGGCAGGCGGCTCGCCGTCGACTTCCGTAGCAGCCGGAGCAGGCGCGTCGATTTGCGGAGCGCTGCCGCCGGCGTGATCAACCGGCGGCTCGCTGTCGGCTTTCTCTACAACCGGAGTGGGCGCTTCCACTTCGGGCACTTCCGGTACCGGTGCGGGCGCGGGCTGCGGCAGCGGCGCCATATAGCGCGCTGCCAGCGACTCATACAGCGGCGGCGCGAACAGCCGCGACACGCGGCTCGAAATCAACGCGGTCGCCATCAGCGAGATCACCAACGCGTGGCCGTTGATCATCTCCATCACGATCACGAACGACGTGATCGGCGACTGCGTGACGGCGGCCAGATAGCCGACCATGCCGAGCGCGATCAGCATCGGCAGATCCAGCGAGCCGAACACCCTGTGCAGCAGATCGCCGAAGCCCGCGCCGATCGACAGCGACGGCGCGAAGATGCCGCCCGGAATGCCCGGCAGATACGAGCCGACCATCGAGATCATTTTCATGAACGGATAGAACACCGACAACTGCGCGTGCCCGTCGAGCAAGCCACGCGCTTCCGCGTAGCCGCTGCCGAAGGTCGTGCCACCCGAAATCAGGCCGACCACCGCGATCACCAAACCGCACAGCGCGGCGAAGGCGACCGGCCGCTCGCTATGCAAGTGACGCAGCGGCGCCGGAATCCAGCGCGCGGTATTCAGCAGCAGCCAGCCGAATACGCCGCCCGCGAGACCGGTGACGACCGCCGTGAGCAGCACCGCGAGCGCCAGCAGATCGGGGAAGTGCGCGCCGATCTGGATGGTGCCGAAATAGGTGTAGTTGCCATTCAGTCCGAGCGCGATCACGCCGGCGATGATGATCGCGGTGATCAGCACGCCACTCGCGCGCGCCTCGAAGCTGCGCGTCAATTCCTCGATTGCGAAGACGATGCCGGCGAGCGGCGTATTGAACGCCGCGGACAAACCCGCCGCCGCGCCGGCCAGCACCAGTTGCCGTTCGATCAATGCATTCGAGCGTGGATAGAGCCGGCGCAGATTGAACATCAGCGCGGCGCCGACCTGCACGGTCGGTCCTTCGCGGCCGATCGTGAAGCCGCCGAGAATCGCCAGAAACGACACGGCGATTTTGCCGAACAGAATCCGGAACGACAGCAGACGCGCACCGTATTCGCCGGGTTTCGAGTGAAGAGTGGCGATGACCTGCGGAATGCCGCTGCCTTCGGCGCCGCGGAAGAATTTGCGCGTGAGCCACACCGCGAGCGCCGCGACCGCGGGCGTGACGATCAGGGGCGCCCACACATGCTGTTGCTGCATGGCGCGGAACTCGCCGTAGCCCCAGTCGATCAGTCTCGCGTACAGCACCGCGACGAGGCCGACCGCAATCGCGCCGAGCCAGAAGACGCCATATTGGCGCCAAAGTCGCCGCGCGCGACGAACGATGGTGGAAGAGCGGAGCGGGACGGGCCGGGACATGGGCGAGTGCTGACGCAAAAGGGTGCAGTATAAGGCGCGCCGGGCCCGTGGACTGGTGTGAAAGTATTTTGAAATGGTGTAAAAGGGCTGCGTGTAAGGCGCTCGATGTCACTCGCTGTATGAGCGAACGATATACGCCCTGGCGGGTTGGGTAATGATTATCCTATCCGTCGGCTAAAATGCTTTGATGTTCGAACAACTGACAGGTCTTCAATGAAGCGAGTCCTTATCGTCAAGGTCACTTCACTCGGCGATATCGTGCAGGCCTTGCCGGTCGTCGCCGATATCAAACGCGCGTTTCCTGGCGTTCAGGTGGATTGGGCCGCCGACGAAGCATTCGCCGAAGTGGTGCAGTGGAGCGAGAACGTCGACCGCGTGCTGTGCGCGCCGTTGCGTCGCTTCAAGAAAGCGCGCCGGTGGGCCGATTTCAAGTCGATCTGGGCATCCATCGCCGAGTTGCGTGCCTATCGCTACGATTTCATCATCGACATTCAAGGTGTGTACAAGAGCGCGATCATTGCGTTTCTGGCGCGCTCGTCGCGGCGCATCGGCTATCGGGCGCCGGATCTTGGAGAGCAGGGCGCCGCGTTCGCTTATACCGGGCGATTCGGGCCGCGTCCGAAATGCAATGCGTGGCATGGCATGCGTATCAACGCAGGCGAGGCGCTGGGCTACCAGATAGAGGGGCCGGCGGTTTTCCGTCTGCGCTTGCCGGAGCCGGCCAGTCTTCCGTTCGAGTCGAACGGCGCACCCGTCGCGGCGTTCTTTCACGCCACCTCGAAAGACGACAAGAAATGGCCGGTGAGTCATTGGGTGGCGATCGGCCATGAACTGGCGCAACGCGGTTTCAAGCTGGTGCTGCCGTGGGGCTCGGAAGGCGAGCGAGTGGAAGCGGAGCAGATCGCTTCGCAGTTGCCGGGCGCGACCGTCCTGCCGAAAATGAGCGTGACCGAAATCGCACAGATGATCGACGCGTGCTCGCTCGTGGTCGGCACCGACACCGGCTTCGTCCACCTCGCGCACGCACTGCAGAAGCGCACCGTGATGATCTTCGTGGCGACCCCGCCGTCGCATTTCGGCATCGAATCGCCGTTTCGCTCCATCTCCATCGGCGACGGCCAATCCGTGCCGCCCATCAGCGCCGCGCTCGAGGCGATCGACTACGTTCACACCGAAACGCACGACGCCGCCATGCAGCACGGCTCCGCCGCTATCTGAGCGCGGCGTCTCGCGTCCGTGCGCAATCGTTTGCCCGGAAAGAAAAGAGGCGTGACGTACAGTCCGCCCTAGCAAATGGCGCTGCCTCGTAACGCCTCCGAAAACGCCCGTGTCGGGGAACAGCGGGCGGAGAGGAATCGTTGCAAACCACACATCCGGGTACGCACCGAGCCGTGGCAACACGCATGCGTTCAGTGTCGACGTGGCCGCCGCCTGGCGGCCGGCGCGTTCATCTGCGGGATATGGGTGCGAATGTCCGCACGGGTCGTGCGGCACTTCGGCTTCCCGCAGCCGCCGAGCCAAAAAGGCGCCGCGCATTACACGCCTGTTAAATCTGTCGCTTTTCGTTGAGTGCCTAATTGGCTACTCGCCCATTTTTCACGTTGCCAGAGGCGCCGGCGCGGCGCACGCATTCGTGCGCACGCTGTCCGGCGTCGTCAGCTTATGGCGCGTATGCGCCGCCAGCACGGCACGCAGCGGAACGACACGTTCCAACCAGTATAGGCGGTGTTTTCCTCTGATGTGAATTCGTCCTAATCGTGCTTCGGATGCAGCGTGTTGCGTGGGTCCATCTTGTAACACGTTGGTGATTTTCCTTTACAAATGGCAACGCTCGCGCGGGGCGCCGTCGTGTTCAATCGAGTCATTCGGGGTTTCGGCTCGAATGAATCTGACTCGATGGAGAACAATATGAAACGCTTGATCCTCAGCCTGATTGCAGGCACGTTGCTCGCAACGGCACTCAGTGGTTGCATCGTCGCGCCGGCACCGGGCTACTACGGCGGTGGCTACTACCATCACGGCGGCTATTACTACCGGTAATCATCCGGGCTGAGCGCCGCGGCGCCTATGAGGGCGCTGCGGCATCCACCCGCGTCAGACCAGCAGCATTTCGAACGCGACTACCGCGGCGATGGCAGCGGCATTCGCAGCCAGCGCTTCTACGACAATGCCTTTCCATGTCGCCGGACGAAAGCGCAATGCAAGCAGCAGCGAACATAGCAACGCCAGCGCAATGATCATCACGACATCCGCGTTGTGAAGATGAACGTTCATCTGTACCTCCCTGCTCGCCATAGGGTTATTTGAGTCGAGTATAGGCATGTCAAAAAGACGCGCAAGGCAGGGAATTTACTCAGGAATGCTCGACAAGCGGAGGGCGTGAAGCGGGGAGTCGGGGAAGTGGCCGATGCCGCCTGCGGCGCGAGAATCGCACCGGGGGCATCGAGCAAAGAGCAAAGGCGCCGATCGCGGCGCCTCTGGTTATCGTCGTTACATCAGCCGTGTGTCGCGCGTCTCGCGCATGCACAGCACGCCGATCATGCTGACTGCCGCGGCGATCGACACATACGCGCCGACCCATGGCAGCCCGCCGCGCGCGGCAAGCATCTGGGCGATATACGGCGCGACGGACGCGCCGAGAATCCCGCCGAGGTTATACGCCACGCCCGCGCCGGTATAGCGCACGTTGGTCGGGAACAACTCCGGCAGCAGCGCGCCCATCGGCGCGAAGGTCACGCCCATCAGGAACAGTTCGATCACGAGGAACAGCAGCACCAGTGACGTCTGTCCGCTGCCGAGCAGCGGCGCCATCGTGAAGCCCGACAGGATCGCCGCAATGATGCCGACGATCAGCACCGGCTTACGCCCATAGCGGTCGCTTGCCCAGGCCGACAGCGGCGTGGCGAGCGCCATGAACACCACGGCGATGCACAGCAAGCCGAGGAACGTCGGCCGCGGAATATGCAATACGGAGACGCCGTACGACAGCGAAAACGTAGTGGCGTTGTAGAACAGCGTGTAGCAGACCACCATCGCGAGCGCGCCGAGGAGGGTCGGCAGCCAGTGTTGCGACAGCAGCGTGGCGATCGGCACCTTCACGCGTTCCTGACGGTCGATCGCCGCCTGGAACGCCGGCGTCTCGGCGATTTTCAAGCGCACGTACAAACCGAGCGCGACCAGCACCGCGCTCACGAGAAACGGCACACGCCAGCCCCAACTGCGGAATTGTTCGTCGCTCAAGGACAGCGCCAGCGCGAAGAACAGGCCGTTGGAAGCCAGAAAGCCAATCGACGGCCCGAGTTGCGGGAACATGCCGAACCAGCCGCGTTTGCCGGCCGGCGCGTTCTCGGTGGCGAGCAGCGCCGCGCCGCCCCATTCGCCGCCGAGGCCGATGCCCTGGCCGAAGCGCAAGATGCACAACAGGATCGGCGCCAGGCTGCCGATCGAGTCGTAGCCGGGCACGAAACCGATCAGCGTGGTGGACAGGCCCATCACTAGCAGCGATGCGACGAGCGTCGACTTACGGCCGATCCGGTCGCCGAAGTGGCCGAACAGGAACGAGCCGATCGGCCGCGCCACGAAGGCGATGCCGAACGTGACGAAGGCCGACAAGGCCTGAGCCGTCGCCGAGCCGTGCGGGAAAAACACCGGTCCGATGACGAGCGCCGCGGCGGTCGCATAGACGTAGAAATCGTAGAACTCGATCGCGGTGCCGATAAAGCTCGCGAAGATGATCCGCGAACTCTTGTTTTGCCCGGCCGCATTGGGCTGGGCCGCGGAAATCGGCGAAGTGGACATGCAGGGTCTCCAATGTGTCGTGATGCCGCCTGGCGCCCGGTTCGTGAGCCGGTGGTGCTTGTGTGGGCGGCATCTTTGTTCAAGTTCGTGCGCCGCGTCTCTCGCGGGCGACGCTGTGACAGCTTACAACGGCGGCCGGCGAAGCTCGCTCGCGAAGGCGGCCCTACCAGGGGACTAACCAGGCGGGATGCATGACGCGTACGGCTAGCAAGGCAAAGCAAGACAAGGCGGCCGATGCGGCGCGAGGCTCTGACGGTTCGGGATCAGGGCAGCGCGCGCATCGTGCATCAAGCAGGCGGCGCTCGCGGATGGCGCGGCGGCGCTGCAATCGGGCTCATGCCGCGCCGGCGGGTGGGCGGGCGGCGCGAGCCATGCCGGAAGGCTCCGGCGCGGGAATCGGAAAATTATAGCGAGCGTGGCCGCGCCGCAGCAAGGCGGCGCCGGGTTCGCCGCGTGCGTCGAGCAAAGCGAAGCGTGTTCAATCGATGGTTTGCGCTTGCGGCGAGGCGAACTCGCGGAGCTGGAACTTGCCGTCGTCGTTGAACAGCCAGTCTTCGAATAGTTCGAGCTGGCCACGGCCGTTCAGCAACTTGCCGGGCGGTTGCGGCAACGGGGCGGCGCGCCGCAAGGTGGCGAGCGCGGTGCTCTCGGCTTCGTCGTCGCCGTTGGTGCGATACACCGACGACTCCACCACGTGGCCGTTGCGATCGACCGTGAACGACACCACGACCAGCGAGCGCAGCATCGCTTGCGGGGTGCCGTGCAGCACGTAAGAGGGATTGCGTTCGATGATGCGTCTGGCCACGGCATCGCGGTATTGATCGAGCGTCGCGCTGTTGATGGCAGCTGCGGGTGTCGGCACGCTGGCGCGCGGCGGCGGCGTGATGGTGCAGCCCGCCACGGCGATACCCAACCCGGCGGCGAGCAGCACGCCGCGCACACGATCAGGCCAGCCGCCGACGCGGGAAACACGGCGTCCGGTCATGCAGCGAAGGTGACGCGCGCGGGCGAGCATTGTCGGCGAAAACTCAGGACAGGATCTAACTTGATGGTAGTCAAAATCCGCCAGGAAGCAATTGGCGTTCTCCCGCTGTGTACGACCCAACCGTTTGTAATAGGCTGAAATATGAACGAATTGGTGTGCGGCGAAAACGCGCCTACACTTTGATTGCCTCTTTCGGGAGGCATCGGTGGAAGTCTTTAATTTAGCCCGCTTCGCGCGGGCTTTTTCTTTTTGCAGCGCGGGTCACGCGTGCACGTGCAGCACAAAAAACAAAAGGCGAACCCAATCACGAGTTCGCCTTTCGATCTGCAAGCTGCGAGAAAGAGACCAGCAAGCGATGAGCGTGTGGTGTTGTCTCAGCGCTCAGCGCTCACCGCACACCGCACACCGCTCGCAGCGCGGCCTGTTACTTCAATGCTGCGCGTGCCGCCTTCACCGCCGCCAGCACCTGCTCCGGCGCCGTGCCGCCCGGATGATTGCGGCTCGCCACCGAGCCTTCCAGCGTCAGATACGAGAACACGTCCTCGCCGATCAGATGCGCGACGTTCGGCAGTTCCGTGCGCATTTCCTGGAGCGTCAGATCGGCCAGATCGCAGCCGCGATCCGCGCATACGCGCACGGCCAGCGCCACCGCCTCGTGCGCGTCGCGGAACGGCAGGCCGCGCTTGACGAGATAGTCGGCCAGATCGGTGGCCGTGGAGAAGCCTTGCAGCGCGGCGTCGCGCATGGCTTGCGGCTTCACCGAAATACCGGCGACCATTTCAGCGAAGATGCGCAGCGTATCCGCAACCGTATCGACGGTGTCGAACAACGGTTCCTTGTCTTCCTGATTGTCCTTGTTGTACGCGAGCGGCTGGCCTTTCATCAGCGTGAGCAGCGCGATCAGGTGGCCGTTCACACGGCCGGTCTTGCCGCGCGCGAGTTCGGGCACGTCGGGGTTCTTCTTCTGCGGCATGATCGACGAACCGGTGCAGAAGCGGTCGGCCAGATCGATAAAGCCGACGCGCGGACTCATCCACAGCACGAGCTCTTCGGAGAAGCGCGAGATGTGCGTCATCACGAGTGCCGACGCCGCCGTGAATTCGATTGCAAAGTCGCGGTCGGACACCGCGTCCAGCGAGTTCGCGCAGATGCCGTCGAAGCCCAGCGTCTTCGCCACCGCGTGACGGTCGATCGGATAGCTGGTGCCGGCGAGCGCGGCCGCGCCGAGCGGCAGACGGTTCACACGCTTGCGGCAATCGATCATGCGCTCGGCGTCGCGCGAAAACATTTCGACGTAAGCGAGCAGGTGGTGGCCGAACGTGACCGGCTGCGCCACTTGCAGATGCGTGAAGCCCGGCATGATGGTCGACGCGTTCTTCTCCGCCATGTCGAGCAGGGCCGTGCGCAATTCCGTCAGCAAGCCGCCGATCCGGTCGATCTCGCCACGCAGCCACAAACGGATGTCCGTCGCGACCTGGTCGTTACGCGAGCGGCCGGTGTGCAGGCGCTTGCCGGCGTCGCCGATCAGCGCGGTCAGGCGCGCTTCGATATTCAGGTGCACGTCTTCGAGATCGAGTTGCCACTCGAACTCGCCGCGCTCGATTTCACCCTTGATCTGCGCCATGCCGCGTTGGATCTCGGCGAGGTCGTCGGCGGCGATGATCTTCTGCGCGGCCAGCATCGAGGCGTGCGCAAGCGACCCTTCGATATCGACGAACGCCAGACGCTTGTCGAAGAAAACCGACGACGTGTAGCGTTTGACGAGTTCCGACATCGGCTCCGAGAAGCGAGCCGACCAGGCTTCGCCTTTTTTGTGCAGTTGGGACGTCATGGTGTTGGGCAGTTAAGCGGCAGTTGAGCGAGCGGTGAGGAGGCTGACGACGCGAATGCACGTGCCGTGCAAAAGCGACGCCGAAGCGAGGAAAGACAGGGATTTTAACACCGGCCGGGAGGCTTAAAGACGCCGTGCGCCACAGGTGTCCAGACGAACGGCCCACAACGGTTTGGGCGCGCGACGGCGAGGCGGCGCTGTGTGGCTCGAGATGTCGTGTCAGGCGAGCGCGTGTCGCGTATTGCCGAGTCGCTGCGCGGCGCGCCTGCTGGCCTTCGGCACGGCAAGCACAACAGCGGCTTTTCCTCGCGACGCGCTCGGCACCCGTCCATTGCCTACTCGCGCACCAGCACCACCAGCTTCAGATCCTCGCGATGCGCGGGTTTGAACGTGATCTGGTCGTACACGACGCGGCCCTCGCGCGGATGGTTGAACTCGCGCCGTCCGCCTTCGCGGCCGCCCACGTCCTGCGAGGCCCAGAAGCGCGCGAACGCGTCGCTCGCGGCGGTGAGCGAGTCGATCAGCGCGCGCGTGGGCGCGTCGTTCAGATGGCGGATCGAGTCGGCGCGGAATTCGGCGGCGAGCCGCCGCGCGCGGGTTTCCCAATCGACGATCAGCTCGCGCGCGGCCGGCTCGGTGAAGGTGTAGCGCAGCAGATTGCGGTCGTGCGCGCCGTCCAGCCAGCCGACGAACAGGCCCGTGGCGCGCTCGTTCCATGCGAGCGCATTCCACTGGCGGTCGAGCACGTAGGCCGGCGCGCTCACGAGCTGTACGGTTTCCAGCAGGGTGGCGGGCGCGTCGGCGGCGGCCGGATCGGGTTCCGCCGGGTCGCGCTGGGCGGCCAGTTCGAACAGATACGCCCGCTCGGCGCGCGACAGTTGCAACGCGACCGCGATGCGCGCGAGCGCGTCGGCGGAAGCGGAGACCGGGCGCCCCTGTTCGATCCACGTGTACCAGGTCGGACTCACGCCGCACAGTTGCGCCACTTCCTCGCGCCGCAATCCGGGCGTGCGGCGGCGCGGACCCGGCGGCAGGCCGACCGCTTGCGGCGAGAGCCGCTCACGGTGAGCGCGGATGAAGTCGCCGAGCGCGCGGGCCGGAGTGGGGTCGAGCGGCGGCGGGTTGTCGGCGGAAGACGGCGTGGTCATTCTGATCGGCGGCGCGTGGAGAACGTGGAGGGAGGTAATGGAGATACCAGAATAATTGCTCAACTTGTACTGGTACACAACGGTCTCTATTGTAGCGGCTGGAACGGCACCACGCCTTCCAGCGCCACCCCAAATACATAACCGGAGCCTCCCCATGAAGCATCACGATCAGGTCGCCGACGCCTTTGGCTCGACCGCCGCCGCCTATTTGACGAGCCAGACCCATGCCACCGGCGCCGATCTGCGCACGCTGGCCGAAGCGATCGCGGCGACGCCGGATACCACGGTGCTCGACATGGGTTGCGGCGCGGGCCACGCGAGTTTCGCGGTTGCGCCGCACGCCAAAGCGGTAGTCGCCTACGACATCGCGCCGCAAATGCTGGCGACGGTGGAAGGCGCTGCGCAGGAGCGCGGTCTCGCCAACATTCGCACGCAACAGGGCGCGGCCGAAGTGCTGCCGTTCGCCGATCATTCGTTCGACTGGGTGATCAGCCGGATGAGCGCGCATCACTGGCACGACGTGCCGCTCGCGCTCGCCGAAGTGCGGCGCGTGTTGAAGCCGGGCGGCAAGGTGTTGTTCATCGACATCGCCGGGAGCGATCATCCGTTGCTCGACACGCATATTCAGGCCATCGAGTTGTTGCGCGACGGCTCGCATATTCGCGATTACCGCGCCGACGAGTGGCTCGCGTTATTCGCCACGGCCGGGTTCAGCGCATCGATTCGCGAGCGTTGGCGTATCGACATCGAGTTCAGTTCGTGGGTGGCGCGGATGCGCACGCCGGAGCCGCGCGTGGTGGCGATCCGCTCGATGTGGGCGAATTCGCCGGATGAAGTCCGCCAGTATTTCGACGTGCAGGACGACGGCTCGTTCAAGCTCGACGCGTTGATGATCGAAGCGCAATAAAAAAGCCGGGCGCGACGAACAGCGTCGCGCCCGGCTGGTGCGCTCAATGCGTGCGGATAACCGCGTACGTGCTTAGCCCGTATTGCGCAAGCCCGCCGCAATCCCGTTGATGCTCAAATGAATCCCGCGCCGCACGCGCGCGTTGGTGTCGCCCGCGCGGTGACGCTTGAGCAGTTCCACCTGCAAGTGATTCAGCGGATCGAGATACGGGAAGCGGTTCTTGATCGAACGCGCGAGCAGCGGGTTCTCCGCGAGCCGTTCGCTCTTGCCCGTGATCTCCGACAACACCTTCGACGTGCGCTCCCATTCCGCGACAATGCGCTCGAACACATGCTTGCGCAGTTTCTTGTCGGATACGAGGGCGGCATAGCGCGAGGCGACCGCGAGGTCGGTCTTCGCCAGCACCATGTCCATGTTCGACAGCAGGTTCGAGAAGAACGGCCACGTCTTGTGCATTTTCTTCAGCAGCGCGAGACGGCGCGCGCGCTCGGCCTCGCTCGGCGCGCCGTCCAGATGCGCGGCCACGGCGCTGCCGAAACCGTACCAGCCGGTCAGCAGCAAACGGCATTGGCCCCATGAGAAACCCCACGGAATCGCGCGCAGATCTTCGATCTTGCGTTGCTTCGGATCCTGCAGCTTGCGCGAAGCCGGCCGGCTGCCGATGTTCAATTCGGCGATCTCCGCAATCGGCGTCGATTCGAAGAAGTACTCCTTGAAGCCCGGCGTTTCATAGACCAGCGCACGGTAGGACGCCATCGCCGCGTCGGACAACTGCTGCATGGTTTCTTCGAAGGCGGGCAGTTGGGCCGGCGCATTGCCGTGCGGCAGCAACGACGCTTCGAGCGTGGCGGCGACCACCGTCTCCAGATTGCGCCGGCCGATTTCCGGATTGCCGAACTTGCTCGCGATCACTTCGCCTTGCTCGGTCAAGCGGATCTGGCCGTCGACGGTGCCCGGCGGCTGCGACAGGATCGCCTGATAGGTCGGACCGCCGCCACGGCCGACGGTGCCTCCGCGCCCATGGAACAGCCGCAGCGTCACGCCGCGTTCGTTGAAGAGCGACACCAGCGCGAGTTCGGCGCGGTACAACTCCCAGCTCGACGTGAGGAAGCCGCCGTCCTTGTTGCTGTCCGAATAGCCGAGCATCACTTCCTGCTCGTTGCCCTGATGTTCGATCAGCGCATCGACGCCCGGCAGCGCGATCAGATCGCGCATGATGTGCGGCGCATTGCGCAGGTCGGGGATCGTCTCGAACAGCGGGATCACCATCAGGGCCGCCTGCGCCGGATCGTTCGCGTCGCCCAGACGTCCGCGCAGCAGGCCGGTTTCCTTTTGCAGCAGCATCACTTCGACCAGATCGCTCACGGTCTCCGTGTGCGAGATGATGTAGTTGCGCACCGCGCGCGCGCCGAATTTCTCGCGCGTGATGCGCGCTTCTTCGAGCACGCCGAGCTCGCTCTTCACGAGATCGGAGTACTCCGCGTACGGCAGACGCAGCGGACGCGGCTGCGCCAGTTCGGCGAGCAGCACCTTGAGCTTGTCTTCTTCCGTGAGCGCCGCGTAGTTGTCTTCGACGCCCGCGCGTTTGAGCAGTTCGGCGATCACCGCTTCGTGAATGTCGGAGCTCTGGCGCAAGTCGATGCTGGCCAGATGGAAGCCGAACACTTCGGCGGCGCGCGCGAGCGGCGACAGACGCGGTGCGGCAAGCGGCGCGCCGTGATGTTCGGCGAGCGAATCGATCAGCACGTGCAGATCGCGCTCGAATTCGGACGAGTCGCCGTAGGGTTCGGCACGCACCGGGGCCGCGCCGCGGCCGGCACTGCGCACCGGCACGCTGCCTTCGCCGAGGCGCACGCGCGCGCTTGCCGCGAGCCGCGTGTACATGCCGATCAGGGCGCGGCGATACGGCTCGTCGGTGCGATGCGGCGACTGGTCGGGCGAGGCGGCAGCGAGTTCCTTCAGGGCGTCGCTGGCGCCGGCCAGCAGGTTCGACACCGACAGCTCGGCGCCGAGCTTGTGCACCTGCTCCATGTAATGCTCGAAGATCACCGCGGCCTGGCGGGTGATGGCGTTTTCGAGCGTTTCGGCCGTGACGTTCGGATTGCCGTCGCGGTCGCCGCCGATCCAGCTGCCCATCTGGAAGAACGGCGGCAGGCGCGCTTCGAGGCCATGCTCGGTGAGCGCTTCTTCGATATCGGCGTAGAGCGCCGGGATTTCCTCGAGGAAGGTGGCGCGGTAATAGGACAGCGCGTTTTCGATTTCGTCGGCCACGGAGAGGCGCGAATCGCGCAGCATGCGCGTTTGCCACAGCGACGTGACGCGGGCGCGCAGCATCGCTTCGTTGTGCGCGCGTTCGCGGTCGGTCAACTGCTGGTCGCGTTCGGCGAGCAGGCGCGCAACGTCGTGCTGCGCGTCGAGAATGCTCTTGCGCTGCACTTCGGTCGGGTGCGCGGTGAGCACCGGCACGATCAGCGCGTCGTTGAAGAACTGTTGCAGCACCGGCGTGGCGGCCGCGCCGGCTTCGACGAGCCGTTCGAGCGCATGGGCAATCGTGCCCGGTTGCGAGGTCGAGCCGGCCAGCGCGTGAATCCGGTGACGGCGATTGCGATGGCGGTCTTCAGCAATGTTCGCGAGGTGCGAAAAGTAGCTGAACGCGCGCACCACGCTGACCGTTTGCTCCGGGCTCAGCGAGCGCAGTTTCTTGTCGAGCGTTTGCGCGGCGGCGCTGTCGTCTTCGCGGCGAAAACGCACGGCGGTCTGCCGGATCGTTTCGACGACGTCGAACACCGCGTCGCCTTCCTGCTCGCGCAGCACGTCGCCGAGCAGGCGCCCCAGATAGCGGATGTCCTGAAACAGCGGATGGTCCTTGTCCTCGCGCGTACGGCCGCTACTCTTCGGCGCGGACGTGGAAGAAGACGCGGAGTCGGACACGGCCGTGGCCGATTCGGCCGGCACCGCTTGCAGCGTGGACGCCTGCGGGGCACCGGCCACGACCTTGATCTTCGGGGAGGCTGCCTTGGCGGGTTTTTGCGCCTTGGCGGAGGCGGCTTGCGTCGTCTTATCCGTTTTGACTGCCTTTACAGCCTTCGTCTTGACGGGCGTGGAGCTTTTAGCGGCCTTGCTGGCTTTGGCGGCGTGCGCGGCCTGAGCGCTTTTGCCGCTGCGCCTGGCCGATGCCGGCTCAGCAGCGGTTGTGGAAGACGCGGCGGCAGAGGCAGCGGAAGAAGCAGCGGGCGCGGCGGCGTCGGCCGGGCGAGCGTTGGGCGATGCAGTGTTGCGGCGGGCAGGGCGCGCCGATCCGGAAGACGTCACGATGGGTTTCCTCAGGGAAGCCAGGGTCTGTTGAGTGATGAACTGCTACTGCGGGACTGCACTAGGAACTGCAAAGTGAACTGCGCGACACGGTATGCGCCGATGGCGATACGCCTGAGAGGAGACTGCGCGCCTGAACGGTGTCGCGCGTTTGCACGACACTCAATTGAGGCACCTACGGTAGGTTGCGCCGCATCGCATCATCCCGCATGCTGCCGCCCGGTGCGCGAACGACCGTGCGTGAACAGGCTGGGATGGGGCAGGCGCGCGCCGCGCCAAGCCCGTCTCCTCCATCGATACCGCATCAGCACGGCGCTCCGCTGCGTCTTGAGACACCGGGGCGCGTGCTAACATTGTTTGTTATTACATCCCGTCATTCGATCAGCAAGCTAATGAACACCGAGACGTTTTCCACGCCACCCCACACGCTTGTGATTGCGTCGCGAGAAAGCCGCCTGGCTATGTGGCAAGCGGAGCATGTGCGATGTGCGCTGCACAAATTATATCCATCTTGTGACGTCAGGATCCTCGGAATGACGACACGCGGCGATCAAATTCTCGATCGCACTCTGTCTAAGGTGGGTGGTAAGGGCCTCTTCGTGAAGGAACTGGAAGCCGCGCTCGCCGACGGCCGCGCCGACCTCGCCGTGCACTCGCTCAAAGACGTGCCGATGGAATTGCCCGAAGGCTTTGCGCTGTCCACCATCATGGAGCGCGAAGATCCGCGCGACGCGCTGGTCTCCAACCAATACGACTCGCTCGCCGCGTTGCCGGCCGGCGCCGTCGTGGGCACCTCCAGCCTGCGCCGCGAGGCCATGCTGCGCATGCGTTATCCGCATCTCGAAGTGCGGCCGTTGCGCGGCAATCTCGACACGCGTCTGTCGAAACTCGATCGCGGCGATTACGCGGCGATCATTCTGGCCGCAGCCGGGCTGAAACGTCTGGGTCTCGGCGAGCGCATCCGCGCGCTGCTCGATCCCGAAGACAGTCTGCCCGCGGCGGGCCAGGGCGCGCTCGGCATCGAGATTCGCGCCGACCGCGCGGACCTCGCGGCATGGCTTGCGCCGTTGCATCACGACCACACGGCCGCCGCCGTCGAAGCGGAGCGCATGGTGTCGCGCGCGCTCGGCGGCAGTTGCGAAGTGCCGCTCGCCGCATATGCCACGTGGCATGACGGTGCGCTGCATCTGCGCGGCATCGTCGCTACGCCCGATGGGCAGCGCGTGCTGAGCGCGCAGGCGTCGGCGCCCGCGCCCAGCGTCGAAAGTGCCATCGCGCTCGGCGAGGAAGTGGCGAGTGCGCTCGCGCAGCAGGGCGCGATGGAGATCGTTCGCGCGCTCAGCACCGCCGGTGGTCCCGCCGCTGCGAAGCAGGGCACGGCGGAAGACGGCGCGGCTGACAGCGCGGCGACCGGCGAGTGATGGCGGTCGATATCCCCGGCAACACATCCCCACCCGTCGGCAAGGCGGCGTTCACGGTCGTGATTACGCGACCGGCCGGTCAGTCGAACGAACTGATGGCACGACTCGCCGCGGCCGGCATCGCCACGCTCGACTTCCCGCTGATCGACATCGCGCCCGTCACCGACGACGCGCCGTTGCGCGTGGCATTGGCCTCGCTGGAGCGCTACGCGCTCGTCGTGTTCGTGTCGCCGAATGCCGTCGATCACGCCTTCGCGAGGAGCGATGCGATCTGGCCGCATGCGTTGCCGATCGGCGTGGTGGGACCGGGCAGCGTGCAGGCGCTGGCGCGCCACGGCGTCACTGCGACGGCGTACAACGTGATCAGTCCGCCGTCCGGCGCGGATGAAGAAACCGCTCGCTTCGATTCCGAAGGCCTCTTCGCGGCGATCGAAACCGCGCTCGGCGCAACCGGTCTCGAAGGCAAACGCGTGCTGATCGTGCGCGGCGACGGCGGCCGCGAGTGGCTCGCCGAGCGTCTGCGTGAAGCCGGCGCCGAAGTCGAGACGGTCGCGGCGTACCGGCGCCTCGTGCCGGAACCGTCGATCGGCGGCTGGGCACGCGTGCATGCGCTGCTCGCAGGTGCGCCGCACGCGTGGCTGCTCACCAGTTCCGAAGGCGTGCGCAATCTGCACGAACTCGCGCAAGACCACCTCACCGCCGATGAGATCGCGCAACTCAAACGCGCCGCGCTAGTCACGCCGCATCCCCGTATCGCGCAGACCGCGCGGGCATTGGGTTTTGATAGCATTACGGTGTCCGGCGCGGGCGACGAGCGCATTGCCCACGCGCTGATTGCCGCCGTCCCGACCGTAGTTCAACCGGTACCGTCTAACCCGGCTCATTCACCGGCTAAATCACGCATGACTGAAACGACCGCATCCACGAACGCTTCACCCCAGCCGGCCGCGACCACTGCGTTGCCGCCGAATCAACCCTTCACGCCCTACGAAGCGCAAAAGCGCCATAGCGCGAGCGGACCGCTGCTGTGGTTTGTCGTCGTGATCATTGCTTGTGCCGCGGGCGTGGGCGGCTATGCGCTCAATCGCAAGGTGGAGCGCATGGAGCAGCAACTGGTGCAGCGCCAGCACGCCAACGACACGCAGACCAACGAGCTGCGCATCAAGACGGATCAGGCGCTCGCTACGGTGCATCAGTCGGACTCGCAGGTCGCGCAACTCGAAGGCAAGCTCGCCGATGCACAAGCCGGACAGCAGGCGCTGCAACAGCAGTACGCGGATCTCGCGCGCAATCGCGACGACTGGACGCTCGCCGAAGTCGGTCAGATGCTCTCCGCCGCCAGCCAGCAGTTGCAGCTCACCGGCAACACGCAGCTCGCGCTGTTCGCGCTGCAAAGCGCCGACACGCGTCTCGCCGCCTCGGACAGCCCGCAAGCGGTCACCGTGCGCAAGGCCATCGCGCAGGACATCGACAAGCTGAAGGCGGCGCCTTCCACCGATCTCACGGGCATGGCCATCAAGCTCGACAACGCAATCGACCAGGTCGACAGCCTGCCGCTCTCGGGCGAAGCGCCGATCGCCCATGCCACGCCGCAAGCCGCGACGTGGGCCGATACGGCCAAGGTGGCCGCGGCCACCGGCGAGCCGCGCTGGAAAGTGTGGTGGCGTGAAGTGAGCACCGGCATCGGTCAGCAACTGACGAGCCTCGTGCAGGTGCGCCGTATCGACAACGCCGACGCGATGCTGGTCACGCCCGACGAAGGCTATTTCGTGCGCGAGAATCTCAAGCTGCGTTTGCTGTCGGCGCGTCTCGCCTTGCTTTCGCGCAACGAGACCACGCTGAAGTCCGACCTGCAGGCAGCGGATAACGCGCTGACGCGTTACTTCGACAACACGTCGAAGAAAACGCAGACCGTCGCGGATCTCGTCAAACAGGTGCAAGCGGGCTCGGCCGCGGTTGAACTGCCGAATCTGAACACGAGCCTGCAAGCCGTCAATCAATACCGGAGCCGAGGTTAATCATGGCGATCCGGGGACTTCTATGGCTTGCGTTGCTGTTCGCCATCGCGGTGGTGCTGGCGGTGGTGGGACGCTTCGACATGGGACAGGTGCTGCTGATCTATCCGCCGTACCGCGTCGACATGTCGTTGAATCTGTTCGTGGTCGGGCTGGTGGTGCTGTTCATCCTGATGTACGCGCTCTTGCGCATCTTCCGCAACATCTGGCGCATGCCGCAACGCGTGGCCGCTTATCGCGCGCGCTCGCGGGTCGCGAAAGCGCATGCCGCGCTGCGCGACGCGATCGGCAATCTGTACGCCGGGCGTTTTTCGCGTGCCGAGAAAGCCGCCAAAGACGCGCTCGCGAATGGCGATAACAAGGGCGCGGCCGGTTTGATCGCGGCCACCGCGGCGCATCGTATGCATGAATATGCGCGGCGCGACGAATGGCTTTCGCAGATCAACGAGGCCGACTGGCAGGACGCGCGCCTGATGGCCACCGCCGACATGCGCGCCGACGGCCGTGACGCGGACGGCGCGCTGACCGCGTTGACCGAAATGCAGTCGCAGGGCGCGCGGCGGATTCACGCGCAGCAGATCATGTTGCGCGCGCAGCAGCAGTTGAAGAACTGGGGCGAAGTGCTCAAGCTCGTCAAGACGCTCGAAAAGCGTGAAGCGATTCATCCGGCGGTGGCGGTGCGTTTGCGTCAGCTCGCGGCGGAAAACCTGCTGCGTGACCGGCGGCACAATGCCGATGCGCTGCTGGAGTTGTGGAATTCGCTGTCGCCGACGGAGCGTCATTCGCCGCGTCTCGCGGATCTCGCGGCTGAGTTGCTGGTGACGCTGAACCGTCCGCAGGAAGCGCGCAAGATCGTCGAGGAAGCGCTGGCGCAAAACTGGGACGCGCGGTTGTTGCGCCGTTACCCGGATACGACTGGTGGCGACGCGTTGCCGCTGATCCAGAAGGCGGAAGCGTGGCAGAAGGATCGTCCGGAAGATGCGGACTTGATGTTTGCGCTGGGCCGCTTGTGTCTGCATCAGCAGTTGTGGGGCAAGGCGCAATCGTTCCTTGAGCGTGCGCTGAAACTCGCGGATAACGAGACGCTGAGGATTCGCTCGCATCGTGCGTTAGCGCGTTTGCATGAGCAACTCGGTGACGCGGACAAGGCGAGTCAGCACTATCGTGAAAGTGCGTTGGCAATGAATATCGTTTGAGGTTTCTGAGCGGCGCGTCTGTTCTTGGTGCGTTGCTTTGAGGCCTTGAAATTGCTGGTTGATGAGTTGATGGCCGCAGCGGATGCTGCGGCCATTTTTTATTCATCCTTCACGCTGCGCCTGTTCTGTGGTGCTTGATTCGATCGCTCAATGCGTTGCGGTGGATGGTTGTTGCACGGTGGTAGAGGACAACTTGATCATCGCGCTTTTCGTGGACGGTTTTTTGCGGCGCGAAGCGTTCGCTTCTTCGATGGGCGCTTTTGCTCTTTGCGATGCTTCAGCCAGCAAGTTCGTCGCGTGCTGCGCTGTGATTCGGCTGCGCGGGACTCCCTTCGCGTCGAGTGCAATCACCTGGAATAACTCGCGGTCGGATTGGAGTTCTTGGTGATACTGCTCGGCCGTGTCCACCAGCAATTCGAGCAGCGTCCGGTGACGCTTTCTTTCGTCGTGGGTAATCGCAGGATTTCTAACTATTGAGGACGCAAGTGTGATCAAGGTTTCCAGATGACCCACCTGCCGGTCGCATAAGTCGAATGCGGAAAGGGCAAGTTTTTCGTACTGGAGTGCGTCGACAGGCGGACGCGAAGCTGGTTGATTTTTGACGGACCTGGTCATGGTGCGATCTCCCTGTTGCTTCTTTGGATCGCCCGGACACGCATCTTTTGGGGGAGGGTGAGCGGGCACGAAGTAGGGTTGACAGACCGGGGCATAAACAAACCGGCGAGCCTTGCGGCTCCCCTACCAAGGCCCGCCCATTGAAATATAGACGTGCAGAGGTAGACGCACGACCCGCCTGGGCGGGTGTGCGGTTTATGCCACAGGCTGTCAAACCTGGTCGCTGGGTGTTTCCCGACGACTTGTTAATTATAAAGGAGCGGGGCTATCTCGGATTTGGTCTTGGAGGCTAAATGTTGCGATTGGACGAAAGGATAAGGGTGAGTGGGGCGGCAGGTGATTGGTCGGTCCGCTGCTTACACCCGTCGGATTTTCGTAAACAGCTGACCTAGCCGATCTGCGGGAGCGTGGCAACGCAAAAGATGAAAGTCTCGCGGATTAATCATCCGGCGACTGGTATGTAACGCCCGGAATTAACTTGAAGTAGAGAGTTTATGCGCATGGCATAGGCCATTCATTTTTCGGAGCAATCCGATACTGGTTTCTTCGAGTGTCGACTAAATATGGTTGGCGATCTTAAGCCGTAATTGTCGCCGAGTGCCGGTTGCGTCGCAGCCGGCTGCGTTCGTATAAAAGTAAGGACTTTCAAATGTCGGATCAGCAGGAATGTAACGGCAGGTTGTACCCATTCGCAATCTATCTCGGCCACAGGAAGAGCGCGACATGATGCGCCGAATCGCGGTGGTTGGCGATCAACTTAGTACGGGCGGGCAAATCCTGTATTACGAAGGCTCGATATGTACATGGGGCGACGGAGGCCATCAAGTTGCACTTATAGGAGGTGCCGCGTACTGCGAGTTGTGTAAAAGCATCGGCATTATTGCTAAGACCGGAGGGCCACGCCGCATCAACTTCATGGGCGAGACAGCCGCCGACGGCGACATCGTTCTGTGCAACTGTGCAACGCCACCACGGATAGTCGCGAAGCTCGCGGGTGAATCATGGTGCGATGACGAAGCCGAACACCACGCCGCCAATGCAAATGCCGCCGCGTTACTCGCCGCAGGGTCGAACCACGCTTCACGGCATGATGAACAGTTCACGCTGCGCGACGCGCGCGGGCGTGCGCTTGCAGACAGCTATTACACCATTCGCTTTCCGTCCGGCTCGGTAGCGCACGGTGTAACGGACAGCACGGGACGCACGATGCGATACAAAACAGACGGGGTACAAAACATCTTGCTCTATCTCGGACACAAGGGTTGAGGATGTCTAAGAGACTTGCTCTCAGGGACGGCGATACAACAATTGAGAGCTATCCGACTAACAATGCGCGCTCGATCCATATTTATCTTGGACATATGCAGGAGGCTTAATGGCGCAACCACTTGCAACTGCAACAACAAACACGAATCCGAATTCCTGCGTACAGGTACAAACGGATAGACTCTGCAAGCCTTGGGCAGCGTCAAATCAAATATTAAGTTTCATTGCCGAGTGGGAAAGTGGCAGAATGAATGGTATGACGCGGATTTTTTTTCAAGATCATTCACATATAGACGTGCCGGTATCCGAAGGTTTTATTGTGTTGGTTTACGCCGATAGTGCTGGCAATCCCACGGTGGGATGCGGCCACCTTGTTCTGCCGGGGGATCACCTGCAGGTCGGCCAGACAATAACCGATGAGCGCGCACGGGAATTTCTGAAGAAAGATTTGCGGAGAATGGAGGGCGCGTTGAATGCAAAGATACACGTACCATTGTATCAACGTGAATACGATGCGCTAGTGAGCGTTATCTTTAATTCCGGGCCGGGTCAAGCCGCTGACGAACTGGCGAGGATAGTGAACCAAGGCGACTATGAAAATGTACCTGATTCCATAAAGGACTTCCGTTGTGGTACGAGGCTGCGCCCGCGCCGTAGGTCGGAGGCCAGAATATTTTCTGAGGGTGTATATGATGCGACACATTAAAAAATCTGCTGCGTCAGTTTTGATGGTTCTGGTCCCTTTGTTTTTTCATTCCACTGCATCTGGAAAAACGATCTACTCCGTCGAGTTTGATTATAGAAAGGCTATGCCATCGTCGGTGTATTTTGCTGGAAAATCGCACAAAGAGGTTGATCACCTTTGCGAGACGGGTGAGCACGCATCAACCGCTGACATTGCTGCGTGCAGCCAAAGAGACTACGAAATAATTTTTGCGAAACTAAGGTCGAAAATTAAATCATTGGAAGATGGTTTTAAAAAGGATGATGCCGAACTGAAAGCCGAGGACGACCCTATCGCATCGTCATATTTCGAGAAAGGCCAAAACGCATGGATCGAGTTTCGTGACAACCAGTGCTACGCCGAAACGTACTCGTTAGGGGAGGCGTCAATGCGTTATATGACGTTTTGGGATTGCATGGCGCGTATCACTAAAGAAAGGTTAGATGATCTGGGCAGCGTGAAAGACTGACGACGCACAACGGTGTCGGGAATGTTCCCCGCTTCGGCGGGGGACTTCGCAGGGTAATCTGGCCCGCGGCCACCTCCCCAACGACGAGGCCGCCATCAAGCTGCTGTGCCTGGCATTGCGCAACGTGCTGGCGAAGTCTGTACGGGCGGCATTCGACTGGCTGATTACAGCCGCTCGCCCCCGGCAGTAGTCAGCCAGCATCCCTCGAAATCAACATGCTCGGCAGCGCACAAGTCGCTTCTTGGCAAACATGCGAAAAGCCTCAGCACTGCATGATTGCCGAGGCTCGCGCGTCGCTCTTTACTTATTAACCATCTTCGCCGGCACACTAATAGCCAGCAAACCCCCAAGTACCATAAACGCCGCCAACATATACATCCCCGAATCATTAGCCGCCGTAGCCTGCTTCAACCACCCCACCGCATAGGGACTCAAAAACCCCGCCAGATTCCCAATCGAATTAATCATCGCAATCCCGGCAGCCGCACCCGTACCCGCCAAAATCGCCGTAGGCAAACTCCAAAACAGCGGCAGGGTAGTAAGAATACCCATCGTCGCCAGCGTCAGTGAAGCCATCGCCAGCACAGTGTTATGCGTCCACACGACGGAGAGCACCAACCCAATCGCCCCCGCAAACGCCGGCAACGCGATATGCCAGCGCCGCTCCCGCTTCCGGTCCGCACTACGCGACACGAACACCATCGCCACCACAGCCGCCGCGAACGGCACCGCCGAAAGCAAGCCGATCATGAACGCATCCGTCACCCCAGTCGCCTTAATAATGGTCGGCAGCCAGAAGCTCACGCCATAAAGCCCCATCACAAACGAGAAGTACGTAAGGCTCAGCATCAACACCCGCCCACTCGTGAGCACCTCGCGAATCGGCATATCGTGCTTAGTCGCTTCCTCCGCAGAAACATGCCGCTCAAGCAACTGCTGCTCTTCCTTAGTAAGCCATTTCGCCTTCGAAATCCGATCATCCAACATGGCAAAAACCATGATCCCGACAACCACCGACGGAATCCCTTCGAGCAGAAACAGCCACTGCCAGCCATGCCAGCCGTTCACGCCGTTGAAGCTCTTGAGGATATAACCCGACACCGGCCCGCCGATCACACCCGACAACGCGATCGCCGTCATGAACCACGTAGTCATGCGCCCACGCCGATGCGACGGATACCAGTACGTGAGATAAAGAATGATCCCAGGAAAGAAACCCGCTTCAGCGAGACCGAGCAGAAAGCGCATCACATAGAACATGGTCGGCGTGGTGACGAACATGGTCAGCATGGAGATCACGCCCCACGACACCATGATCCGCGCGATCCACACGCGTGCGCCAACCTTATGCAAAATCACATTGCTCGGAATCTCAAAGATGAAATAGCCGACAAAGAAAATCCCTGCGCCGAAACCATACACCGCATCGCTCAGCCCAAGATCGCTGGTCATTTGCAGCTTGGCGAAGCCGACGTTGACGCGATCCAGATACGCGACCACGTAACAGAGCATCAACAGCGGCGCGAGCCGCCAGGTGACCTTGCGGTAGGTCGCCTCTTCAAAGGTGGAAGGCGGCGCACCCGCGCCGGGATGGTGAAGCGGATTTGCAGGACTAGCCATGGTGTCTCCTCTTTTCTTGGAATTGAAGTACCGCCGCCAATCGATTCTATCCGTGCTGGGTGGTTTGCATGACGAATCGATACCGGGGGAAAACACTGACTCTGGCGAAGGCCGCCGCATGGACAGCCCTCGCGCGCCGGGCATGGCGCTACACGCAGCGCCCGCCGTCTACTTCGAGACACACGCCGGTGATGAACTCGGCCTCGTCCGAAGCCAGATAAAGCGCGGCGTTGGCAATGTCCTGCGGTGTCGAGAAACGCCCGAGCGGAATGCCCGCCAGAAAGCGCCGGCGATTCTCCGGCGTATCTTCGACGCCCATGAACTCGGACAGCAGCGCCGTCTCGCCCATCACCGGATTCACACAGTTCACCCGAATGCGGTCCGGACCGAGTTCAACCGCCAGCGACTTGCTCGCGATAATCACCGCGCCTTTGCTGCTGTTGTACCAGACGAGCCCAGGCCGCGGCCGCACGCCGGCCGTGGATGCGATATTGATGAAGCAGCCGCCGCCTTGCTCGCGGAAATACGGCACGAACTCCTGCACGCTCCAGTAGATGCTTTTCACGTTCACCGCGTAGACGCGGTCGAATTCGGCTTCCGTGACTTCCAGCACGGCCTTGTTGCGATGCGTGGTGCCGGCGTTGTTGACGACGATCTGCACGCTGCCGAAGTCTTCGAGCGCGGCCTCGCGCAGCTTTTGCCAGTCGTCGCGTTGGGCGACGTTGCCTGCCACTGCGATGGCCTTGCCGCCGGCCAGCGCGATTTCACTCGCCACGCGCTCGGCGGCCGGGCCGTTCAGATCGTTGACCACCACGTTCGCGCCTTCGCGCGCGTAGGTTTTCGCAATGCCTTCGCCGAAACCCGAGCCGCCACCCGTGACGATGGCTGTTTTACCTGTCAACCGCATAATGTCTCCGCTGTTTGTTGTGGATGGTGATGCATGTGCCCGACTAACCGTGCTTGATCGCGATGGTTTTCAACACCGTGAAGCCGTAAAGCGCCTCGAATCCCTTTTCACGCCCGTGCCCGGAATGCTTGACGCCGCCGAACGGCAATTCGACGCCGCCGCCCGCGCCATAGTTGTTGATGAATACCTGGCCGGAGCGCAGACGGCGGGCGAGCCGCATCTGTCGCGCGCCGTCACGTGTCCAGATGCCGGCGACCAGGCCGAATAGCGTGCCGTTGGCAAGCGCGAGCGCTTCGTCTTCGTCGCTGAAGGACATGGCGGCGAGCACGGGGCCGAACACTTCGTCGCGTGCGAGGCGGTGGCTGGCGGGCACGTCGCGCAAGAGCGTCGGCGCCTGATAGAAGCCGCTTTCCGGCGCTTCGGGAATCACCTCGCCGTGCGCCGCCATGGCGATGCCGTCGTGTTGCGCGTCAGAGAGGAAATCCCACACGCGCCGCTGCTGTTTCGCGCTGATCAGCGGCCCGCAGTCGAGGTCGGCATGCGAAGGCCCGACGCGCAAGGCCTGAAACGCGCCGCTCAGCCGGTCGAGCAAGGGTTCGTAAATGGCCCGATCGATCAGCACCCGGCTGCCCGCCGAGCAGGTTTGTCCCGCGTTCTGCACGATTGCCGACACCAGCACGGGCAGCGCCGCGTCGAGGTCCGCGTCGGAGAAAACGATTTGCGGCGATTTACCGCCGAGTTCCAGCGTGACCGGCACCTGATTTTCGGCGGCCATCTGCGTGACGAGCTTGCCGGTTTCCGGCGACCCGGTGAACGAAATGTGGTCGATGCCCGGATGACGCGCGAGCGCCGCACCCGCTTCATGCCCATAGCCGGTGACGATATTCAGCGCGCCAGCGGGCAAGCCCGCCTCGGCGGCCAGTTCGGCGACGCGCAGCACGGACAGACAGGCATCCTCGGCCGGTTTGACGACGCATGCATTGCCGGTGGCGAGCGCTGCGCCCACGCTGCGGCCGAAAATCTGCATGGGGTAATTCCACGGCACGATATGGCCGGTCACGCCGTGCGGCTCGCGGATCGTGAGCACCGTGTAGCCGGTTTGATAAGGCAGCGTTTCGCCGTGCAGCTTGTCCGCCGCGCCGGCGTAGAACTCGAAATAGCGGACGAGAGCGGCCGAATCGGCGCGCGCCTGCTTGAGCGGTTTGCCGGTGTCGCGCGCTTCGAGCAGGGCGAGTTCTTCCTGGCGCGCGGCGACCAGCATGGACAGCCGGTACAGCACGCGGCCACGTTCCGCGGCGCTCGCCTGGCCCCACGCGCCTTCGAAGGCGCGGCGCGCGGCGTGCACGGCGGCGTCGATATCCGCCGCGGTGCCGCGTGCCAACTGGGTGAAGGGCTGGCCGTCCGAGGGATCGAGCACGGCGATCGTTTCGCCGCCTGAGCCGGCGGACCACTCGCCGCCGATGAAGTGTCGAGCTTCTTCCATGCATGCTCCTTGAGGTATCACGCGAGCCGCGGCGCGGTTACGTGGTGTTCACAAACGAGAGGCACAATCGAGGGACGCCAGACGATTATCGCGCCGATCCAACGAGGGATGCCATCGGCCGATTGGCTATAATGGCGTATTCCGCACTGTCCGGCTGCAGCGCCAGTGCTCGAGGCGTGTTTCACGACGCATGCCGTCGAGCCCACGCGCCGCACGCCGTGTTCCGAATTCCATCCTGATCAGAGAGCGCTCATGAGCTTCAATCACGTCCCCGCAGGCAAAGACCTTCCGCAAGATTTCAATGTCATCATCGAAATCCCGGCGCAAAGCGATCCGGTGAAGTACGAAGCCGATAAGGAAACGGGCCTGCTCCACGTCGACCGTTTCATCAGCACGGGCATGCGCTATCCGGCGAATTACGGCTACATTCCGCAAACGCTGTCGGGCGACGGCGACCCGGTCGACGTGCTGGTCATCACGCCGTTCCCGCTGCTGGCCGGCTCGGTGGTGCGTGCGCGCGCGCTCGGCATGCTGCAAATGACCGACGAATCCGGCGTGGACGCGAAGCTGGTCGCCGTCGCGCACGACAAGGTCTGCCCGATGACCGCCGACCTGAAGTCGATCGACGACGTCCCGGCGTACCTGAAAGACCAGATCAAGCACTTCTTCGAGCAATACAAGGCGCTCGAGAAGGGCAAGTGGGTGAAGGTCGACGGCTGGGCGGGCATCGAAGCCGCGCACAAGGAAATCACCGAAGGCGTGGCGAACTACAAGAAGTAAGCCGCGTCACGTTTGATTTGCCTGATAGAAAAACCGCGCGAGCCTGCAAAGGCCGCGCGGTTTTTTCATGGATTGTCGAAACACGAGCACGTCACATAGCCTTTGAGTGCGGACACATAGACGCAGTGCATCGAGAGGATGAACCGAAGCCATTTTTTTATCTAGGCGTAAACCCTTATGATTGGCCACCTATATGCGTCTGCATGCGCCTGCCTGTCGCTGGCTAGCACGATGCGCTGACGCAGCGCCAATCCGCGTTCCCAGGAGCACACCGTCCGGATGCTGAATCGCAAGTCCAACCCGTCGTCTTCGTCGCAACGCTGGTCGAACTGGCTGTACGCCATCGCCAGCGCGATCTACCGCAAGCGGCCGGTATGGATGGTGTCGTTTTCGACGAGTGAGGCCAGTCTGTCGGAAGGCTTGAGGGCGGCCTGTGCGTCGACGGCCATGCTCGCGCTCGGCAATCTGTTGCACGAACCGGCCTTCGCGTGGGCCGCGATTGGCGCCTTCTGGACCTGCCTCGCCGACGCGGCCGGTTCCAACCGCGCCCGCTTTGCGTCGATGATGGGCTTCGCGGTGCTGTCCACGCTGTGCGGCGGGTTGACGGCGTTCGCCTCCGGAACCGGCGCCGTATTCGCCGCGCTCGCGGTGCTGGCCTTCACGACGCTCGGCGCGTTCGGTCGGATCTGGGGCGCGGCCACGTCACAGGTGACGATTCTCGCGGCGACCGCGTGCGTCGTGATGGTCGACCGGCCGATGCACGATGTTCGGCAAGGCATGGCGTTTCTCGGCATTTACCTGGTCGGCTGCCTGTTTGCCGTGGTGCTGAGTCTGACGGTCTGGCGCATTCATCCGTTCGCCACGAGCCGCTCGACGCTGCGCGCCGTGTACCTGCGTCTCGCCGATATTGCGGTGGACAGCGCACGGTTGCTCGAGCGGCGCGCGGTACGCGGCGAGTGGGCCACGCATGCCGCAAAATTTCGCGCCGATACCCGAGCCGCGCTCGAACGTTCGCGCAAGGTGCTGGCGCGCGTGCCCGCGTCGAGAACCGGCGGCCGCGAAACCTACGACACATTGCTCGGCTTGCTGACCGACAGCGAAGCGTTGTTCGCTTATCTGATCGCCGTCTCCGGCGCATGTGAAAGAGTCCCCGATGACGCATGGCGCGCGAAACGCGCGGCCCGGCTGCTGACGGTCATCGGCGACGTGCTGCGTGGCATCGGCGCAGCCACCAACGACGCGCAATGGGCACGTCTCGCCGACTTGCAATTGCGCTTGCGGCGCTTTGCACGGCGGCTCGAATCCGCCTTGATGGAGCCCGTGACACTGAAGTCCGACTTCGAACTGGTCGACTTCACGCCGCTGTATGCGCAGCCCGAAGGCTGGCGGGACAGCGCCACACGCTTCTTCGCGCGAACCTGGTCCACGCTCAAGGCCAACCTGTCGCTCGAGTCCGTTGGGTTGCGGCATGCGGCCCGCGTCGGCGTGACCACCACCACGGGCTTTCTCGTGATCCACGCGCTCGGCTTGCCGTTCGGCTATTGGGCCACCATGGCGACGCTGCTGATCCTGCAACCGTCGATTGCCGCGACCTGGCCGCGCAGTATCGAGCGGGCGGCGGGCAGCATTGTCGGCGGCGTGCTGGCGGCGGGTATCGGTTACGCGATCCATTCGCCGCTCGGCATTTCGCTTGCGGTGTTTCCGCTGGTGATGGCGACCATGGCGCTGCGTCCCGTCAGCTACAGCCTGTTCGTGCTGTTCCTCACGCCGACCTTCGTGCTGGTCGCCGACTTCGCGACGCCGGGCGCGAGCGAATTCGCCTATGCGCTCACGCGGCTCGGCAACAACGTGCTCGGCTGCGTATTGGCGCTGCTGGCCACGTTCTATCTCTGGCCGACGCGCGAAAAGATCGACTATCGCGCGTATCTGGGCGAGGCGGTGCGCGCCAATCTCGCCTATCTGAGAGCCGCGCTGGAGTCGCCTCGCCGCAGCGAGAAGGACATGGAGCGCTTGCGCCGGGCCGCGGGCCTGGGCAGCAATAACGCGGAGGAGGCCATCGGCCGGATTCGCCTCGAAAAGCTCGAGGACACGATGGTCGACACCGTGACGCTCACCGTGCTGAGCCTGTTGCGAAGAATGGCCGGCACCGCGACGCAACTGCGCCTGAGTACGAACCGGCGTGACATGCACGATGAACTCGGCGCGTGGGTCGCGACGGTAAGCACGGATATCGACGCCGCGTTGACTCGAACCTTGAGGCCGGTGCGTCTTGCGCTTCCCGCGCGAGACGGGCTGACCTCACTGGAAGCCGATGCGGTGGGCGAGCTGGCGCTGATGCATCGGTTGCTCAATGAGCGGATGCGCGAGGCGAGGGGATAGCCTGCGGCGGTGCCAAGAGGGACGAAGCTCAAGCGCTTTCAGGACGCGCCGGTTTTTTCCTCGGCTTGTTCTTCGTCGACAACGGCTTCGGGCTCAGGCAAAGGCATCACCGACTCGAGCGTGCGCAGACCTGCTGCAAGCGCACGCTTCTCGGACGGCGACAGCCGCTTGACCCAATACTCCGCGCGCGACGCAGTGGACCGATCCGTCAATTCGAACGACGCCAGCACCTGCACCGGCTTGCGCGAACGCGTATAACGCGCGCCCTCGCCGCTGACGTGTTTCTCGAAGCGCGCCTGCACGTCGACAGCGATGCCGGTATAGACGCTGCCGTCCGAGCATTCGAGCAGATAGAGAAACCACGCCATGGATGCGCTTCAGCCTTTGAACGGATTGTGTTCGCGCAGCTCATCCACATACGCGTGGATGCTGTTCTTTTCGTTGTCGAGAAAGTGGCCGACCGCATCGGCGAAAGCGGGATGCGCGAGCCAGTGCGCGGAACGCGTGACCGTGGGCAGGAAGCCGCGGGCCATCTTGTGCTCGCCCTGCGCGCCGCCTTCGAACGCGCCGAGCTTTTCCTCGATGCAGAATTCGAGCGGCTGGTAGTAGGCCGTTTCGAAGTGCAGGCATGGCACGTGTTCCAGCGCGCCCCAATAGCGGCCGTACAGCGTGCCGCCGGTTTGCGCGTCGCGCTGGTACACCACCAGCGAACTCGCGATCGGCTTGCCTTCGTATTCGGCGATCACGAGCAGCAGGTTCTCGGGCATCGACGCGCCGATCATGCGGAAGAAATCGAGGTTCAGATACGGACTCGAAAAGTGCTCGCGGTACGTCTGCCGATAGCACTTGCTGAAGAAGCGCCAGTCCGCGTCCTGAATGTCCTCGCCGCGAATCCGGCGCATCGTCACGCCGGCCTCGTGCACTTTGCGGCGCTCGGCGCGAATGTTCTTACGCTTCTTCTGTTCGAGCGTGGAGAGGAAATCGTCGAAGTCGCGATAGCCGTCGTTCAGCCAATGAAACTGCACGCCTTCGCGTTGCATCATGCCCATCTCGGTGAGCGCGTCCGCTTCCGTTTCGGTGGGAAACAGCACATGCAGCGACGACACGTCGGCCTGTTCGGCGAACGCCATCAGCGTCGCGGCCAGGTGCCTGAGCGCATGCGTATCCGCCGACAACAACCGGTTGCCTTGCACCGGCGTGAACGGCACCGCGCACAGCAGCTTCGGGTAATACGGTAGACCGTTGCGCTTGTAGGCGTCGGCCCAGGCCCAGTCGAACACGTACTCGCCGTACGAGTGCCCCTTCAGATACACGGGCGCGGCGGCCACGAGCTTGTCCGTGCGCGGGTCGCTCAGCGTGACGAATTGCGGCGCCCAGCCGGTATCCGCGACCGCGCAGCGCGTCGCATGCAGGGCGCTCAAGAACTCATGCCGCAGAAACGGCGTGGGCTGCGACTGCTGCGCGAGAAGGGCATTCCATTCGGCGGCGTCCACCTCGGAAGGCGACGCCAGAATGCCCGTGCGATAATCAAAGCGTTCCTGGTTCAATCTGTGTGACTGTTCCCAATGAGCGGCGCGGCGCGTTGAGCGCTACGCCGTTCGTTTATCCGATTTGTCCATTCCGTCGAGCTAACCAGCCGCGGTACTCGCAAGCCACGTCGGCTTGCCTGTCGATCCTGCCATGAAGACCCGAATCGCTCTTGCTCAAATCAATGTCACCGTCGGCGACTTCGCCGGCAACGTCGCGAAGATTGTCGCTGCCGCGCGCGCCGCGCACAACGATGGTGCGAAGCTGCTGATCGCGCCTGAACTCGCGCTGTCCGGCTATCCGCCCGAAGATCTGCTGCTGCGTCCCGCGTTCTATGCCGCGAGCGCGGCGGCCCTGGCCGACCTCGCCACGCAACTCAAGCCGTTCGCCGGCCTGCACGTGATCGTCGGCCATCCGTTGCGCGACGTCACGCACAGCGCAGCGCACGGCCATGGTAATGCAAACGCGCCGATCGAGCGCGGCGTGCCGCCGGTCGATACTTTCAACGCGGCCTCGCTGATCGTCGACGGCGAAGTGCGCGGCACGTATCGCAAGCAGGATCTGCCCAACACCGAGGTGTTCGACGAGAAGCGCTACTTCGCGTCCGACCCGCAGCCGTTCGTGTTCGAACTCGACGGCGTGAAGTACGGCGTAGTGATTTGCGAGGACGCATGGCATGCGTCGGCTGCGCAAATGGCGAAGGCGGCGGGCGCGCAAGTGGTGCTGATTCCGAATGGCTCGCCGTATCACCTGAACAAGGAAGCGGTGCGTTTCGACATTCTGCGCGCGCGGATTCGTGAGACCGGACTGCCGATGGTCTACGTGAACATGGTGGGCGCGCAGGACGAACTGGTGTTCGACGGCGGCTCGTTCGTCCTCGACGCGCAAGGCGAACTGGTCGCGAAGATGGCGCAGTTCGAGGAAGCGACCGCGATCGTCGAATTCGAAAACGGCGAGCCGTTGCCCGCGCCGATTGCGCCGGAGCTGTCCATCGAGGCGCAGGTCTATGCCGCGCTCGTGATGGGCGTGCGCGACTATATCAACAAGAACGGCTTCCCGGGCGCGCTGATCGGCCTGTCGGGCGGCGTGGATTCGGCGTTGGTGCTGGCCGTCGCGTGCGACGCGCTCGGCGCGGACCGCGTGCGCGCGGTGATGATGCCGTCGCGCTACACGGCCGACATTTCCACCACGGATGCCGCCGAGATGGCACGCCGCGTCGGCGTACGCTACGACGAAATCGCGATCGCGCCGATGTTCGACGCGTTCCGCGGCTCGCTCGCGCAGGAGTTCGCGGGCCGCGCCGAAGACGCCACCGAAGAAAACATTCAGGCGCGCATTCGCGGCACCTTGCTGATGGCGCTGTCGAACAAGTTCGGCTCGATCGTGCTGACCACGGGCAACAAGAGCGAGATGGCCGTGGGCTACTGCACGTTGTACGGCGACATGGCCGGCGGTTTCGCGGTCATCAAGGACATTGCGAAGACGCTCGTCTACCGGCTGTGCCATTACCGCAACCAGGCTACGACCTTCGACAAGCAGGACGTCATTCCCGAGCGCATCCTGACGCGCGCGCCGTCGGCGGAACTGCGCGAGAACCAGACCGATCAGGACAGCTTGCCGGAATACGACGTGCTCGACGCGATCATGCGCATGTACATGGAAGAGGACCGCTCGCTTGCCGAAATCATCGCTGCGGGTTATGCGGTTGAAGACGTCAAACGCGTCACGCGCCTCATCAAGATCAACGAATACAAGCGGCGTCAGGCGCCGATCGGCATTCGCGTCACGCATCGCGCGTTCGGGCGCGACTGGCGTTATCCGATCACGTCGCGCTACACCGAACCGGTGGAGTGAGCGTTAAGCGAACCGCTGCGGACTAACCCGAAGCGCGCGCCGGATTGCCGCAACGCATCCGGCGCGGCGTAGAATAAAAATCATCCATTTCCCTTTCACTCTTCCAGACACGAGACGAGGTTCGCCATGAAGCGCATCACCGCAGTCATCAAACCCTTCAAACTCGACGAAGTGCGCGAGGCGCTCGCTGAAGTCGGCCTCACGGGGTTGACGGTTACTGAAGTCAAAGGCTTCGGCCGTCAGAAAGGCCATACCGAGCTCTATCGTGGTGCAGAGTACGTGGTCGACTTTCTGCCGAAAGTGAAGATCGAAGTGGTGGTGGCGGACAATCAGTGCGATCAGGTGATCGATGCGATCATTGGCGCGGCGCGCACCGGCAAGATCGGCGACGGCAAGATTTTCGTCGCAGATGTGGAGCGTGTGATCCGCATTCGTACCGGCGAAGAAAACGAAGCGGCGGTTTAAAGCATCTGAGTTCGGTTTTTAAAGCAGAAACTCAAGCGCCGGTAGCGCCACCCGCACAACGCGGGTCATGAATGCACCGCGCCGGTGCGCTCAGGCGGTGGCAAAACCGTGCGCTCAAATAAAAAACGGTGCGATACCCTTGCGGACATCGCACCGATACGCGCCTCTCGCAGCAGCGTGAAAAAGATTCTCTTGAAGAACTCCTGACTACACCCCGAAGGAAGTTCCTTCGGGGAACACCGTTCGATTAGAACGAGTGTTGAATACCTGCGTACACGCCCGACTGGCTGTGACCCGGCAGCGGATTGTCCGTGCTGGTTGACGTACCGGCGTTGTTTGCATTCAGGCCGTAGTTAGCCGTCTTGCTGTTTTGCGTCGTTGCGATCTGGATGTCCAGCAGCGTGCGCTTGGACAGGTTGTACGAGCCGCCGATCGTGTAGATCGTCGCATTGCCTGCGCCATTGTTGCCGTTCACGTGGTAGACCGCTGCGATCAGCGCCGCAGCCGGCGTTGCTTGCCACGTCACACCGCCCCATTCGTGATCCAGAGTGGTCGGCTGGCCCGGCAGAACGTTCTGTGCACCTGCCGAACGGACAGCCTGGTAAGCAGCCTGAACCTTGAACTGGCCGAGGAAGACGTTCACGAGAGCCGAGTATTCACGCGATGCCGCGAATACGCCGTTGGCCACGTTGCCCGGGTTGATCGCGCTCGGGTTCGGGCCGTACAGCACGCCGTTAGCCGGGTTGCGGATTTCGTCGTAAATACCGCGAATCTGGAACAGCGAGCTCGTGTAGGTAACCTGCGCGCCGGCTTCGCGACCTTGCGGGGTCGTGCCGTTGCCGTTCCAGCTCGTTGCGTTCGACAGCGCATATTGACCGTAGAAGTCAAAGCCCGCGATCTTCGGCGACTGGTAGGCGAAGTTGTTGCTCGATTGCGGCCAGTTGCGGCCACGCACCAGCGACGCCGACGACCAGTTCGATTGACCGAACGGGTCGAAGTCCCACACGCCGTTCGAGATGTACAGCATGCGGCCCATCGTGAACGTACCGTATGCGTCGTTCGACATGCCGACAGTTGCCCAACGATTGAAGAGACCGCCGCCGCCAGGACCTGCACCCGTCATGGTGTTGAAGGAGCCTTCCAACTGGAACAGGACCTTGTTGCCGCCACCGATGTCCTCAACGCCCTTCATGCCCCACAGGCTGGTACCCCAGTCGCCGCTTTCCGCGCGCCAGCGGTTCGTGCTGCCGGTAGCCGGGCCATTCGGACCGCCGCCTTGCGGAACGCCCGTCATGTACTCAATGCCAGCGTCAAGGCGGCCGTACAGCGTCACGCTGCTTTGGGCGTGCGCAACAACACCGGCTGTCATCAGCGCAGCGGCGAGCAAAGCTTTCTTCATCTTCTCCTCCATACCCTGTCAAAAAGTGAAACCCAGTACTGCGAATGGTGCTCGGCCGCGAATTGCGCCGAACAGGAATCGGTACCAGGGAGATTAGCGGGTGGATTGGGTCTCCTGCCGTGACGTGTAGCCTTGGGGCTATCTGGTCGTCATGCCGATCCCTCGCCGACCGGTTCTCCTCTGTGCTTTGAAGTGAAACTACTTTTAATGAACTTTGTTTTGCTACTTTGGTTACTAATTTATCAAAAATACCCTTCACTGGGAGAAGAAATTAGTACCCGCCTTGATCGATGTCTCCAAATTGCAATAAGAATGTGCGACACGACCCGTTTGGGCACCTTCGAAAAACGCGGAAACCCTTATGCGACAAGGGAATCACGGATCGGCGCGGGTAACGTTAAGGATTGCCACTATTGACGCTTCAAATGCGGCAGAGTAGGGCGAATGGCCGGGGGTTGGAGGCTTGCGGGGAGCGGTTTTCGCGGCGGAAATCGCCGGAATGCACAGGTGAGCGAAACAAAAAAGGCGCTCGTAAGCGCCTTGTAATACTACTTTGACTACAGCCCAAATAGCGGGTTGCGTCTGAGTGTCTATTTAAGGCTTCCGGAGAGAAACTGCTTGAGCCGGTCGCTTTTCGTGTTCCTGAATACTTCGTCGGGATGGCCTTCTTCTTCCACGCGGCCTTGATGCAAAAACATCACGTGATTCGACACGTTGCGTGCGAATGCCATTTCATGCGTGACGACGATCATGGTGCGGCCTTCTTCGGCGAGCGTCTGCATGACCTTGAGCACTTCGCCGACCAGTTCGGGGTCGAGCGCGGAAGTCGGTTCGTCGAACAGCATCACATCGGGATGCATGGCCAGTGCACGGGCGATGGCCACACGCTGCTGCTGGCCGCCCGACAGATGCGACGGATACTGTTTCTCCAGGCGCGGCGCGAGCCCCACCTTTTCCAGATATTCACGCGCGCGTTCTTCGGCGTCCTTGCGCTTCAGACCCAGCACATTGACGGGCGCCTCGATGATGTTCTCCAGCACGTTCATGTGCGACCACAGGTTGAAGTGCTGGAACACCATCGACAGCTTCGTGCGCACGCGCTGCAACTGCTTCGGGTCCGACACGCGCAATGCGCCGTGCTTGCCGGTTTGCGTGCGCACTTCCTCACCGTCGACGAAGATGCGCCCGGCGTTCGGCTGCTCGAGAAAGTTGATACAGCGGAGCATCGTGCTCTTGCCCGAACCGGACGAGCCGATCACGCTGATCACGTCGCCGGCGTTGGCCTTGAGCGACACGCCCTTGAGAACTTCGTTATCGCCGTACTGTTTGTGAAGCTCGTCGACGAAGAGCTTTTGCTTCTTGGTGGTCATCAGGATCCTTGGGCATGCTTACTTGCTGTGGGCGCGGTGCCCCCGGTTACTTGCCTTGCGGCCGCAGGTAAGCGAGCCAGCGGCGCTCGGCGCGGCGGAACAGCCACACGAGCGCGAAAGAAATACACAGATAGAGCAGGGCGGCGATGCCGAACGCATTGAACGACTGATATGTCGCGGAGTTCACATCGCGCGCGATCTTGAGGATGTCCGGCACGGTCGCGGTAAACGCGACGGTGGTGGCGTGCAGCATCAGGATCACTTCGTTGCTGTAGTAGGGCAATGCGCGGCGCAGTGCCGACGGCAGAATCACGCGCCGGTACAGCGTGAACGACGACATGCCATACGCGCGCGCCGCTTCGATTTCGCCGTAGGGCGTCGCCTTGATCGCGCCGGCGAAAATCTCGGTGGTGTACGCGCAAGTGTTCAGCGTGAAAGCGAGCAGCGTGCAATGCATGCCGTCGCGGAAGAAAGCATTGGTGAGTTCGTGATTGCGAACGATCTCGAGGCTGTACAAGCCGGTGTAGCAGAGCAGCAGTTGCACGTACAACGGCGTGCCGCGGAAGATGTACGTATACAGCCAGACGAGGCGGGAGAGCCACTTCTTCTTCGACACGCGTGCCACCGCGAGCGGAATCGACAGGCAGAAGCCCAGGCCGATCGACACCACCAGCAGCCACAGCGTGATCGCGACGCCGGTGATGCGGTAGCCGTCGCTATAGAGATAGTTGCGCCAGTATTCCTGAATGATCTCGATCATAGATCCGCCTTTCGCACGCCGGTCGAGTAACGCTTTTCGAGGTACATCAGCACGAAGTTGGACACTGTGGTGATGACGAGATAGATCGCCCCTGCGAACAGGGTGAAGAAGAAGAACCGCAGCGTGCCCTTGCCCGCGTCCTGCGAAGCCTTGACCACGTCCGCGAGGCCGATGATCGACACCAGCGCGGTGGCCTTCACCATCACCTGCCAGTTGTTGCCGATGCCGGGCAGCGCGAAGCGCATCATTTGCGGGAACATCACGCGGGAGAACACCTGCCAGCCGGTCATGCCGTAAGCGGCGCCGGCTTCGAGCTGGCCGCGCGGCACCGCGAGAAACGCGCCGCGGAAGGTCTCGGTGAAGTACGCGCCGTAAATGAAGCCGAGCACCGCGACACCGGCCACGAAGGGATCGATGTCGATCTGGTCCCAGCCGAGCAGATCGGTCAGGTTGTTCAGCCAGATCTGGATGCTATAGAACAGCAGCAGCATCAGCACGAGATCGGGCACGCCGCGCACGAGCGTGGTGTAGACCGTGCCGACGCCGTAGGAGAAACGGTTTTTCGACAGTTTCGCCGCCGCGCCGAGCAGGCCCAGCACGAAAGCGAACACCAGCGACAACACCGCCAGTTTGACGGTTTGCCAGGTGCCGTTGAGGAGCAGCGGGCCGTAGCCTTGAAGGAACATAGGGGGTCCTTGACGATGTGTTTGCGACACACCGCGAAAGACGCGGCCAACTCTGCGCCGCGTTTGCCGCGAGCCTGGGGCTCGCTGTGACCTGCGGCGCACAGCGCACCGCTGTGCAAATCATGACTGCATGGCCGTTGCCGGTCTTGCAGCGCGCTTTTCGACTCTGGTTGTGAAACTGCGGGTGAATCTACTTTTGAATCTACTGCCGACTGTATTACGAAGCCTCGCGAAAGCCCATGCGGGCGAGCCCATGGCCATGACCGCGAGCGCCACGCACAGTGCGAACTTCTTCATGTTTCTCCTGGGTCAAACTGATCGTCGTGATGCTTCGATCTCGACGACCGCCGGCTTGTGGCCGGCCGTCGCTATTCTAGGCGGTCAAAATTGACGCGCCGCCCGGGCTTCCCGCTTCAGCGCGGGGCGCGTTCATTTGCTGCATCGGGGCAGTCCTGCGCGGGTCTGGAACCTGCTGCCAACCCATCGCGGCCTGCCATGCCGGGCCCGCTGGCGCGCTTTCGGCGCTCACGCGGCCTCGAAAAGCGCGGTATTTTACCCGAACAGGGACGAGGTGCCAGTCCGGGACGTCGGTGGCGGCAAACTGATGTGCGCAGGCGTTGTGCGAGCGCGACGCTGTTGTGATGTTTCCAGGCCGTGCAGAGTCGGTCACGCTTGAGGCGAATGTGCGACTCGTGTGCCGAGCGTTTGTCGACCCCATGGCTGGCTCGGAGTCACACCCGCGCCATGCACGCACGGGCGAAGCAGCGCGGGGCCGGCGCCAACGCCCGATTGCGCCGATTTATGAAACGATCCGGTGCACGCGCGCCGATTGTTTAGTGCGGGCCCTGCCCATACATTCTCGGCATCGCTATTTACTCACCAGGAGTACCCCATGTTCGAGATTCGCCGCTCCGAAGAACGCGGTCACGCCAACCACGGCTGGCTCGACTCGTATCACAGCTTCTCGTTTGCCGACTATCGCGATCCCCAGCACGTGCATTTCGGCCCGCTGCGGGTCATCAACGAAGACCGTATCGCCGGCGGCGAGGGCTTCGGCACGCACGGCCATCGCGACATGGAAATCGTCACGTATGTGCTCGAAGGCGCGCTGGCCCACCGCGACAGCATGGGCAACGGCTCGACCATCCGTCCCGGCGACGTGCAGCGCATGAGCGCCGGCACGGGCGTGCAGCACAGCGAGTTCAACGCATCGCAGGACGAACCTGCGCACCTGCTGCAGATCTGGGTGATTCCGCAACGCGCGGGCGATCAGCCGGGCTACGAGGAAAAGCGCTTCGACGCCGCCGACAAGCGCGGCCGCCTGCGCGTGGTCGCTTCGCCCGACGGCCGCGACGGCTCGGTGACGATCCATGCGGACGCGTCGATCTACGCGGCGCTGATCGACGGCGAAGAAACGGCGACGTTCGCGCTGCCCAAAGGACGCCTGGCCTATGTGCATGTGGCGCGCGGCGCGTTGACGGTGAACGGCGAGGCGCTCCGTGCGGGCGACGCCGCCAAGCTCAGCGACACGGATACGGTGACGCTGGAGAAGGGCGAGAACGCCGAAGTGCTGCTGTTCGATCTGGGGCAGCTCAACGGCTAAGCCTCTGGCGCGCGGCCGCGGCTTCATTGAAGGATGGTTGAAGTCGCAACGGGCGCACTGCGCGTGCATGCATTGCAGTCCGCACGCCGCGCCGCGCAGTCAAAAAAACGCCACGGAAGGCCAACCTCCGTGGCGTTTTTGCATCCGGCAACGCAGACGGCCGCGCCGGCCGCCTGCTCATCCACACCGGGCCGCTTACTGATTGGCCGCCGGCGCCGGCGCCGGCGCCGACGCCGTGCCCTTGCGATGCTCCCAGCGTTCATGCATCTTCTCGTGACGCGACTCCATCTTCGCAAAGCGCTGCTTGAGCGCCGTGCTGACGGTGGTCTTCTGCTGGTCGTTCAGGCCGTTGTAGAACTTGAGCCACGCATCCGAAGTTTGCTGACGCAGTTGCGCGTCTTTCTGCTCGACCTGCTGATGCGCGGCCGCCATGGCGTTCAGATCCAGGATCGGCTGTTGCTGCGCGGCCTTGAACTGGTTCTTGATCTGCTCATGATTGGCGCGCATGGCCTCGTGGTTCTGCTTCATGGTGTCGAGCGCGGCTTGCCACTGCTTTTCCTGATCCGCGTTCAGCTTCAGCTGATCGTGCAGTTGCGTCAATTGCTTCATGAAGTGGCCGTGCCAGCCGCCGGGGCCGCCGTGTTCGGCGGGTTGTGCGGCATAGGCAGCGCCCGCGCCGATGGCGAGAGCAGTAGCGGCAACGGCGAGAACGCGCGACATCTTTTTGGTAGACATGTGAGACTCCCTGTAATGGAATAGCCGACGATGCAACCGGTTAAAGTGGACGGCATGCATTCGGTAAGACACAGCGTAGAGAACTGCGCAGTTCGCTGTGTTACGTGGCTGGATGCGGCTGTTACGGGGGATTACGCAAGCCTTTCACCGTAACACCCGGTAACCCTTGGGGCCGGTTTGAAATCGGAAACCCTTCTTGCTGCGCGTTAAACTTCATCCCATGGCTACTCAAATACTTGTTGTCGACGACGACGTCGAATTGCGCGATCTGCTCCGCGACTATCTGGCCCGCCAGGGCATCGAGGTTTCGGTGCTGCACGACGCGGGCTCGCTCGAGCGCCGGCTCGAACGCGAGCGTCCGGATCTGATCGTGCTCGACCTGATGATGCCGGGCGTCGACGGGCTCACCGCGCTGCGCAAGCTGCGCGCGTCGGGCGACGATATCCCCGTGATCATGCTCACGGCGCGGGCGGACGACGTCGACCGCATCGTCGGTCTGGAACTCGGCGCGGACGACTATCTCGGCAAACCGTTCAATCCACGGGAGTTGCTGGCGCGCGTGCAAGCCGTGCTGCGGCGCCGCCGCACGCTGCCGTCGGCGGCGGCGCCGGAACAGCGCGAGCCGTTCAACTTCGGCCGCTTCACGCTGGATTTCCAGTCGCGCACGCTGCACCTTGAAGACAAGCCGCTCACGCTGTCGGGCAGCGAATTCGCGTTGCTGAAGATTTTCGTCAATCACCCCATGCGCACGCTCACGCGCGAGCGCCTGCTCGAACTGCTGCACGGTCCGGAATACGACGGCACCGACCGCGGCATCGACGTCCAGGTCTGGCGTCTGCGCCGCATTCTCGAAACCGACCCGTCCACGCCGCGCTTCATTCAAACGGTGCGCGGCCGCGGCTACGTGTTCGTGCCCGACGGCGAACAGCATGCGCCGGCCCATTGATTCGCTGTTCGGGCGGCTGGCGCTGCTAGTCGTCGCGGTGCTGCTGCTGTCGCATTTCGCGTGGTACGCGCTGATGCGCCTCGAGCGCAGTCAACTGCAAACGCGCTACGCGGTCGAGGAAGCCACCTTCCTCGTCGACGCGGTGCGTCAGCACGTCGCCCGAACGCCGGATCAGCCCTTGCCGTCGCGCGTCAAACTGGTCGATCCGGCGAGCCCTGAAGTGCCGCCGGAAAGTGCCGACATGCCGCCGCCGCTCGAACGGTTCGTCGAAGACGTGCGCGACCGCATGCCGTCCGGCACGCAGGTGCGCGTCGGCCAGCCGGGCCGTCCGCCCACGCTGTGGGTGCGCGCCGCCTCCGACCGAAGCTGGATCGTCGTGCCGGTGCAGCCGTTGCGCACGCCGCGTTCGCTCGACCGCACGGTGCTGTGGCTTGCGATTATTTTCTCGTTCGCGGTGATGGCGGCGCTCTTCGCCGCGTGGGCGCTGCAGCAGCCGTTGCGCTCGCTCGCCCAGGCGGTGGCGCGCTTCGGCCGCGGCTTGCCGGTGCCGCCGGTGCCGGAGCGCGGGCCGCGCGAGTTGCGCCAACTGACACACGGTTTCAACCAGATGGTCCAGGAAGTGGCGCGCACGGAGAACGACCGCGCCGTGATGCTGGCGGGTGTGGCGCATGATCTGAAAACGCCGCTCGCGCGTTTGCGGCTGCGCGCCGAAATGATGGACGAAGCGAAGATGCGCGACGGCGTGGTGCGCGACGTCGATTCCATGACGCATATCGTCGAACAGTTTCTGGTGTTCGCCCACGACGGCGCCGATCGCAGCGAGGCGGTCGAAGTCGACGCGCAGTGCGAGCGGATCGTGCGCAGCTATCGCGCGGTGGCTTCCGGTGTGCCCACCGTGCAGACCGAACTCAATGCCGGGCCGGCATTCCTGTTGCCCGCCGCCACGCTCGACCGGATTCTGTCGAACCTGCTCGACAACGCACACGCGTACGGTGCGCCGCCGATCGTCGTCGCCACGGCGCGTACCTCGCAGGGTTTTACCTTGTCGGTGAGCGACAGCGGCAGCGGTATCGCGGCCCAGGATCTGATCAACGCCAGCCGGCCGTTCGTGCGGCTCGATCCGGCGCGCGGCGGCAACGGCCATAGCGGGCTCGGGCTCGCCATCGTCGAGCGGCTGGTGCGGCGTGCAGGCGGGGAGTGGGAGATCGGCAACCACGGCGGCCGTGGTTTGCGAGTCTTGATGAGTTTTCCGTTCGAAGTATTGCCGCGGGTCACGGCAGCGTCGGAAAGCGCCTGGTAGTCAGGTAGGTGCGCGGCGCGGCTTCCTCAGCCTGTGCGGCGCATCGAGATCCGCGCGCGAGGTGCGGACGGCGGTGCGCTAATCCGAGAACAACGTATTCAGCGCATTCGCCGCGTCGCTGTCCACCGTATTCCACGTAACCGTTTCGGCTTCGAAAATATAGTGCGTGGTGTATTTGCCGAGACGCGCCAGGATCTCCTCCTGAATCAGTTCCGGCGCCACGTCCAGTTTCAGATACCACGCGGTAGACGACAGGCGCGTCTGGAAAGCGCCGTATTCAGCCAGCAGATGGTCAAACGCGTCAGCATCCTGATCGCGACAGACGATCACCAAATTTCCCTTCATGCGAATCTCCCATTAAAGCGGTAGCGGCAACCTCGATATCAGGGTCGATCATACCTGCTTCATTAAGGGATGCCCGAGGACGGGTCGTGTCTTGCGTCAGCTTGCGGACTGTTTGGCGCGCGGGCGGCCGGTGTCTGCCAACCGCGTCACCAGACGTTGGCCACCGTGCGGGTGGGCGGCGCGGTGTCGTCGGGCGGCAAGGCTTCGGTGCGGTCGCGGCCGCCCGATTTTGCCGCGTAGAGGGCCGTGTCGGCGCGGCTCATGATCCGCTCGGGCAGATCGTCGGGCGAGAGTTCGGTGATGCCGATGCTCACGCTCAAGCCCACCGAAGCGGGCAGCTTCGGCGAAGGATTCGCTTTCAGACGCAGCCGCAAGCGTTCGACGACTTCGCGGCCGCCGGCCAGATCCGTGGCCGGCAGCAGCAGGCCGAACTCTTCGCCGCCGAGCCGGCCGATCGCATCGGCGCCGCGCAGTTCGGCGCGGCAGGTGTCGACGAAATGTTCGAGCGCGCGGTCGCCGGCGGCGTGGCCGAAGCGGTCGTTGATCTGCTTGAAGTGATCGAGGTCGGCGATCGCCATGCACAACGGTTCGTTGCCCGCATGCGCGCGTTCGATCTCATGGCGCAGCAAGTCGAGAAAGTAGCGCCGCGACAGCGCGCCGGTCAGCGCGTCGTGGCGCGCCTCGGCCGACAGCAGCGTGTTGGCGGATTGCAGTTGTTCAGCCAGATCGCGCGTGGCGCGATGATGGCGCCGCTCGCGCACATACGACACCGTGATCACCCACGCCAGCGCGACCGTGCCGGCCAGCGTCAGAAACACCAGCAAATGATCGCGCTTGTGATTGCGCAGCAGTTCCGGCCAGGCCACGAGCGGATCGACCAGATGCGCGGACAGCCCCGAGTTCAGGCCGCCGCGGGTCTGATAGAGCGACGGCACGGGTCGCTCGGACATGCCGAACAGTTGCCCGGCCACGGCGGACGGCACCCACGGCGCCTGTTCGCGCACTTGCGAGTCCACGCTGATGTGGATGTCGGGAATCGCGTCGCGCAAATAGATGGTCTTGCGCTCGGCGGGCGTCATCTGCGTGACGCGCGAGTTGGGCAGCGCGCGGCCTTCGAGTTCGCTGTTGTGCGCCATGATGATCACGCCGTTGTCGTCGGCGACGAAGGTGCCGGCGTGCGCAACCCAGTGGCGCAGCCGCGCGATCCCGACCTTGGCGACGACCACGCCGACCAGCAGGCCGTCCGCGTAAGCGGGCGCGGCGATGAAGATGCCGGGCTCGCCGCTCGAGCGGCCGACGCCGTAGGCTTCGGAGAACGCGCCGAGCAGCGCGTTCGTCAGGTAGCCGCGCACGCGCATGTCGGTGCCGACGAAGGAGCGCTCGGCCGCGAGCGGATTGTTGATGGAGTTGCTCGAGGCGACGCAGACGCCGTTGGCGTTGACAAGCCAGATCTGGTCGAGCCCGGAGAAGCCTTGCGCGTCGTGCAGGAAGTTGCTCACGGCGCTCATCTGCTTGTCTTTCAGCAACGCGGCGCGCAGGACGGGTTCCGTCGCTTCGCCGTTCACGGCATAATTCTGGGATTGCACCAGAGCGCGCTGGACCACGTCCATCTCGGCCATGGTTGCGGGGATGGCGCGAGACATCGCAAGGTCGCTGGCGATCACCTCCGCCATGTTGTCCACGATCGACGCGGACATTTGCCGCTGCGCACGCAGGGCCGCGTCCAGCTCTTGCTGTACCATCCGGTCCGCAACCATGCCGGCCACGAACCAGCAAACCAGTACGATCAGCATAAAGCTGACCGGCCCGGTTGCCTGGCGCAAGGTTGTCCTGTTCATCGACCCTCTGATCCGTCTGGCTGTGACATGCAACTAGCTCAATCGTGGCAGCGCGCTCGCGCAGTTTCGCCGCTGTGGAAGCGGTCGGCAATACGCCGCCGCTGTGGCCCGGGGTAAACCGATAACAGGCGTCGTCTCCTGATTTTAACCGTCATGGGGCCAGACGCCACCGTTATTGCGGGAATGCGAAGTGCATCGACCGCGCCCATCCGGTTCTTAACGGCAGCCCGGCCGGATTCTTGACGGCTGTTCGGGTTTTTCGAGGTGGGTACCTGGCCCATCGCGGCAGTCGGCACGAAGGTCGAAGATGTGGCCGGCGCGCCACGATAAATAGTCAGCAGCGCGACTGGCGCACGCTGGCCCGAGGACGGCAGCCGGGCGTTTAACGCTATTTATTGCTAATTGCCGCGAAAGGTTGTGCCTGAAACATAGGATGGTGTAGTGTCGTGCCGTCCAAAACGAGGAAAGCTCGCCAGCCCTACGGGCGGCGCCTGCGGCGACAGGAGTCTGGCTTGATGGTTGCGGTCCTGGGCGGGTTCGTCCACGCACGCATCGGTCACCGGTTCACGTGTCTCCAACGCTAACGATTTACCGCGCACACGCGTTTTGCCATGCCTGATTTCCGCTTTCCGGACCGATCTTCAGACCGCCGCGCCGAAGCCGCGGCCTCCTTGCTGTTCTTGAACGCCTGGTTCGACGAGGAGGGCATCTGATGGATTTCAGCTTCAACCTGAAGCGCACCGCCAATGCATCGGCATGGCGGGTGCTGCCCAACCGCTGGGACTTCGTCGCCTTTCCGCTGATCATCTGTGTGATCGCCATGGCGGCGATCGGCTTTCACGAGACCTTGGCGCCCATGTCGACGCTCAAGACTCAAGCCATCTCGCTCGATCCGGCGAACCTGCCTGAATATGCAATGCGCACCACGCTGCGCATGCTGGCGGCCATGGTCGCCTCGCTGACCTTCACGCTCGTGTACGGCACGCTGGCGGCCAAGAGCCGCCGCGCCGGCCTCGTGCTGGTGCCGATTCTCGACATCCTGCAGTCGGTGCCGGTGCTGGGCTACATTTCGTTTACGGTCACCTTCTTCCTCGCGCTGTTTCCGGGCCGCGTACTCGGCGCCGAGCTGGCGGCGATCTTCGCGATCTTCACGAGCCAGGCGTGGAACATGACGTTCAGCTTCTATCAGTCGCTGCGCACCGTGCCGCGCGATCTGGACGAAGTCTCGCGCGGCTTTCACCTGACCTCATGGCAGCGCTTCTGGAAGCTGGAAGTCCCGTTCTCGATGCCGGGCCTCATCTGGAACATGATGATGTCGATGTCGGGCGGCTGGTTCTTCGTGGTCGCCTCCGAGGCGATCACCGTCGGCAACCGAACGATCACGCTGCCGGGGATCGGCGCCTATCTCGCACAGGCGATCTCGGACAAGAACCTGCACGCGATCGGCTGGGTGATCCTCGCGATGACGGTCGTGATTCTCGCCTACGACCAGTTCCTGTTCCGTCCGCTCGTCGCGTGGGCCGACAAATTCCGCATGGAAAACACCAGTTCGGGCGACGCGCCGGAATCGTGGCTGCTCGATCTGATTCGCCGCACCCGCCTGATACACCGGCTGCTGGTGCCGCTCGGCTGGATGTTCGCGAGAGCCGCGCGTGTGCCGTTGCGGCTGCCGGCGTTCCAGGGGCCGCGCTTCCATATCCCGCAGAGGCAGAAGAGTTCACGCGTCGGCGATATCGTGTGGGCGACGCTGGTGCTGCTCACGACCGTCTACGTGGTGTATCGCGTGGTGATCTATGTGCGCACCGGCGTTACGCTGGATGAAGTCTGGCATGTGTTCGTGCTCGGGCTGATCACGCTGCTGCGTGTGGTGGTGCTGATCGCGATCGCCTCCGTGATCTGGGTGCCGGCCGGTGTGCTGATTGGCTTGCGCCCGGCGCTCGCCGAGAAGATTCAGCCGGTCGCGCAGTTTCTCGCCGCGTTCCCGGCCAATCTGCTGTTCCCGGTATTCGTGATCGCGATCGTGCGTTTCCATCTGAACCCGGACATCTGGCTGTCGCCGCTGATCGTGCTCGGCACGCAGTGGTATATCCTGTTCAACGTGATTGCCGGCGCGACGTCGTATCCGAACGACTATCGCGAGGCGGCCAAGAACTTCCACATCCGCGGCTGGCAGTGGTGGCGCCAGGCGATTCTGCCGGGCATTTTCCCGTATTACGTCACGGGCGCGATCACCGCGTCGGGCGGTGCGTGGAACGCGAGCATCGTCGCGGAATTCGTGCAGTGGGGCGACACCAAGGTGGCGGCGCACGGACTCGGCGCCTATATCGCGCAGTCCACCGCCGCGGGTGACTATCCGAAGATCATTGTGGGCATCGCCGTGATGTCCCTGTTCGTGACGCTGTTCAACCGTCTGCTGTGGCGTCCGATGTACGCCTACGCCGAAGCCAAGCTCCGGCTTGACTGAGTGCCCCCGAACCTGTCGCTTGGCGCCAGGCCCCCCGAGGGGGTAATCCCCCAAGGGGACTTCCTCCGGAGCGGAAAACCTGGGGGCGGCCCGGCGTTTTCTTGAGTAATGAAGGCAAAACGCGATGCAAAATCCTAAAGCTGCTATGACCGCCGCGCCGATCCAGACCCCGCCGAAGCCGCCGCGCCTCGGCGAAGAGATCCTGCTCGTCAAGGACGTGTGCCGCGGGTTCAACAAGTCGCAGGGCGAACTGCTCGTTCTCGACGACGCGAACCTGTCGCTGCGCGAAGGCGAGATCGTCGGACTGCTGGGCCGTTCGGGCTCGGGCAAGTCGACGCTGTTGCGCATCATCGCCGGTCTGATCGAGCCGACCGACGGCGAAGTCACCTATATGGGCAAGCCGCTCGACGGTCCCGCCAAGGGCGTCGCGATGGTGTTCCAGACGTTCGCGCTGTTTCCGTGGCTGACCGTGCTGCAAAACGTGGAAGCGGGCCTCGAAGCGCAAGGCCTCGGCGCGAGCGAGCGGCGCACGCGCGCGCTCGCGGCAATCGACCTGATCGGTCTGGACGGTTTCGAAAACGCTTATCCGCGTGAGTTGTCGGGCGGCATGCGCCAGCGCGTCGGCTTTGCGCGCGCGCTGGTGGTCGATCCCACGCTGCTGCTGATGGACGAGCCGTTTTCCGCGCTCGACGTGCTGACCGCCGAAACGTTGCGTACCGACCTGCTCGATCTGTGGACGCAAGGCCGCATGCCGATCAAGGCCGTGCTGATCGTCACGCACAATATCGAGGAAGCGGTGTTCATGTGTGACCGCATTCTGGTGCTGTCGTCGAATCCGGGCCGCGTGATCGCCGAAATCAAGGTGCCGTTCAAGCATCCGCGCAATCGTCTGGACCCGGCGTTCCGCCGGCTGGTGGACGAAATCTACGCGAAGATGACCGCGCGCCAGACCGACGAAAAGACTAAGAAGGGCCTCGAACTGCATAGCTGGCTGCCGCATGTGTCGACCAACCTGATGGCCGGTCTGATCGAAACGCTGGCTGCGGCGCCGTACCACGGTCGTGCCGACATGCCGGAAATCGCCCGTTCGCTGCATCTGGAGGTGGACGATCTGTTTCCCGTCGCTGAAGTGCTGCAGCATCTCGGTTTCGCCGACGTGCGCGAAGGCGACATTTTCCTGACGCCGCCGGCGCGCGTGTTCTCCGAGTTCGGCACCCAGGAACGCAAGATGATGTTCGCCGAGCATTTGCTGCGGCACGTGCCGCTCGCCGCGCGAATCAAGAAAGTGCTCAACGAACGGCCGGGGCATCGCGCGCCGCGCGTGCGCTTCGAGCAGGAGCTGGAGGATTTTCTGTCGGACAGCGCCGCGGAAGAGACGCTCGACGCGGTCATCAACTGGGGCCGTTATGGCGAGATCTTCTCGTACAACGACCAGACCGAAATCTTCAGTCTGGAAGACGTGGAGTCGTAAGCGCGTGCGAGATGATTAAGAGGCGCGAACCGACGCGAAGCAAAAACGGCAGGGGAGACCTGAACTGACCCCGCAAAGTTGGACAGTTTGAGTTCAGGTTTGAGCGGGCTGGGTTCTGTACATCACAGGACTCAGCCCGTTCAGTTTGAGCTTGATGCGTTTGTGGTTGTAGTAGTGAATGTATTGTCTGATGCCAGCCTTCAACTCGTCGATACTTTCAAACCTGCTCAGCCGGAAGAACTCCGCCTTGAGCGTGCCAAAGAAGCTTTCCATTGCCGCATTGTCGTAGCAGTTTGCCTTGCGCGACATGCTCTGCGTCAGGCCGTGTTGATCCAGCAGCCTCCGGTAAGCAGGCATCTGGTACTGCCAGCCCTGGTCTGAATGCAGCAGCGGGGTCTCCTGGGGACCAAGCTTTGCCAGCGCTTTTTTTAGCATGCTGCTGACCAGATCGAAGACCGGTCGGGTGTTCATCTGATAAGCCACGATCTCGCCGTTATACAGATCCATGATCGGCGAGAGATACAGCTTCTGACCCAGCACGTTGAACTCCGTCACGTCCGTCACCCACTTCTGATTGGGCTGCTGTGCGCTGAACTCGCGGTTTAACAGGTTCGGCGCAATACGGCCGACTTCGCCGCGCCATGAGCGGTATTTCTTCGCGCGCACCAGCGATTTCAGTTTCAGTTCTCCCATCAGACGTTGCACCGTCTTGTGGTTCACGCTCGGGCCTGCCTGCCGGATCGCCGCCGTGATGCGCCGGTAGCCATAACGGCCCTTGTGGCGTTCATACACAGTCTTGATGCGGGTTTTGAGGTCCTTGTGCCGCTCACCGGCATCCGGCACGCTCAACTGGTAATAGAACGTGCTGCGCGCCAGACCCGCTGCCTTCAGCAAAGCGGGCATCGGGTGGTGCTGCCGGAGCTCCTGCACTATTTGCGCTTTTTCTTCTGCACGCCCTGCTTCTTTGCCTGAAGCAGGGCATCGAGCTTTTTTAGATAGGCCACCTCCGCGCGCAGGTACTCGTTTTCCTTGAGCAACTGCTCACGCGTGCGCTTATCTGGCGCACTGTCTTCGGTCGGCTTTTCAGGAACTGGCTGGGTCATGGTTTTGCGGCGCCATCGTGGACGAGGCGCCAGTGCGTCGATACCGCCTTCATGATACCGGCGTTCCCATTGCGCTATGCAGCCCGGACTGCGGATGTCGAACACCGCAGCCACCTGCCGGTATGGCAAATCCTTCTGCCACATGTGCATGAGTACCGACATCCTGAACTGCGCGTCATAGTGACTGAATTTCTTGCGCAGTCCGTCCTGTCCATGTTGCTCGTAGGCCGAAATCCACAGCTGTAAAACCGAGCGACTCACTCCATACCGCTTTGCAAGTACCTCGACACCAGCCGAACCGGCCACGTACTGCTTCACCAGCTTCAGCTTTAACTGCTCACTGTACTTCGTCATGAAAAACACCCCAAAAGGTTGGATCGGTGTCCAACTTTTGGGGTGCAGTTCAGACCCTGCCGTTTTTTCATTGCAGCGCAGTTATTGCAGATTGCCCCAGCGCCCGACGGCCGGTTCCGCGGACGCCCATTTCCAGCCCTTGTCCTGCTGACACGCGCTCGCCGTGTACCAGTCCTCATGTGCGTCGGTGCCGTCGCCGTCCTGTACCGAGAACACGAATTCCTTGCAGAGCGCGAGCGCCGAACCGAACGCGCGCGTCACGCGCACCTGGCCGTGGCCGTTCTCGATCGGCAACGTGTGCTTGACCACCCAAGGGCGAGTCTCGCCGACCGGCATGGCGCCCGCCAACGCGGCGATCATGTTCTGCTGATCGGTGTGCATGGTGCGCATATAGTGGCCGACGGCCTCGTCGGTCGCGGCCTGCACGGCGATGCCGACGCCGATGCCGATGGCCGGATTGGAGGTCACGAGCCCGGATGCGACGGCCGCTGCCGCACCGCTCGCCGCGCCGACCGACGAGCAGCCGCTCGTCAGGACGCTTGCGCCGACGCACAGCGCGCCGGCCAGCACGAGCCGCAGCCGGTTGCCGGACCAGGCGGCGAGGCGAGGGCGGCGCGCCGCGGGGGCAGCCGTATGGGAGTGCGCCGTCATTGCAACGCGCCCCAGCGTTCGGTAGCCGGTTCGGCCGACGCCCACTTCCAGTTGTCGCCGTCACGGCAGATCGACGCGACGTAAAACGCGCTGCTCGCCGGCACGTTCTTGGTGGCCGTCTGGTCGACGGAGAAGACGATTTCCTTGCAGTCGAGCACGCCCGCGCTGATCGTGCGGCTGACGGTGACGCGGCCGTGCTCGTCATCTTCGATCGGCATCGAATGGGTCACGCTCCACGGCGCGACTGCGCCAACGTCGAGCGGCCCGGCGATCTTGGCGATGCCGTCCTGCGTGTTCGTGTGGACCACGCGCTCAGAGTACTGCACGCCGGCACGCGCCGCGGCCACTGCGCCGAGGCCGATGCCGGTGGCGACGGCCGCGTTGTTGGTGACTTTCGCCGCGAGTGCGGCGCCTGCGATACCGGCGCCGGCGGTCGCGCCTTCCGAATAAAGCGAACTACAGCCGCTCAACGCCGATGCGATCGCCACGGCGAGAGCAGCTAGTGCCGCTGTATTGAGACGTCCACGCCCGGCTGTTTGTTTTACCCATTCAGCCCACACCATACTTTTTTGCATTTCCCTGTCTCTGTTCCTGCAAGTGCCTTTCGATCGCGCTCGATAACGAATCAGGCGAACGAGTAACACGCGTTCCCCACCTAGCAATGCGTGTGCCGCATTTTGCAGGATGCTATTTGTAATTGGCAGAGGGAAAATGCAAGCAATTGCAAAAGATGGTGCGAGACAAATTGGTTTCTGCTGGGCCGCGGCCGATTTTGATTGGTGGTGCGAACCGATTTAGTTTGGGATTCAAGGCGCGCGAAACAGGCTTTTTGCAACTGGCAGTTAGACGCCAACGCACGCATGCGCCAGGACATTCAGGCGCGCGTCGCAGGCATTCACGCGGCTTTGTCGCCTGAGTGCTGCGTCATGACGTTATTGCTCCGCGTCTTCTTCCGCGCCTTCATCGCCATATGCGCTCAAGCGGTTGTACAGGGTTTTGAGGCTCACGCCGAGGGCTTTGGCCGCGCGCCGTTTGTCGCCACCGCAATATTTGAGCGTGCCGAGAATGATCTGTTTTTGCGCGTCGGCGAGTGGCGTGCCGATCCATACGCTCATTGCGTCGCCCTGTGTCATGGGTTTTTTCACGCGCGATGCGAGATGTGGATGCGGCAACTCCACGATCTTCTCCGCGAGAATGAAAGCGCGATACACCGCGTTCTTCAACTCGCGCACGTTGCCCGGCCACGACCAGGTGCGCAGTGTTTCGATCGAGCGTTTGCTGAAGCTTTTGCTCGTGCCTTCCTGCTGATTCAGCAGCGCGAGGAAGTGCTGCGCCAGCAGTTCGCGATCGCTCTCGCGCTCGCGCAGCGGCGGCGCGCGCAGCGGGAAAACCGCGAGCCGGTACATGAGGTCTTCACGCAGACCGTTTTCCTTGACCGCTACCGCGGGGTCGCGATTGGTCGCGGCGATCACGCGCACGTTGCCGCTGATCAGGTCATTGCCGCCGACCCGGTAGAACGTGCCGGTTTCGAGCGCGCGCAGCAGCTTCACCTGGCGCACCGGCGCCATTTCGGTGATTTCGTCGAGGAACAGCGTGCCGCCGTTCGCGTGTTCGAAGTAGCCGACGCGCCCCTGGACCGCGCCTGTGAAGCTGCCTTTCTCGTGGCCGAACAGTTCGGCTTCGATGAGTTCGTCAGGAATCGCACCGCAGTTCACGGCGACGAACGGTGCGTCCTTGCGGTTGCTTTGATCGTGAATCGTGCGGGCGATCAACTCCTTGCCCGTGCCGGATTCGCCGATGATCAGCGCGGTCGCGTCGGTGCCGGCGACGCGCTCGATCTGCTGGTACAGATCCAGCATCACCGGCGACGAGCCGTACAGCAGCCCGTACGATTTCAGTCCCGCGATGCCGTCCGCGACACGCTGCTTCGCCAGTGCCGAAGCATTGCCGCCAGCGGAGACGGTGGGCGAGGCCAGGTCGATTGACGCCATAAACGGGGGTCCTGTGCAAATGAGTTCGTTGTTGCGGCGCGCAGGCCTGGGAACGAGATAAACCAGCGATGCGGCTATCTCTCAAGGATCGATTTAACCACTTTGACACCGTTTTCGGCAAACGATGTGAGGATCCGGGAAAGACATTTGCGCACGGTCGGTCGAAAGTGCCTGGCCAGTGATCGGTTGATGCGCGCGAGGCAAACTTACCGGGCACGGCGTTTGCGGATTCCACCCGACACGCGTGTGCTTTTCGTGCGTGATGGCCGTCTTGCCTATCGGCATTTTGCGCGACGGCGGAGATCACCATTCGCCAATTTGCAGCGAGATGCGCATTCGCCGGAACGCGCACGCGAACGCCGAACTCAGAACAGGAGGGAATGATGACTGACACCACGCAACAGCTTGCACTCGGCGGCCAGAAGATTGTCGACGATCTGCGGGTGCTGCTGAAGGACTCGGAAGAAATGCTGCGGCTTGCCGCCAACGTGCCGGGCGAGGGCGTCGGCGCGCTGCGCGACAAACTGGGCACGCACGTCGAAACCCTGCAATCGGCGCTCGGCGACGCGCAACAGAACGCGCAGCGGCGTTATCGGGCCGCCACCGTCAATACCGAACGCTATGTGCGCCACAACCCGTGGCAGTCGATCGGCATCGCAGCGGGCGTCGGCTTTCTGCTCGGCGTACTGACTGCGCGCTGAGATGCAATCCGCACCTATCCGCTTCATGACGACAAGGAGTTCACGATGGCACGACCCAAAATCGGCATCTTCGGCGCGTTGATGGCGCTCGGCGGCTTTCTGGCGGTGCGCTACGTGCAGCAGCGCAACCGCGCCGCACAAGTCCCTGCGGCGCGCGAGTTGAGCCGTTGGGAGAACGAGGGCGGCACGGTCGGGGCGCCAACTGCGCCGACGGCCCATCAGGCGACCGCGGCGGGCGACGCCAGCCCAAGCTCGCACGGGGCCAACGGCTCCGCGCATCCGAACGGCAATGGCGGCGCATGGCCGTTTCCGCGCAGTTAAACGCGCCTGGATATCCGGCGTCGCCGGCGCGCCGCTTTCAAGTGCGGCGCCCGGTGCGCCTTGCTAATTTATCTCGATAAGGCCTTATAATAGGTAAATAAACAACAATGACGGTTTGGTCGGGTGGGTTTGCCCCCGTATTGTTGCAATATTGAATCAAGTTGGTGGCTTGGTGCATTCGCTTGAAGTTGGTGGGTGCTCACATTAGACAGCTCAACAACGGCGAAACGCCGGTCGACGGCACGCTTTCCAGCATGCGTCTTCGCATGTTTCCCCATACTCACGCTTGCAGGCTTTCGAGACGCGATGCCACATGTACTGATTGTCGATGACGATGCCGGTACCCGCGAGGCGCTTTCCGCCATCATCGGGGAAGACGGCCTGACTACCGCCACCGCGGGCGATTTGCGCGAAGCGCGCATTCAACTGGTCCGGCAGATGCCGGACGTTGTCTTTACGGACCTGAAGCTGCCCGACGGCAGCGGGGTCGATCTGTTCGAAGATCTGGATCCGCGCTCCGGCGTGGAAGTGATCGTGATCACCGGCCATGCCACAGTAGAGTCGGCCGTCAACGCGCTGAAAATGGGCGCCACCGACTATCTGGTGAAGCCGATCAACATGCAGCGCGTGAAGGCGATCCTTTCGCGCCTGCCGCGCGCCGGCGACCTGAAGGCGGAAATCGGCACGTTGCGCGGCGAGTTGCGCCGCATGGGCCGCTTCGGCCTGATGCTCGGCAATTCGCCGGCCATGCAGGAGGTCTACGACCAGATCGGCCGGGTCGCGCCGACGGCGGCCTCGGTCATGCTGGTGGGCGAGTCGGGCACCGGCAAGGAAGTCGCCGCGCAGACGCTGCACCAACTCAGCTTGCGTCGCAAACACGCGTTTCTTGCGGTGAACTGCGGCGCGATCTCACCGAACCTGATCGAATCGGAGATGTTCGGCCACGAGCGCGGCTCGTTTACCGGCGCGGACCGTCAGCACAAGGGCTATTTCGAGCGCGCGAACGGCGGCACGCTGTTCCTCGACGAAATCACCGAGATGCCGATCGAGTTGCAGGTGAAGCTGTTGCGCGTGCTGGAAACCGGCATGTTCATGCGGGTCGGCACGACCAGGGAAATTGAAACGGATGTGCGCCTGATTGCGGCCACCAACCGCGATCCCGAGCAGGCCGTGCTGGAAGGCAAGCTGCGGCTCGACCTGTACCATCGGTTGAACGTGTTTCCGATCAGCCTGCCGCCGTTGCGCGACCGCGGCAAGGACGTCGAACTGCTGGCTCAGGCGTTCCTCGACGAACTGAACGAACGACACAGCACGAAGAAGCATTTCCCCCCGGCCGTGAAGGACATGCTGATGTCGTATCCGTGGCCGGGCAATGTGCGCGAACTGAAGAACTACGTGCAGCGCGCCCACATCATGTCGGGTACGGATTCGGACAGCACGGCGACGGTGCCGTTGCAGATCACGTTGTCGAAGCCCGCCGCCGGCACGGCGATCACGATTCCGTTCGGCACGTCGCTTGCCGAAGCGGACCGTCAGCTGATTCTGGCTACGCTCGAGCAGTGCGGCGGCGTGAAGACGCGAGCCGCCGAGATTCTCGGCATCAGCCTGAAGACGCTTTACAACCGTCTGGTCGAGTACGGCAACGACGCGCGTGAAGACGGCGACGCCGCCGGCGAATCGCGCGCACTGGGCGGCGCGGACGCTTAACGGCTCGCGCGGGTGTAGCGCGGCTGCGCACTCGCGCGATCGCCCGCGCGGCTCGCCGCCCGTGCTTCGCCGTTCGACGGTGGGTCATGCTCGCCATGGAGCCCGACGCATGCGTAACGGCACAGGCCTTGCTGCGATCCCAAGGAACGCAATCGAGGATAAATAACATGCCGGACTACGCTGCCGCTCCCGCGCTTCCCTTGTCGAAGCGCGCTCACCGCCCCGAGCCGATCGAACCCCCATCACCGCCGCCGGTTGCGCCGCCGAGCCCCGGCGAGCCTGACACCGTTCCCGCTCCGAGTCCCGATCCGAGTCCGCAGCCGATCGAACCGATCGAACCCGTTGCTCCGCCGATCGGCGATCCGCCGCCGCAGCCCACGCAAACGCCACAAGCCAGTCAGCGTCTGCCGTCCCAGCCACTACGCATGCAACTCTGACGCGTTCTGTGCGGTGCGCCACAGTCCGGTGTAGCGAATTTATGTACTTGTTACAAAGCCGCCGCATCTTTTACCGGCAATTTCCCTCGCTGACCCCTAGACTGTACTGACGCCGCGCATCTGACGGCGGGCTTCCCTTGGAGGCATGGATCATGAGACACCCAGCACTGCGACGTTCAGCGCGCCATTCGAAGCGCGATTCCCGGCCGGGCGGCAGTAAGGACGGTCCGCCAGCGTCGAGCGATCCGGCAGGACAGAACCGCGTCGCGCCCGATGCGCCGCCAGACGGCGAGCACAATCAGGGCGGCGTGCGTCCGGAAGGGCTGGAATACCAGCGCGACCTCGGCTCGGAACAGGATGCGTGAGCCGATTGACGGTCGGTAAGAGGCGTTCCGATTTCGTCATACAAAGCAGAAAAAAATTCTTCGTGGCGAAGTAACGTCGCGCGTTTCTGCTTGCCCGTCACATTTGCATACATTTTTTATTTTCAGCATCTCAAAGAACGGCACGCGACTTGCATGCACCTTCCTGGCACATATCCGTATGCAACGAAACAACTGAACTAGGTGGAGCACCAATGAGCAGACTGATCGTGGTATCGAATCGTGTCGCGCCGACTCAGGAAGGCCGTCCCGCAGCGGGTGGCCTCGCTATCGGCGTGCTGGACGCGCTGAAGGAAAGCGGCGGGGTCTGGTTCGGCTGGAGCGGCGAGACGGTGAGTGAGCCGAGCGCTCCGGTGATCGAGAAACAAGGCAACGTGACGTACGCGACGGTGGGCCTCACCAAGCGCGACTATGACCAGTATTACCGCGGTTTTTCCAATGCGACGCTGTGGCCGACGTTCCACTACCGCAACGACCTGTCGCGCTACGACCGGCAGGAATATGCGGGCTATCAGCGCGTCAACGCGACGCTGGCGAAGCAGCTCAAGGCGTTGCTCAAGCCCGACGACATCATCTGGGTCCACGACTATCACCTGCTGCCGTTCGCGCGCTGCCTGCGCGAACTCGGCGTGAAGAATCCGATCGGCTTCTTCCTGCATATTCCGTTTCCGGTGCCCGAAGTGCTGCGCACCATTCCGCCGCACGAAGAGCTGGTCAAGGCTATGTGCAGTTACGACGTGATCGGCTTCCAGACCGACGCGGATCGACAGTCATTTGTCGACTTTATCGAGCGCGGCCAGCACGGCACCTCGAGCGAGGACGGCATGATGCACGCCTATAACCGCTTCCTGAAGGTGGGCGCGTATCCGATCGGGATCTATCCGGACGCGATCGCCAAAGCCGCCGAGCAGTTCACCGACCGCAAGCCGGTGCGCAGCCTGCGTGACGGTATGCGCGGACGCAAGCTGATCATGAGCGTCGACCGCCTCGATTATTCGAAGGGTCTGGTGGAGCGCTTTCAGGCATTCGAGCGGCTTCTGCTGAACGCACCGGGATGGCACGGACGCGTATCGCTGGTGCAGATCGCGCCGCCGACGCGCGCGGACGTGACGACGTACCAGCGGATTCGTCAGACGCTCGAGGGCGAAGCGGGCCGCATCAACGGCCGGTTCGCGCAGCTCGACTGGACGCCGATCCAGTACCTGAACCGCAAATACGAGCGCAATCTGCTGATGGCGCTGTTCCGTCAATCGCAGGTTGGCTACGTGACGCCGCTGCGCGACGGCATGAATCTCGTCGCGAAGGAATACGTCGCGTCGCAGGATCCGGCCGATCCGGGCGTGCTGGTGCTGTCGCAATTCGCCGGCGCCGCCGAGCAACTGCCGGGCGCGCTGGTCGTCAATCCGTTCGATCTGTCGCAGATGGCCGAAGCGCTGGAGCGCGCACTGTCGATGCCGCTCGCCGAGCGTCAGGCGCGGCATGCCGACATGATGGCGCCGATGCGCGAGAACAATCTGTCGGTCTGGCGCGATACCTTCCTTGCCGATCTGCGCAACGTGGCGACGGCGTCTTCGGTGACGGCCAAAGCGGTAAAGCTCGCTGACGTGACCGCGTCGTCGTAGCCGGATCAACGGTCGCGCGGCTGACATTGCAGCCGCGCGTGCTGGTCACGTCGTCTGAATGGCGGGTGGAAAGTCGAAGAGAAGGGCGTGGATCGCACAACGCGATCCACGCCCTTTTTGTATTCGCGTGGCCGAATAAAATCTCTTGCGAGACTCAGGCCGGTTGCACGTTAGCCCGTTGCATGACGCGCATCGTGCTGATCATCGCGGCGAGCGCCGAGAAGCACGCGGCTACATAGAGCGCGATGGTCGGTCCGTGTTGCGGCGCGATGCCGAAGATCAGTGCGACCAGCGCCGCGCCGAGCGTCTGACCGGTCAGGCGCGCGGTGCCGAGCATGCCGCTCGCGCCGCCGCTGCGCTCGCGCGGCGCCGCGGATAGCATGGTGCGATTGTTCGGCGACTGGAAGATGCCGAAGCCGGCGCCGCACAAGGCCATGCGCCACGCGATCTGCATGGCGTCCGGATGCGCGCCGAGCGTGGCGAGCAGCAACAGCCCGGCCGTCATCGCCGCAAGTCCGACGCCGCCCAGCCATCCCGACGACACCTTGTCCGACAGCACGCCCGCAATCGGCGCCGCGATGATGATCACGGCGGGCCAGGGTGTCATGAGCAGCCCGGTTTCCACTTGCGATAATCCCAGTGTTTCCTGCAACAGAAAGGGCAGCGACACGAAGGCGAGCATCTGCGCGCAGAACGAACAGACCGAGGTGCCGATGGAAAGCGCGAAGATGGGAATCCTGAGCAAATCGATCGGCAGCAAGGGCGCGGGCTGCGTCAACTGACGGCGCACGAAGAAATAGCCGATCACCACCGCGCCGATCGCTTCGAGCGCGACGTAGCCGAATCCCTCACCATGGCCGAGGCCATCGACGGCAAAAATCAGCAGGCCGAAGACGAACGCGTTCATCACCGCGCTCAGATAGTCGTAGGGCGATTCGTGGCCGGGGTTCATCGGCAGCGCCTTGAAGCCGCCGACGATGGCCGCGATGCCGATCGGCACATTGATCGCGAACAGCCACGGCCACGAGGCGACGGCGAGCACGCCGGAGGCGACGGTCGGCCCGACCGCCGATGACACCGCGACCACCATCGCGTTGATCGAGACGCCACGCCCAAGCTGTGCCGGCGGATAGATCATGCGCACCAGCGCGGTATTCACGCTCATGATGCCCGCCGCGCCGAAGCCTTGAACCACGCGCGCGAGCGCGAGGGTCGGCAGCGAAGTCGACAGTGCGCAACCGAACGACGCCACCGTGAACAGGATCAGCCCGGACAGATAGATGCGCCGGTAGCCGATGCGGTCGCCGAGCGAGGCGAGCGGCAGCAACGAGATGGTGATCGCAAGCTGATAGGCGTTGACGACCCAGATTGAGCCGGCCGCGCTCGCGTGCAGGTTGCGCGCGATAGTCGGCAGCGCCACGTTGGCAATCGCGCTGTCGAGCACCGCCAGCGTGAGGGCGAGCGCGATGACCAGCATCGCCCAGTAGCGCTGCGGAATCGGCAAGCCTTGTTCGGTGTTGTCCGAGAGCGAGGTGCCGGAGGCGAGTGTGTCGCCCGCTTCGGCGGGTACGGCGCTGTTCTCGCGCGGTGGTTGTGCGTGCATCGATTGTTCGAGTTGTAGTGGGGCCGCTCGCCGGTCGTGCTGCGAGTCACGCGTGCTGCGCGCTGTCGTCAGGAACCCGGCAGCCGCAGCGATGAAGCCGGCGCCGTTTGCGCGCCGGTCATCGCGTCTCCCGTGTTATTTGAGTTCGTACAGGCCGGTGTGCGTGGTCGAGTCGAGTTCGTTCAGATGGGTCATGAAACGCGCCACCGCGTTGGTGGTGTCCGCGTTGATCGGCAGATGCGGTACCCGCAGCGCATGCAGACGAAAGATGTAGCGGTGCGCCTTGTCGCCACGCGGCGGCGCGGCGCCGCCGAAGCCGACCGTGCCGTAGTCGTTGCGCACCTGCAGCGCGCCTTGCGGCAGCAACGAGCCGTCCGCCTTGCCGGCGTTGCGCGGCAGCGAGCGGGCGTCACCCGGAATGTTCACCACGACCCAGTGCCAGAAGCCGCTGCCGGTGGGCGCATCGGGATCATGAACGGTGAGCGCGAAGCTTTGCGTGTCGGGCGGCGGCGCCTCCCATTGCAACGCGGGCGAGATGTTCTCGCCGTCCACGCCGAAGGCCTTGTCGTGGTATTCGTGGGCTTTCGGCATGAAGCCGTTGGTGGGAAATTCGTCGGACCAGAGACGGAAATCTGCCATGGTGTGCCTCCCTTCTTGAGTGGTTCTGGGATGGTCGGGGCGTGCGGTTTTGCAACCGGTTTGCAGGGCAGGGCGCCACGCAGAAAGACCCCGAGTTAGCCAATCGAGTGTATCACCAGCGGCCTGAAGATTCGTGCGAGCCGGGTAGGCCGCAGCCGGCTTTCAGCCACGTTCCTCAAAGCTCGGCGCGTCGCTCTTGAGCCACTCGACGAGCCGCTGCAAGACCCCCTCGATATCGCGATTGGCGCCACGCAAAGCGCATTCCCATACCACCGCGACGCGCCAGCCGCTGGCGAGCAGCGCCGCGCGAACCTTGTCGTCGTTGCTGCGATTGCGGCCGATCTTGTCGCGCCAGAACTCCGGCCGCGTCTGCGGCCACTTGAAAAGACGACAGTCGTGACCGTGCCAGAAACAGCCGTGCACCAGCACGATAGCGCGATAACGCGGCAAGACGATGTCCGGGCGTCCCGGCAGATCGCGCGCATCCAGACGGAAGCGAAAGCCCTGCCGGTGCAGCAGGCTGCGAATCAGAATTTCCGGTTTGGTATTGCGGCCGCGGATGCCGGACATCATCCGGCTGCGCGTCGCGCTATCGACGATATCGACCATCGTCAACGCCGGGCTGATGCGTCGATGCGACGGCCACGCACGCCAACTGACCGCTCAGGCATACAGCGAGAGCGTTTGCTTCGAACCATGGCGCGTCTCCTCGGCGAGCAGGGTTTGCACATGCGGCAGCATGATGCGCGCCACTTCGCGCATCACCGGCATCACGACGCTGTTGCCGAACTGCCGGTACGCCTGCGTGTCGCTCACCGGGATCCTGAAGGTGTCGGGAAAGCCCATCAGCCGCGCGCATTCACGTGGCGTGAGGCGGCGTGGCCGCAACGCCTCGCCCTGATAGACCAGGATCTCCGAACCGTCCTTGTGATAACGCGCCGACAGCGTGCGCGTCACGCTGTTCGGATAGGCCATGCCGAAGCCGAAGCCGTTGCCCGCCGCGCGGTGTTTCTCCGCGTAGTTTTGCAGATAGGTCCAGAGGTTCGGCGTGAGCGTGTACTTGGGTTGCACGCGTCGGCTGGTGTGGTCGAAGAAACGGTCGTGGTCCCACGGCAGCACCGGTTCGCTGCCGTCCGGGCGATGCAGGATCGAGCCGAGGCGTGGTCCGTCTTCCGGCAGACGCAGATCGTCCCAGCAGAACGAGGTCTTGCCGCGAAAGCCGACAATGATGATCCGCTCCCGATGCTGCGGCGTGAAATGCTGGCCGTCGACCACGCGATAGTGCACTTCGTAGCCGAGTTCGTCGCGCAAGGTCTGCAGGATCACGTCGAAAGTGCGGCCCTTGTCGTGCGAGAGCAGGTTCTTCACGTTCTCCAGCAGAAACGCGGCGGGGCGTTTCGCCGCGATGATCCGCGCGACGTCGAAAAAGAGCGTGCCCTGGGTCGTGCACTCGAAACCGTGCGGCCGACCCAGCGCGTTCTTCTTGCTTACGCCGGCGATCGAGAACGGTTGGCACGGGAAGCCACCGAGCAGCACGTCGTGGCTCGGCACGTCTTCAGCCGGAAACGAGACGATGTCGCCGATCAGCGCATGCTCGCCGCCGCCGGGGTAATTCTCGCGATAGGTCCTGGTCGAAAAATCGTTCCATTCGCTCGTGAAGACGCAGTCGCCGCCGTGCGCCTCGAAGCCCATGCGAATCCCGCCGATTCCGGCGAACAGATCGATGAAGCGGAACTGGGCATTGCCACCCGCGCTGCCTTTGACTCGCGCGCTGTCTTGCAGCAGATCGCGCAAGGCCGGTTCCAGCATGGCCGGGCAGGGGGTTTCGCCTTTCTCCCAGCGGCGCACCGTCTTGATGTCCTTGCCGACATGCGCGGCGATTTCGCGTTGAGTGAAGCGGGCGCGCGCTTGCCTGAGCAGTGCGAGCGGTGCGGCGAGGGTCACGGGTGTCCTTGCTGGGAATTTTTGCGGACATTATGACCTAACCTCGTCCCATTTCCCTATTTTTTGCTCGACTTGGGCAGAAAATTTCCAGCAATCGGACTGTCCGAAACAGGGCAGTGCACGCCTAAATGTGGCTGTCACAGTTGCGTGTGTACGCTTGTGGCGTGACGCGAATTCCCCGCGTTGCGACGTGTTGAGGCCGCGACATGGTTCGCGGCCTTTTTTTTGACTCGTGCAAATGGGATGCGGTCGGTCTGGGAAGGCCGAGTCTCAGGCTCGCGGCGTCTCAGGCAGAGTGGCTGGCGCTGACCGGATACGGCGGCGGAAACAGGGCGGCGGAGGCTGGGGCCAAGGCGTCCCAGGCCAGTTGAGGTTCGGCTTCGTATTGATCGATCTGGAGCAGGAGGCTGTCGACCGTACACAGCTGCGCGTGGGACAAATTGCCGGCGTCGAGCAACTCGTACAGACGCTTGCGCCAGTACGCGGCCGGCAGGATCGGCCCTCCCAGATCGCCGCGTAAAGACGGCCGCATGACACGCGCGATATGCGCGACGTCCCGATCGATCAGTGCGGTCTGGGATGATCCTGAAAGCGTGATGGGTGTTCGGTCCATGGCTCCTCCATGGCAGCTTTACGGCAGGCCCAGGCGGAACTTTAGGCCTTTTCAAGAAATTTTTTTGCGGCGCGCGGCGGAGAACAACGGGGCGCACGCCGGCGCGGGCACACCCGTTGCTGAATACGGATACTGGCGTAATGTCGCGCCGGCATTCCAAATAGTGGAGCCGAACATGAACAAGGACCAGGTGAAGGGTGTGACCGAGCAGGTTAAGGGCAAGGTCAACGAAGCAGTCGGCAAGGCTACGAACAACCCGGGCAAGGAAATCAAGGGCGATCTGCAACAAGGCGCGGGCAAAGTGCAGAAGGCCTATGGCGACGCTAAGGAAGACGCCAAGGACAATGCAAAGCGCAACGCGCCGTAATTCGGCTTGCAATGCAGCTTGACGGAAAAAGGCGCTTCGTGAACTGCACCCCAAAAGTTGGACACCGATCCAACCTTTTGGGGTGTTTTTCATGACGAAGTACAGTGAGCAGTTAAAGCTGAAGCTGGTGAAGCAGTACGTGGCCGGTTCGGCTGGTGTCGAGGTACTTGCAAAGCGGTATGGAGTGAGTCGCTCGGTTTTACAGCTGTGGATTTCGGCCTACGAGCAACATGGACGGGACGGACTGCGCAAGAAATTCAGTCACTATGACGCGCAGTTCAGGATGTCGGTACTCATGCACATGTGGCAGAAGGATTTGCCATACCGGCAGGTGGCTGCGGTGTTCGACATCCGCAGTCCGGGCTGCATAGCGCAATGGGAACGCCGGTATCATGAAGGCGGTATCGACGCACTGGCGCCTCGTCCACGATGGCGCCGCAAAACCATGACCCAGCCAGTTCCTGAAAAGCCGACCGAAGACAGTGCGCCAGATAAGCGCACGCGTGAGCAGTTGCTCAAGGAAAACGAGTACCTGCGCGCGGAGGTGGCCTATCTAAAAAAGCTCGATGCCCTGCTTCAGGCAAAGAAGCAGGGCGTGCAGAAGAAAAAGCGCAAATAGTGCAGGAGCTCCGGCAGCACCACCCGATGCCCGCTTTGCTGAAGGCAGCGGGTCTGGCGCGCAGCACGTTCTATTACCAGTTGAGCGTGCCGGATGCCGGTGAGCGGCACAAGGACCTCAAAACCCGCATCAAGACTGTGTATGAACGCCACAAGGGCCGTTATGGCTACCGGCGCATCACGGCGGCGATCCGGCAGGCAGGCCCGAGCGTGAACCACAAGACGGTGCAACGTCTGATGGGAGAACTGAAACTGAAATCGCTGGTGCGCGCGAAGAAATACCGCTCATGGCGCGGCGAAGTCGGCCGTATTGCGCCGAACCTGTTAAACCGCGAGTTCAGCGCACAGCAGCCCAATCAGAAGTGGGTGACGGACGTGACGGAGTTCAACGTGCTGGGTCAGAAGCTGTATCTCTCGCCGATCATGGATCTGTATAACGGCGAGATCGTGGCTTATCAGATGAACACCCGACCGGTCTTCGATCTGGTCAGCAGCATGCTAAAAAAAGCGCTGGCAAAGCTTGGTCCCCAGGAGACCCCGCTGCTGCATTCAGACCAGGGCTGGCAGTACCAGATGCCTGCTTACCGGAGGCTGCTGGATCAACACGGCCTGACGCAGAGCATGTCGCGCAAGGCAAACTGCTACGACAATGCGGCAATGGAAAGCTTCTTTGGCACGCTCAAGGCGGAGTTCTTCCGGCTGAGCAGGTTTGAAAGTATCGACGAGTTGAAGGCTGGCATCAGACAATACATTCACTACTACAACCACAAACGCATCAAGCTCAAACTGAACGGGCTGAGTCCTGTGATGTACAGAACCCAGCCCGCTCAAACCTGAACTCAAACTGTCCAACTTTGCGGGGTCAGTTCATTCGGCGCCTTTTTCCTGATCGACACTCGCGCGTGGTTCTTTCATGCGGCAGAGGATTTTCCGACAGATAGCGGATTTTGCCTGGGAGTAACCCGGGGTTGGCATCGGGAGCATTCCGCACGCGTTGCGCCGCCTTTAGACTTGGCGCATCCAACACGGAGAGCACGCCCATGACACCCGAAAAAATTCTTTCGATGTTCGAACGGCAATACCTCGAGGGCAAAACGCCTGTCGATCTGGAACAGACCTGCGCGAGTTTCGCCAACTGGCTGGCGGCGGCTTGGGAGCTGTTCGACGGCGAGCAGAAGACGCTGTTACTGACGGTCGGCGCGTCCTTGTGGAGAGAGGGTTATAACTTGCGCGCCGGCACGGCGACCAAGGATTTGTGGTGAGTGCCGGCCTGACACGCGCTTTTGCGTTCACGGACCGCTGCCTGAAAGTTGATGTCGACGGCAAGTTCTTGCGCGCCCATATGAGCGTCGAGCCGCGCTGAGGTGAGTTCGCACGTGTTGCGCCGAGTCGGTTTATATTTGGCGGTCTTGCGTTGGGCTTTTCGCTGCCGGTCGTCCGCCCGGCTGCCCGGGCCCGATTCTCTTTCAAGCCGCAACTCTCGCACAAGGGTGACACCGCCACATGACCGATCTATCCGCTTTTCCGATCACGAAGAAATGGCCTGCCGAACATCCGGACCGGATTCAGCTCTACTCGCTGCCCACGCCCAATGGCGTGAAGGTGTCGATCATGCTCGAGGAAACGGGCTTGCCGTACGAGCCGCATCTGGTGCGCTTCGATATCAACGATCAGATGACCCCGGAGTTTCTGTCGCTCAATCCGAACAACAAGATTCCGGCGATCATCGATCCGAACGGGCCTGACGGGAAACCACTGCCGCTGTTCGAATCCGGTGCGATCCTGATTTATCTCGCGGACAAGAGCGGCCAGTTCATTCCGCGGGACGGCGCCGGCCGCTATGACGCGATCCAGTGGGTGATGTTCCAGATGGGCGGCATCGGACCGATGTTTGGCCAGGTGGGTTTCTTCCACAAGTTCGCCGGCAAGGAGTATGAAGACAAGCGTCCGCGCGATCGTTATATCGGCGAATCGAAGCGGCTGCTCGGCGTGTTGGATCGGCAACTCGAAGGACGCGACTGGATTCTGGGCGATACGTATTCGATCGCCGATATCGCCACCTTTCCTTGGGTGCGTAATCTGATCGGCTTCTATGAGGCAGGCGACCTCGTCGGCATTCAGGACTTCCCGAACGTAACGCGTGCGTTGGCCGCGTTCGTCGCGCGTCCGGCCGTGGCGAAGGGACTGGACATTCCGAAGCGTCCGTCGTAATCGTTTTTCCGTGAGCGAGATTGTTGAACTTGTTGCAGCCTGATCCGTACCAAACATCTCCAGAACTTGTCGGCTACGTGTCCGCGTAGGGGCATATTCGCCACGCGTCCTCGAAATAGGCATGAATCAACCTCAGCACACTCGAATTGCCGGCCTCGACGGCTTACGCGCGCTCTCCGTCATAGCGGTATTTCTTGCGCATACCGGTCTGGCAGGCGTCGTCGGGGGCGGGTATGTGGGCGTGGATGTATTTTTCGTTTTGAGCGGCTACCTGATCACGAGCCTGCTGGTCGCGGAGCGCCTGCGTACCGGCCGGATCGATTTGCCGGCGTTTTATTGGCGGCGCGCGCGGCGACTTTACCCGGCCTTATTGCTGATGCTCGCCGGCGTGACGCTCTATTGTCAGATATTTCCCTCTCCTTTGAGAGCGGGGTTCGAAGTGTGGCCAGCTTTCTTCTACGTGATGAACTGGGTGCGCGCGTTTGGCATCTACGATGCGCATCTCACGGGACATACGTGGACGCTCGCGATCGAGGAACAGTTTTACCTCGTCTGGCCGCTGATCCTGTTGGGGATGTTGAAATTTTGGCCACGTCGCGTTTTGCTCGCGGTCGCACTTCTTGCAGTTGCGGTGATCGGCTGGCGTTCGTTTCTCATGTCGCATCACCTTCCGGCGGCCCGTATTTATTGTGGCTTCGATACCCACTCCGACGGTCTCCTGATGGGTGCGTTGCTGGCGGTGATGCCTCGCCAGCGGACGGCTTGGGCCGGCAAGCTCTGGCCGGTTGCCGCCGCCTATCTGTGTTTCGGGATGCTGAGCGAAACCGGCCTCGAGTTTTCGATGCGGGCGTTGGGTTACCCGCTTACGCCGTTGGCGGCAGCGCTCATTATTGCGAAGGTCGTGACCGATCAGCACTCCACGTTGGCGCGGCTGCTCAATATCGCCCCGCTGGCCGGGCTGGGTCGCGTTTCGTATGGCTTTTACTTATGGCACTACGTCGTCGTGCAGTCGATGCTTTACGGCGGGCATGAAACGATGGGCGCATATTTCGGTGGATTCTCTCACCCGCATATCGCCATGGTGACGATCACATTTGTCACATCAATGGCGCTGACCTTGTTCTCTTGGTTTGTCATCGAAAAGCCGGCGATGCGATTGCGGGTTCCGTGGCGGCGAAACGCGGCGATAGCCTGAGGCGGAGCCGCGGCAAGAGAGAGTCAGCAGCCAATTGATTTGTCCGGCGGCCGTGCAAGACGTGCTAATTTGCACTGTTGCCGGTCCTAACGCCGAGGGGTAGTTCATGAATCTGGTTACGACGCTGCGCCGTGGACATCTTCTGAAACACACCGATCTATCGGGAGTCGGCCTCGAGATAGGGCCGTACGATCAGCCGACCGTCTTCAAGTCGGAAGCGGACGTGCGGTATCTGGATTGGAAAGACAAGGAGCAACTGATTCGGGAGTGCACGCACCCGGACATGATCATCGACATACCGGAAATCGATTACGTGGTTCATTCGAATCGATACGGAGACTACGTCAGCGATAAGTTCGACTACCTTATCGCGAATCATGTGATGGAACACGCGCCCAACATGATTCAATGGCTGTCCGATCTGTGCGACATGATGCAGCCCGGCGGAATTCTGTTTCTTGCCCTGCCCGACAAGAAGTTCAGTTTCGACAAATATAGACAGGACACGGCGCTGAGCCATTTCGTGGCCGAGTATCTTGCGGGTGTCGAGGAAATCCCGCGCGAACATCAAATCGAATGCGAGATCTATTACGACGAAGCATTCGTCAACAAGCCGATGCACGTGGCCGACAAGCTGGATATGAACCGTATCCGGCAGAAGCTCAAGGCGCCTCCGCATGTGGGCATTCACAGCCACGTTTTTGAGAGCGGCACGATCGTGTCCAAGGTCCTGAAGCCGATTCTGAAGATGGGTTTCGTGGAATTCAATCTCGTCGATTTTGTGCCTGCGCGCGGAGAAACCGGCGGAGAAATGATCATTGTTCTACGCAAGGAACCTCCTCGGGTGGAACTCACGACCGAAGAGTTCTACAGTGCGCCGGTGGATACGACGAAGGCGGCGAGCACGACCGAGACTACAGAGTCGGCCGACACGGCTGAAACCGCTGAGCGACTCGCTGAGGCTGAGAAGGCCCTCGCGGAGATGCGAAACAAGGTTGCAGTGATGCAAGAGGAAATCGCATCAAGGAATTCGACGATCAGGGCGCTCGAGTCGTCGACATCCTGGCGAATCACCGCGCCGCTGCGTGCCGCGGTGACAAAGCTTCGAGGGCTCGGCTCGAAGGGACGAAACATATCCTATTGAATGCGCGCATCGAAGAGGCCACTTGCCCCTGTATCTGACCGTCGCGTCGCAATCGACCCAGATAGCCGCTTTGGGTTCAAGGCGGCAGCGTGAACAGGTCACCTCGTGAAAAAACACCGGCACGCAAGCGCTGCTGACACGGCCACACCGCTTCTTTATGATATTTCGTCAGATGCCCTTCACCATTTGTCGGAGAGCCCATGAAACCGATCAAATTGCGTGTGCCGCGTGAGGAAGCTGCCGACCTGCCGGACGATCTGACGGCGTGGGCGAGCGTCACCGGCATTGATCCGGGACTGACCGTATTGAGCGAGGTCGGGGCCATGGCTAACAGTGACTCACCGGTCCTGTACCAGATCTACGTAAGCCAAAGTTTCTTCGAACAGTTCCCGGAATGGCGGATGTATATCGAGCAGTAGCGAATCCCCGCTCGATGCGTCGAGATCGCGATCAGACATCGCTCTGCGCTTGGTCCGGAGTAGCAATGTCCCGTTGGTAATCGGCTGGCAACGTGCAGATGTCAGTTTTTCTCCTCACCGCATTGGATATCAACCGCCGAATTCGCCCAGACGTGTGTGGGGGACTGAAACGATGCCACGGCGCCGAGTACATCTTTCAATGCGTTCGTGCATGGCTTTGACAGTGGAGCACGATTGCCGGTCTTGACCGCAGGGCAGAGCGAGGTCTCGTCGCCAGCTGGTGAATACATCATACGAAATCCCTGGTTATATTTGTCGACAGGCATATGTAAGATAGCGTTTCACGCCAGCGCCCCGTGCGCGGTGTGTGTGTTTTGAGCCGCAGCATTGCCTGCGGCTTTTTTTTGCTCAGCTTTTCTGAGCCGGGATGGTAGTTTCCCTGGCGATTCGCACTGGGGCATGGCGGTTGCGCGTATTGGCTGCGCACGCGAACCCATCGCGTCAGGGGAGTGATCATGCCTTGCCAGTCTTATGCTCCGTATCGCGGGTTCAGAATCGACGTTCAGGTTACGACCGGGAAGACTTTGTGTTTGCACAATGTCGGACGCCGATACAGGGTGTCCTGGACTATCTGTGCATCGAATCAACCTGCACAAAAGGTGGCCAGTTTTCCAGAGCAACTGGAATTCATATCTGAGCAAGATGCCTTCAGATACGCTGAGAAGCGAGCGCACACGTTTATCGACTGCATGCACTCGGGCAACACCGCCGTTTATTCCCTTCCTGATGTTGAAGGAGGTCGCGAAGAATCGCCTCGTCCCTGAAGGGTGACGTCTGCTAGGGCGACGCGCCCGGCGCGGGGGGGGCACCTGTCATCTCGGGTCCGCCGTGAGCGGATGAATCGCTTGGCAGCGGTAGACGATTGACGGGCAACAAAAAGCCCCGCAGCGCTAGGCTTACGGGGCTTATCTACGCAAACTTGGGTGCTGCTGGGAATCTACTTGGTCCCCCTGACAGGAATCGACGCCGCGCTCGCCAAACCACATCAAAAAATATAAAAGGTCTCCAAAGCCTTTAATGACAGGCATTTCACGGTGGTCGTGTGATACGGATTCGATTCCAACATCCTCCGGAATTCACCAACTTTCCTGTATCCTTTACGCCAAATTTACGCCAACGGGGAATGGCATGGCAAGTTACAGGAAGCGAGGCGCGACATGGCGCGTAGAAGTAGCAAAGGCGGGGATCCGCGAATCGCGCACGTTCGACACCAAAGCTGAAGCCGTGTCCTGGGCAACCCAGCTCGAGGCTGAAATCGACGCGGGTCGACGTCGCTCATACTCGAAGGTTCAGAAGACCCTGGCCGATACCATGGACGAATACCTGGATAAGGTCTCGCCGACGATGAGTAAGCACGAGTGGAACAAGACGCGCATCGCCTTTTTCAAAGAGGAGATGGATTTCGTCGGCGTGTTGGTGCGCAATGTGAAGCCCGAACAGATCGCCGAGTGGCGGGACGCGCGACTGAAGGTCGTCAAGAATTCAACCGTCAACCGAGACCTGAATCTGCTCTCCGCCGTCTTCGAGGCAGCGCGCAATGAGTGGAAGTGGATCCACACAAACCCCATGCATGAGGTGAAGCGCCCGAAGGATCCACCGCCCCGACGGCGGCGTGTATCCGATGAAGAGGCAACGGTGATGACGGCGGCGCTCGGCTTGACGGACGATGGCGAGATCAGGACGACGCAGCAATACGCTGCGATCGCGTTCCTGATTGCGATCGAGACGGGGATGCGTCAGGGTGAGATTGTCGCCACGACGCGCGCGAATCTGCATCTGGCGGATCGCTATGTCCACATCCCGAAGTCGAAGAACGGCGACGCGCGCGACGTACCGCTCTCCGCCCGTGCAATGGCGCTGTTCGAACGGTTACCGCACGTGAAAGACGAGCCGCGCTGCTTCCCGATCGCGCAGGCTAGCGTCGATGCGCTCTGGCGGAAGGTTCGCGCGAAGGTGATGAAGGAGAAGCCTCAATTCGCCGATTTGAATTTCCACGACTCCCGACACGAGGCTATGACACGGCTGTCGCGCAAGCTTAACGTACTGGCGTTGGCGAAGATGATCGGCCATCGCGACATTCAGTCGCTCATGATCTACTACGACGAAACGGCCGCTGAACTGGCGGCGCGCCTTGATTAGGTCGCCCTGCGGCGGCACCCTGGCCGGGCCGCCGGATTCGTGCCGGCCGTGCTGCGAGTCCAGTCCATCACGTCGCCAGCGAAACAGTGCCGCTGAGCCTCCTTCGAGTCTTCCGGTCACAGGTGGGGAACCCTGATCCGTGTCGCGGCGCACATTTCGACCGTCTGTGGAAGGCGCGCGCCGAACTGCTGACCTACCTGGTCAGCGTCGCAGCTCCTCGCGCGCACGACGACACGCGCGTGGTTGCCAGAAATGTACCTCCGGGAATTCCAGACGTCTGGTGCAAGTCGAACGCGCGCGGTGCGGAGTACGACTTTGGTCACTGCTGGGAGCACGACATCGTTGTCGAGAAAAGTCGCCGTCATCACGGCCAAACCCGACGGCTGCGCTTATATTGTCACCGGGGCGCGCGCGAGCGCCCTGAAAGCGAAGAAGTGCACGATCTGACGTGCTGGGCCGGGCATCACGTCGATGCGGAGCTATGTGATTGACGTGCCGCAAACGCAGCACTTCTACCTACCGGACGTCAAACGGCTGCGGAGAAATGTAAGTTCGCGAAAATCCGCATCGGCGCAACGCTTACGCCAAGTTGGCCGACGGGCGCGTCCAAACATCCTAACAAGCGAACCACGGTTTCGCTGCCCATCCTACCCAGGAGCAAAGCCATGCAACTGAAATGGCTCGAAGACTTCGTTGAACTCGCGCGCACGCGCAGCTTCACGCGCGCGGCGGAGAACCGCTTCGTCACGCACCCTGCATTCGGCCGCCGCATCCGGTCGCTCGAGGAATGGGTCGGCACGCGGCTGATTGCGTGCACAAAGCCGTTCGAACTGACGGCAGCCGGCGCAGTATTGCTCGACACGGCCTCGAACGCGCTCGACATGCTGCACGGCGCGCGCACCCAGTTGCAGGAAACGGCTCCGGTGCGCGAGAACAATCTCCGGATCGCGACCGGCCGAACGCTCGCGGCGACGTTTTTTCCCAACTGGTACGACGAGATGGTCGCGCGCGCGGGCTTCTTCTCGGCGACGCTGTCGACGGGCGGCGCGGAGGAAGCGATCCTGCAGCTGACCGCCGGCGACGCCGACATGCTGATAGTCTATTCGAGTCCTCATACGCGGCTCCTGATCGATCGCGATCGCTTCGACTGGCTGTCCGTCGCGCGTGAGGTGCTCGTGCCCGTCAGCGCGTTCGATGGCCGCGGCAGTTTGCGCTACCGGCTGCCGGCCGGCCAGGAGCCCGTGCCGTGGCTCGCGTTCGCGCGCACGCTGGCATTGCGGGCGGTCCTCGCGCGGCACCTCGCTGAAATGCAGAACCGTCCGGTGTTGCGGCCCGTATACCAGGCCGATTCGTACGAGGCGATCCTCGCGATGGCGCGGCGTGGGCTCGGGCTCGCATGGCTGCCGAAGCGGCTCGTCGCCGACGAAGTGCGGCGCGGCGAGCTCGCGATCGTCGGTGGCCCCGACTGGCAGATCGGCTTCGACATCGCGCTGTATCGGCGTCGGAACGATCCGCGTCCCGTGCTGGATGCGATCTGGCGTACAGCACCCGCTCGCGTCGACCGCGGCGCGCCGGCGGCCTGAAGCGTAAGTGACGCTCCGCCTTCGATCCACCCGAACGCCAATCGGCACGTTTCGGTGCCGAAATGGCACGAACGGACATTTTGCGTTGCCTACACTCCGCGCTGGACTGGGTCGAACGGGCGTCCGTTCGGTATCTGCCGTCCTTCAAAATATTTACAACAACGCTAACAGAGGAACCAGGGCATGACTCGCAACACGCGCGCCGGGACGCCGGCCTCCCACAACCCGTGGCGCGAGATATGCGCCGCGAGCATCGGCAACGCGCTCGAATTCTACGACCTGCTGATCTACGGCTACTTCGCGATCGTGATCGGCCAGCTGTTTTTCCCAACACAAGATGCGGCGACGTCGTTGCTGCTGTCGGTCGGTACGTTCGGCATCTCGTTCGTCACGCGTCCGCTCGGTTCGATCGTGCTCGGCAACTATGCGGATCGCGCGGGCCGCAAAGCGTCGCTCACCGTGTCGATTGGGCTGATGATGCTCGGCACCGCGATGATCGCGTTCGCGCCGACGTACGCGCAGATCGGCATCGCGTCGCCACTCGTGATCATCGTCGCGCGGATGCTGCAGGGTTTCTCGACGGGCGGCGAGTTTGGCGCCGCGACCGCGTTCATGGTCGAGCAGTCCGATGCAAAGCATCGCGGCTTCTTCGCGAGCTGGCAGATGTCGACGCAGGGTCTCGCGACCGTGCTCGCGGCTGGCGTGTCCGCGCTGCTGAGCCTGTTGCTGACACCCGACCAGCTGCACTCGTGGGGCTGAGGCGTCGCATTCTCGGTCGGGCTGCTGATCGGCTCGGTCGGACTGTACATCCGCCGCAACGTTGCCGAGCCGGCCGATTTCCGGCGCCTCGGCGAGAAAGGGCGTGCGAAATCGCCGCTGCGCGATGTATTCGTCCGCGATCGCGCGAACATGCTGCTCGGCGCAGGCGTGGTCGCGGCCGCCACGGCCTTCAACTACGTGCACAAGCTCTATATGCCGACCTACGCGGTCAAGCAGCTGAATATCCCGGCGACGTCGTCGTTCCTCGGTGCGGTCGTCACCGGCGTGACGCTGATGGTCGAGGCGCCGGTCGTCGGGCATCTGTCAGACCGTTTCGGTCGCATTCGTGTGATGCTATGCGCGCTGATTCTCGTTGCGGGACGACGTGGCCGCTGTTCGTGCTGTTGAACCGCTATCCGACAGTGGAGACGCTGCTCGCGGTGCAAGCGTTCGTCGGCCTGCTTATCGCGGCGAGCCTCGCGCTGTCTTACAACTTCTCGGTGACGCTGTTCGACGGCTTCGCTCCGTTGATCGTGACCTGGCTGATCGACGCGGCCCACAGCAAGCTCGCGCCGAGTTTCTACGTGATGGCGACGGCCGTCCTCGGCATCACGTCAGTGATCTGGCTCGGGCGCCGGATGCGGGGCGCTGTCGCGACGACCGCGACGGCCACGCGCGTAACCGAGGCCTGAACCCGATTCCGGCGGCGGCGCATGCTGGCGCCGTCTTTTCCGAACACCCTGTTGAGCTATCCCGACATGACTACGCTTGAAGCCATCCGCGCCGCGCTGCCGGCCTATCCGATCGAAGTCACCTTCCCCGACATCTCGCGCTGGCGCGCCGGTAATGCCGGCATCGACTATCTGCACACGTTCGACAGCGGCAAGCCAGGCACGCACGTGATGATCCTCGCGCTGACCCACGGCAATGAAGTGAGCGGCGCGATCGCGGTCGACGCGCTCCTGGCCGCCGGTCTGCGCCCGATCGCGGGGCGCCTGTCGCTCGGCTTCGGCAACGTCGGCGCGTATGAGCGTTTCAGTGCGGAGAACGCCGACGCGGCTCGCTATCTCGACGAGGACATGAACCGGGTGTGGTCGCCGGTCACGCTCGACGGCGCGCGCGACAGCCGCGAACTCGCTCGTGCGCGCGCGATGCGGCCACTGCTCGATACGGTCGATCTGCTCCTCGACATACATTCGATGCACGAAGCATCGGCGCCGCTAATGATGACGGGCCCGCTCGACAAGGCGATTGCGCTGGCCGCCGACATCGGCACGCCCGAACATGTGATCATCGACAAGGGGCATCCGAATGGCACGCGGTTGCGCGATTATGGCGGGTTCGGCGATCCGGCGAGCGCGAAGAATGCGTTGCTGATCGAGACGGGCCAGCACTTCGCAGCGAGTGCGCTCGACGTCGCGCTGGACAGTGCCGCACGGTTCCTGCTGCACGCGAGCGTCGTGGCGCGCGATGACGTCGCGGTGTTTCTCACGCAACCCGCGCCGGTTCGGCAGAAGTTCATCGAGATCACGCAGCCTGTCGTCGCGCGGTCGATGGATTTCCGATTCTCGCAGCCGTTTACGGGCCTCGAGGTGATCGAGAAGGCTGGCACGGAGATCGCGCGCGACGGCAACGACGTGATCGTCACGCCGTACGACAACTGCGTGATCGTACAACCGTCGATGCGGCACATTGGCGTGAACGTCACGATGATGCGGCTCGGACGTCTGCTCAAGCGCTGAGCCGGGCTGCGAACGCCGTCGGACCCTCGCGGTCGAAGCCGGGCAGCGGGCGCGGAGGTGAGCCGAGGCTTTTGTAGGCGCCGCGCCTCGGTCACCTTCAGTGAAGCGTGGAACCAGTATTGCGATAAATGTCTCAGGGGACAGGGGAGCTTCTGGGTCGGTCTGAAGTGGGCCGATTCGTCAGCGCGTCTGCGCCTTTGCCAGTCTCGGTTTTGGTGCACTGTTCGACGAATTCCCACTGACCGCCGTTGAGATAGCGCGCCACTGCGTCGCGCTGCGCGTCGAGCCCCAGACCGTTCACACCTTGGCGAGTCGTCGACACCCAGTAATACGCGACGCATTGATGACCTACTACGATCGGACGGCCGCCGCGCTGGCGGCCAGCCTTGACTAAGATGGCTTGCGGCGGCGGCCTACCTTTGCTGTTGGCAGTGTACCGGCTGTGCTGCGAGCCCATTCGATTACATCGCTTGCGAACCAGCGGCGCTGCGCCTGCTTCGAGTCGACCGGTCGGAACGAGGCGGGGAATCCTGGGCGTGTGACAACACGTACCTCAACGGTCTGCTTTGACATGCCAAGCCAGTTCGCGTTCTGCTCGGAGGTCCATAGCGTATCTTCGGGTGCGAGCCGCGGCTTCTCGAGCGCATTAATGATGCGCTCCATCTTAGAAACGAGGCACGCCACGTTGTAAGCGTCGTCGGTCGGTGCGGATGCGCCTTGCATGGGCGGCCGTCCGTACTTGCGCCAATCAATACTGTATTCGGAGTCCTGCTCAATAGTTGCTGAAGTATCCGAGACGTTCACGATGCTGAATTTCTCCTTCAAAGTCTGCTGCTTGGCCTAACGATGTTGTAGCGACGAATTGTATTAATGCGATTGCTTTCGGGCAATGATCTCTTTTTGAATGTCGTTTATAAAAACAAAATAGTGTGTTGAGTGCAGCCGCAAAGCCAATGTCGACGGGATCCCCGGAGCTTCAGCTTCCGTTCGGGCGCAGACGGCGCCGTTGCAAATTGTGCACAGTAGGTCGCGTTCACGTGAAACTCACTAGCTAATTCGCTACGCTCCGCATTGCGGTCGACGTCTAACGCCAATACCGATGAACAACGACAAAATAAAATGCCCATCGTGCCGCTCGACGCAGGTTCATGCGAGCCAACGAGGCTGGTCCGATTGGACCGGCCTTATCGGTAGCAGCAATGTCGTAGTCACTTGTCTGGCCTGCGGTAGCAAATGGAAACCGGGTGCCCAGCAACCGAAGGTCCATGAGAGTCGGCGTGAAGATCCTAGCCGATCCGAGCGGCGCTCAGATTTCTCGTCCAATGTCGCGCTAATAACTTTGGCGTTTTCGAAAGGCTGGGATCGGCCACTGGCCTGAACCGCTCGCGCGGTATGCACTTCGTTTGAATTTGGTGGTTCTTCATAGGAAACCGGCCCGGTTTCCTATCTTGAGGAATGAGGCGATCCGCCTCGTTACCCGACAGGAGCCGAGCCATGACCACCCCCAACCCAGGCATCAGTCCGCTACGCCAGCGCATGATGGACGACATGCGCATGCGCCGCCTGCCGCACGTTGCATCTCGTCGTTGACGTCGATGTAAACCTGCGTGGTCGAAATATTGCGATGTCCGGCGAGCGACATGAGTATGCGAACGCCTACGCCTTTGTTCGCCAGATTGGTGATGAACGTACGGCGTCCTGAATGGCTGCTCGCGCCGTCGACGCCGACCTCTTTATACATCCATTAGAAATGCTGGCACAAGGTGTTGGCTGTGAACCCGGCCCACTTCTGCGTATTGAACAGCGGTTTGTCCGTTGACCGGACATTTAATCGTCGCGACATACGATGCCAGTTCCTTGCGAAGCCGATGGCCGATGAAAACAGTACGCGCGTGACGTCCCTTCGTCTGTTTTGCCTGCAGGCGGATTTCCGATTCAAGCGAGCCATCGGCATTTACCACGTCACCAATGCGCAGCGCAGCTACCTCGCCCACACGCACACGGCTGCGCGACCAAGTGGCTTGGCCAAAAAAACTTAAGCGGCACCCTAAAGTTCGTCCTGACGTGACCGCCAACCTATTGGTAGCCGTCAGCTTGCGCGACAGCACTTGCCAACCCGTAGCCTTATCGTTATAGTTTTCATAACAATGAACCTGAGAGAACTGCAGCAACAGAATCGCGCCGTCGTGGTCGATACAATAGTCAAAGAATCGCGACCGGGCGGTTGCGTTTCACCCTCGTGGCTAGCGTGCTATCCGACGTTTCATGATGCTTTGCAACATGGCGAGACAAGCTTTCGAGCGCTGCCTCACTACGCCAAACTTCCGGCACTAAAGCGGGCAGCCACGAACACAGAGGCACGAGCTGTTACATCGGCAATTCTCGACGAAGTGCGCGCTGCTTACGTTGAACTCAGCACGGCTTGTGTGGTGGAAGCGGTAGAGGGTTACCTTTCAGCCGGAAATCACATCGACAGGTCGTACGGCCTTCGTTCGACCAGCGTGCTTGACGCCATCGCCGCAAAATTTCCGCCAACGAGCGCGCCTCTGATTGCGAGGCAACCGTGCTTGCTGAGCCCCGGGAAAAGCATCTTCCTCGACGGCTGGGTACGATTCTTCGCATATTGGTCGCGCAACGACAAGACGATACCGCTGCTCGCAGTCGATTGGTCCACCCTTTATGAGCGTCTGTCGCAGAGCAGCGCGTTGCCGGACCGCAATCAAGTAACACCGAAACGCGAAAGAGCAGGAGCAACTGGAGCAGCGAGTGGTGAAGCCGCACAATAAAGATGTAGCGAGCCCGAGTCCGTACACGCTCAAGAACATCGACGCCGCAATCACTCATCTTGAGCGCGTCCTGAGATCGGAAGGTGCGGATTCGTTATTCGCTCAAACCTACTGGCGCGGTCGAGTTCTTCAGGCAGTTGCGAGGCCAGGGCTAATGCGAACGCAAAAGAAACGACTGCAACGATTGCTTGATCACATTGCCGACTCCTAGCCGAACCGTATGCACCACCAGGCGCCCTTGGGTTGGTGCCTATTTGGCGTCCGCCTGTATATGATTGCGCCTGACGGGAAGTAGTGACAGCAATGCCTTCATTGCATACAGCATGATCAGCGCGCCGGCCAGATCGCCCACGAACATCGCGAAAAACCGGGTCACTATGTTCTGCGTATCGCCCTGCAAGAAGAACCAGATGTGATGCAACAGAGGATTGGCAATCGAATACGCGAGCGCCAGGACGAGAAGTCGCTTCGCTGTGAGATTAGTCAAAGACGCACGTAAGTTGTAGCGCTCCAGCGCCAACCTGTACACGGCGTACGGCGCAACCGTCGCGATAATCCCACCGGCAAACGAGCGGACGGGGTCGTGCGGAAAGAAGTAGAAGAAGTCAACAAGCCAACTCGCAATCAGCAGGCCGACCGCACCATCCCCGCCTAACAGCAACGTGCTCAGAAGTCTGACGCCGGATGGGAGGTAAATCCAGTTCACGCCGCGCACGAACTCGGTGTGAGTAAAGATTTCCTGATTGAGCCACAGCGACAGGATGAACACGACGGCAGTGCCGACCACCGACCAGAAATGTAAACGTAAGCTAGACATCGAGTTAAAATCGCACCTATCCAGTACCGAGCGGCGCGAATGATAGCCCGCCAATATGTCAGAGTGCCTTTAACCTCGTACGTTGAGCTTAAACAATGACGCGACCCGCCGACCTCTATCTCCGGTTTCTGCAATTGACAGAAGCAATCCGAGGCTTGCCCTCGCTGCCGTCGCTTGACCCGCTGGAAGAGCGGATTCTCGAATTCGTCGCCCGCGCGTCGCAAACCAAAGACCGACTGTCAGTCAGGGACATGATGGCCAGGAGCGAACTTGGCTCGCCCGCCACATTGCACGCTCGTATAACGTCCATGCGCGATAAGGGTTGGATCATGCTCAGTGACACGGAGGACGCGCGGCGCAAACAGATCGGGCTGACACCTGCGGCCTTACGACATTTCGACAAACTCGCCGAAGCCTTCTCGAAAGCCGCGAAGGGAACCTGACATTTCCATCTGTCGGTTTAACCGACACTATCAGGTCAGAAGAAACTTCGCATCCCTATCGCAACCCCGGTCTGATTACTCCGCCCCGGCAATTCCACGTCTGCGGCACCTGTCACCCTATTGAAATCTACAGTGCCATAAATCTCGGTGCGCTTTGACAGTTCACACTCGGCCAGTTCAACTACGGTATATCGGCTTCCGCTGCCCAACATACCGCTAGCCGTCGCTGCGTTCCGCATGTGATCGTAGTAGAACGCGGTGGACAGCAGCAACGGTGCTGTGATTCGCCAAGCAAATCCCGTGAACGGCCCGTCATCGATCCGGTTCGGGCTCTTCAACCGGCTGATGTCTGGAATTGGCTGTTCAGCAAGCAAGGTATCAACAAGGCCCGTGTTGTCTTGTGAATGCAGCCAGCCGGCATAAAGCTTCACTCGGCGCAGTTCGTACATGAAATCGACGTTGAAGACCGTTTGCTGGTTATCCGAGTTGTCGCGTAGACGAACCCGCAAATTGCCGGTTGCGGATGATCCACTTCAATCGTGCTCCCAGGCGCAGCGTTAAATAGATCGTTCATACACCGGATAACTGACCGTGTTGAGCATCGGCTGTGGAGAAAGCTGACAGACCGCTATACAGGGCCGGCAAGTGCCTGACAATTGTGCAGCTTCGCGTATGCTCGCAAGCATACGGGGGACGTTAATAGCAACTTGTGCGGATCGTTTTTCCTTCCGCATTGGATGTGCAATCCACCATGACAGGCGCCGGATGGTTGTTCAGACCTTGCGCAAAACCTGTTACGAAACCTCCAAGCATCATAAGGAGGATATCTGCACCTGACGGGCCGGAGTTCGTCTGTTGCGCCTGCCGCTCCTGCTGGGCCTGCTGCTGAGCCTCGATCTGCGCCTGCCGCTGTGCCGCCTGCTGGCGAGCCCGCATCTGCGCCATCTCCTGCTCATACGCCTGTTTCGCTTTAGCACGCAGTCGTTGGTCCTCCAGCGCAAAGAGCGGCGCCATCATCCGAACACGCAGCGACGTCTGGTACGGACCATCCTGCGTCGCTGGCTCTTTGAGCGACACGGTCGCGGTCTTGAGCGGGTGCCCCGGAGGCATCGACGTAATCACGTTTCCGTCCCATATGACTCCGTTAGGCCATACCGCGGTGATCTCAGTGCTCACGATACCGATAGCCTTCGAATACTCAGAAAGAGGATCCAATGGTCCGGCCCAGGGCGACACTCCGTTATAGTGACCGCCCGAGAAAATGTCGGCCCCCTCCGGATCCGTATGGATTGTCAGGACCAGGCGATCGGAGCTCGCCGACACCTGACTGGATGCCGCATGACCTGCCTCCGTCTTGTTGCCGGCCGTCGGAGTTCCCGCGCACCCCGTGAACAAGACAACCGCCGTCGTAACCGTTATCGCCGCGAAAGATGCTCTCATGGTCTTTGTATTCGTTATGTCCGGGTGGGCCGAGTCTAGCGCTGCGTCCATCGGCAACTGTTCGTTGGGCAACGCAGGCGCAATACCCGAGCGAGCCGTCCTATACGGGTGTGGCATAACTCACATTCAAGGACAGACATGAGCACCGAACTCGATTTCGACATTCGAAATGTCGATGAAAGCGGTTGCATCAGTCGTGCGTGTCGGGGATACGGCGCAGCGTCTCGCGTCTTTATGGCAAGCGTGGGACTATCTAAACGGGGCGCGACATATAGACGAACTGGTGTCGACGGTGTCAGAGTCGCATCGCGTCGACGTGACGCTTGGCTGAGCGCATGTGTCGCGACCAGATCGCACGGTTCCGTCGCGACACATGCGCTACCCGCAGGGTAACTAAGCTCGGCAAGCTCAGTGATGCCGAACGACCGCTTTCGAGAAACCTGAAGGGCCGTGTCGGGTCGCTTACCGCCCGATCGCCATCCGGCAAAAATCGGCCCAAGAGCTGTCGCTCGTGCAATGTTCAGGCAGTCTGCATTGGGGCGGTTGGCAAGCCCTGGTGCCGATAGAAATCGAAACGTCCTCCTAGCTCGTAGCGCGCCCATAAGCAGTCATGACGGCTCGCCCCCATTTGCGCGTATCTGCGCGGCACTGACACCCGGGGCCTCGCGCCGTATCGCTCGCGACGGAAGGAATTGACCGGCTTTTGTTGCGGATAACGTATAAAGTGCGGCCAAAGTTTCTTTGTAGGCAGCCGGCGGATATTCCAAATTTCGGCTATAAATAATTTCTGTCGCGCGATCTATAATGTTACTTTCTTCAAGATTTATCGCACCGCAGCGAAGCAATATGCGCTGCAAGTCGATTAGGGTATTTTCCAAAGGAAGCGGCTCGCCCAGCTCCACTGCCACTGCTCGCAAAACGTCCCTTGTTCGGTTAATTTCCAGGTGGAGGCGCCGACGAAAGCGGACACCGTCGCGTCGAGTATCGTCGCCCGCATAAGACGCGTAGATCAATTCCGTCGGCGTGACATTCGAGACATCTTCCGACAACTGGGTTGCCATTGTCTGCAGTTCTGCAGCGGCTTTGACACTGATCTTGACTTGCTCAAGCTTTGCGATAGCGCTGGATATGATTAAATCCAAATCGTTAGCTAGTTTTAATACACGCTCGAATTCCTGGGCGCTGAGATAGGTGTTGTGCGCCACTTTGCATCGGAGCAAATAAAGTTCGCCCCACTTACTGCGAAGCAAGGTGTCTTCGCATTCGACTATCTGCGAGAAATAGCGAGACCAATTCGATTGCGGGATCATCGCCTTGAGTTGATCGATATTTGCCTTCGCGGCGTCCAAGCTAGCTGGATTTAGCCCCCGTATGTACTTATGCATGGACTCAGCGGTATCGCTCGCATATGGCTTCGTAAGATAATCTATTAGCGTGTCGAAATCAACGTCATGAAGCGGATCCGCGTCGTCGGAGCCCCGCTTTGCCTTTCCAAGCTGTTCTCGCACTTCTTTTGGGGCAGAAACCTCTATCCATTTTGCGCCAAGTGTCTTCAACATAAATTGAGTTATTAACCGGCGCATTAGGTTTTCTGTGTTCAATATCACCGGATATGCGAGACGGCAATATCTAAAACTGACGTCATCCCACAATGTTTCAATTCGAGCAGCTTCCAGAGTCCGGAGATTCGTGCGAAATGCACGGAGCATGCTCGAAAACGCATCGCAGTTGTTCTGATCTATATCCCCTTCAGAAACAAATCTAAAGCTGTGGAGAATGCCAAGCTTATCTTCGATCTTGAACCAATCGATCGATGAGTACTCGCAATTGAACGTCCCAGCATGCGTTAAGCGGCCACCCTTCAATGTAAATGCTGGATCGGCAATCAGCGCCTTTACTAAGATCGCGGCATTGGCGCAGAGCGGCATGGCAGAATCGTGGACGCTGACGATCTCGACCTTCAGTTCCTTGCTGTTCATTTCCCCGGGTCCCGTGTTAGTTAGAGTGGGAAGCGTAATTGGCTTCCGCACAGCATACCACTGGCGTAGTCAGGCGATGGCCACTGAAGACAAGGCTCAAGTCAGCGGACGAGCAAGATAATTTAAATGGGGTTGCGGTATTTGCGATCCATTCTCGCCGCATTCGAAGAAACGTTACTTTGCCCGCACCGCCAAGCGTGCACCTATCTGTGCCGCGCCCTCTCATAAGCAGACATCCGGTCTGCATTCGGCGAATGTCTCAGACGGGTCGTGTGCTGAAGTTCGCGAGCCGCCTCGATTCATTCGGCATCGACTGGTCTGATCTTCCGGGTTCGGCCAATTGCGGCCGATCGCGTTGACAACACGAGCGGCCGCTTCCAAGGGGTGACTGGCCATCTCAACGGGCGAGACATATGGAACTTGGCATATTACGGCTCAAGTTCTTGAAAAGCATAAGGCGGTAGGCATTACTGATCGGGGGCAATTCGTGTTTTGAGCGCTCGTCATAATTGGCGGCCTTCTTCTTTTGCTTCCCTCGTTCGTGAAGGCCATACGTCGTCCCTAGTGCTCGGGTTCAGTGCATGTTGCTCTGGAGCTTGTGCGCGATTGTTCTGTAGTCTTGCATGATTGGATGGATGCCGTTCGTGCTGACGAGCGGGTCGCCATCGTGTGCCGATGGTCCCTGTGAGATTCAAAGGGGTGCATAGAGATGGTGGCGGCTTCACCCGAACGAGCGCGCCACCCGCTGGCTCTTCGACCTCAACACGCAACGTCCGCTTACGATCGGTCATCGGCCTTTGGACCCTGAGCGACAATGCCCGCTGTGGGTCGGTTTTGCGACGATCGCCTGTCGCTAACGTGCTTTACTTTCCGTTTTCTGAAGCGCCCCCTATCACTGTCGGCGGTCGTCGAAAGGGGCCTGTCGGCCGCAGACCGCGATGCCGAGCGTCGCGATACCGCGTTCGATGCCGTGCTGACCCAGTTGCTGACCGCAGCCGTGCTGGTCACGATGGCGGAGCGAAGAACGCCGGACATGTGCCGCTGCATGACGTCGGACAAATCGCCGACGCGCTTTATGCGCTGCTGGGCGGGGCGGTCTTTGTATGGGCGCGCTCGGCGCCACGATGGTGGCGGCGCTCGTGTCGTCCCTCGCCCTCGCGTGGGGCTTCGGTGAAATCGCGGGCTAGCGCCGTTCACTGGCCTTGCATCTGTTCGAGGCGCGACGGTTCTACGGGGTCAACGGTGACCGCAGTGTGGTGTTCGTCGCGCGCGTGCCGGACCCTCTGTCGCTCAACATCGTCGCCCAGGTGCTCAACGCTTTGCTGCTGCTGTTGGTTGCAGGATGCTGATCGCGCTGGCGAGCGGCACTGTGTTGCCCGCTGCAGAGCGAGTGCGCGGCGCATTTCGCGTGGCGCCGATCATTGGCGTGAGCATCGCGTGCGGCATCGGCATCGTCGGGGCGCTGGGCGTGTTGCTGTAAGGCCGATCGGACATGCCGGGCGATCATCGGCCGGCATGTCAACAGTCGGCCAAGATAAAGCGGCGCAATTGACGCACAAACTCCGCGCGGGCGGCGGCAGGCAGTTGCCGTCCGACGGGAATACGCTGCCAGCCGTCGCAAAGGTAGACGGCGCCATCGCTGTCGCCGACAGACACGGTCAAGCGGGCCGCGATCATCCGATAAATCGTGCGGCGTCCGCGCTCGTGTACTTCGACGATCACGAACGGGGGCGCGAACGTCAGCACCTCGCCGTCCGTCGCGTGCCTGGAGTAGGCGATAAAGGCGGTGCCGACGGCCACGGCGCAAAGCATCGAGAATGGAAGCGTGAGCCACGCGCCGAATGCGAATGCCGCTGCCACGCCGATCGCGAGGTCGAGCGCCATGAGGAACACGGTCGCGGCGAGCGACTGCCGCGGCGTGAGGGAGCAGTTGCGCTTGATGCGCCACTCCCGGCTCGGTAGACCTCCCTCGCCGTCGAAAGGGCCAGGCCCGTACGAACGCCTGAAGTATGCGTACATGATGCAAAGTCCCGCGTCGTGGTGCCATTCGTGACGCGCAATGCGCATGCCGCCAGCGTCCACGCCGCTTGCGATGTCACCGTTCCGCTCGCTGCGGTATCTACCTGTGGCACTTCATCTGCGTGCCGTTCGTCGCGACGGTGCCGGCGGTGCTCGCCGCGTCTATCGCGCAGCATCCTCGCACATGTCGACCGGCGCTATCACCGGAGCGGCCGAGCATGACGATCTCGACGAGGCGCTCATGTTGTTGCGCGGCGAGCCTTTTCTGCTCTGGAGACCGGTCGATCAACACGGCACCGGACTACGACGGGCCGCCCGCGTCCGCCTTGACCCTAGCGGATGCGTTGCGCTCCAGTCTCATGTACAGGTTCGCCGCCACGATACCGAAGACGATGTGATTGAACAGGCTGGCCCAGTTGCGCGCTTCTGCGAACCACGGAAAGAACCGTGTCATGCCGTAGAAATTAATCAGGTAAACGGCTACAGCGAAAGCGCCACCCGCCAGTGAAGCCATCCACATGCTCGAGTCAAGGTTGAACGACGTCATGATCAGACCGAGGACAAGCGCGAATACGATTGCAAGGGCAAAATGCACCACAAAGGCCGCGAGCACGATGCCAATTGAGAATGCTTGCGGCGATTGCAATGCGCCTCGCCCCAGAATGATCGCGGCGACCATGCGTGGGGGCTCCAGCACACTTCCTTCCGTCATCAGTGCCATCAGGATGACCCCTAACGCTAGGAACACAACGCCTGCAATGACGCCTGCCAGCACGGCTGCCCGCCAGTCGGGCTGGCCGTGTGTGAAATGATGGGAATCCATGTGAAGTTGCACAATTTGTCTCCCGATTGATTCGAATAATTCATTCTAGTCCTCCAACTCGCGAGACTGATAGCGTCGCATGGCTATCGACACCCCGACGGATGATCCTCGTTCTGGCGACGACGTGGCGTGATGAACTGTATGCGCAGGAGGCCCTTGAGGCACGTCAGTTGTTGGCCGCGGCAGACCTGTCAGCGGATCGATAATTAGTCTTTTCAAACACTGCGCTTTACGGCGCCCGTCGACGGCGAGCCGGTTGAGTGCGGCAATTACCGCCGAGGCGCTGGAAGTTCATTTCGGCGTCCATTCCGCGCTGGAATCCGCCTTAATGGCTGCTTTCGACAACGGCCGCAATCCTATCCGCTCGGTTTGCGCGGAATTGATCGACCAGAACGGCGGCAAAGGAGTAGTGTTACATAGCGGACTGTTCAGAGTGGGCGGCATGGAATCCGATCGCGGCATCACGGCATAGTCCCGGCGCGTGCCACCGCATGCACCCCTGTCTCGGCGCGGGTGAGGCGGGCGCCATAGTCTGCAACCGCTAGTCAACGATGGACGGAGGCCACATGTCACTCATCGTCGCAGCACGCTTTACGACATTCCCCGCCGCTGAAAACGCGGCGCAACGGCTCTTCAATGCCGGTTTTGTCGAGGAGGACGTCACACTGTTTTTCGTCAATCCGGTCGGCCAGCACGCACGTTTTCGGCCCGGCGGCGCTATCAGCGCCGACACAGACGCGACGGAGTCGCCGAAGGGTGCCGAGATGGGCATCACGATTGGCGCAGCGGTTGGCGCCGTGGTCGGCGTCGGGATCTTCGCGGCGTTTTCGGCGCCGCTTATCATGTCGCTGATCGCGGCCGGGGTGGGTGCGTATGTCGGTTCATTGGTCGGCGCGGTGATGCGCACGCGTGAAGCCGGCGACGAAGGAACCCGTGATTCCGGCGTGCTGGTGGCCGTACACGTGTCGCCGGACAGCCAGTTGGACGCCGCACGGGTGCTGCGCGATGCGGGAGGCGCGGCGATCGAACGCGCGACCGGCCGCTGGCAACAAGGGCGGTGGGCCGACTTCGATCCGCTCAAGCAGCCTGAGCTGCTCAACGAATTCAGCGAGAAGCACGCCTGATTTGAAGGTGTTTTTCGCTGAGATTTTCAGCGAGCCAGGAAACAAAAACGGCCCGGCATTTGTCGGGTCGTTTTGTATTCAGAGCGGTGCGTTCCAGGCACTCGCCTGAGGAACGGTCGGCGCAGGGGTCAGTGGAAGAAGAGTTCCCGCATGCCGAAGGTGTGATGCGCTTCGGCAGCCATCAGCACCATCAGCACCAGCAGGCCCAAGGGCGGCATCAGGATGGCGTACACCAGCGCCAGCCGCTCCCACATCATGTGCATGAAAATCGACACAATCAGCCCGGCCTTGGCGATCATGAGCACGACGATCAGCGCCCAGCGCAGCAGGCCCTGCACGTGGAAGTAATCCACCATGTACGACATCGTGCTCAGTACGAACAGCAGGCCCCAGATTTTCAGGTAGATGCCGATCGGATGCTGCTGGCCGTGCGCGGCGTCGGGTCGACGGGCGGGATCGGTGTGGTCCATGGTCTGCCTCACCACAAATAGAACAGCGCAAAGATGAACACCCACACCAGGTCGACGAAGTGCCAGTACAAGCCGGCAATCTCCACGATCTGGAAGTTGCCGTGCTCGGTGAACCCCGGCTGCAGGATCTTGCGTGCGATCAGCAGCAGGTAGATCACACCGCAGCTCACGTGAAAGCCGTGGAACCCGGTGATCATGAAGAAGCATGCGCCAAACTGCGCCGCGCCCACCGGGTTGCCCCAGGGGCGGATACCTTCATGGACGATCAGTTTGGTCCATTCGAAGGCCTGCATCGATACGAAGGTTGCGCCCAGCAGCGCGGTCGCGAGCAACAGTGCGGCGGCGCGCTTTGCGTTACGCCGGTAGCCAAAGTTGACAGCCATCGCCATGGTGCCGCTGCTGCTGATCAGGATGAACGTCATGATGGCGATCAGCAGCAAAGGCACTTCCACGCCGCCCACCGTGAGCCCGAACACTTTGGAAGTGTCAGGCCACGGCACCGTGGTCGACATCCGCACCGTCATGTAGCCGATCAGGAAGCTGCTGAAGATGAAGGTGTCCGATAGCAGGAAGATCCACATCATCGCCTTGCCCCACGGCACCTTGAAGGCTTCGCGGTCGGCCGACCAGTCGGTGACGAAGCCGCGCCAGCCGTTAGGCCCAGCGTCGGTGGGCGTGGTGGCAGCCGATTCGGTGGGGAGCGTGGGTGTGGTCATGGAGCTGCTCCATACAGCGGCCCGCAGATGGCAGCGACGAACCCTGGGGTGATCCACCACATCGCCGCCAGCAGCACGAGCCAGACAGCCAGCAGGAAATGCCAGTAGATGGCGCAAAGCGCGATGGCGCGGTGGGCGCGGAAGGGGTCCGCTCGCTTGAGAAGCGCGATCGTCACGGCCCAGGCCACCAGCCCGCCCAGCACGTGCAACCCGTGCAGGCCGGTGAGGAGGTAGAGGAAGCTATTGGAAGGATTGACGGTGACGGTCTGCCCGACCGCCGACAGCATGCGCCAGGCGGTCAGTTGTCCGATCACGAACACGGCCGCCAGTACCCCGCCTGACACCAGCCACGCCGCGCGGTGCAAGGTGATCTGCCGGGCAAGCTGCATGGCAATGCTTGCCAGCACCAGCGCGCCGGTGTTCCACCACAGCAGCGCCGGATGCGGGATCGGCTGCCAGTCGGGCTCGCGCATACGCATTGCATAGGCGAACAGCAGCAGTGAAAACAATGTCGTTGCCACCGCCATGAAGACGATCAGGCCGATGCGGCTCGCATTCGGCGACACAGGTGGCGCGTCAGGAACGAAGGAGCGGCGCAGTGTGATCATTCGCGTGCCTCTCCGGGTTGAAGCGTCGGGTGGGCGGCCGGTTCAGGCGCCGTCGCAGGCGGCTGGTTTTGCGGGACGAAATCTTGCTCCTGCCCCGTCGGGCTGTATTCGTACGCCCAGCGGTAAACGACGGGCGGCGCGGCGCCCCAGTTGCCATGCACTGGCGGCGTTTGCGGCGTCTGCCATTCCAGCGTGGTGGCCCGCCAAGGGTTGCCGTCGGCACGCTTGCCGCGCGCGAGGCTCCACGCCAGGTTGAACAGGAACAGCAACTGCGCCACTGCAACGATCAGCGCAATGACGGTGATGAACGTGTTGAGCGTCTGCGCCGAAGATGGAATGAAGCTGATGCCCTCATACGCGTAATACCGCCGCGGCATGCCCAGGATGCCGAGATAGTGCATCGGGAAGTAGATCGCATAGGTGCCGAGGAAGGTGACCCAGAAGTGCACGCGCCCAAGCGTGTCGTTGAGCATGCGGCCCGTCACCTTCGGATACCAGTGGTAGAGGCCGCCAAACACCACCAGGATCGGCGACACGGCCATCACCATATGGAAGTGCGCCACCACGAAGTACGTGTTCGACAGAGGAATGTCCACGCTCACGTTGCCGAGATAGAGCCCGGTCAGCCCACCCAGGACGAAAGTGCTGATGAAACCGATAGCAAACAGCATCGGCACGGTCAGGTGGATATCGCCGCGCCACAGCGTCAGCACCCAGTTGTAGACCTTGAGGGCGGTCGGGATGGCGATGATGAGCGTGGTGGTGGCAAAGAAGAAGCCGAAGTACGGATTCATGCCGGCGATGAACATGTGGTGCGCCCAGACCACGAAGCTCAGCGCACCGATGACGACGATGGCCCACACCATCATCTTGTAGCCGAAGATGCTCTTGCGCGCGTGCGTGCTGATGAGGTCCGACGCAATGCCAAAGGCCGGCAGCGCGACGATGTAGACCTCCGGATGCCCGAAGAACCAGAACAGGTGCTGGAACAGCAGCGGGCTGCCGCCGGCATGCTTGAGCGTCTGCCCCATCGACACCACGGCCGGTATGAAGAAACTGGTGCCGAGTGCCCTGTCGAGCAGCATCATCACCGCCGACACGAACAGCGCCGGAAACGCCAGCAGTGCCAGGATGGTCGCGATGAAGATGCCCCACACCGTGAGCGGCATGCGCATGAGCGTCATGCCGCGCGTGCGCGCCTGCAGCGTGGTGGTGACGTAATTCAGGCCGCCCATCGTTGCCGCGACGATGAAGATTGCCAGCGACACCAGCATCAACACGATGCCCCATTCCACGCCCGGCGTGCCCGGCAGGATGGCCTGGGGTGGATACAGCGTCCAGCCAGCGCCGGTCGGGCCGCCTGGCACGAAGAAGCTCGCCACTAGCACCAGCACGGCCAGCAGGTAGACCCAGTAGCTCAACATGTTGAGAAACGGGAACACCATGTCGCGCGCGCCCAGCATCAGCGGGATCAGGTAGTTGCCGAAGCCGCCCAGAAACAGCGCCGTCAGCAGGTAGATCACCATGATCATCCCGTGCATGGTGACGAACTGGTAGTAGTGGTTGGCGTCGATGAAACTGAACTTGCCCGGAAAGCCGAGCTGCAACCGCATCAGGTCCGACAGCACAAGGCCGACCAGGCCGATGGCGATGGCCGTCAACGAATACTGCACGGCGATGACCTTGTGGTCCTGGCTCCAGACATAGCGGGTCCAGAAGCTTTGCGGGCCGTGGTCGGTGTGTGCGTAAGGCATTGCGTCTGCTCCGCTAGGGTTGGGCTGCGCTGCTGGCGGCCGGGCCGCCTTGCGCTTTGATGTAGGTCACCAGCGCGGTCAGCTCCTGCTCGCTCAGGTCGAAGGTCGGCATGATGGGTGCGAAGCCCTTCACGACGCGGGCCTTCGGGTCGCGGATGAAGGCGCGCAGATAGGCTTCGTCCACCTTCGCGGTGCTGCCGTCGGCCATCGTTTCGGTCTTGCCGTACAGGCCCTTCCAGGTGGGGCCCACGAGCGGACTGCCGTCTACGGTATGGCAGGCGATGCAGCCCTTGGCCGCTGCGAGCGCCTTGCCCTGGTCAGCAAGCGCCTGGGCGCTGCCGCCTGCCGCGGCGGTTGCGGCCTGCACCTTGGCCTGCTGCCGCTGCTCGAACGTGCTCTGCTTCGCCAGCCAGCGCGCGAACGATGCTTCGTCTTCCACCACGACCACGCCGCGCATGTTGGAGTGCCCGATACCGCAAAGCTGCGCGCACAGGATGTCGTAACGCCCTGCCTTGGTCGGCGTGAACCAGAAGGTCGTCACCATGCCGGGCACCATGTTCATGCGCGCACGGAACGGCGGTACGTAGAAGTCGTGCAGCACGTCGCGCGACCGTGTCAAGACCTGGATCGGCCGGTTGAGCGGCAGGTGTACCTCTGGCGTCTCGATCAGGTAGTTGTCACGGCCGTTGGGGTCGGCGGGGTTCAGGCCGAAGGGGTTGTCGTTGCTGATGTAGCGCACGTCCGTCGTGCCCAGCTTGCCTCCGGGGCCGGCAAAGCGGAAGCGCCATTGCCATTGCTGGCCGAGCACTTCCATCTGCAGCACGTTGGGCGGCGGCCGTACGAAGTCTGCGTAGACGAAGAGCCCCGGTGCCAGCAACGCTGCTACGCCGACAGTGGTCAGGCCGATCAGCCACCATTCCAGCCGCCTGTTGTGCGGCTCGTAAGCAGCGCGATGACCCCTGCGGTTGCGGTAGCGCACCAGTGCGACCACGATGAACAGGTTGATCGCGATGAAGAGCGCGCCGGTGATGACGAGCGTGATCGTCAGCATGTCGTCCATGCGCACCCAGTTCGACGCGATTGGTGTGATCCACCAGGGACTGGCAAAGTGAAACCCCACCGCCAATACGATGATCAGGAACAGGGCAATCGCAAGCGACATAGGTCACCTCGCTGCGCGTCACTCGCTGGAGCCGCTAACAATAAAGGCTCCTGGCGTCGTTGTGCCGCCTTGCCGTACTTCGTACTGCCTGCGCCGGCAGTTCTGCCAGGACCGCTTCGCTGAACATTGTATGCGGCTCTAAAGCAAAGGTAGTCCTCTCCTCTGCATCGTGCAAGACAGCGCCAGGGGAAGCCCGCCCCCTATACGGATCGCGCGAGTGGAGGAGTCCCTTGCCGCGATGCAATGCAAAACGGCCGCCTCCAACATTGGTTGCCGAGGCGCCCGTTTTCCAAGGGCGCTGGGTGTTTAGGGTCTGTTCACGTGTGCGACGTGCGTACGACGAGTTGCTGCAGGCGCGGATCACATCGCGACATATCCATATCCTCGCGAATCACAGTGTCGCACTCGAACAGTTACCCGAGGCATCCTTGCTGCAAAGCAGCGACGTCGTGCACTCGCTCGAACGCGGCGTGGCGCTCGGCGGTGCGACTGGAGTGCTTCTCGGCCTCGTGGCGCTGGTCTTTCCTCCCGCTGACTTCGCTATTGCGGGCGGCGCCGTCATCGCATTGTCGTTGGCGGGTGCGGGCTTCGGGCCATGGACGGCCGCGATGATCGGCGTCGACGAACCAAATGCACGACTCGAGCGCTTCGTGGCGCCATACGTGATGGCCAGCTCTTATCATGGCCGACGTGCCTGCATCGCGCGAACATGAGATCGAGCAGATGGTCGCGCAGCATTTTCCGAAGGCCGATCTCGAAGGCGCGGAGCCCACGACACCGATCTTCCCCTGAGAAGCAGTCTAGACGAGGCCGTCGGCACCCTCTTTGGGTCGAATACGGCCCAATACGTGTCAAGCGGAGTCTCGACATGACACATATGCAAAAGACAGAATGGCTAGCCAAAAACACGTGAATGACCTAGTACCCACGCCCGGTGGTATTTTTGGTGGTATCGGTACCGGCAAAATTCCACGAACCCGCTCCAGCAAAGCGATAGCCGGAATTTTTCCATTCCGGCCCTGGCCCGGCACTGGATGCGATCCTGAAATGGGCGGAGCGCCGTGAAGACTTTCCATCGGCTGCGTCGAGCGTGCGTGCCTAAGGCTGACTGACCTGTTTTCCTGAATTCGAATTCTGTGGATCGTCGACGAGGTGTCTGCTGCAAGTCAACGGATGCGTCTGCATCGGTTTGGGGTGCTCTCCCAACGTTTTCGGAGTCACGCCGTCGGGTCGCGGTATGGTCGGACCGCGTCAGCGATCCGCCACTTTCCGTGATGGTGGACGAGATAAAGGCCGACGCGTTATCCGCGGTCGTCTCATGTCGCTCCCGGAGCGGACGGTGGTAAAACTTGTCCGAGCGGCTCCGTCGGGTCGTCCTGAGTCGGTCGTTGTCGGGCTCAGTGCGGCCATCTACGGCCTTTCGCTATCGTCTGCAAATGGCAGATATCGAGCGTATTGCTGACCTTGGCCGCGCGCAAACTGGGTATTGAATTCGGCCAGTGCGGCAACCTTATCCGAAGGCCGGATGATGCGCTGCACTGTTTACGCGAGCCCCGGCCTACTGACCGCAGAAGGGCTTCTCGACGCTCAGTTTGTTGGTCACGGATGTCACCCCAGAAACGCCTCTGGCGACTTTGCGACCTTGTCGATCGGCGACACGTCCGACAGAGGGGTGCTGTCACGCTGAAGGCTTGAACCGTTTTCATGCGCAACTATGCTGTAAGAATCGAGGGGCGGGTACGCAAAAAGAACCTCGAAAGCTCAGATGATTGCGTTCGTGCAACGACGGTCCAAACGGACCGGGCGCAAAGCTGAAAAAAGTTCGGTGTGTATGATGCGTTTCGCTCGTGCGTGGCTGCTATCAGGCTTGTTTGGAGCTTCGCTCTGCTTATGGAGCGCGCTTTGCGCCGCGGTTCAGCCGGCTTCCGCGCCATCGTCGGCGTCAGCATCACCGACAGCGTCCCCGCCGATTCCTGCGAGTGAGACGCGCCGCATCGATCTGACCAACAAGCCTTGGCGCGGAGACTTCGACGCGATGCTCGAGCGTCGCATGATTCGAGTTCTCGCTCCCTTTAGCCGCACGCTGTACTTCAATGATCGTGGACACGAGCGTGGGGTAACCGCGGATACCGTGCGTGACTTTGAACGATTCGTCAACAAGAGCTATGCCGATCGCCTCGGCAAGCGCCCGATCACAGTCATCATGATCCCGACAACACGCGACCGGCTATTGCCCGGGCTCGCGGAAGGCGTCGGCGATATCGCGGCCGGCAATCTGACGGTGACTGAGGATCGCCTGAAACAGGCCGACTTTGTTACCGCACACGCGCTCAAGCCGACGCATGAACTCGTTCTGACCGGTCCGAAGTCACCCGCGCTGTCCACACTCGGTGACCTGAAGGGCAAGACCGTCGACGTTCGCCGCCATAGCAGCTATTACGAAAGCCTGATCGCACTGAACAACCGCTTCCGGCAGGCGGGCAAGCCACCGATGCGAATCGTGCTGCTACCGGACGCGCTCGAGGACGAAGACGCGATGGAGATGCTGAACGTGGGCCTGCTTCAGATCCTGGTCGTCGATGACTGGAAGGCGCGCATGTGGGCGCAGATGCTGCCGAACGTCAAGGTGCACGAGAACATGACGGTGCGGGAGGGCGGCGTCGTCGGCTGGGCCATTCGCAAGAATAGCCCCCAGTTAAAGGCGGTGATCGGCGACTTCTATGAGAAGTTAATCAGGAAGCAAAGCGTAGCGGAGATCCGCCTCAAGCAGTACGTGCAGGGTGCGAAGCAGATTCACAACAACACGGAGAGTGCCGAACTCAAACGTTTCAGACAGACGGTGGCGTATTTTGAGAAGTATGGCCAGCAATACGATTTCGATCCACTGATGCTCGCCGCCCAAGGGTTTCAGGAATCGCAGCTCAATCAGGATGCGAAGAGTCGGGTGGGCGCGGTCGGCATCATGCAACTGATGCCGGCCACAGGGAAAGAACTCAACGTTGGGGACATCAAGGTTACGCAGTCGAACATTCATGCCGGCGCGAAGTATCTTGATCAACTGATGACCCGCTACTTCCAGGATGCCCATTTTTCCGAGGTGGACCGGCCGCTATTCGCCTTTGCCAGCTATAACGCCGGACCGGGAAACATCGCGAAGATGCGCAAGGAGGCTGCCGCCCGCGGACTCAATTCCGATGTCTGGTTCAACAACGTGGAGATCGTGGTGGCCGAGAAGATCGGCATCGAGACGACCACGTATGTGCGAAACATCTACAAGTACTACGCGTCCTACCACCTTCTCAAGGAAGCGCAGGCGCAGCGCAGCCGCGTGGTTCGGCAGCGGAGCGGCTGACCGGGCAACGCAAATCGTGTGGCCGACGGTTCCGCCGACACGCGGCAAGGCTACTTCGCATCGGGTGGAACGCGGGGATCGCGCGACGTGATTTGCAGCTCTCGGCCCTTGGCGCGTGTCTTCTTTGCAGTCTACTCCGGCCACTAAATGCGACGGGCCGAATGTCGCATAAGGGTCGAGATGGAATGGACACCGCCCTCCCTCCGGGGAATTGGGCACGATTGAGGGCCTCCAGGACCGAACGGCATCAATGTGCCATTAGTGGAGTTGCGACACAACCACTTATGGAACGGAGACCCCAGATGAATGCTACGACATACGGACTCGACATTGCAAAACGGGTGTTCCAGATGTACTGGGTCGACGCCCAAACTGGCGAGATCGCGAATCGGAAGTTCGGACGTGACGATTTAATTGCGTTTCTGGCGCAGCGCCCCGCCGGTCGCGTCGCTCTCGAAGCTTGCGGAAGTGCTCACTGGTGGGCGCGTAAGATTCACGCGCTCGGACACGAGGTGGTGCTATTACACGCCCAATTCATTCGACCTTTCGTGCAGACGAACAAGACCGACGCGGCGGACGCCCGGGCAATCTGGACTGCAGTGCGGCAACCCGGCACGCGCACCGTTGCCGCCAAGACAGAGGATCAGCAAGTGATGCTAAGCCTTCATCGTATGCGCTCGTTGCTCGTCAAGTTTCGAACGATGCAGATAAATCAGCTGCGCGGGTTGCTGTATGAATTCGGCGTTACGTTTCGCGCAGGACGCGTAGCAGGACTCGACGAGATCAGAGAGCGCATGGCAGAACTCGAAGACACACTGCCACGATCGATACTTCTTAACCTTCTCGAACAGTTGCGTCGCATTAACGTCTTTGAGGAAGACATCAATCAACTCGAGAAGCGGATTGGCGCCTAGCAGAAACACGAAGCGGCATGTCGTGCGATCTCCGAAGTGCCGGGTATCGGCCGCCTGACTGCAACGGCCTTAGTAGCAACAATTGGAGATGCGAAGACATTCAGGTCGGGGCGCGAGTTCGCAGCGTTTCTGGGGCTTGTTCCTCGTCAGAATGGTACCGGCGGAAAGATACGGCTGGGCTCGATCTCCAGACGTGGCGACCCATACCGAAGCCCCCAGACTGCCAATGTGAAGCGAAGGAATCCCGTGAGGAAGCAGTGGCGCTGGCAATGACAGAGGGCGTCGGCGCGTCCGAAGCCGGCGTCTTGGTCGGCACTGTCGGCTTCGCGCGCGGAACGCAACAGCGCAGCGCTGATTTCCCTCCGTCGCGCGAACTTCGCGCACGCGTCGTTTTGTCCCCAAGTTGGGCGTTTGCGCGGTGGGACAATGCAAAATCATCCTAGCGCGCCATCGGTTTAGCGCGTGGCGGTGTACATGGTGATCTCGAAACCGAATCACATGTCGGTGTAGCCAGGCGTCGTCCACTGCATGTTGGTACCTCCAGGATTGCGCTCTGGAAAAATATTCCCAGGTGGCCATAGCGAGAGAAACTGTAGTTTTTGCGTGCCCAACCGGGGTACTTGTGCGATTGTCCACCAGGCGACTCGCTATTAGCCAGCGGCATCGGATCGCGCTGCCCGAGCCATCACGCACACTTATAGACCGAAGGCGAAAACCTTCAGCGGCCCCGTTCCGTTCGACGGGCCAGTGCCCCAGAACACCATACCGTCCGCAATCGCCGGTCCGGCATTGCTCGCGCCACCGCTATTAAACGACCACAGCACTTTCCCGTTAGCGGCATTTAGCGCGTACATCGTGCCATTCTTCGGGTCGAGGTTGCATCCGAAGACCACCCCATTCGCGGTACTAACGGTTGCCTCTGCGCGGCTTCCGAGCGGGTCAGGAGGGGTTCACTTGACTGCGCCCGAGTTGAGGTTAGTTGAGGTCCAGCCTCCAGACGTGGTGGTGCCGCCTTGCACCAACTGCCAAATGCCTGGCGTCGTACCCGAACCGGTCAGCCCGCTGTTCGATATCGCAACATAAGTATCCGAGCCTTCATTGGCCGATCCCCCACTGCAGTCCACCTGTCAGTCCGCCGGGGGCGACCTGCGTGGACCAACGCACGGCGCCTGTATCTGCGTCAAATGCCCAGAACATCCCGCTTTTCTGACCCGCCCCGACAAGGCGGCCGGCGTTGCCATGAGTCCCGAAGAGCATCGGTCCTTGCACACAGTCCCAGTCCGGGCCCGCCGGATTGGGGTAGTTACCGTTGGGCGGAATGTTAAGGACGCCCGGGACGTTGAGATCGAGTCAAAGTGGTCGTTCGGGTCGATGCACGACGGTGGAGTGCCGCCACGGTTCATACAGTCAAGTACGCTCTGAGGGACCGCGTAGTTGTTGCCGGCACCCATGTACACCGTCACCGAACCTGCCGAAAACCTGCCGTTGATGACTCCAACGTCCGCCCTGGAATGTGTTTGCCGAACTGGTGCTTGCGGCCAGTTTCGGACGTTCCGCGACCGTCCACCAACGGCCGCAATGCCTCCCGAAGTAGCCATCCAACGCGCTTATCTCACGAAGGTTTTTTCTCGGACCGGGATGCATCTTCCTCGGCTTCGAGTGTCGTCACCATCTCGTCCGCGGCCAGTTTGAGTTCGGGTACGTAGCGGCGCTTCGCTTCCGCAAGCGTGACTGCGCGCGACAGAAAGACCACGTTCAGGCTCGCGAGCACGCGCTCGCGCGACACGATTGGAACCGCAACGGCGCCGATCTTGCTCTGAGCCGTCCAATCGCCGTGATTCGAACCGAATCCATCAGCGCGCACGCGTCGAACGAGATTGCGAACGAGCGCATCGCTCGACGCCAGCGCCTTTTGTTCATCGCCGCCGGCACCCGAACGTAGCAGATCGAGAATGTCCTCTCGTTCCCCGTCGGGACAACTCGCGAAATAGGCTCGGCCGGAAGCCGTCAGCAGAATGGGCAAGCGTCGGCCGACCATCGACCGATGAAACGATAGCTGACTGAACCGATGCGTCGTCTCGCGGATGATCATGGCGTCACCGTCGGGCGTCGTCAGGTCGGATGGCCACGCGACTCGCTGGAGCAATCGACCCATGATCGGCGGGGCGATGGTCGCGATGCGTTCGTCGTCCGTGAAGCCTTCGCTCAACGAACGGACGTCGAGCGTCAGGCGAAAGCTGTCGTCCGACCCACTGCGCCGAACGAACCCTTCTTCCACCAATGTCTCCAGCAAGCGACGCACCGTCGTGCGGTGCAAGCCGATCGCGTCGCTGATCTGCTGGCTCGTGACGCGACCGCTTTCGATCGCATTCAGTGCACGCAGGACCTGCAGGCCGCGCGCCAGCCCACGAACGTTTGTGTACTTCGTCACCGCTGAAATCTCCTTTTAAATCAGTCATGTGCATTCTATGCACATTTTCAAGATTTTGTTGAGCGGTTCGGGCGTGCTCCATAGACTGCATCAAAACCAACTATTCAAGGAGACGCGTGACGCACGTCACGCATGTGCTCCTGACTCTGACTGAACCAAACAGTATCGGACGCGACCACGGACCCCATCCGCTCGCGAACTTAGGAGACAGACATGCATCCCGCCATCGACACGGCGGCCGTCAGCGGCCGTCCCGAGATTGTGTCAACCGACATCGCCATCATCGGCGCCGGACCGGTCGGCCTGATGATCGCCAACTATCTGGGACTGCAGGGCGTACGCGTCGTGCTGATCGAAAAGCTCAACCAGATCATCGACTACCCGCGCGCTATCGGCCTCGACGATGAAGCCTTGCGTGTGTTCCAGTCGGTCGGCCTTGCAGAGGAACTGCTGCCCCATACGACGCCGGACCACTGGATGCGCTTCGTCACGCGCACGGGCCGGTGTTTCGCATCAATCGAGCCACGCACTGACGAATTTGGCTGGTCGCGCCGCAATGCGTTCATTCAGCCGCTTGCAGACCGCATCCTGTTTCAGGGGCTGCAGCTCTTTCCGCACGTACAGGTGCTGTTCGGACACACCGTAGCGGGCTTTACGCAGAATGACACCGGCGTGACGATCGACGCGCAGGATGCGAGCGGCGCGATCAAGTCGATCCGCGCTGCCTACATGATCGGCGCGGACGGCGGCAACAGCTTTGTGCGCCGCTTGCTCGACGTACCGTTCGAAGGGCGCACCAAGCCGAACCAGTGGATCGTCGTCGACGTGCGCAATGATCCAATCGGATCACCGCATGTCTACATGCATTGCGACCCGGCGCGGCCCTATGTGTCGGCAGCGTTGCCGCACGGCATCCGGCGCTTCGAATTCATGGTCATGCCGGGGGAAACGGAAGAAGAACTCTCGAAGCCAGAGAACATGGCGGCGTTGATCCGCAAGGTGGTCGCCGATCCGGACAAGGTCGATTACATCAGGAAGCGCGTGTACACGCACAACGCGCGTCTTGCCAGCACGTTCCGCGTGAAGCGCGTGCTGCTCGCGGGCGACGCCGCACACATCATGCCGGTGTGGCAGGGACAGGGCTACAACAGCGGTATCCGCGATGCGAACAACCTCGGCTGGAAGCTGGCGATGGTGATCAAGGGCCTGGCCGGCGACCGCCTGCTCGATACGTACACGATGGAACGGCGCGCGCACGCCCGTTCGATGATCCATCTGTCGGAGGTGGCCGGCGACATCTTCGCGCCGACGAGTCGGCTCGGCACCAAGTTCCGTGACGGCTTCGTCGGCGCGCTTGCCATGCTTCCATCGCTCAAGCGCTATTTCGTCGAGATGCGCTTCAAGCCGATGCCGCGTTATGAATCGGGCGTCGTACTGTTGGCCGAACGCGAGCAACGCGACGGCTTCCTCGCGCGTCTTCTCGAACGTTCCGGTCATACGGCGCTCGGCCGGATGCTCGGGCTGATGAGCGAGAAGCGTGAGTCGTTGATCGGTCGTCTCGTTCATGGGCGCGATCGCGCGGCCCAGTCACCTGTGGGCCGCATGTTCATCCAGCCGCGCGTGCGTTCAGTCGATGGCGCCATCGTGCGCCTCGACGATGTAATCGGCAATCGCTTCGCGATCATCGGATGGGGTTCGGACCCGACTTTCGGACTGACGCTGGAGGCACGCGAGACGTGGACACGAATCGGCGGATGTTTCGTGATCGCCAAGCCCGATGCGCAGTTGACCTACCGCGACGACGTGCCCGCAGACGTGATCGCCATCGGCGATGTAAGCGGCCGGATGAAGGACTGGTTCACGCGGGTGCCGCAATCGGTCGTGCTACTGCGCCCGGACCGCTTTGTCGCGGGCATGTGTTCGCCGCAGCAAGTGTCGTCGGACATCGCGGAACTCGCCGGCAAGCTGGGGCTGCAAACGCTCGCTTTGCGGGACATCCATTCCGCGCATGGCGTTGCGTGCGAAACGGCCGTCGCAGTCGAAGTGGGAGCCTGACATGCCGATCCTTCTTGAATGTCTGTCACACACGCCGCTGCACGGTTACCACGATCCCGCGCCTGAGATTGTCGCGGAAGTGGAGCGGGCGCAGCATGCAGCTCGCGCGCGCGTTGAAGCGTTCGATCCCGAGTTGGTCGTTGTGTTCGCACCCGACCACTACAACGGATTTTTCTATGACGTGATGCCGCAGTTCTGCATCGGCGTCGCGGCGACAGCCATCGGTGATTTCAACAGTCTCGCCGGTCCGCTCAACGTGCCCGAGGACACCGCGCTCGCGCTCGCCGAGGCCGTGCTGGCGAGCGAAGTGGATGTGTCCGTGTCGTACCGCATGCAGGTGGATCACGGTTGTGCACAAGCACTGGATGTGCTGACCGGGGGTCTTGATCGCTACCCGGTGGTACCGGTGTTCATCAATTCGGTCGCATCGCCGATGGCGTCTTCCCGCCGCTCGCGCCTGCTCGGCGATGCGATCGGGCGCCTTCTGTCGCGGACGACCAAGCGGGTACTGGCAATCGGTTCAGGCGGCATCTCGCACGAGCCGCCCGTGCCGGAAATCGCGGGTGCGAACGCTGAGGTCGCCGAGCGGCTGATCGCCGGGCGCAACCCGTCGGCCGAATCGCGTGCAGCGCGAGAGGCACGCACGGTGGCGGCAGCGAAGTCGTTCACCGCCGGCGACAGCCCGCTGCATCCGCTTAATCCCGATTGGGACCGCGCGTTTCTGGATCTGCTCGCCGCTGGCGACATCACCGCCGTCGATGACATGACCAACTCAGCGATCACCCGCGACGGCGGCAAGTCCGCGCACGAGATCCGCACCTGGATTGCCGCGTTTGGCGTGCTCGCCGCGTACGGGTCGTATCGGGCGTCGCTCGATTACTACCGGCCTATCCCCGAATGGATCGCGGGCTTCGGCGCGATGCATGCACAACCCGAGACCCAAGGAGACTTCAATGTCCAATGAGCAATTCGTCCTCGCACTGGCCGCGCGCCTGCGCGATGCGGAACACGCAAGACAACCCGTCGCACCCATACGCGGCGAGATTCCCCCCGACGATGCCGCGCTCGCGTATGCCGTGCAGCGCGCCCGCGTCGACGCGCGATGCGCTGAAGGCGAGCGCGTGGTCGGCCGCAAGATAGGCCTCACGTCGGTCGCGGTGCAACGCCAGCTTGGCGTGGACCAGCCGGACTTCGGCACGCTCTTCGCATCAATGGCCTACGGCGACAACGCGCCGATGCCACTCGCGCGCCTGATCCAGCCGAAGGTGGAGGCGGAGATCGCGCTCGTGCTAAAACGCGACCTCGTGCTGGAGAAACACACATTCGCCGATCTGATCGACGCGACCGCTTACGCGCTTGCCGCAATCGAAGTGGTCGACAGTCGCATCCAGGACTGGGACATCCGCTTCGTGGACACGGTCGCTGATAACGCATCGAGCGCGATGTTCGTGCTCGGGAGCCGTCCTGTGCCACTCGCGGAACTCGATCTTGCCGCCAGTGCGATGACGCTTTCGCAGGACAGCGAGGTGCTTTCACGTGGCAACGGCTCGGCCTGCCTTGGCAATCCGCTCAACGCAGCTGTATGGCTCGCCGATCGCATGGCGCAGTTCGGCACGCCGCTTCGCGCGGGCGACATCGTGCTGACAGGCGCGCTTGGACCGATGGTGGCTGTTACCGGACCCGGCACGTTCACCGCTCAAATTGACGGACTCGGCAGCGTCCGCGCCACTTTCACCGACTAGGAGTTTCCATGGCAACCGACAAAATCAAGGCCGCGATCATCGGCTCCGGCAACATTGGCACCGATCTGATGATCAAGATCATGCGCCACAGCAAGCATCTGGAAGTCGCCGCGATGGTCGGCATCGACGCAGCATCGGACGGCCTCGCGCGTGCCGCGCGGCTCGGCGTCGCGACGACCCACGAAGGCGTTCAGGGACTCGCGCGCCTGCCCGTATTCGCCGACATCGAATTCGTCTTCGATGCGACGTCCGCAGGCGCTCACGTGAAGAACGATGCGTTTCTGCGTGCGCTCAAGCCCGGTATCCGCCTGATCGACCTCACGCCCGCAGCCATCGGCCCGTACTGTGTGCCAGTCGTCAATCTCGATGCGCATATCGAAAGCCGCAACGTCAACATGGTGACCTGCGGCGGCCAGGCCACCATTCCGATGGTGGCGGCCGTGTCGCGCGTGGCGAAGGTGCACTACGCGGAAATCGTCGCGTCGATCAGCAGTAAGTCGGCGGGTCCAGGCACGCGCGCCAACATCGACGAGTTCACTGAGACCACCTCGAAGGCGATTGAAGCCGTGGGCGGTGCGGCGAAGGGCAAAGCCATCATCGTGCTCAATCCGGCTGAACCGCCGCTCATGATGCGTGACACGGTCTACGTCCTTTCCGAACTTGCAGACCGCGCGAAGATCGAGGCATCGATTGAGGCGATGGCCGCAGCAGTGCAGGCCTACGTGCCGGGCTATCGCCTCAAGCAGAAGGTGCAGTTCGACGAGATCACCGCCGACGCGCCACTCAACATTCCGGGCCTTGGCCGCTTTAGCGGGTTGAAAACTTCCGTGTTCGTCGAAGTGGAAGGCGCTGCGCACTATCTGCCCGCGTATGCCGGCAACCTCGACATCATGACGTCGGCCGCGCTTGCGACTGCCGAACGCATGGCCCAATCGCTTGCGAACGCTTAAAGGAGCATCGACATGAGCAAGAAACTCTACATCTCTGATGTGACGCTGCGCGATGGCATGCATGCGATCCGTCATCAGTATTCGCTCGAGAACGTGCAGGACATCGCCCGGGCACTGGACCAGGCGAAAGTCGACAGCATCGAAGTTGCGCACGGCGACGGCTTGCAAGGCTCCAGCTTCAACTATGGCTTCGGCGCGCACAGCGATCTCGAATGGATCGAAGCGGCGGCGGATGTCGTGAGCCACGCAAAAATTGCGACGCTGCTTCTGCCCGGCATCGGCACCATCCACGATCTCAAGGCAGCATACGACGCAGGCGCGCGCGTCGTGCGCGTCGCGACCCATTGCACTGAAGCCGATATCTCGAAGCAGCATATCGAATACGCGCGCGAACTCGGCATGGACACCGTCGGCTTCCTGATGATGAGCCACATGACGACGCCTGAGAACCTCGCCGCTGAAGCGAAGAAGATGGAGACCTACGGCGCGACGTGCATCTATGTGGTCGACTCGGGCGGTGCAATGAACATGAACGACATCCGCGCACGCTTTCGCGCATTCAAGGAGTTGCTCGATCCCGCCACGCAAACGGGCATGCACGCGCATCACAACCTGAGCCTCGGCGTCGCAAATTCGATTGTCGCGGTGGAGGAAGGGTGCGACCGCATCGACGCGAGCCTGGCGGGCATGGGTGCGGGAGCGGGCAACGCGCCGCTCGAAGTCTTCATCGCGGCAGCCGAGCGCCTCGGCTGGAATCATGGCACTGATCTCTACACGCTGCTCGACGCCGCAGACGATCTCGTGCGGCCGTTGCAGGATCGCGCGGTTCGCGTGGATCGCGAGACGCTGGCGCTTGGTTACGCGGGGGTCTATTCGAGCTTCCTGCGCCATTCGGAAGTTGCGGCGAAGAAGTACGGCCTGAAGACTGTCGACATTCTCGTCGAGCTTGGCCGTCGCCGCATGGTGGGCGGGCAGGAGGACATGATCGTCGATGTCGCACTGGACCTGAAGCGCGAACTCGAAGCGCGCGTCTGAACGAACACAGCCCTACCCACGGCACGATCGCCACCAAGAGCGATGCCGAACCTACATCGGAGACTTTTCATGAACACCTCAGCATCGCGCCGCGCAAGCGGCGCCATCACCATCGGACTGTGCCTCGTCGTCGCACTGCTCGAAGGACTCGATCTTCAATCGACCGGCGTCGCCGCCCCGCGCATGGCGCACGAATTTCACCTCGCAGTGGCGCAGCTGGGCTGGGCCTTCAGCATCGGTGCGCTGGGGCTCCTGCCGGGGGCCGCGATCGGAGGACGCCTCGCCGACCGGATGGGACGCAAGCGCGTGCTGATGCTGTCGGTGGCGCTCTTCGGCATTTTCTCGATTGCCACGACACAAGTCTGGAACTTCGAAAGCTTGCTCGTCGCCCGCTTCATGACGGGGCTCGGGCTCGGCGCCGCGATGCCCAATCTGATCGCGCTCTGTTCCGAGGCCGTACCGCCGCAGCAGCGCAGCACGGCGGTGGGCGCGATGTATTGCGGCATGCCGTTCGGCGCGGCAATCGCGGCGGTGATCGGCATCGTGAGCCCGGGCGATGAAGGATGGCGGCATATCTTCTACGTCGGCGGTATCGGACCGTTACTGACCCTGCCGTTGCTCGCGCTCTTCCTGAAGGAATCCGCTCAATTCATCGCGACCAGGTCCGGCGAGTCGGCCCATCATGTGACGGCTGCGGGGGTTACGCAGGCGCTGTGGAAGGAAGGTCGCGCCGGCACGACGCTCGCGCTGTGGGTCAGCTTTCTCGGCACGCTGATCGTGTTGTACTTCCTGATCAACTGGCTTCCGTCGATGGTGCTAAGCCGGGGGCTCACGCGTACGCAGTCGGGTGTCGTGCAGATGATGTTCAACATCGGCGGCGGTATCGGCGCGATCGTCATCGCGGGTCTGATGGACAGAATCGGCCGGCGGCCCACGGTCCTGGGCATGTACGCGGGCATAGCCGCGGCGCTTGCTGTGCTCGCCAGCGCGAGCACCGGCGCCACGATGGCGTTCGGCGGGCTGCTGGCGGGTCTCTTCCTCGTGGGCGGGCAGTCGGTGCTGTATGCGCTTGCCAGCAGCATCTATCCGACGCAGGTTCGGGGCACGGGCGTCGGCGCTGCCGTCGCCGTGGGCCGCATGGGCTCGATCCTCGGGCCGTCGATCGCGGGCCAGTTGCTTGCGATCGGGCAGAGTGCGTCGGTGCTGGTGGCCGCGAGCATTCCGCTGATCGCCGTGGCGGCCGTTGCGGCGCTGCTCGTAGTGGCCCGGTTTCCGCGCGGGCAATTCATGGCTGTCGCGCACTAGTGTGCCTGCCTGCTACACACATACACGGGCCTTCGTCACGTAGCGCCCGTTCCTGGTACGAACACAAACGAGGTAACTGAAATGACAGCAGCGACGAAACTTCAAAGCGAAACCGCAACCAGCAAATTCGTGAGCATCGGCGAAGGCGATACCGAACTGCGCCTGCATTACAACGATGCCGGCCAGGGTGATGAGATGGTCGTGATGCTCCACGGGTCGGGTCCAGGCGCGAGCGGATGGGCGAACTTCAACCGCAACGTCGATGCGTTCGTCGATGCCGGCTACCGGGTGATTTTGCTGGACTGCCCAGGCTGGGGCAAGAGCGACTCCGTCGTATGCAGCGGCTCGCGTTCTGATCTGAATGCGCGCATGCTCAAGGGGCTGCTGGATGCGATCGGCGTTGCACGCGTGCATATCGTCGGCAATTCGATGGGCGGGCATAGCGCGGTCGCTTTTGCTCTGGCGAACCCCGAGCGTGTCGGCAAACTGGTGCTGATGGGCGGCGGCACGGGTGGTCCCAGCCAGTTCGTGCCGATGCCCACCGAAGGCATCAAGCTGCTTCAGGCGCTCTACCGTGAGCCGACGCTCGACAACCTGAAACGGATGCTGAACGTCTTCGTGTTCGACACCGGCACACTCACCGAGGAACTGATGCAGACGCGTCTCGCGAACATGCTGGCGCGGCGCGATCACCTCGAGAACTTCGTGAAGAGCCTTGCGGCAAACCCGAAGCAGTTCCCGGATGTCGGTCATCGTCTTTCTGAGATCGCAGCTCCAGCACTCGTCATCTGGGGTCGTGACGACCGCTTCGTCCCGATGGATGTCGGCTTGCGTCTCGTGTGGGGCATGCCCAACGCAGACCTTCACGTTTTCGGTCGATGCGGCCACTGGGCGCAGTGGGAGCATGCCGCGAAGTTCAATCAAATGGTGCTTGAGTTCCTGGGGCGGTGAGGAGCGTCACGATGAGCAGGCGCGTGAAGCCGGTGCAAGATCAAAAGATGATGCGTCGCCGTGCGGTGATCGTCGGCTCCTCCTCATACAACGGACAGTCACGAACGGTACTTGAGAGGCCGCAAGGGGTCGAGTTCAGTCTGACGCGGCTGGCTAGTCGGCGTTTCCTTCGCTGATTTCAGCATCGGACCGTGTCCGGCCAGGAGCGGTCTTCCGCCATGCGCCGACCAACGTCCGTTTCCGAAGGCGGAGCCGCCGCTCGACGAAGTGACGATGATGTGCAACCGGTCCCCGGACGCAAAAGAGAACAGCTCCAACACTGAATGGCCCAACCGGACTCCTGACGCGTTCATGATCAGAAGCGGTGACGAATAGGGTGTACGAAAGTCTTCTTTCTGTCGCCTGCGCAAGCCGCATCGACGCCTATCTACGAGGGCCTCGTGGCGAGCATCGCGAGTCGGCTCGCGAATACCAGGCCGTTGCAAGGCGGCGGTATCGAGGTCGTACTGGCGAAGCGCCCGCGATGAGGGGTTTTCACGTACCTCGCTCGCGTCAGCGTGATCGTGCTTTACGTGCGGTGGTACGTGGCTTGCTCGCTGAGTCTACGGGATCTCGAAGAGATGGCGATCTCGCGTCATGCCAACCAAGGCTCAGCGGCGAAGTGGATCTTTTCGAACGCCTTTATCTGCTCGCTGTAGCTAGCCAATATCTGCCCGATTTCATCAAGGCCCGACAGCAGAGAATTTTTGCGGGAGGCATCCAGGTCAAACGGATAACTCTTCCCGCCCTGGCAAACGACGCGTTGCTCCGGGAGATCGATCGTCATGGGTGTCGGTTCGTCTGTCCGGGCCAGGTCGTTGAACAACTCTTCCACAACAGCGGTCGGCAGCCTTATCGGAAGTACGCCGTTCTTGAAGCAGTTGCCATAGAAAATATCACCGTAACTGGGTGCGATGATGGCTTTGATCCCCCAGTCGGCTAACGCCCAAACCGCATGCTCGCGGCTCGACCCGCATCCGAAGTTGGCGCGGCACAGCATGATTTGCGCGCCTTGATAACGAGGCTGATTAAGTGAGAAGTCCCGCCGCTTCGTCCGTTTGGTGATGTCGTCGCCAGGTTCGCCCGCTTCGGCATAGCGCCAGTTGTCGAACAGGTAATCGCCGAATCCGACGCGGCTCGTCAACGCCATGTACTGCTTCGGCAGGATCGCGTCGGTGTCGACGTCGGTACGGTCGATCGGCACCGGGTGGGTCTTCAGAATCAGGAATGGTTTCATTCAAAGCTCCGCTGGGTCGATGAAATGTCCGGCGATAGCTGCTGCAGCCGCCATAGCCGGGCTCACCAGATGGCTGCGGCCACCACGCCCTTGTCGTCCTTCGAAATTTCGATTCGAAGTCGACGCGCAGCGTTCACCTTCACCAAGACTGTCGTTGTTCATCCCAAGGCACATCGAGCAACCTGGCTCGCGCCACTCGAAACCTGCCTCGACAAAAATCTGGTCCAGACCTTCTTCTTCCGCCTGGTACTTGACGTTCCCAGAACCGGGCACGACCAGCGCCTGCCGGATCGTGGACGCGACCTTTCTGCCCTTCACGACATCGGCGGCAATGCGCAGATCCTCGATGCGCGCATTGGTGCACGAGCCGATAAAAATCTTATCCAGTCCGATTTCCCGAATCCGCGTTCCAGCTTCCAACCCCATGTAATCGAGCGCGCGCATTGCCGCTTCGCGCTGCTCGTGAGTCGACCCGGCAGCGGGGTTCGGTACCTGTCCGTCAATACTCGTGACCATGGCGGGCGTCGTTCCCCATGTCACCTGGGGTCGCAGGTCGCTCACATCGAACACGGCCGTCTGGTCGAAGCGAGCCGAGGGATCGCTATGCAACGTCGACCACAGCCGCTTTGCGTCTTCCCACTCTGTCCCAACTGGGCTTGACGGGCGTCCGTCGAGATAGTCGATCACCGTCTTGTCGACACCTATCAGCGCACAGCGAGCGCCTGCTTCCACTGCCATGTTGCACAATGTCATGCGGCTTTCCATGCTGAATCCGGAAACCGTCTCGCCTGAAAATTCCAATGCAAAGCCGGTCGCAAAGTCGGATTTATACCGGCCGATAAACGCCAGCGCGACGTCTTTCGCGTAGGTGCCGCGCGGTAGTTCGCCGCTGATTTGCGCGTTCAGCGTCTTGGGCCGGCGCATAACCAGACATTGCGTTGCGAGAATCTGTTCCACGTCCGAGGTACCGATGCCGAGCGCCAGCGCGCCGAATGCACCATGCGTCGTGGTGTGCGAATCGCCGCACGCTATCGTCATGCCAGGCAGCGTCTCACCCAACTCGGGTGCGACGACGTGCAGAATTCCTTGCCTGCGGTCCGTGAGCTCGAAAAAGCGCAAAGCGTATTCGCTGCAATTCTGCTGTAGCGCCGCGAACTGCCGCGTGGCCGATTCGTTGTGCATGCCCACAAGGCGATTGGTTGTGGGAATATTATGGTCGGCGGTCGCCAATACCGATGAAGCGCGCCACGGTTGGCGCGAGGCGGCACGTAAGCCGTCGAATGCCTGAGGACTCGTCACCTCATTCAGCAAGTGCCGGTCGACATACAGCAAGAAATAATCGTCATCCAGTTGTGAAACGACGTGTCGCTGCCAAATCTTTTCAAGCAGGGTTTGGGGGTAAGCCATGGTTATCCGTCATGGAAAGCGTAGGAGATGCTTGCCAGTGAGGATAACAAGCCGGGGATCGGACTGAATTGACCGTTCGCGACACCTGCTGTCACGGGCCGGCAAAGCGCTTCGGCCTGCGTTTATGTGAAGGATTGGTCAGACCATGCGTTTCGATATTGAGACTTTACGGCTCTTTATTTTTACGATTGAAGGAGGCAGTATTTCCGCCGCTTCCGAGCGGGGGAGTGTTGTGGTATCCGCTGTCAGTCGCCGCATCTCGGAGTTGGAGCGGGCCGCCGGAACGCCGTTGCTGCATCGCCGTAGCCGCGGCGTCGAGCCGACGCCCGCGGGCCTCGCGCTATATCGGCGGGCGAAGATCGTCATGGGCCATTTGCAGGAAATCGAAAATGAAATGGGCCAGCATAGAGACGGAGTGCGAGGGTTGGTGCGGCTGTCCGTCAACCTGACGGCAATGGCGCATTATTTGCCGAAGGCGCTCAAATCGTTTGTCGATCGCTTTCCCGAGGTTCAGATCGGGCTGGTTGAACGTCTCAGCGACCAGGTATCGCGGGACGTACTCAGCGGTGATGCGGATGTAGGCATATGCGCAGCATCAGGCATCGACGAAAGCCTGTCTGAACGACCTTTTCGCACTGATCGACTCGTGTTGATCACGCCAGCGGACCATCCCCTGGGTCGACGCGAAAGCGTGAAATTCGCAGAGACCCTCGACTACGAGCACGTTGGCATGCAAGACGGTGCGTCCATTCTTGCCCTTGCTACCCAGGCGGCGAAAGCGGTGGGGCGTCCAATGCGACTGGCCATTCAGGTCACAAACTTCGAGGCGATTCGCAATATGGTGATTGCCGGACTGGGAATTGCCATCATCCCGGAGATCGCACTCGCCGAACGGGATCATGCCGACTATGTGAAAGTGAGGCTCGACGAACAGTGGGCGGGGCGGCAGCTCAAGCTATTATTCAAACCCACCGCGCCCTTGCCGATAGCGGCCATGCACCTTCTCGATCACCTCTGTACGAAAGGCGGCAAACCAGAGACAGGCTCGGATCCAATGGTGTGAACGCCCGCCATCAGGCTGCAAGACTCATGGCAGTCAGGCGATGGAAGGATCGGCGAACCACCGGATCGTGCAGCCCTTTTTCGCTGCAGGATCTGCCACAAAGTGCGAGATTGTCGCGCGCGATCTGTGACCGCTCCAAGGTGCGTTTGAGTCATTCGGCCTAGATGCCCGGACGGCTCTTAAGGGTCGATCAGCGGATTTCGGGCCGACGCTGACGTGCGAGAAGCTTTGGGAATGTCACGGCATCCGGCTGGCGAAGGAAATGGTTCGTCGGCTGATGATGGACGCGGGTCTCTGGGTGCCGCGCCGGCAGCGCCCACCGAAGGTCTACCAGCCGCGCGCCCGGCGCGCACGTTTCGGCGAACTGGTGCAGATCGATGGCAGCGATCACCGCTGGTTCGAGGACCGTGCGCCGGCCTGCACGCTGCTGGTGTATGTCGACGATGCGACCAGCCGGCTGATGGCGCTGCATTTCACGGCAAGCGAATCGACGTTCAGTTACTTCGAGGCGACGCGCACGTATATCGAGCAGCATGGCGGGGAAATCGCGCACGATGCCCGACACTGGCCGCCCCACGCGCGGGCACACAACCGGGAATGGCTGCGTCCGCGCAGAGGAAGGACTGGCCGCGCCGTCGGCGCAATGATGCTCAGATGCCGAGGCGAGCGTTCTGCGGAAACAGCGCCTTGCGTGCATCGTCGTCCATCTCGGCCTTGAACGCGTGGCGCGTTGCGAGCGCTTCAGCGCTCTGCGCTGCCGGTCGGGCATTGATCTCGTCGAGAAGACGCTTGACGTTCGGCAGCTTTTCCCATGCTTGGGCGCCCAGGATGAAAGGCACTGCGCGCGCCCATCCCCATACCGCCATGTCCACCAAGGTGTATTCGTCGCCGAGCATATACCTGTGTCGGGCCAACTGCGCGTCGATGATGCTCCAGTGGCGCCACGCTTCGAACTCGTAGCGGTTGACGGCGTACTCCTTGGGCTCCGGCGCGAAGTGCGTGAAATGCACGGCCTGGCCCGAGAACGGTCCAATGCCCGTGGCCACGAACATCAACCACGAGTACATCTGCGCGCGCTCCGCCGGCGTTGTCGGCATGAACCGCCCCGTTTTTTCCGCTAAATACAGCAGGATGGCGTTGCTATCGAAGATCGTCGCATCGCCGTCGACAAGTGCCGGCGCCTTTGCATTCGGGTTGATCGCAGTGAAAGCCGGGGCGTGCTGCTCACCCTTGCGGGTATCGATAGGCACGAGTTCATAGGGCAATTCGGTCTCTTCGAGAAACAAAGCGACCTTGGCCGGGTTCGGGGCCGGACAGTAGTAAAACTTGATCATGAGGCGACCTTTGCATGAGTGAGGCCGATGATTATAGGGGCTCCCGCTTCGCTTTGCTGGGCCGCCTCCAGCATTCACGGATGAGGATAGATAGAGGGGAGCTTGTCGGCGACTTAACGACCATCGGCCGGCACGCAGACGCAAAAATCGAAACGATGGGTATGCTGCGCGCGATGGTCCGATTCAATGTCACACCGGGTAAGCGGCTCAACAACCCGCCATCCGACGACAGCGCCTTTGAGGTGCATCTGGGGTTCGACAGCGAAGCGGAGTGCGTGGCCTATGCCGATATGCGCCCCTGGCCGAACCGCCCGGTGCAGCAAACCGTCCCCCTTGGCTCAGAGAACTTCCAACTTCATATAGTCGAAGTAGCTCTCCAGCAGTTCGTGAAGGAATGCTCTGGCACGCGACGACGCCCGTCCGCCGCAATAAAACGGACCGGGGCCGATCTCGGCGACGAAAGCAGGTCCCGCGCTTGGCATGTCGATGGGGGCCTTGATCGGAGCAAGTTAGGTGCCTCCTTCCGAGCGTCAATCCCAATCACCCTGCAGTCCGCGACGGGGTGATTTCTTTTGGCCACTGACCTGTCATCGACTCCCGCAGGCGCTTGGTTGATGTCATGCGCAACGCCAATCCTGCCTTCCGGTCCGCCCGGTCACGTTGCAGAAATCGTCGGTCACGTTCCCGAAATCGGCGGTCGCGTTCGCCGAAATACGCACGCGGTTGTGCGCCCGGCCTCCCGTCAGCAACGCGGGCCGGACAGCCTCGCCAACGTGCATCCCGTCCAGAGCAACCCGCTTTGCCCCAGCGCTGCGGCAGTCCAACACCGCACGCGACCTCTTCACCCCCCATAGCGTACAGGTTCCGGCCGCACCGGAACACTCCGCGGTTTCCTCCATCGGGGTTTGTACGACGCCTGCCCGCCTGCTTCTGTGGCGCGCGCCCATGCGCACGGTCGAGGGCAGGCATCCTACAAACACAACGGACGCTTGAACTGGCTGTTCGCAGGTTTGCTGCGTGGCCGGTGAATGTGCGGCCGCGCTCATGAGTCTGATGCGTTCGGCGCTACTCAACCGATTCGATCGGTTTGGGTACCCCTATCCTCCGGGCGCCACTGGAAGTATGGACTCTGCATGGCCACCATTATTTTCGCTGTGCGAAAATATATGCGCTAGGTGAAATCACCTATAGATCACCGACTTGCACCGCTGCTACATTTTCGCCTAGCGCAACAAACGGCGTTGAGCGAATATTGCTCGACTTGAAACATCGCTCTCCATCGCATCTTCAAAGGTCGCCATGCAAATTGGAAAACCCAGTCAGCTACGCACGTCGATTTCGACCGCAACGCCTGACAGCATCACCGTCCGCAACCGGGATCTCTGCAAGGAGTTGATAGGCCACGTGAGCCTGACCGACTTCTTTTGTCTGCTCCTGACCGGCCAGCCGCCCACGGACACCCAGCGCCTGCTCCTCGACGCATCGCTCGTGTCGATCTCGGAACACGGGCTGGTCCCCTCCATACAAGCCGCCCGCATGACCTTCGCGGCAGCGCCCGAGGCTTTGCAAGGCGCAGTGGCCGCCGGCCTGCTGGGATGCGGATCGGTCGTGCTCGGCAGTTCCGAGGAGGCCGGCAAGCTGTTCGCCGGTTTGCTCGCGAAAACGCCGCAAGAGGGCACGCTCGAACAGGTGGTCGAGCGTGAGGTCTCAGCGCTGCGGGCGCGGCGCGCGCCGCTGCCCGGCTTCGGGCATCCGCTACACCAGCAGGAAGATCCGCGTGCGACGCGCTTGCTGGCCTTGGCCGACGAACACGGCACGGCAGGAGACAACGTGCGGGTCCTGCGCGCCATCGCTGCCGCGGTGCCGAAGATTTATGGCCGGGCATTGCCGATCAACGTCTCCGGCGCGATTCCCGCTGTGCTGCTGGACGCCGGCTTTCCTCTCAAGGCCTTGAAAGGCGTGCCGCTCGTCGCGCGCAGCGTGAGCCTCGTCGCCCACCTGCTGGAAGAGAGCGTGGAGCCGATTGGCTTCGCACTGGCCCATGCCGGTGAAAGCGCGATCAAGTACGTCGCGTGAACAGGCATTCCCGGAACACAACGCGGCACTGCCGCATATGGAGCAATCGAAGTGATCAAGGTATTGCAGAACATTCGCGTTATTGAGCAAGGCACCTTCATTACCGGACCGGCCACGGGAATGCTGCTCGGCGACCTCGGCGCCGACGTCATCAAGGTCGAGCAGCCCGGCGCGGGCGACCCCTTCCGGGCTTTTCGCGGCGGCCTGTACAGCCCGCACTTCCAGACGTACAACCGCAACAAGCGCAGCGTCACACTCAACACGAAAGAGGCCGGCGATCTCGCCGCTTTCGACGAGCTCATCCGTACGGCGGATGTATACATCCAGAACTTTCGACCTGGCGCGGCTGGGCGCCTGAATGTGGACGAAGCGCGTCTTCGTGCGATCAATCCTCGCCTGATCTACTGTTCGATCAGCGGCTTCGGCCAGTCGGGCCCTTCCATGGGTCGGCCGGCGTACGATACGGTCGCGCAGGCTGCCAGTGGATTCCTCGGATTGCTGGTCAATCCTGAGAACCCACGTGTGGTTGGACCGGCGATCGCTGATTCGATCACGGGCTTCTACGCCGCCTACGGCATTCTCGGGGCGCTGCAGGAGCGCGCACGCACCGGAACGGGCCTGAGCGTGGAAGTGTCGATGCTCGAGGCCATGACCCACTTCAACATGGATGCGTTCACCCACTACTATTCGGCCGACGAGGTGATGGGACCCTACAGCCGGCCGATGGTCTCGCAGTCGTACGTGATGAAATGCCGGGATGGCAAGTGGCTCGCGCTGCACATGTCGTCGCCGGAAAAATTCTGGCAGGGGCTCGCCGCGGTGATCAACCGCCCTGGCCTGCTCGAAGACCCGCGCTTTTCGACGCGCGAGGGCCGCATCGACAATCAGGAAGCCATGATCGAGGTCCTCTCGGGGGTGTTCGTCGAGCGTGATCGCGACGAGTGGTGTCGCCTGCTGCTCGAGCAGGATGTGCCGCATGCACCGATGTACGACGCCAGCGAGGCGCTGGAAGACCCGCAGGCGAAGCATCTGGAACTGCTGGTGTCCGCGCAGCACGCCACGATGGGTGAGTACAAGACTGTGCGCAGCCCGGTGAGCTACAACGGCGAGCGCTCGCTTGAGATCGTGCCACCGCCGGTGCTCGGTGAACATAACGAAGAAATCCTCGGGCCTCTGCGCGCGTGAGACGTTGCCGCGCTCGCCGGCCAGGCGCGCAGACGCATCGCTGGGTGGCGCGGCAAACATACAATCAGGAGACAATCATGGCTTTGAGCATGGAAAAAGCAGGCATGAGCGAGGTTTCGCAGGACCAGGAGAAAGCAACTTACGACAAGGTGTTCTGGCGCTGCGTGCCGCTGTTTTTTCTTTGCTACATGGTGTCGTACCTCGACCGGGTCAACATCGGTTTCGCGAAGCTGCAGATGCTGGGAGACCTGAATCTTGGCGACAATGTCTACGCGTTAGGCGCGAGCATGCTGTTCTGGGGTTACGTCCTGTTTGAAATGCCGAGCAACATCGTGCTGCACCGCTTCGGCGCGCGCCGCTGGATTGCCCGGATCATGGTGACGTGGGGTCTCGTCTCCATCCTGCTGATGTATATCGGGCCGCTGGGGCGGTTCTTCCACACCGGCTCGGCAACCATGTTCTACATGCTGCGTTTTCTGCTGGGCGTGTGCGAAGCGGGCTTCTTTCCCGGCGTGATTCTCTATCTGAACAGCTGGTTCCCCTCGCATCGGCAGAACCGCGTCATGGCCGGCTTCATGGTGGCGTTGCCGCTGAGCCTGTGCATCGGCGGACCGGTATCGGGCTGGGTGCTGCAGAACATGCACGATACGTTCGGCTTTCGAGGCTGGCAGTGGATGCTGATCGTGGAAGGTTTGCCCGCCATCATTCTCGGGCTGATAGTGCTGCTCAAGCTGACGGAAACAATCGACGACGCGCGCTGGCTCACGCCCGAAGAGAAGTCGCTATTGAAGCGCAACCTCTCGTCGGAGAACGTGACGAAGACCCACGACTTTCGCGCCGCCTTGAAGAGCCGTGGCGTATGGATTCTGTGCGGCATCCTGCTCACCATGAACACGGGCTTCTATGGCTTGTCGTTCTGGTTGCCATCCATCATCAGCGCCGCAGGACTCAAGGACGCTTTTCATATCGGCTTGCTTGCTGCTGTGCCGTATGTCGCCGCCAGTATCGTGATGGTCGCGAACGCCGCGCATTCGAACCGCACGGGGGAACGGCGACTGCATGCCGCAATTCCGGCGCTGCTGGCCGGCATCGCGTTGATTCTCAGCGCGACGTTCACGCATCAGATCTCAGTGTCGATCCTGCTTATTTCGATCGCCGCCTCCGGGATCATCAGCATCATGCCGATCTTCTGGACCTTCGCCGGGCGCCTTCTTTCAGGCGCAGCGGCAGCGGCCGGACTCGCGATGATTAACTCTATCGGCAGCTTGTCCGGTATCACGGGCGCCATGATCACCAACATGGCGAAGAACCTTACCGGCGACGTCAACAGCGGTACCTATGTGCTGGGCGGATGTCTGCTGGTGTGCTGCTGCCTGATTCTTCTGATTCCCCGCACGATGGTGTTCACCGGACGGCCGGATTAAGCCAGGTTATCGGCTAAAGCGCCGGCCACACGCCGGTAGTGCAGTTGACGGAAGCGCACTGCAAACCGTCGTCAATTATTTAGCATTCCTTTCAATAAACAAGAATTTTTTTCCTTCAATGTCATTGCATGCCAGAGTCCCACGTTCGGTGGCCTGAAGTTCGGCGCGGTACGCGCAGGGCGGCCAGCCCGGCCATCTGGCAGCCGGCAGTGCGCAAAGTTATGGCGTCTCATACAGCCGCGGCAACCTGAATCTCGCCGCCGCGTACACCAGCGTGAACAATACGACCATCACCCCGGCCACGACGATCGGCGTACCCGACCTGTTCGGCACGCCGCAAAGCGGGACGATTGCCCTCGACCGGATGTCGACCGTCGCGGCGGGAGGCAGCTATCGGTTCGGGCCCGCGCTGTTGCATGGCGTGTGTGCGCTCACCGACATGAAGAGCGGCGGTTCGACCGCCGTGCTAAGTACGTGGGAGGGCGGTGTAACCTATTGGCTGACGCCCGCGGTATCGGTGCTCGGCGGCTACGCGTACTCGAAGCTGAATGAAGACCGCTGGGGTCAATACATGCTCTCCGCCAACTATTTCCTCTCGAAGCAAACCGACCTCTATGCCTTGCTCAACTACGAGCATGTGCATGACGAGAACGTCAGAGCCACGCTGTTCACCGCAACGCCTTCGAGCGGCGCCAACCAGACCATCGTCAGCCTGGGCATCCGGCATCGGTTCTGACGCATCGCTGCCAGGATTTTCTTGCGAAATGTTTTTCGTCCTGCGAAAATTAGAGTAGTTAGCCCTGTTGATGACCGTCTACCTTCTTTCATGACTCAAACACCTTCTGACCGTATTGATGAGACTCATCGGGACTTCGTGGCCGCGCTTGCGCGCGGCCTCTCGGTGATCCAGGCCTTTAGCGAAAATCAGCCGGAAATGACATTGAGCGAGGTCGCCCAGGCAGCGCAGATGAACGTTGCCACTGCCCGGCGTGCGCTGCTCACCCTGCACTCGCTCGGGTACGTCGGTATGCAGGGCAAGCGTTTCCTGCTGTCGCCGAAAGTGTTGTCGCTCGGGGTGGCGTATCTGCGCTCGATGAATTTCAAGGACCTGGTCAACCCCTACCTGCAAGAAGTCGCCGACGAGTATCGTGATTCCGTGTCCTTCGCGGTCCTCGATGGCGACGACGTCGTCTACCTCGCCCATGTACCCAGCAAGCGCAGCATCACGCGACGCGCGTCTGTTGGATATCGGCTGCCCGCCTTCTGCACGTCGCTCGGGCGGGTCCTGCTGGCCAACCAGCCGATCGAAGAACAGCAACGTCTCCTGGCGCGCGCGCCTTTTCCGCAATACACGGCTAAAACCGTGGTCCAGCGCGACGACCTCGCCCGCGAATTCGCAAAGGCCCTGACCGACGGCTTTGCCACCCAGCAGGATGAGATCGAAATGGGCGTCGTATCGATCGCGTTGCCAGTCTGCGATCCCCAAAGAAACGTGATCGCTGCGATCAACTGCTCCTCCGAGACAGACCGCACCACGATCGAGGATTTGATTGCCACGCGCCTGCCGGCCTTGAGGGAGGCGCGGGCCCATATCGAATGGGCGCTTCGCAGGGCGCCTGCTCTTGTTCATTCGATCCGCTCGTCCTGGCGCGCGGCGTAGTTCCATTGCCAACCAGGACGTTAAGCTAGTCAGCTCTGCTGGCGCTGATGCGGCAACTCCCTCTTCCTGGATTACCGGTTGGCGAAGCGTGAGCTTCGCCTGTGGTAGGGTGGTTGCACATTTCAGTACATCTATTTTCATGGACCTCGAACTCTGGTCGTCGGACCCGGAAACCGCATACCTGGAGTGGCAACGCGCTGAGGCGACTGGCGCGGATCGGCGCGTGTTCGCTGAACAGTCTGTCGGGTGTTGTCAACTTGCCGAGCTTGAGACGGAAAGGCGGCAGGTGGTGATCGTTTAGAATTCAGTCGACGGATTCTGGGCGAGTTGAGTGAATTCGCGCCAGTCAGCGAACCTTGCTGCAAGCTGTTTGCGATACAGTGAAGCGCGCAGCAGATGTCGCTTGAGCGCGAAATGTTGCCGGATCACGCCCCGAAGGAAGTCCCCTCTGGGGGATGCGACGCTCACGTTCACGCGTTGGTTGGTGGCTGTTCTCAGCCCGGTTGTTCACCCGGGCTGCCGCCTTGACGAACGCATGCTTCACGCTCGCAAGTTCCGGAATTTCCGCCTTTGCCGCTGAATAGCTGCGCAGCTGATCGATGACGATCTTGCGAGGCGTCGGGCATGAACGCATCACACGCTTGAAGAAGCGTCTGGCCGTGGCTTTGTCGCGCCGCTTTTGTAGCAGGATGTCGAGTTCGGCGCCGTGCTCGTCGACCCCACGCCACAGCAAGTACGGTTCGCCACGCAGCGTGACGAACATCTCGTCAAGGTGCCACGTGCTACCCGGCTTGCGTCGCGCCGCTTTTACCCGGTGAGCAAACCCTTCACCAAACTTGGCGCACCAGCATCGGATCGTCTCGTACGTGACGGTCACACCGCGCTCGAAGAGCAGCCGGAGCCGGGCACGACCAGCGCCTGGAGGATGCGCCGGGCGACCTTGCGACCGCGCACCACGCGGGCGGCGTTGCGCAGATCCTCGATTCGGGCATTGGTACACGAGCCAGGTATGGGCCTGGCTTTGGGCGGCACCTACAAAAAAGCCGTCCAACCGCTCTTTAAGCTCCCGGTGACTATCCGCAGCTGAAGCTTGCGATTATTTCGCTAGACGAAAAACTATGCGCCAGGGGAAATACTGATTGGCGCGGCCGGGAGCTGTCTATATATTTCGACTAGCGCATAAAAATGCACGTAGCGAATAAATGAGCCGTCTGCAACGCCCTTAGCCCGGAGTTGCCGGCCGGATATTCGCGCGCCGAATACTCGATGAAAATCGATTAGCATGGAGAGGAAGATTGAAGTCTGCTGAGCGCCCTACGACGGCCATTGCATGGGCCTTTCCCGCTCGCGTCATCGTCCGTGATGAGGATCTTTGCTCCTCGCTGATCGGACATCTCTCCTCACCGAATATTTCCACTTCCTTCTTCTCGGATGTCAATTCCCATGAATGAGTTCTCGGATTTCGCTCCACTTCTCGTCGACCCGCCCACTGTCTCCGGTTTCGCCACCACTTCGTGGGGCGAACACGCACGCGTGCGCCTCCGCGGCACCCAGACCGATGGGCGCTTATCGATGCTCGTTTATGAATGTCCCGCAGGCTTCGGACCCGTGCGCCATCTGCATCGTGAGGACGATGAGATCATCCTGATGGAGCGAGGCACTATCGCGGTGTGGACGCCGCGCGAATGCCGCACAGCCGGGCCAGGCGATGTGGTCATGCTGCCCAAGGGCGTGCCGCACGCCTGGCGCTCATACGGCGACGAGCGGGTCCGGTTCCAGGTGATCGTGACGCCCGGAGAGTTCGAGCCGTTCTTCGAGCGCATCGTTGAGCGGAACCTCACTTTCGCGGATCAGGCTGAGCTCGTCACGGTCTCATCCGAGGCTGGGATGGATATCATTGGCCCACCGTTGAACGATGAAGAAGTCGCGACAATCTGCGCCGGCGGGCGCGTCTGAAAGCAGCGCCCTTCCGCCTTGAGGTTCTCGAGAGCCGCGCCGTCGCCACGGCGCTGGCAAGCCCGACGGAGGCCGGCAATGGCCTCGTTCATGGCAGCATACCTCGGCGCAGCGTGCGTTCCGGTGCAGCCTCGGCGGCGTCATCGCTGGCTGCATCAAGCCTTTGAATAAGCGGCTGAAGCGCCGCGACAATGTGTGAATTGGAGATGCATTAGTGACTGAGAGCCTCAAACAAGCCTGCGACGCCGTACTGTCCCGCGTCGTTGCGGACCAGCCGCGTCTGCCGGGCGTGGTGGCAATGGTGACCGACCGCGCCGGCACGCTGTATTCCGGTGCCGCTGGAGAGCGGATCCTCGGCAGCGGCGTGCCGATGACGACCGACACGGTCTTCGCGATGTATTCGGCCACCAAGGCGATCGCCGCCACCGCAGTGCTTCAGCTCGCGGAGGCGGGCCAGCTCGATCTCGACGCACCGGCGAAAGCCTACGTGCCGGAGCTCGGCCAGCTTGAGGTGCTCGAGGGGTTTGACGCCGACGGCAAGCCGGTTCTGCGCGCGCCGAAGCGAGACATCACAACCCGCATGCTCCTTCTTCACACCGCCGGGTTTGCCAACGACGTTTTCAACGAGACCTATCTGCGGTTGCGACAGAGCCTCGGCCTGCCGTCAACGGGCACGGCCAGGAAGGCGTCCCTGATGATGCCGCTCCTGTTCGACCCCGGCGAGCGCTGGGAATACGGCAGTGGGGTCGACTGGGCGGGGCAGGTCGTCGAGGCGATTGCCGGAAAGCGTCTCGGCGAGGTGATGCAGGAGCGGATCTTCGCGCCGCTCGGCATGACGAGTACGGCATTTACTCTCACGCCATCAATGCGCGAGCGGCTGGCACGTGTGCACCAGCGCGGCGCCGACGCATCGCTGGAGCCGCTGATGAATTTCGGGCCTACGGCGAACCCCGAGGTGGATATGGGCGGCTCCGGGCTCTACGGGACCGTCGAAGACTACATCAGGTTCATCCGCATGTGGTTGAATCACGGGATGGGCGATCACGGCCGCGTGCTGAAGCCGGAAACCGTCGCCATGGCCGTGCAGAACGGTCTCGGCGATAAGAAGATCAAAGCCTTGCCCGGAGTGATCCCGTCGCTTTCCAACAACGCTGAATTCTTTCCCGGCCTGTCAAAATCCTGGGCTCTCAGCTTCATGCTCAACGACGAGCCCGCGCCGACCGGGCGCCCTGCGGGCACACTCGCATGGGCGGGGCTCGCCAATTGCTATTTCTGGATCGACCCCACGACGCAGGTCGGCGGCTTCTGGGCGACCCAGATCTTTCCCTTTGTCGACGCGACCGCCATCGGCGGATATCTCGATTTCGAAACGGTGGTCTACGAGGTTGTGTCTCGACAAGGCGGCAGGACGAGCAAGTCCCAATATGATTAGGGCTGCTTACATAGTAAGCGAATAGAACTGCGCGGCAACCGTTCGGTCGACGTCGTCGTCGTTCATCTGCCCCTTGCGGATCATGTGCATGAATTCGATGCCGGCGAGGTTGATGGGCGCACGCCGGAAATCTTTGAAGCCACATCATCGGCTTGACGATTCGTTTGATGGCGCGGTGATCCTGCTCGACGATGTTACTCAGGTACTTGTTCTACCGGTCCTTGATCGGCATTGACCGCTCGGCGTTGAGCTCTCGGGCTCGTCCGTTCTTGTCAATGGCCTTTTCGAAGAAGCGGCGTGCAGCGAGCGGCCTTGTCACGATGGGCGCGCAGCAGGAAATCGACCGTGTTGCATTCCTTGTTGTTGAAGTTCGCAAACTCCGCTAATGATGTCCGTTGGAGCGCTAATCGTGCCCATTAATTCTGCTAGCGCGGCTTTTCTACCGCAACGCAAACTCACTGCCCGACACGACTGACTAAGCGCAGGACGCCGCCGCGCTGAGCAATGTCCACACAAGAGGATGTTGAAGGCCCCCGATGTGACACACAAAGTGCCGTACTGTATGGCGCTTTTGATCTGCGCACTGAGATGGGCCCCTTCCGAAGATCAAAAAAAATGACCATCGCTATTCGCACTTGCTGCCGCTTAAAGCGAATGCACCTATCATGCTCCTCTACAACCGCATGAGCCGAACTCGCGGACGCGCCAAACGCGTTAGCAAAATCAACGGACATCCGAGCGTGCGTGCGTTGCTGAAACGCAACGCTAGAAAGGCATGCGAAACCTCTGCTATGCCTTATTTTGCGGGGCGAAAATACAGTCTTACAGAAGATCCTCTTCCCCCGTCGCATCCGTCGTGGCGTCGGGAAGGGCGATGTGCTGTGGAGCACGATCGATCACTCGCGTGCGCTGCAGATTCTGCACAATCCCCGTTACGCCGGCGCATTCGCCTACGGGCGCACCCGCACTACCTGCAACGCCAAATTCAAGCCCGTGCAGTTGCGGGTGCAGCAGTCTGACTGGCAGGTGCTGATCCCGGATGCGCACGAAGGCTACATCTCCTGGGCGGAGTACGAACGCAACCAGGCGATGCTCGCCAACAATGCGAACGGCTTCTCGCCGGGTCTGCGCGGTCGCATGCCGCGCAACGGCAGTGCGCTGCTACAAGGGCGGCTGCTTTGCGGCCGCTGCGGCGCACGCATGCGGGTGCGCTATGAGCCGAAGGACGGGCAACTACGTCCCTACTATATGTGCAACGAGGCTGTGGTGCGACAGGCCGGCAAGCACTGCCAGTGGGTGCGCGGGACCGCGGTGGATGAGGCGATCAGTGCGTTGCTGCTGCAGACGGTGGCGCCGGCGGCGATCGAGGTGGCGCTAGCCGTGCAACAAGAGATTGCCCAGCGCGTGGAACAGGCCGCGGCGCTGCGCGAAGCACAATTGCAGCGGGCCCGTTACGAAGCCGAACTGGCACGCCGGCGCTACCTGAAGGTCGATCCCGAAAACCGGTTGGTGGCTGATGCACTGGAGGCTGACTGGAATGCGCGACTGCGCCAGCTCGATACGCTACAGCGTGAGCACGAGCGACAGCGCGAGGCCGATCGCACACTCCTTGACGAGCCCGCACGCCGACGCATCATGGCGCTGGCCTCCGACTTCCCTCGCGTGTGGAACGACGCACGTACAGGTGCTGTTGAGCGCAAGCGCATGCTTGGACTGCTCATCGAAGACGTGACGCTCATCGTCGGTCAGCAGGTCGAGGTCCATGTACGCTGGCGCGGCGGACGTACGCAGAGCCTGTCCGTGGAACGGCCACAGCCGATGTCCAGGGTGCGCAAGACACGGCCCGAGGTCCACAAAGATATGCGCGCGGCGTCCGGTGGTCAGCGGCAACGTGGGGCCGGCAAAGTCGACAAACAGCTTCTCGCCAGCGCGGTGGATCTGACGCATCGAGCGCTTCAGTCGTTTCGTGAACGCCTTGTAGTGCTCGCAGAACTGCGTATAGCGGTAGGTCTGCCGGTCGGCAAATTCAGCCTGGTACTCCTCCCACAGCAACGTCAGTGTCACGCCCTTGCGGCGCAACTCCTGATGGATGCGTCCGTAGTCGGGCTGGGCGTAGGCGGCCGGCCCCGTGGGCTTGCCTAGAAGCCGCCGCTCGAGTTCGGCTTCGTCCATCTCGCAGGCGCTCGCCCAGTCCAGCCCGGCGGCACCTGACAGTCCAACGTACTTCGTGACCACGCCCTTGGAAATGCCCAGCGACGCGGCAATCCGGTCGTGCGAGAAGCCACCGTCGAATTTGAGTCGTAAAACGTCCTTGATCATGCGCATGTTCATCCGGTGCGCGGGCATGCTCTCTCCGGCAAAAGCCGGCGAGCATAGCCCGCGTGGTTGATGTCATGCGCAACGCCAATCCTGCCTTCCGGTTCGGTCGGTCACGTTACCGAAATGCCCGGTCACGTTGCCGAAATCGCCGGTCACGATCCCGAAAAGGCCGGTCACGTTCGTCCGAAATAATTGGCCTTTGGTCTCATATGCGTGCGGCGGCGCATATGGGTCGTCGTCGTGCATGCCCGATCATTCCGACTCGTTTGCTGGCGCTCAGCAGGGCACCAGTTGCTCGGGTCCCTTCTGCCCACAGATTTTCTTCTGCACATTACTCAGCGCGCTACCCGGCGATGCGCCGTTCGGCGGACGCACGCCGGCTCAACGGCGAGTGTATAGCTCCATATGGAAATCAACGGCGCTGAATGGCCTTTCGAGTGTCACAGATCGGCCGAGCTTCGGACGTTCGCAGTCCAACTTTGAAAGGCTGAAGTGGGTCGGCTTACGCCCGTCGCATATTTCATTGTGATCTGCGAACGACCGAGGCTTGCGTCGGACCGGGTCCGGCCACCTGCGGTCGTTAACCCACACTCGCGGTTGGACATTCGAAAGTCGGCTCCGCCCAGTCAACGGACTTTATGCGATGCGAACCTGTCCAGATGGAGCTTGAGATAGTGAGCCTGCTGCTCGCTGGAAACTTTTCTTAAGTTCGCCGGGATGCCCAGCCTGGCTTGAATCAGGGCTTCGCGGTGATGTCGTGCCTATCGGCCCCTTTCGGCTGCCTTAAGAAAACACTCCGATAGTTTGTAAAAATGCGCGAGGCGCGGCCTGCGATAGCTCGATCTGTTTGCGTCGCGGATCATCGGTGTCGGCGAGCGTGATCCAACCTCTATCGTGCCAAATGCAGAAAACGAAGACAAGGCTGGATGCCAACGCTTTGCGGGCAATGGGATCGCGTGACATAGATTTTTCGTTGGTCCCCTAAAGTCTTCCCACGCCGCGCCGATATCCAGTTTTAAGTGGGACCACGTCCTGATTGATATAAAAAGTATAACGAAATTGAAAGTTAATTCACCCATGCACTTTACGAAGCCGGCAAGAGAATTGATCCATGCGGCCCTGCTTGCCGCCTTCGGCGCCTGTCTTTTGGCGGCCGCACCCGAGCTTCGTGCGGGACAGCTCGACATTGTTTCCGTGACCGCGACGGGCTTCGGTTCAAGCGCCGCGTCCGCCACGGTTGATGCCGTGCGCAATGGTGTCGCCTCGGTGAACGGCGAGCGGATCGAATCGACGGAGCGCGTCAGAAAGTCTTCGACCTCATCCACGGGCGTGGAGGCGCAAAGTTCACGGACCATCGATGACGACATTCGCCGCACCACCAACGGCGTCGTCAAGTCGTGGCGCGCATTGTCAACGCAGCCTTCCAATGGCGGCTACCAGGCGACGGTGCAGGTCGGTGTGGTCGTGCTCAGGCAGTCGGAGCAGATGAAGCGCATCAAGATCGCGGTCGTTCCGTCGCACGGTCAGGCCGACGCCAACACCGCAGCAATCGTCGATGGCATCACGACTGATCTCGTCGAAAGCCGCAAGTTCGCCATTCTCGACCGGCAGCAGAAGGAAGCGATCGAAGCGCAGATGTCTCAGATTCGCGCGGGCACGCAGATCGAGGATTTCGCGCGGCTGTCCTCGGGCGTCGCGCCGGATTTTCTCGCCATCGTCACGACGGGGGCAAGCGCGGGATCGGGCGATGGCGCGACGCAGATTCGCGCGCAGATCAAGGTCATCGATTATTCGAGCCGGCAGATCAAGTTCGCCGAACAGAAGTCGATCAACGTCAAGGCCGGCGACCGGTTCCCGACCAACAAGCGCCTGCTCGGCGTGGCGCACACGCTGTCGCGCGATCTGCTTCAGTCCATCTATCCGCCGTTGGTCGTCGGCAATGACAACGGCACGCTGACCATTGCCGAAGGTTCGAGCTATTTCAAGGTGGGCGACAAGTGCTCCGTGCGTCTCATCGAAAGCACGCTGAAGGACCCTTACACGAAGGAATTCCTCGGCTACAAGAGCAGCGAAGTCGGCACCGCGACCATCACCTATAGCGATGCGCGCGTTTCGCAGGCGACGCTCGATAACCCGCAACCGCTCGACGCGGGCAAGGTCGCGGCGCGGAAGTATCAGGCGTGGCGAGTCGCGTCATCGGCGAGCGACATCTTCAATTCGATGTCGGCCGACATGGGCGGGCATCCTGACACAGGACATGCGCGCGCGGAGAGTCACTCAATCGAATCGGATTACTAATCAATCTAAACGCCTCCAACAACGTAGACATCACATCATGAACATCAAAAAAGCAGTCACCTGTCTCTTCGGTTTCGTAGTTGTGTCGCACGTCTTCGCGCAGCAAGGCCCGGCATCCGGAGACGGCGATATCCCGCTCGGCGGATTCCCCGGCTGTTTCGTCGCGCCGCCCAAGGATTCATGCGATGCGCGCATTCTGTGCACCGGCGTCGGCACGTTGTACGGCAGCACCGGCACGGATCTGCAGGCGGCGACGCAGGAGGGATCGATCGAAGCGCGCAACGAACTGGCGAAATTCTACAGCAGCAAGCAGAAGGCCGAGCAATCCCTTTCGACCATTCGCGAAGACGCGCAGCGCAGCACCTCGGATGGCGGCAAGGCAACGGCATCGTCGACCAAGCGCCTGATCGCGTCGGTCAGCAGCACGAGCGCGGAATCGATTCTGTCGGGCGTGCAAGTGGTGTCGCGCGAAGTCGATATGAAACAGCAGACGGTGACGGTCAAGGTCGGCGTGAGTTGCAAGAGCCAGGCGGCGGCCGCGCAATCGCAGGCGGGCTTGACGCGTTCCGCCTATGCGCCGAATACGGGCGCAAATGGTCAGTCTGTCGCGCCGCGTGCGGAGGAATACCGCACGCCGCCGGGACAGTTGTCGAGCTTCAAGCAGACGGTGCCGCACGCCGATGAATTCTAAGCGGCTCGCGCTCGCGTGTTTGCTCGTGCAGATGGTGGCGCATGCGTCGGCATCGTGGGCACGTGATGTCTGCGATGACGACGGTTTTCGCCCAGTCCGCGACGGGAAGATCCGCAAGTGGAGCGAAACGGGCGAAGACTGGATCGAATTCCGCACGACGCGCGAATGGCTGCTCGAACGATACGGCCCCGGCCGCGCGCTGCCGCAAGTGGCGGCGCAGGCCGCGAGAAACGCGCTGTTCGTCGAGCTCGATCGCGTGAAGCCCCGGCCCGATGCACGCGCGGCGCTCGATATCCGCGATATGCAGAGCGTTGCCGCGTCGTGTCGCGGCAACGAAGTCTTCGATTTCAAGGTTCCGTGGACCGGTTTGAGTTGGACCACGGGACAGTTCGATCCGGATGCGTTGATGCCGCCGGTCAGAGCCTTTCTCAAACAGAACGGCGTGATCGACTGATCAGGCATGACGATTAACAGGCTGCATAACTCCTTCACTGACATGCGACACCTGCTACTCAAACTGATTCTTTGCGTTACGTCTTGCATTGCGATGAACGCGGCGAGCGCGAAGGACCTCTATTTCGCTGGCTTTTCCTTCGCGGGCAATTTCTCGCAGAACTCGCAGCGCTATCAATACGCCGAAGCGCTCAAGGAAGAAAAAGCGACGAATGGCATGAACGTGCTCGATGCTGCGCTCAAGGATCAGCTCGCCACGCTCGATCGAAGCGACATCACACTGAAGTACGGCCTGGGCGATACCCACTCCGGCAATGCCAACGCACTCGCGTTCGCATTGCAGCAGGAAAGCGTCGAGGACGTGAAGCGCGGCGACAAGGACGTCTACGTGTATCGCGTGATCGGGGACGTGCTCGTCTTCGACATGCAGACGAAAACCCTGCTGCTCGACATTCCCGCCATGGCGCAGTATCAGGATGTCGGCGCGCCGGGCCGCACGTCGGACGAACATAGGAGGGTCTTCCGGAACATGTATCTCGACAAGTCGTTCGGCGCCAACATCTTCGCGGAATGGGTGCGACGCCTCAAGGACGCGCCGGTCGGCAAAACCTATACGTCATACATCGGCGTGCGGAACGTGACCATCGCGCCGGAGGCAGAAGCCGTCATTCCGGATATCCTGAAGGAGAACGACGCCTATCAGACCGAAGTGGCGCAAGCCTTCGAATACAGCCTGGCGTCTGCGCAGAACGTGGGCCTTGTGCCTTACACGAAGGGTCAGGCGATCGGTCAGAGCATGGTCGCGCGCTTCGCCAACGGCGACAGCTACACGCTCAATTTGCCGGAGCCGGACTTCGTCATCGATATCCGAGTGCGGGCTTTCCGCCGTGCGCAAATACAGACCAACGCGACCGAACAGTACGTGTTCGGCTCGTTCATCACGCTGGATGTCGAGCAGCCGCAGCTGCAGACGAAATACGTCAGCGCCGACTTCAAAAACCTCAATTACGTCGTGCTCGACCGTTCGGAAGGCTTCACGCCGAACGATTGGGATGCGTATCAGACCAGCCTGCGCCGCCTCTTCACCGTGCTCACGCAACAGATCTCGAAGCGCGATTCGAAAACGCTCGCCGAGATGACCAAGGCGCCGGACATCGACAAGCAAATGACTGCATTCAAGGGGGTGGTCGACAAATGCATGTGATCAGGAACGCACGACGCGCGTTGATCGCGTTGACGCTGATGACGCCGTTGTTCGCATCGGCGGATGTGGTGCAGGTGCGCGGCACCGTGACCGTGCCGTACTGGACGGGACTCTTTTCCAGCGCGCCGGATGCGGCATCCAACAAGGCCGCGTTCGGCGCGGCGAAGCTAGCGGCATGGGACCTTTACACGTCGCGCTTCAACGACGCGAAGATGAAAACCTATCTCGCGAACAAGGACCGCTTCACGGGTAACATCGATGAATATGTCAAGGATCTGACGATCGTCGATCAGCAGACCGATGCCACGTCGCACACCTTGCGCGTCGCCGTGCGGGCCAACATCAATGAGACCGCCGTCGATTCGATTCTCGATGCGACCTCGGTGGCATCGCATCAGGGCACGGGCAACGGCAGCACGCTGGTGTTCGTGTTCCTCGCTCGCGAAGTGATCAAGTCAAAGTCCTTCGATGCGCGCGTGTCGAAAGTCGAGAAGACCGACTCATCCAGCACGTCGATGGAAAAGGCCGTCGATTCGGACGACGTCGAAGCCACCGGCAGCCGTAGCTCCGGCATGAAGGAAGTGACTTACGGCGGTTCGGTCGAGCGCAAGCGCGCGCAGACCGTCTACGACGTGACGAGTCCCGAGGATGTCACCGCCGCCATGAGCGACGTGCTCAGTACGTCGGGCTTCGAGATCGCGGGTTACGACGATGTCGTGGCGAACTGCGGCGGTGTCGACCGGACCATCGTCATGAAGGAATTCGGCGCGAGCGATGACATGACCATGCAGACACGCCGCTCGATGATTGGCGCATCGCGTCAGTGCGGCGCGTCGCTGTTCGCGACCGGAACCATCGACGTGGGCGTGCAGGACACCGATCCCGTGACTGGCAACAAGCGCGTCTTCGTCTCGGTGCGCGGTCAGGTGTGGGACATCCGGCAAGCCTTGCCGAGAAAGGTCGCGTCGGTCGGTCCGGTGCAGTTCGCGGGACTCGGACCCGATGAAAGTGTTGCGACGCGCAATGCATTGAATCTGGCGAGCCGCAACGCCGCCAAAACGTTGGTCGATCAATTGAACGCCAAACAAATCCACTAGCAGTCCATCCGACAACAAAAGGAATAAGAAGCCATGAAACTCCGTACCCTTCCCGCTATCGCACTGGTTGTTTCCGCTGTGTATGCATCGCCTTCGATGGCGTTCGGTTTGCCGTCGATTCCCGGCATCGGCGGCGGCAACTCCGCGGCGAGCGTCAACGTCGATGCGCTCACGACGCAGCAAACCGACCTGCTGAAATCGATGGCTGTGTCGCTGCTCAATCTGTCGAAGGCGCAGGCGATGATGTTCACGGCGCTCGGCGACGATGAACGCGCCAAGGCCGCGCAACTCACGGTCGACTCACTCGGCGGCGGCACGCTGACCGGCAAGGACGGCATGAAGAAGGCTCTCGAAAGCAGCCTCGAACTCAATGACTACGCGAAGCAGGATATCGCCAAGGCCGGCACCCTGAGCGACGCGAGCAAGGCGACGTTCGCGAAGTCGCTCGTGCCGTACGGCCTGGGAACCGCAGGACTGGTGAACGCCGGCAAGAAGGCCGCGGACGCGGGCCAGTCGCTCGCGCACACAATGGACCCGACCATCCTCTTCAAGCTCAGCAGCCTGCTGTACGTTGCCAAGGAAGCGCCGACGCTCATGTCGGCGTTCGGCAGCACGACGAGCCAGCTCGTGACATATGCGACGTCGCAGGGTATCGATACGTCGGCGATCAAGGTGGCCGGCGCGAACATGGGGGACTGAGTGGTTCGATGGTGAAGTTTTTCACCGTCGCCGGCGAGCGCATGTGAAGAGGACGCTCGCCGCGACCGCAGTCTCTCGGTTGCCAGCGGGCGCGCCTTCTTGTCATCGGCCAGTTGCGACGGCGGGACCAAGAGGCCGCCCTTGTTTAGATTTGTAGGATGCCTGCCCTCGACCACGGACATGAGCGCGGGCCGCAGGCGCATGCGGGCAGGCGTCGTACAAATCCCGATGGAGGAAACCGCGGAGTGTTCCGGCGTGGCCGGAACCTTTAGCGGTATGGGGATTGAAGAGGTCGCGTGCGGTGTTGGACTGACGCAGCGCTGGGGCAAAGCGGGTTGATGTCGACGGGATGCACGGTGGCGAGGCTGGCCACCGACCTGCTGCGCGAAGTCACCAGTCCGCTGGAGAACCTGCACCGCACCTGAAACACAGAGCACCTCCGTGCCCGAAGTCGCGGACGTCTTCCGCGCGCATGGGCCCGCGTGGCGACAAACCGTACAGTTGAGCCTGGGACAGCTGAAGGTGATGTCGGCCATTGAACAGTGCCGCAGCGCGGCACTGGGTGGACATGTGTTGCGCTGCTCCGGATGCGAACAGATCGAGCTCGCCTACAACTCGTGCCGTAACCGCCATTGCCCGAAGTGTCAGGCGAGCGCCGCGCACCGGTGGCTCGAGGCACGTCAGGCCGATCTGCTACCGGTCGAGTACTACCACGTCGTCTTTACGCTGCCCGCCGCGATCAGCGCGATCGCCTGGTACAACAAGGCGGTGATCTACGGCCTGCTGTTCGATGTTGCCGCCGAAACCCTGCGCACCATCGCCGCCGATCCGAAGCATCTGGGCGCGCAGATCGGCGCGACGCTGGTGCTGCATACGTGGGGCTCGGCACTGACGCACCATCCGCACGTGCACGGCATCGTCCCTGGTGGAGGCCTGTCGCCTGACGGCGAGCGGTGGGTCGCATGCCGGCCCGGCTTCTTCCTGCCGGTGCGCGTGCTCTCGCGCCTGTTCCGGCGCCGTTTCCTGGAAGAACTCGCGGCAATGCATGGTCGCGGCCAGCTACGCTTCTTCGGCGAGTATGCCGCGCTCGCCGATCGGGCTACCTTCGCCCGGTGGCTCGCGCCGTTGCGCGCGTGTGAATGGGTGGTGTATGCGAAGCGCCCGTTCGCCGGACCCGGGGCCGTACTCGCGTATCTGTCGCGCTATACGCATCGCGTGGCCATCTCCAACCGGCGACTCATCGCGCTCGATGAACGGGGCGTGACCTTCCACTGGAAGGATTACCGCGCCAGAGGGCGCACCCGCTACAAGACCATGACGCTAGAGGCCGGTGAGTTCATGCGTCGATTCCTGCTGCACGTGCTGCCCGGTGGGTTCCACCGCATCCGTCACTATGGGCTGCTTGCCAATCCGGTGCGACGGCAGAACCTGGCGAGCATACGTGCGTTGCTGCACGCCCCAGCAGTCACTGACGCCAGCGATGACACATCTGCGGATACCAGAGCGCCGACCTTTGTCTGCAAACACTGCGGCGCCCCTTCGAAAGCGCCTTCGACACCATCCCGACCCAGGTTCGCTTCAGCATCCGGTGGTAAGGCTGACGGTGAGCTCGCTTTATTCCCCATAGCCGCCCAAGTTTCCGGCCGCGTCGGTTCACTCCGCGGTTTCCTCCCTCGAGCCTTGTCCAACGCCTGCCCGCATGCGTCGTCATTTACTCATGGGCTGCGGACAAGGGCAGGCATCGAACAACGCTTAACGGCTTGAGACGGTCGCAGACGAAATCATGGACTGGAGTAACCGGACGCCACTGATATTCGGCCTGTGACCATTTATCCAGATTCGCAAGCGCTAAATCGAACACACGACCCCGCGGTGTGAACGTCGCCCAGCGGCGTAATTTTCTAGTGCTAACGGAGCGCGGCGCGACTTGCGATCTTGCGTGCGGAGCTACTGTCGTCAGGGGATGTTCGTGGAGGTCTGCGGTGGCATGAAGTCAAACGGCAGCAGATCGCTGATGTCGACGTCCGGCGGTCGTTGCGGCAGCTCGGTAAGGACGTGGCGCAGATATAGGTACGGTTCGACGTCGCAAGCGCGGCACGTGAGCACGAGGCTGTAGATGACGGCACTGGCTTTCGCACCGGCGACCGTGTCGCTGAAGAGCCTGTGGTGCCAGCGAAAGCTTGCGTAAGCGGCTTGCCTTAGGCCATCCCCAGCTTACGTGTGCGCGCCTGGCATGAGGGATGACGGTCCTGCGTGGTTAGGTTGCGATTCGGCGGACCGGTCGATTTATGCAGCTTGTTTGCAACACGCCTTGGCACGAGCTCGTCGATGGGATTGGTCTAGTAGTCAGCAACGCGAGTCAGGACATAGGCAAGGTATCGTCAGTGGGCAGCGCTAAGTGGTTTTGGTACGCGCCTTCTCTTCGCAACGCGAGCGAGCATAATCCCAAGCAGAAAAAGGGACCAACGGGCCATTCTCATTGGCAACGATCCACGGATCCGGACCGAAAGCCTTATAGCTCTCAAACAGGTCGCGACCCGTCATCCCCGGTTCGTGCGCCTCGGCAAGAAAATCATCAACTATGCGCCGCGCTTCCGCGAGAGCTGAGGCCATGTCCAAAAACATCCTTGGGCCAGAGCGATAATCTTCATCGGCATGATGCGCGTTGTCGTCTTCGTACATTTTGACTGTCATGGTAGCCTCTTTGTGGGCGTTTCGTATCCTCATGATATTACCTGACAGCGCACAGGTCGGACCATCACAGGCGCGATAAGGCGCGAGCTTTTCTATTACTCACAAAATCCATGCTCACAAGTAAATTCTCCCAGGCTACTGCACTCGCGCTAGAGCTGCACGCCACACAGGTCCGCAAGGGCACGCGGATCCCTTACGCGTCGCATCTTCTGGGCGTGGCCAGCCTCGTCCTGGAAAATGGCGGCGACGAGGAACAGGCCATCGCCGGCCTGCTGCACGACGCTATCGAAGATGTTGGCGCGGACGCCGCCATCAGCATCCGTGAGCTCTTCGGCGATCGGGTCCTGCGCATAGTTGAGGGCTGCACTGATGCCGTACCGGATGCAAAGGGGGAGAAGCCCGACTGGCGGACCCGCAAGGAAGCGTATCTGGCCCACCTAGAAGGCGCCGACAAGGACGTGTTATTGGTAGCCGCGTCCGATAAACTGTACAACGCGCGAGCGATCCTGACGGATCTCCATGCCATTGGGCCAGCCGTATTTGACCGATTTACCGCCGGCCGGGAAGGCACCCTCTGGTACTACGCCGAGCTGGCCTGCATATTTCGCCGCGCACTTCCGGGGTCCCTGTCAAACGAGCTCGCGCGAACCGTCGACGCGATTGGCGCTGTAGCAGGCCACTGACGAGAGGCATGATTTCGGCAATCAGATGCATACCTGCCCGGCAACAACCTCCGACGTCCATGCTGGTGATGGGGAATTGTTCAGCGTGCAGCGCACGCCGGCGTCGGTGCCCGTCCTGAGCCGGATGCCGCAGCAACAGATAACTGAGGCGTCGTCGCCATCGCCGTGCGCTCCGCATTGCGCGCATCGGTACCGGTGCCGGCCGTCGGTGGAATTTCCGAACAACACGCGGCCAAAACATGCCCGACAGCAATGTGCGGCAAGCTTCCAGGATGCGTCCTCGTCGTTCATCCGCCGGTCTCCCAGATCTGCTGCAAGGCGCGTGCACCGGGCTGCGCCTGCCATCCAAATTGCACGGAACACGCCTCGTCCCGCAGGACTGCGACGATCAACTCCATGGCGTCAAGGCTTCGCTCGACCGTCATACTCTTCAGCGTACCGCCTGTCACATAGCTGATCGAGCGCCGATGCAGCGGCGCGAGCTTGACCGGCCTAGTGCCTTTGGCATTCTTCCCCACGACCTGCTCACGCTGACGGTTGTAACAACTGATGCACAGATGCTTGGCAATCAGGCGCGACGCAGTCAGGTGGCACCGTGCGCAGATCTTCACAGCCCGGAACGGTGAGGGGTTCGCGTTGATCGCTCCGGCGTGCCGGGCGCCGATTCGACAGTTCTTGCAGGTGATCCACCGGGCGTTGGCGGTCGCTACGCCTGCGGCCTTCCAGCGGTCGCCACAAGCGTCCGTGGAAAGCGTCGCTCGCAACCGGTCGCAGACAAAGTGTTGCCGGCATGGAAGTTCAGCAAACTCGAAGTACACAGGCATTCGGATATCCAGTTTCAGGGCCGTCAGTTTGAAGGAGTGCCGACCCGGCCGGCCTGGGATGGATAGCGTCGACGCCGAACCATTTCCGCCGCGTTCACGTCCACTTTCGCTGCCGCGTCAACTTGCCGGCGCAGGCACGCAAGCGAGCTCTTCAGGAGTATGGTCGGGCGTCCACTCTGTTCACGCAGCTTCACGTCAGCGTGAAGCACTGTCAGGCGCTCGTGAAGGGCAGCAGCAATCAAGATTGACGGGGAATTTCCGCGGACGCCGGTCCTAGATGCGTGCAGAAACGCCGGATTCAAAGGCTCCATCGGCCACACACTTCTTTCAATGCAGCGAAAACGCGCTCGCCGGTTTCGCGGTCTGCCTGCAGGATCGCGCCAGTGATCGCGTCGTGCATCTGCTCAAGGCGCTCGACGCTCCACACCATCTCGGAGTGTTTCAGCGCGAGTGCCAGATTCGTGGCCCGCATACGGTGTGAAACCGCCAGCATCTGGGGATTCTTGACACGGCGCGTGCCGTCATCGTTGATGGCAACGGCGTAATCCGATAACAGCCGGGCGTCAGCGATCATCCCGTCGAGTTCACTGTAAAAATTGATCGCGCTTCGCATACCGTGGCGATCGCCATCCGTTACCGGTGCGGGCGGCCGGGCCGGATGAGGAACCACGGCCGCCACCTCTTCAACCAGGTTCCGATCCTCGTCGCGCGTCATCTTGACCCAACGGTGCCATGTGGGAACTGGAACGTCAGGAAACCGCAGGCGAGCGCGACGCGGTCCATCGACTGGGCCATGCATGCACGTAAGCTCGCGGATGGTCTTGATCGCTTCGAGGCGTGCGGGGTCTGGAGGGCGTGCCATAAGAACTGACGTTGGCTGTTTCGATACATTTTCGTTTCACGACGCAGCGTGCGTGCGATTTTTGCGCCGGCGACCGGTTAATTTTGAGAGCAAGCTCGGTTCTCGCCTTCGGGCTTGGACGGCCCAATTGGCTTCCGTGATCTAAGAGCTCAAATCGCTGGGCAGCTTCGTTGACGCGGGCTGCCCTGTGGTCCCTCTTCCGCCGAGTTTCCTCCCGGCTTTAATCGGCGAGGCGCCAAACTCGGGTAGATCATCAAACCGATTTGGAATGGGTTTCCGCAAAGTCGCAGATCGCTTAAAACACGCCACAAGACGCTGGGCGGGTCGGACCGAGCCCTCCCTATCGCCCATGCCAAAGAGCGCCGTGCAGACCCCTTAAAACCTGCTACGCAGGCTCTCGCCAACCACGCACGCCTCCCACAAAAGCGTGCACCTGAAAATGCTGCGATGGTGGCGTCTGCCAGGGCGCCTCCTCGCTGTAACCGCCGTAACCACGCAGTTTCACCCATGGTTTCACGGTTTCATCAATCAAATCAAAGCCTTATATATATGAAACCATGAAACCATAGAAATATAGATAGATACATATATAAGGTTCTCTGTGTGTGGCTTACGGGTTGTGAATGTGTATATATATATGTCCGGTTTTTTGGTTTCATGGTTTCGGTTTCGCTGAAACCCCCGACCAGCATGGGTTTGAGGCGGTTTCAAAGCCCAGTTTCGTCTCAGTTTCATAGTTTCACTATGCCTATTTATTGAGCGAAATAGCCGTTATCTATCGGTAAACGTGACCACATGGTTTCAGCATGGTTTCGCGCAATGCCCCGCCCAGCATGGCTGAAACCATTGTGCCAACTGAAACCATCGCCGAATAGATTACGCACGCGCGAGGCTTTCATCGCGACCTGAGACGGACCGGCGGTCAGGTGATGGACTGGCTCGATGGCGGACGCGCCGATTCGGGCGCAAGCCGCCATTGTCGGTGCCAGTTGCCACGACGGAGCAAAGAATGGACTTGCGCTAGGATCGATGCCCGAGGTTGGTGCTCGCCGGTCAGCGGCACCAGGAACGAAGTGCCGCGCAAGTCAATGCTTTGGCGCGAATCGGCCACCGGGTTTCGAACTACGTGCCTGATCGGCAGTGGCAGCGATCAAGGTGGAGCACTCGGTCGCAATGAACTCTGTCAATGACGTTGGCAGGGCAACGCAACCTGTGCTCTGGACGGTTGCTCGCATTGGTATCGGGTGCGTGACGCGATGTGCGCCGAACGGAGGGGTTCAGGGAGCGAGTGCCAGCTGTAAGCTCTTCGCTGGCCGAATGGAAATCCGCATGCGCGTCGGCGCTAAGCAATTTGCATTACGCCGAATTTACGCCAATTCGAATAGTTTTCTCGGCAGATATAGGCCTTCATGCTGATGGCTGGTCCCCTGACAGAATTCATACGTCAAGACTGGCAGGGCGCTGCGGGCATTTTTGAGATTTCTATACCCCCACCGATACCCCTAAAATCCGTCTCCTGAGGAAATACGGGTGCGATTCCGCCGCGCGGTCAGATTGCGAACACCAGCCAATTGTGCCTAAATAGCGCCGGATAACAAATCGGAGCGGGGACAAGATGGGCGACGTTGTAGGTGATATCAAAGTTGAAGATCTTTTGCAAGTGCCGAAGGTGCCGCTAGATACTGCGGCCCTGCGCGTTCTGCGCTGGGCTCATGATCTGTCGTTGCTTCGGCCCGAGGCATACTTTCCAGGGGACGCTTACGGTCACCCGGAATTTGACCAACTTACGGACGGCGCTGTTGCGTTTCTACGCCAGAAGCAAATTCGATTTGTCGGTGTGAACGGCAGCAAAGGCGAAATTTCGCTCTTTCTCAATAAAGCTGCCCCGGGCGACCGAATGTTGAAGTCGTTGCCTGCTTTTTCGGATGGATACCGATTGCGCTTCCGCCAAGGCAATCCTGACGCCGTTTCTCCGGCGAATGTCGCCGAAGCCGCAACTCCATGCGCAGTACATGTCGCGAACGGGGGCGTACGCTACACATGCGGAAGCTCGATTTCTGTCGGCAACGCGCAAGCCGCGGGTACTCTCGGATGTCTGGTGCGTGACGCCACGGGGCAGCTATTCGGCTTGTCCAATAATCATGTTTCGGGCAGTTGCAACTATTCGCCCACCGGCCTTCCGATTGTGGCGCCCGGCATTTTGGACGTATCGCCCCACAATCCGTATCCATTTACGATAGGAGTGCACGCCCGGCAATTGACGATGCTAATGGGTGATCCTACCGTCGTCAATTCTCAGGAAAACCAGGATGCCGCCGTATTTCAAATCACGAATGATCAGCTCGTGTCGTCGATGCAGCAGAATTTCTACGACACCCCGGCGACAGCGCTGCCGCTAAGTGCCGGCATGGAAATCGAGAAAGTTGGTCGCAGTTCTGGGCATACCCGTGGCCGTGTCATATCCCAGCTAATCGGGCCCGCTAACGTCAACTACGCTGCTCCCCAATACAACTTCAACGGTGTCGTATACTTCGACAATATGTTTTTGGTTCACGGGATCGGAGATCGTTTTTCGGAAGGCGGGGATTCGGGGTCGCTCGTTGTGCACACGGATGCGGGCGGGGTGCGTCACGCTGTTGGGATCGTTGTAGCTGGTGGCGCAGACTCATCGGCACCGGGTCAAAAACTTTCGATGATTATGCCGATCGCTCCTATACTGGCCTTATTCGGGATGAACTTGGTCGCCGGGCACAACGTCTAACAAAACATGAAGCCACTGGATGCCGCAAAACATCTGTATGAAACACTCACCGCCCCGCGAGGGACGGTAAATGTTGCGGCTGTGCCCGATACAAAATCAGGCTATCTGCTTCAGATATGGGTGGCGCCGGGCTACGTGCTGCGGGATGTACCGTCGACGTTCGACGGATACCCGGTCAGGATCGACGCGCGCCCGCGCATCAGCGCTGATTCCAGATTCGCATAATCGGTAATTTTTCCGGCAAAAGGCCTCTAAGTAGCGGGGCCTTTTGGCTGGGTCGGTTTGGCCGGCTGCGGTGCGAGCACCTATCCTTTATATTCTGGATCTTCCCCCTTGCCCCGCGAGAGGTGACAAACGCCAGTTCTCCGGTTCTGTATCTTGTCTGTCAACGTCGGGCGTAATTTCCCCCGAAGTGTCGAAGTAAAAATCCCCACCCTTGTACGAGCGGTGATCAGCCGACGTCGTGATCAGGTGAGCTCCTACGGGGACGGCCGGGTCGCCCGCGAGCCTCTTACCGGCGGCCGAATGCGATGCCGGATGTCATCCTCACGAATGTTACGATCTTCGGCGTCAGGCCGTCCGACGGACGGTACGCACAAGCGGCACAATTGAGCGCTCAGTATGCCCATCAATTATCTTCGTGGCTTTACGGCACCGGAACGGACCGACGTGACGAACCGTCGTTTGGGGCGTTCGCTGGCATTTGTCGCCGGCGCGGCTAATGCAGGCGGATTTCTTGCCGTTGGTCAGTACACTTCGCACATGTCCGGGATCGTTTCGTCGCTGGCTGACAATGCCGTGCTCGGCGATGCAAGCCTTTTCGTTTCGGGGCTCAGTTCGCTTTTTTCGTTCCTTGTTGGCGCGGCTGCGTCTGCGATCCTGATCAATTGGGGTCGTCGGCGGAATCTGCACAGCGTCTACGCGACACCGCTCGCGATTGAGGCAATTCTGCTGCTGTGCTTCGGGCTGCTCGGCTCGAACCTTGAACACCATCGGGTTCTTTTCTTGCCTGCCACCGTCTGCGTCCTGTGCTTTGTCATGGGGCTACAGAATGCGATGATCACGAAGATTTCGCGATCGGAGATTCGTACGACCCACGTCACCGGCCTGGTAACGGATGTCGGCATCGAACTGGGCAAGATGCTCTACTGGAATACACGCTCGATTGCCGGGGAAGGGATCGTCAAGGCGGACAAACAGAAGCTCGCGCTGCTCGGTTCGCTGCTTCTTTCGTTTATTGCCGGCGGTCTGGCGGGGGCCATCGGTTTCAAATATCTGGGATTTGTATCGAGCGTGCCGCTCGCTATCGTTCTGCTCACACTAGCCGTTGTGCCTCTGGTCGATGATGTGCGCGGCGAGCGCTGCTAGTGCGCAACTAGCGACCGTGCCCACCGCCGCCGTGGCCGCCGCCATGCCCACCACCGTGGCCGCCACCGTGGCCGCCACCATGGCCGCCGTCCCAGTGTCCGTGGCCGTGGTCCCAACCGCCGTGGTGGTAATCCCCGCGATGGTAACCTCCGCCACCGCCACCGCCAGCCCAGACGTTGATGCTTCCGTAGCCGTATGCGGGCACATAGGCGGGACCATATCCCAGGTCTGCGTACCCGTAGCCCGCAGGATATGCGACGCAGCCCGACAGGGCGACGGCCAAACCAATAACTGTGAGAAGTCTGCGCATGTTGCACCCCCTTAAAAGATCAGAGCGGGGGTGCGGAACGAAGTTCGGGCCGAATTGTGTCCGCAGATTACTGGCGCGCCGAGAGCGCTACTTTGAGCGCAACAGACGCGCCGCGCATGTTTGGTGGATGCCGCAAATCACCGGCGATTCATAGTCGAGCATCCAGCCATCGACAAAGAGCGGCACCAACGAGTGCTCTCCCGTCAGCCCAAACGTCTCCATAACCTGCGGCGCCAGTTCAGCCGCTATTTGTCCGAGTGGAGCGCGGTCCTGCCAATCAAAACGCCCTCCATTGGCCTTGCACCAGATGCGACCTGATTCAACCGGGTGATCGGTGCCGCCGCGCTCTAAAGATTCCCGTAACGGGGCCGTTAATACGCACGTGTTCCCTGAAATCGGAGTGCGGAATGATCAAAGCAATTGGCGCAGCGGCAGCAGCAACGTTTTTTGTTTATGAGGCAGCGACGATCGGCTATTCCGCGCTCATGCTCGCCGTCGCTGTGCCGGCTGAGCAGCGGTGTGAACGTGATGCAATGGAAGCTGCGCTTCAGATGGAGCGTGATCCGCAAACGGCTGATTCGCAATTTGTGGCTGTGGGCAACACGTGTCAAAAGTCAGTGTCGATCATCAGCGCTCTGTTGCCTCCCGGGCTCAAGCCATAACCGACAGCCCAGTCTTCACTTGACGCTTGAAGCGATGTTGTCTGGCGACGCGTCTCGCTAGCTCTCATCGATTGGGACTTCGTAGCGCGTGCCACAGGCCTTGCAAACGACCGGCTCAATACTTCCTTGTGCATCGAGTGGTACAAGCGGCTGCTCTTCGCCGTTAAGGAAACAGACCGGGCAGGGGAGATGCCCGTGCGGCCCTAGCTTGGACCAACGGTCGACAAAGTGTTGAATCTCCATAGGCGGCGCGTCGATCGCCTCAAGATGATCCAACAAGACGTGGAAAAGCGGAGCATTCTGCATGTTGCCTCCGTAGGCGGTATGCAAAAATGTTACCCGGACGTACACGCGAACGTGAGCTCAGCCTCCTGCGGCGTCCACCCGCGCATACCATGCGTCTGCATATCAACCTGATGCATCTGCTTCCCTTGTTGGGTGCAGTACTCATCCGCGCGCTTTAGGCTCGACGCCTTTACCTCACCCCATGGCGTCATGCCGCCGCGGACTTGGGTCGTGACAGTGTAATGCCCGTCGCCAGCCGGTGTTATATCGGTGACCGTTGTGCATGCAGCGAGCATGGTCAGGCTCGCAAGAGCTATTTTCGTTTTCATTTGAATCCCCCGATCGCACGTGATTGTGTCGCTTCTGAGGGAAGCCGGCAACGTATTATGCTTCGGTCGAAATCTAGGAGGCGATCCGATGGCAAAACAGCAATCGCTTGACCGTTACGAACTCTATGAGCAGGTCTGGCAATTCCCTATGATCAAGCTCGGGGAAAGGTACGGCGTCACGCGCGCGACCATCAAATGGGCCTGTACGCGCATGGGCATCCCACTGCCTCATCAAGGATACTGGGCGCATCTAGCCGCTGGACTTGCAAAGGCTAAAGCACCTCTACCGCCGCGCAGTGCAGATCAACCAAAGACGATCAGCCGTGCCGATCTCCTGAAGCAGGAGCCACCAAATCGGCGGAAGGGCAACCATCGGCAGCGCTCCCGTTGGATTGAGGAGCGAAAGCGTATCCTCGAAGAAGACATTAAACGTGCCAATCTGATGATGGAAGTCGATGGCTGGCATCGTGCTGAATCCATCAGGCGCTATCTCGGCGAATTGGACAAGCGTGTTGCGTTGGGAGGGACGCCGGCCGAAGGCTATGCCGAATGGCGAGCGTGGACCGAGCGGTGCGCTATGGATCTCGATTATTCCAGCTCGCGTGTCGAGACTGCGCCAGGAAGATGAATGCGGCGTCCACGCTCAGCCCTCCTTCAGGGAGCCGTCAGGATTCGGCTTCAGGCTCCCGTCCGGGTTCAATGCCTGTGGCTGCCATTTCTTTCTTGGTGGCTCGACATTCGCCTGCTTGCCCTCGATCGCCGAGCGGGGAACAGTCGGCCGTCCTCGAGCATTGACCCAGAACGGCAGCCCAGTTGTGCGCAGCCATTCAGCCTGCAATTGCTCACGCGTCTTGCCTCGCCGCCCCGTTCGTATGCCTGTGAGTTCGGCAATTTCCTCGGGTGTTAAAAAAGTTTCGCTCATTGCGATCCGACTCCGTGTCTCCGCGCCATCTCCCCGGCGTTGTCGGCATAGACCGCGATGGGCTCGACGAAGTAGCGATTCCCGATGCGGATGGGCGGCGCCACGATCAAGCCGAAGCGGCGCCAGTTGTAGAGGGTATTGCGGTCAGGTGCGTACTCGCCGAAAGACCCGCTTTGCCCACGCTTCGAGAGGGATCAGTTTGGGATGCTCAGTTGCCATGGCTGATGTTCTCGTTACTCTGGGCCAGTAGTGCATCGATACTCTCAGCAGTGACCCTGCTGGCGCGGCGGCCGATCTTTATCTTCGTCAGTTTGCCAGCGTCGACCAGTCTATAGACTGTCGCTCGAGAAACGCTCAGCAGCCTCATAACGTCGGTTATGCGGTATAACTTGACGGGGGTCTTGTCCACGATCATGCTTCCAGTGCGAGTTGTCAGCGAGCGCCGGTCATGCGTCGAATCTTCTGTACCACTGGGTCAAAGTACTCGGCATCCGGGCTACAGAAATGGCGATTGCCTACCCGGGCAGGCATCGGATAGATCAGGCCATTCTTGACCCAGTTCCGAAGCGTATTGGCACAGGGCGCGTACTCGCCAAATGTCTCTTCTGCCAATACGCCGACGGGTATCAGCTTCGGTCTCCGTTTTGTTGCCGTCGCTTTCGTACTCGGATCCGGTTTCGGCAGCATCGCACCAATCTCTTCAAGGTTGCGCTGGTGGTCTTCGCAGCTAAGCCGAACGCGTTCGATGAAGGGGAGTTTGCGGCGTTCCTTCTCCTCATTCAGCCACTCAAGATACTCCGTGACGTTCAGTTCGAACTGTCCCTCGCCAACTCTCCGGAAGTGCCGGTCGCGCTGGATACGACCGTTCCGCATCTGACTTTTAATTATCCTCAGATTGCGATTCATTACCGCTGCCGCCTCCTCGAGCGGTAGCCAACGGTCAACTTTCTTGTCGGCCATCCTAGCCTCCTGCATGACAATCTGGGCATGCTACAACATCCCTATTTTTCGGACGGAGTATGACGATGAGTGCGATTGGCAAAAAGCGCACCAGTGCGAAGGAGGCGGCCGAATTCCTCGGCGTGCCGTACGCAGCAATCAGCCGGATCGACAGAGCTGGAGAGTTCATCAAGCGTTATAAGCTCGGACACAAGACGTATGTCTACGACCTCGCGTCTCTGCATGCATTTCTCGAGGCCAAACTCGTCAAGCCGATCCCAAGTCCGGTCAGGCGGCCCCGCTCCCGACGATCTGACGTTGCGGTCGGGTTGTCAGGTGAGCAGAGGGAGTCGTTGCGGGATTTTTTCAACAAGACCCTAGAAGAGATCCGCGAACGCGAGCGCCGGTCGAAAGACCGTTAATGTTTACAAATTTCCGCTTGACGTCTGTGCGCCAGGTAACTAACCTACAACTGTCGCTTTAAACAAGAGCGACCGGGTTTGACAGCCCGGAAATGTAGGCGGACAACCGCCGCTCTGTGCGGTTTTTTTACGTCCGTTGTATCATCACGCTTACCCACTTTACGGGTGGGCTGTGGTGGGGGAGCGCTTGCGCTCGCCGGTGCCTACGTTCCGGTCTGTCAACCCTGTCACAGCCTGCCCACCCCGTTTGACAGCGCCAGGGCAGGCTCTTACTAAACGTAGGAGTCCGCACCATGACTACCAAAGCATCCGCTCGTCCTGAGCAATCCAACGACAACACGCAACCGCCGGCCGAGAAACGCTCGCTGGGACCGGTGACGCCATCCACCGTTCTCAGTTTCCTGTTCAACCGCGTTCGGGATTTTGACGCCGACGAACTCCGGTTCCTGAGCGGAGCGGCGGACTGTGCCAGCCACATGGCGTACGGCCTTGCCGATACCGTCTCGAATATCGGTTGCCTGATCAACGCGGATTTCACGCCCGGTCGCATGCGTGCCGGAAACTTCGAGATCCCCGACAACGTCAGCAGTCTGCTGTTCGTAGTCGCAGACCAGGTCCGCGTCATCAGCGAGCTCACCCAGATCGGCTCCGATGCGTCTTCTATGCTGCGCCACCGGGAGAGCAGCCGTGTCTGAGCGTCCTTCCCTTAGCGCGGACCGGTGGATGATGGACGATGGTCCGGAATTCATGCGCATCCGCAACGCAGCGCTTGCCGATATCTCGCGAGCATCGCGAGCCCTTGCGACGATCGGCCGCATCCTTCATAACTCCATCGGCGATGATTGCGATGGGGAGATCTGCAGCTCAATCAGCAACTACGACAATCAGAATCTGGCGGGAGCCGTGGAGTGCCTGAGCGACCTCATCTATTGGCATATCGAAAACGAGTCCTTTGACGCAGGCCAGGTAGAAAATCCGAAGCGGGAGACCAGGAATGTCTAAGCCCGTCAATCTCGCGTCTTTACCAAAAGACGAAGCGCTCGTGCTGTCCCGCGTCGACGGCCGTGCAATCTTCGGCGACGTCGACGCTGTGACCCACGTCTATTCTGAGTTGATGAGCCACTGGCTCTCCAAGCGTATGCCGCGGGCTGTCGGTCAGTCCGACGAGGAGTTTGGGGATCTCGTCGAAGAGGTAGAAAAGGAGTTCAACGCTGGTGTCGACGAGGCCGTTAGCGCAGTTCGTGAGGACGGTAAATCCAGGGAGGTCATCAAGCGCATCGACGATCTAGTGACCGCCCGGAGCATGTTTGCATTCAGGATTCAAGCTGTGGTGGCATTCATGGTCGAGGCGCTTCCCGACGACGCGGCCGATCAACTGCCAGTGAAGTTCACACTGACTGGTCTTCGCGACGATCTGCATCAACTCGGCGAGAACCTGTTGGACCTTGTGCATGAGGCTGAACATGGCTGACATCCTGCACATGCCACCGCGGCCTCTCCGGAAGGGCCGGCGCCGCGAACGTCCGACCGAGGGCGCTCCGTTGGCTCCGGTCATCGATGGCCCCCAGTTTCTGGAGCCCAACAAACCGACGTACGCGGAGGTCAAGGCGGCTGTCGACAAGCTTGCCTATCACTTGCTAGGAGCGATGCGGGCGGCAAAAGAGATTTTCCCGGCATACGAGTGACGGAGGCGTCGGCGCTCGCAAGAGCGCCTACTTCATCCAGTCTGGTTGCCACTCTGGCTCAGAAGGCTTGGCCGGCTTTTCTCCGAACAGCCGCTCTACATGGGATCGTAGAATAGCTACAGAGCCGTCCGGACGGATCTTGTGCTGCACGCACATACCGTTCAGCACCCGGATCCGCGCGGAGTTCCGGCACTTGCCGGTGAGGTCGGTAAGGTCGTCTTCGGTCAGGAACATCGTTGTCACCGCTGGCTCCGTTGGAGTGACAGGAAGTTTGCAATAATAGTTCACAACCGCGCCTAGCCCGACGGGGCGAAAGCAGGGCTCCCTTACCCTGTTGGCGCGGTTCCACATTCAAGGGTGCGTGAGGGCGCAATGTTTCCGTTCGAAGAAGAAATCTCCGCGTTGGGATTTGGCGGGAAAAACTACGTCAGAGATTGGGTGCGTACAAATCGGCCCCATCCGAACGTCGCAACCTTTATGCGACGAGGAAGCGCTTTTGCACGCGCTCCTTACAGTGAAAAGATGCTGCGCTCGAAAACTCGAGAAGCTCCTTTCAGGCGAGCCACTGAACTGAAGGCGGCAACTCGATCACTATGGCACCTGTTGACACGTAGTCACATAGCGAAGCTTGATTTGTTTTCCGCTGACTTCGTCGACGTCTTTGTCACCGGGGACGTAACAAAGGCCTGCAATGCAGTCTTCCAAAAGAAAGGATGGTCCAGCCATGTCTGGGCGCCTGAGTTCGTCGAACGATCATCGTTTAGGGCCGCGATTGGAATGGCACTGATCATCTATGCCTTCTATCTGCATCGTGCCTATAAGGCCGGCGACATTGATGCAGTGATCACGCAATGCGCTGACGCGGCAAACCTACTAGTCTTGGATCTGGAGAAGAAATCATCGGTCAAATATCGCCAGGTGAAAGCCGCATTGACAGTGATGCCTCGACAATTTGCCTTGAAAGGAGCGGCAGCGAAGAAAGAAAAGCGCGAGCCAGTTCGTCGATACGCCCTGCAGCTTGCCAACGAGGGTAATCATCGCAGTCGTCGGCAAGCCGTCCTCGCAATCAAGGATCTGGTAATTGCCTACGCGACGACAATACCTGGTGCTTCAATGAGCGCGCAGCAGGCCGAAAAGACGATTGATGGCTGGCTTAGAGACATGGGATATACCCCGTCTGCAAGCAAACAGGGTACGTCTGCAAGCAAAGGTAGTACGTCCTCAAGCTAACGATCTATATCGGAAAGTCAGCGAGGGACATTATTCGCTCACCAACATTCCCACGGTGAGCTAATATGCAAAGTCCCAACGCGCCGGTCCTCCCTGAGGTCGGCCTGCTCAAGTGGCGCCAGATAGCGCCATTCCTGCCTGTCGGCCGCGAGACTTGGCGCAAGCTGGTTCTCGCCGGCAGGGCTCCCCAGCCAGTCCGCTTTTCCAAGACCTGTGCCGCCTACTATGCGGCCGAAGTACACCTCTGGCTGGCCGATCCGATAGGTTATCGCGCCACGATGGCTGAAAAGCAGGCTGCCTAAGGCATGGCCTCCCTTCTCAAGCGCTTCATCATCGCCGCCTATAACCACGGCGTCTTGCCGCTTTCGGCAACAGGCTTCCTGATCCGTTCTCTGGGACTGGCGGAGCGCTGATGGAACTCGAACTTCATCCTCTGTGCACGCTTTTCCCGCGCCTCGAAGGTACCGAATTCGACGCGCTGAAGGCGGACATCAAGACCAACGGCCAACTTCAGCCGATTGTCATTCACGACGGCAAAATCTTGGACGGTGGCAATCGGTATCGGGCCTGCATTGAGCTTGGCATCTCCCCACTGATTGCCGAAAGGGATCCGTCGAGCGAGTTTGGCGTTGTGCCGGGCGCTGCGCGGCTCTGCCGCGTTGGTAGTTTTCGGTCGAATTGACAAATTCCGGTAATATTGCGGGTCGCCGCCGTGCCCAAAAAAGGGGCAGACTGGGCGGATCATTGCATTGAACCAGAGAAGAGTGCGTCGTGAGCGAAGTAATTGAAGTGACTGAATATAAGAGCTGGGTCTGCCTGATTTGCGGCTGGATCTACAACGAGGAAGAAGGTCTGCCCGAGGAAGGCATTGCGCCGGGCACGCGCTTCGCCGCAATTCCCGAAGACTGGCGCTGCCCGCTGTGCGACGTGGGCAAGGCTGAGTTTGCGGTGGTGGAGTTCTGAGGCGGCTTTATCCGGTCGCCGGAGCGCCGCGTTGATCTGTTTGCGCGCGCCGACGGTTCGCACGGCCCAGCAGGCTTTGACTGCTGGGCCGTTTGCTTTGTGGGACGGGCTTCGGCGCTTTTCGCGCGGCCCTCGTCCCAGTTCGACCTTTCGCTAAATGGACTTAGGAACTGAAGTCGAAAGCGAATCAGCATGTGCGACGCGGATAAGGTGAAACGTGCGACGCAATTCGAAGCCAAGACGCTCATACAATCCAATCGCCGAAATGTTGTCACTGAACACGTGGAGAAACGGCGTTGCCCCTCGTTGCCCAATTTCTCTGCGCAAGACTTTTACGAGCCGGCCAGCTAGACCATTTCCGCGATAATCTTCATCTACGCAAACGGCGCTGATCTCGACGTATCCGTCGACGCACATCCGTTCGCCCGCCATGGCAATAAGACGCCCCCGCTCGCGGATCCCAATGTAGTTGCCCATCTCGCGAGTTCGCTTGCCGAAAGGGCCGGGCTTGGTCTTTTGAACCAGGTCGAGCATGTCTTTCACATCCGCGTCACCCAGGCGGCTTACCTCGTGGTCGTCCGCGCTCCCTGCGTCGCGGTGCCGGGCGATCATTTGATGGATCACGCCCACGTCCGTCTTTTGAAGCCCGTCGATTGGACCGGTCGATTCATTGGATAGCAGGACTGCCTGCTCGTGAGGCAACAGAAGCTGAAGAAGCGTCTGGTATGCCGCGGGCGTTTCGCGTGCCAAAGCAGCAAAGGGCGCCACGTCGGGGTGGTATCGACGGGCAAGCGCCTCTCCATATCCAAGGTGCGCCTGCTTCGTTGTGAGGGCCACCCAGATCGGACGGTCCAGGTCAGCTTCTATTGAACCACTCATACTTTCTCCTTTTGCAAGCGCAGCTGTGTGTTGGTGGATTGGCTGAACGTTCAGCCAGCGCATTATCCTGGCCGCATTGCTACGCAGTCTAGACGTCCGATCGGAGCGAGGCTATAGTCGCAAATGACATTAATGGCGTTATTTGCGACATGCGATTGGTCATCTTCGCGCTTGACGGCCTGTTCGACACCGGGCTCACGGTACTACTGGATACTTTTGCGACGGCCAACGAACTGGCCGCCGCCCAGGGATTCGCCGCACCACCCTTCGATGTAAGGCTCGTTGGCGTGCGCCGACGCATCCGTACTGCGCATGGCTTGTCGACTTCAGTCGAACCGGCAAGCACCGTTCGCCGCCCGGATTGGGTGGTGGTGCCCGCGCCGAATGTCAGGCAACCGGAGCGCCTGATCGAGGCGCTGGAGGGTCCAGACGCGCGCGACGCGATGGCGCACCTGCGTACGTGGCACGCTGACGGCGTCGGCGTCGCGGCCGCCTGTATCGGTACTTTCCTGCTGGCCGAAGCCGGGCTTCTGGATGATCGCGAGGCAACCACCACGTGGTCACTGGCGCCTTTCTTCCGGCAACGCTATCCGGCCGTCAATCTGGATGATTCACGCATGGTCGTCGCCTCGGATCGCGTAGTGACGGCGGGTTCCGCGATGGGCCATCTCGACCTCGCGCTATGGTTGCTGCGTCAGGCAAGTCCCGAACTTGCGACGCTCGTTGCCCGCTTCATGCTCATTGACAAGCGTTCATCCCAGGCCGAATACATCATTCCCGATTACCTCGCCCACGCCGACCCGTTGGTCGCGCAATTCGAGCGATGGGCTCGCGACAATCTTTCCTCGGGGTTTTCGCTTCAGGCGGCAGCGGCTGCGTTGTCCGTCGGACCGCGCACTTTGCAGCGCCGTACCGAAGCCGTGCTTGGTAAGTCGCCACTGGCGTTCTTCCAGGATCTGCGCATCGAACGGGCGCAGAACCTCGTCTCGATTGGCTACGACCTCGAGACCATTGCGAGCGAGGTTGGCTACGCCGACTCGGCGACATTGCGGACTTTGCTGCGTAAGAGGCTCGGGCGGGGGGTGCGAGAGCTTCGCGCCGAAATGCGGTAGCGTCCCGGCGACGGATTGCGTTCTGTCTCTCGTCGATCTCGACTTCTTTTTCTCTTACCCAAGCCTCGGCAGCGCCTTTCGTTCTGAACGTTTTTGCTATACTCTGTGCCCTCGTTGGCGCACCTTGGCGCGCCAACGAGGGCCGACTGGCAGGATTGAAGCTGTGATTACCCGTCTCGAAACGCCCACGGGACAAGCCCAAGGCGATAGCAGAACGGGGTCGGTCGTCTCATTGCAAAGGTCCATCTCCCTGTAGTTCAATGGATAGAACAAGTGCCTCCTAAGCGCTAGATACAGGTTCGATTCCTGTCAGGGGGACCAACTAGCTTCCCAGCAACACCCAGATTTGCCTAGAAAAGCCCCGTATGCCTTGCGCTGCGGGGCTTTTTGCTGCCATCATTGCCCATACCTTCCCAACACAAACCAGAATGGTTGGGGGTATCGGTGGGTGTATCGCCGAATACCCCCAAATTTGATACCCCCAACATCATGCCCAAGCAAATCGCGCCGCTAAGCGAGCTTCAGGTGCGCAAGGCCAAGCCCGCAGAACAGCCCTATCGACTCGCAGATGGCAAGGGGCTCTATGTCCAGGTGATGCCGAACGGCTCGCGTTATTGGCGCATGAAGTATCGTTTTGACGGGAAGGAAAAACTGGCATCGTTCGGTGTTTACCCCGAAGTCAGCCTGGCGGATGCGCGGAAAGCGTGTCTGGCTGCACGGCAACTGCTGACCGCCGGCAAAGACCCGTCTGAGCAAAAAAAGGAAGTGAAGCGCGTTCGCGCGATCGAGGCGTCGTCAACGTTTGAAGTTATGGCGCGCGAGTGGTTCGAGTCGCAGAAAGCTGGCTGGACCGAAGTTTACGCCGGCAAAGTGATCAATTCGCTGGAAGTCGACGCGTTCCCAAAAATCGGCGCCAAACCGATCGGAGACATCGAAGCGCCGCACATGCTGGAGATCATCCGGACGATTGAGGCCCGCGGCGTGCGCGAAACGGCCAAGCGCGTCCTTCAGCGCTCCCGCGCCGTTTTTCAGTACGGGATCATGACCGGACGATGCTCACGCAACCCGGCCGCCGACATTGACGCTGAAACCGTGCTGAAGAAAGGCGCCGGCGTCAAGCACATGGCGCGCGTCAAGCCGATCGAGATCCCGCAACTCATGCGCGATATCGCCGGCTATCAGGGCGACGTCGTGACGCGCCTGGCGCTCCGATTCATGGCTTTGACTTTCGTGCGCACGACCGAAATGATCAACGCCGATTGGACAGAGATCGACGAAAAGGCTCGCGAATGGCGGATTCCGGCCGAGCGCATGAAGATGCGCGATCCGCACATCGTGCCTCTTTCGGAACAGGCGCTCGAAGTCCTTGCGGAATTGAGGAAACTCAACGGCGCCGAGAAACACGTCTTCTACAGCGTTCAGGGTAGGAGCCGCGGCCCCATTTCCAACAACACCATGCTCTTCGCCCTGTATCGCATGGGATACAAATCCCGGATGACCGGCCACGGGTTCCGTGGGCTGGCGGCGACGGTATTGCGCGAGATCGGTTACAGCCGCGACGTCGTCGATCGACAACTGGCGCATGCGGAACGGAATCAGGTAACGGCTGCTTATGTGCACGCGGAGTACCTGCCTGAGCGCCGCAGGATGATGCAGCAGTGGGCGGATTATCTCTCCGACCAAACACGCTCATGAAAACAGTGTTTCTGCTTCTGGCCCAGTATGACGCAACGGCTGTCGTCCCTATCGATCTCGTATGTCGTGATTATTTCCCACACCTCAGCACTGACAAGCTTATTCGCAAGATAAACATTGGCGAGGTGAAATTGCCGATGATACGCATGGAGCGATCAGCAAAGAGTGCCAAGGGAGTTCACATTCAGGATCTGGCCGACTACATCGATGCACGCCGAGCGGAAGCGATAAAAGAACTTGAACAGATGGGCGTTCGGATCTGAACCTGCTAGTATTCGTCCATTGCCCGCCGCGAGCGGGCTTTCGCACATTCAGCTCTCGAAACTGAGGTGTGACATGGCAGGTACAGCGCGGCGCCGGGCGGACCGGGCGCGAATCAGAAGGAATCGCAGCTACTACTGGTGGGGCCGTCGACTAACGTCGGAGGAACTCGGCAAAGTCGTCGACACTCCGACGCCCTGCAGTTGCTGGATGTGCGGCAACCCCCGGCGACATCTAAAAAAAGACAGGCTCTCTGTCTGGGAGCAACGCTGGTTCCAGGAGGGGACGATGAGTGACGAGAACCGAAATCTGATTGTCCAAAAAGCGAAAGCTTTGCTGCACCCGATCGCGAATGAGGCAGAGTACGACGGTGCTGTGTCGGTGCTGAACGCACTCCTTGATCTTCCGGAGTCGAGCGAAGGCGGGCCACTCGCGGGATTGCTTGTCGCGCTGGGCGAGTTCATTGGCGACTATGAGGATGCCCGCCGGGCGGACGAGGTCCGAGATGAGTCGTAGCCGACGCAAAATTCCGATACTGGGGATCACTACAGCTGAGACGGAGGCCCCGGCAAGGCAAAGTGGCATCGTCGGCATCGCCGCGAAGAGCGCGTGCGACTGAGCGCTACAGGAGATGACTACGTTGCGCGCAGTCACCGCGAACATTCCGACCCGTGGTCGATGGACAAGGACGGGAAGAAGTATTGGGCCGGTGCGCTTGGGTCTAAGTACATGCGCAAATGAACCTGGGCAGACGAGAAGACGCGCGAGCCGAGTTGCTCTGCGATCTCGTTGTAGCCGAACTGGTAGCGATTGCTGGCACTGCAGAATGGCTGCGCGCAGACCACCTCGCTGAACCGAGCCGCATCTAGTGGAAGGCAAACGGAGAGCACCCGGCCCGGCTGGGTCGCGACCGGTCTCGCACTATTTATCGATGAGTGACCAGAGGCCGCGCAGAAGGAATGCGAGCAGTTGACAGGGATTCGTCGTGACCTCGCCATGCGAATCGATACGGAGAGACTCAGTGCCCAACGAATTAGCTTTGCAAGTAAAGACCGCCCCGTACGTCACGATCGCACTGGCCGCCATAATTACTGGCCTAAGCCAGAAAGCGATTCGCAGGAAGATCGAAGACGGGAAATGGGTTGAAGGTCGGGAGTACCTGCGCTCACCCGATGGGGGCATCTTTATCTCTATGAAGGGATTCGAGCGGTGGGTAGAAAGTGGCGGTCGTTGAGCCAGTCGCAGAAAGCGAAAAGCCCAGCGAGAGGCTGGGCTTAGATCGACGCTCCAGTTGATGGAGCCGCTGCCGCACCTCAGATGACAGATTGAAGTGCGCCAGCGGGGGAAAGAATGTTTAAGCGCGATACCCAGCGTCGGATAAAATTCAAAAAAATACGAGGCGATTCTATGGCTGAATTTCTTGGTGTGCCTGACGTGATTTGGTCCGGTGTAGTTGCGTCATGCATAACTCTTGGCGGTGTTTGGCTTTCTAATCGAGGCAATACGGATCGCCTGGTCAAGCAGTTCGGTCATGACGAGAGGGAGAAGGCGAGGCAAAGGAAGGCCGACCTGCGCAGGGACGTCTACCTCGAATTCGTCGCCGAATTTTCGACCGCTAACGCACACACTGGGAAGCTACCGGAGATAGACATAGCTTCCGTCAACCCTGCCGCGGGCATCCAACCGTTTCTAGCTTTGGCTGCAAAGGTCCAACTTATCTGCACAAACGAGTCTGTCAACGCTATCACTCAGGTTATGGCAGCGTTTATGAGCCTCTTCACACGGGCGTCGGTCAAAGCACTCCCGATTCAGAACCTTGCAGCCGAAATTCGCAGCATAAACGCTGTGTACGAAGATTCACAGACCGAGATAAAAAGGCTTCTGTCAGCCATGCGGTCATTCACCGAAGCTGTCAAAACCGACGACATCGCGTTCGGTGTGCTATCACGGTCCTTCAAACAGCAGCAGGAATTCGCGAAAAGTCTTGCTGACAAGCGTGCTGACCTTTCGAACAAAAAAAACGAACTCCATGCAGACTATCTAAAATTCACAGTTGCAGAACTCTCCCCGATCATCGACTTAGTTGTTCCGGCCTCAGTCGCCCTTCGGCGAGAACTCGAAGTAGATGACGATGGCGACGATTTTGAAATTCAAGCCAGAAAGCGCGCCAATATCATGAAGGATCAAGTGCAGTCAGTAATAAACGAATTCCTCGCTGACATCAGGACTCATAGCGACGCATAAGCCTAGCGCTGCGGTGACGTCGACGCCACATCAAGCCGGGGTCGGTCCGTTCCAATGGTTACCACCGCCACCGATCCGTACGCCCATCCACATGAGCCACCGCCGCCACGCCGGCACACCGGTTACCGCTGAGGCCTCGCGAAGCACGGCATCAGCGACAGCGCGAGGCACGGCGTGCGTGGAGTACAGCCAGTCATGAACGACGCTCGCTTCGTTGGCGGTCCCACCTGCAAGCAAGTAGATCACCGGCCAGCGCGGCACTGAAGCGAGATCGGAGACGAAACCAGCTGGCACCGTGAACGTCTGCCCCGCCACATCCGACTGATAGATGACAGGCTCGTTCAGCCGCCACGTCGGCGGCGACTCCTTGATGAGATCGGCGTCGAGATCGCCAGACAGAAATTCACTCACGATGCGACCGCTCCCGATGCCGGCGCGGTAGACGTCGGCACGACCGTCGCGAGCGCGGTGTCGATCATCGCCTGAATGGTGCCGATCACAAGCACGGCTTTCGACTTGTCGTCCTTCGCGAGCTGCGAGGCGTTCACTATGTTGATGAGCAGCGGCGCGACGTCCTTTGATAGCGATTGCAGGTTGACCTGAGTCACAGTCGACGACGCCACGCATACCTTGTCGACGGCCGGCTGGATCTTGCTCGTCAGCGTGTCCTGTGCGCCGCCGGTGAACAGGCCCGCTTGCGAAAGCGTCGAGAGTTCGTCAGTCACGAGCGGGCACGCACGCGCGGCGATCTGCGCGGGTGTCTGCGGAGCCGTGGCGCAACCAAAGAGAGTGGCGAGCATGGCGATGCATGCCGCAAGCAGCAAAATGCGTTTCATGTGCGATTTCCAGAGAGTGCCGCGGGCGCGGCGGAGGTTACTGCGCGGGAGTGGCTTGTTTCATGGCGACGCGCGCGGCGATGTAGTTCAGTGCGGCATGCGCGCCGGATGCGAGTACGCCGGCGACGAGCGCCGATACACTGGCCGGTACCGGTACGTGAAAGGCCAAGGCTAGCGCCCACTCGACTGCGGGCATGAGGGTGGCGGTCGAGATCGCAACGCCGCCGGTGACGACTGCTGAGTTTTGAGCCATGAATGCTCCTACATTGCGTGGTGAATGACTTCGGCAGCCGAGAACTGATAGCCCTCTTTGCCGTACTTTTGCGCGATCCAGATCGGGAACGGCAGCGCATGCATGCCGTCGTCTTTCCCGATGTGGTGCGCCTTGCAAAGCAACATGCCGTTGACGGTCATGTCGTCGACGAACTGGGTCCAATCAGTGAAGTTGTCCCAGTCGAATGCCTTGATCGCGTCGCCCCACACGCCGGCCTGCGCGTCGAACTTGAACCGCTCCCAGTCGATCATCTCGGCGAACGAGCGCTCGATCGGGTGGTGGTGCGCCTCGAGCGGATGAGCGCTCTCCTCCGCCGTGGCATTGCAGACAAAACAGCGACCGCCATCGCGCGCGATCAGCGCCTTGCGCGTGCGCTCGAAAAGCGCCGTCGTCTTGCGCGGCTCGTGGCCTGGGATGTTGACGTCGACGGTCAACGTCTCTTTCTCTTCGTGGATTTGGGTAACGTCGGTCATGGTCCGTAAACGAAAGAAGCCACCCGTAGGTGGCAGGAATAATTTCCGGAATATTCCGGAGCGAGTTTTGTAGTCAGGCTACGCCGAGTGCTTTCTTCGCTGCGGTATAAAGCGCCTGCCGGTCGGCGAGCCCATTCGTGCCACCGTTGATGCGCCGGGTCAGCGTGACGAAGTCGCCCGCATGCGCGATCGCGCTCAGCTTCTTGTTGAACCAGAACCACGCGGCCGACATCGCGGCATGCTCCGGCTGTTCGAGCAACTCGGGGTGGTTCAGCAAATCGAGGTCAAGCCCGACCGCGGCGAGTGTGTAGTTGCGGCGCCCGGTGACCTGAATAAGCCCACGGCCGCAGAACCGCTCGCCATCACCGCGCTGCGTGTTGCCGAGATCGCTCGCTTTCTGGGACGGCGGCTCATACGCGCGCTGCGCGACTGTCGGGCCCCAGAGCTCCCGGGTGTAGAGCAAGCGCTGCGACTCGTGGCCGGTCTGTGCGAGAAACGCAGCGACGTCGAGCGGCGTGCTGATCTGGTAGTGGTCACAGGCCAGTTGCATGAACGGTGCGAACAGAGCCGCGCGCGACGGCGCCGCGCCGCAGCCGGCCGCGATGATCTGCGGCGTGAGGTTCATAGCACCGCCATCAGGAACTTGAAGCAGTCAGCAAGCCAGGCGGGAAAGCGATGGAATTGCGTGTAGTACCAAAGCCCGTAAAGCCCGAGCAATGGCAGCCCGAATGGCAGGAAGACCTGTTTTTGAAAGAACCGCCACGCGGCCGCTAAGCGACACATAAACCGCGCGCCGGCGGCGACGTCGCCCAGAATGCTGCGAATGAGCGCGGTGTCCTCGGCGACCTGATCGGCCGTCGCCTCCACCTTGCGAGTGACCTTGGTGTTCTCCGCAATCGCCGCATCGTGCGCAACGAGGTATTCGACAACGTGCGCGCGGAACTCTGGATCGGGCATCGTCAACATGTCTTTGGCTTCCATGAATCCCCGGAAATAAAAAAAGCCCTCCGGAGAGGGCTGGTGGTCGCGTTATGTAGAGGCGAAAAAAAACCGCCTCTAAGGCGGCTTGGTGCTACTTGTTTTTGATCGCCCGTCGCATTCGGGCTTCTATTTCATCCATCGATTTTTCGCCAATCTCAACGGCGGCTGCGCGCGGCTCAAATGATTCCTCAAGCCTCGCGATGATCTCGCCATTCAATGAGCGGTTTGATTCAGAAGTCGCTGCCTCGAGCTTTTCCTTCAATTCGACCGGCATCCGGATGTTCACTTGAGGGTCGGTTCGAGCCATAAAAATTTCTCCTGAGTGCTTGCCTATGTGCTACTACCGTACTATCATTGAATCGTGATAGCACAATGGTAGCACAAAGGATTTTCAACCCACAGGACTTTTGAAACAGGAGCGCCCCGCACGGCGGCAACGCGTTGCCGCGAAGCCCGAATCGGGCGTCCATGCTGGCAGGTCGAAGCAACGCGCCTTACGACGCCGCAGATCTGTACGGCGCGCACACAGAGGATTGGCAACCGTTCCTGTGGTCTCCCGATGGGGAGATCAACATGTATCGGGACCGGATCGTCTCGCGTGCGCGGGACTTGATCCGAAACGACGGATGGGCGACCGCGGCGGTAATGCGCACCGTCGACAACGTCATTGGCCCGGACTTCCGTCCGATCGCGAAGCCAGACTATCGTTCTCTGCAGGCGCTGACCGGCAACAAGGCTTTCGATCACGTCTGGGCAGACGAGTGGGGGCAGCAGGTTGAAGCGAACTGGCGCGCGTGGGCGCACGACAGCGGCTTTTATTGCGATGCGCAGCGGGCGCAGACGTTCCCTCAAATGATGCAGTTGGCTTTCCGACATCAGTTGATCGACGGCGACAGCCTCTCGATGCTTCACTGGAAGCCTGAGCGTGTCGGCTATGGTCGCGCGCGGTACGCTACGGCACTGCAGATCCTTGATCCCGACCGACTGTCGAATCCGCAGTTGCAGTTTGATCAGCAGGTGCTGCGCGGCGGCGTCGAAGTCGATGCTGACGGTGTAGCGGTTGCATATTACATTCGCCGCGCGCACCAGGGCGACTGGTTCAGTGCGGCCAAATCCGTGCATTGGGACCGCATCCTGCGCGAGACGGAGTGGGGGCGCCCGATCATCGTTCACCATTTTGAGCACGACAGAGCAGCGCAACATCGCGGTATTGGTTTTCTCACGCCGGTGCTGACGCGCTTCAAGATGCTGATCAAATATGACGGCACGGAACTCGACGCCGCGATCGTCAATGCGTTCTTTGCCGCATATATCCAGAGCCCCTTCGATGGCGAGCTCGTCGAAGAGGCGGTTGCCGGAAGCAACAAGGTAAGTGCGTACCAGCAGGAGCGGTCCTCATATCACAAAGAGCGGGGCACGCGCCTTGGTGACGTGGGTATGACCCACCTGTATCCGGGCGAAACCTTAGGGTTGCCGTCTGGGCCAAGAATCTGTACGGGGTTGTCCATTAGCGATATACGAAGCGAATTTGACGGCGCGCGCGCCGGATGATGCCGAGCTTCTGCTGAAGCACTGATATTGCGCCGTCGAGCAATCCGAGATCGGTCGCGCGGTAAGTGACTGATTTCGCGCCGTCACTCTGCGAATAACTGGCTTGCGCAACCTGCTGACCAGCAATCAGTTGGTCGTATGCCGACAGCAACGCTGTCAATTGCGCCTGCAGGTCCGCTCGGCTGCGGCCGTCGTAAGCGCCCATAAAAAGTCCCTTTCAGGCAAGTTGGCTTGTTCTGGAGAGCCCTGAACCGCCAGACCCCGCGACCGTGATTGACAGGCCACGCGGTGCTGTGGCGATAGGCGCCTCTACGACTGGCGTGTCCGGTTCAGGCTTCGGCGCGACATACGGCAATGACGTATGCGCTGCCTTTACCTCGTCAGCCGTCGCATTAAGTTTCAGGCCAAGATGCGATAAGCCGCACAGCGCTGCATATCCGTAGACGCGGCAATCAAGCGCTTCATTGGCTCGCCCTGGCGGCAAATCCCACACGCGGAATTTCTGACCGGCTGATACCTTCACGATCACGCGCTCAGATGTGAGCTGCGCAAAATAGTTGATGTCCCGGTCAGTCGGAAAGTGCATGTACCCGGGCCCGGGCACCTCTCTGTGAAGCCGCTCGCGGACCACGTCCTTGGCAGCATTCACACCGAGAATGACTGGTCGGAACGTGGCCTTCGTGCGCCGACTAGGCTTCTTCGTCGGCCACACAGGATTGCGCTTTCCACCAACGGCCGACTCGCCCTTGATCGCCCACACGCGACGCCCGAGCCGCTCCTTCGAAAAGTCATAAACCTTCTGCGTGTGGTGTCCGCCCGAGTCGATACACACCGCCATTGCTTCGAAGCCACGCCCATCGGCCCGATACCAGAGACGCTTGAGAAACGCGTCCAGACGATTCCACGGGTCCGGCGTTTCCATGTCGCCCTCAATCACCTCATGCGCGATCGACCAGCTTTCTTCGTTGCGTCCCCATCCGATCACCTCGACCTCGAATCGATAATCCTGTGTGTCTACGCCGACAGTTATGACGGCCACACCGTCCGGCACTTCGGCTGGCCAAACCTCGCAACGGCCCACCAATGCGTCTTCTTTCAGCGCGCGATCACCACGGTCTTCGTAGGTTTCGCCGAGCGTCGTGTTGATGAATGTCTGACGCTCAAGCGGATCGTCTTTGACCTCCAAGCACCGCCTCCCTTCATTTCATAACCAGCTTCGCGCCCTTCATGATCTGCATCCGGACTTTCGCCGGACCCCGATCGCCCCACTCCTGCAACGCATCGGCCCAATCGGTGCCCTTGATACCTTCCGGAAACGAGACACCGCAACCGATCATTTCGGCAGCCTTACGGCCGTTCTCGACGCCCTTGTTGATGCCCTTGTCATGTTGCGTTTCCCAGTCGTTATCGGCACACACAACGCCCATGCCGCGGATCTTGGTTTCCTTCGCGACCGCCAATAGGTTTTGTGCGTCGAAGCAGACGACCACCGATGAATTTGGCACAATCTGAAAAACCGCCAAACCAGTTGCGAACCCTTCGACGAAGCAGGTGACGGCACTTTTCGCGCGAGACATGACGAACGAAGCACACCGGGTCGGACATCCCTTCCGATAAAGCTTTTCCCCGCCCATCGAAATGTTTTGAAGGCTCACTAGCGCGCCGCCGCGATACATCGGGATAACCAGATCGTCGCCGTCAAGGCGCACGCCCTTGCATCCCTGCAGCGTCAGTCCCTTGCGCTCGATGTATGCGTGCCAATCAGTGAGGATCGGCAGCGATTCCCAGTGAGCCCGCGCCGCCGAAATCGCTTGGGCGCGCGCTGCGCATTCCTGATCGCGCAAGCGCTTGATGCGTTCATCCATCGCTCGTTGGTCGGCAATCGAAACTGGGCGATCTGAACGCCATTCGCAATAGTCGTCGTCGGTTGCGAAGTTTTTGAAGTAGCCGCGCTGGCCGCCTACCCACAACAAATAGGCACCATTCCTCTTGTTCGGCTTGTCAGCGGTCGGGCATGCGTTGGGTGCGTTCGCTGGCGCCCGACTTGGCCGCGCGGTCGGCGATAGTATCAAGCGGCAACGTTGCCACTTGCGCTGACTTACGATCGCCGCCGTGCGTCTGCGCCTCGAGCCAGTTTGTTGCAGCAGCGACGATCGCCGCATGCTGGCCCGGCGTCAGATGCCGGCGCAGGAGATTCACCGAAAGCACATACGAAAGCAGGTCGTAATCGCCCAGATCCCGTCACACACAGCGTGTATGCTCTGATCCGCAGCTGATCTTTTGGACCGGCGCGCCGGGGCGCCCGGCATGAACGGCGACGATCGACCTAGCCACCAGGGCGCCGTCGTCGCCGACATGGCCCGCGCATGACTCTCGTTTCCCACAAAGGAGAAAAACGATGTTCAAAAACAAATGGTTGGTCGGTGCGGCATTGGCCGGATTGCTCGCCGTATCCGGCGCGGCGCAGGCCGCAAGCGTGTCGTTCGTGCAGCCGGCGGACGGCGCAACCGTCAGCAATCCCGTCCACGTGGTATTCGGCGTCGACGGCATGAAGATCGCGCCAGCCGGCACGATGACAGAGGGCACGGGACACCATCATCTGCTGGTGGACGGCAAGCCGCTGCCCAAGGGCGAGGTCATCCCCGCGAACGACAAGTCGCTGCACTTCGGCAAAGGCCAGACCGAAACCGATCTGACGCTGCCGCCGGGCGACCACACGCTGACGCTGCAATTCGGTGACGGCGCGCATCGTTCGTATGGTCCGGAAATGAGCAAGACGATCACGGTGCACGTGAAGTAAGCCGCCGCACGAGACAGCCGGGCGCGTGCAAGCGCCGCCCGGCATCTTCATCATGTGCACCGGGCTTGTCCGCGTTTGGCAAGCCGGCCATTTGACCTATCTCTTCCGGCATGCAGGCACCCGCCCGCGCGCCCGGTACAATGGGCAGTTCCGACTCATCGCTGTCTTCTCCAATTCTCCATGTCGCTTTACACCATTACCGGGGCCCAACTGGCGTTCGGTCACGTCGCGTTGCTCGATCACGCGGATTTCTCTCTCGAAGCGGGCGAACGCGTCGGGCTGATCGGCCGCAACGGCGCGGGCAAGTCGTCGCTGCTGAAAATCGTCGCCGATCTGAGCAAGCCTGACGACGGCCTCGTCACGCGTCAGCAGGGCCTGACTTCGGTCTACGTGCCGCAGGAGCCGGAGTTCGACACGGACGACACGGTGTTCGACGCGGTCGCCGCCGGCCTCACGCACGCCCGCGCGCTGCTGGACGAATACGACGCGGTCGCCAACCAGCTCGCCGACGAGCCGGAAGGTCCGCAGCACGACGCGCTGATGTCGCGCATGAACACGCTGCAATCGTCGCTTGATCACTCGGACGCCTGGAACTGGAGCACGCGCGTCGCGACCACACTGCAGCAGATCGGCCTGAACGGCGAGGCGCGGGTCGGCTCGCTGTCGGGCGGCATGCAAAAGCGCGTCGCGCTGGCGCGCGCACTGGTCGTGCAACCCGACGTGCTGCTGCTCGACGAGCCGACCAACCACCTGGACTTCGACGGCATCCGCTGGCTGGAAGACCTGCTGGTCTCGCTGCGCGCGGGCCTGCTCTTCATTACCCACGACCGCGCGTTTCTCGACCGCGTCGCCACGCGCATCGTCGAACTGGATCGCGGGCGTCTATTGTCGTATCCGGGCAATTTCTCGGCTTATCAGACGCGCAAGGCGCAGCAGCTCGAGGTCGAGCAAGTGGAAGCCGCCAAGTTCGACAAGCTGCTCGCACAGGAAGAAGTGTGGATTCGCAAAGGCGTCGAGGCGCGCCGCACGCGCAGCGTCGGCCGGATCGCGCGACTCGTGGAGATGCGCAACCAGCGCGCGGAACGCCGCAACGTGCAGGGCAACGTCAAGCTCGACGTGGGCCAGGGCGAGAAGTCCGGCAAGATCGTCGCCGAATTGACCGACGTCACCAAGCGCTACGGCACGCGCACGGTGGTCGACAGCTTCACGGCCACCGTCATGCGCGGCGACAAGATCGGCTTTGTCGGCCCGAACGGCGCGGGCAAGACCACGCTGCTGAAGATGATCCTCGGTGAACTGGCGCCGGACGAAGGCACGGTGCGCATCGGCACGAATCTGCAGGTCGCGTACTTCGACCAGATGCGCGCGCAGCTCGATCTGGAAAAGAGCCTCGCCGACACCATCAGCCCGGGCAGCGAGTGGGTCGAAGTCAACGGCCAGAAGAAGCACGTCATGAGCTATCTCGGCGACTTCCTGTTCGCGCCGGAACGCGCGCGTTCGCCGGTCAAGTCGCTGTCGGGCGGCGAGCGCAACCGTTTGCTGCTCGCGCGTCTGTTCGCGCGTCCGGCCAACGTGCTGGTGCTCGACGAACCGACCAACGACCTCGACATTCCCACGCTCGAACTGCTCGAAGAACTGCTCACGGAATACGACGGCACGGTGCTACTGGTCAGCCACGATCGCGCGTTCCTTGACAACGTCGCGACCTCGGTGATCGCGTCGGAAGGCGGCGGCAAGTGGCGCGAGTATGTCGGCGGCTTTACCGACTGGCAGATCCAGAGCGACCGCTCGCAGCAAATGGCGCTCGACGCGCGCAAAGAAGCCGGCAAGGACGCGGGCAAAGACACGGCCGCGGCCAAAGACAGTTCCGCGGGCCGCAATCCGCCGCAACGCGCCGCGAAGCTGTCGTTCAAGGAGCAGCGCGAGCTGGAGGCGCTGCCGGAAAAAATCGCCGCGCTCGAAGCCGAGCAGAAAACGATTGGCGCTCAACTCGAAGACGGTTCGGTGTTCGCCAAAGACGCACAGGAAGGCGCGCGTTTGACCGAGCGCTATGCCGTGATCGACGAAGAACTGCTGGTTGCGCTCGAGCGCTGGGACGAGCTTGAAAACCGGCGCAAATGAGGCGTAAGGGCGGCGCGGGATCACCGCCGTCCCTTATCCAGAAGGCCAATCCCGCACGTCGTGAATTGCCGCTCGTAGTGAAATCAGTAAAATACCCCGCGAACAGGCTTCCTGGCGTTTGCGCCAGCGTCGACGTCGTCCGCCCTGCCAGATGCAGGACAGGCTGCGAGCCGCCGTCGAGCGCGCCCACGGAAGCCAGGCGACAAAACAGCTTGCCCGCCCTGCGGGCACCCCACCTAACCCCGTTGTTTCGTTTCGCTTTTTTTGAAAACTCAACGCATTGTCCACAGACCTGTGAACAGGACCTGTGGACAACGATGAACCGACGCACCCGAGTCAACCATGTCTACGAAAAAGCCAAACGCCGCGTATAGCGAAGCGTCGATCAAGGTGTTGAAGGGCCTGGAGCCGGTCAAGCAACGGCCCGGGATGTACACCCGCACCGAGAATCCGCTGCACATCATTCAGGAAGTCATCGACAACGCGTCGGACGAGGCCCTTGGTGGCCACGGCCGGCAAATCACGGTCACGCTGCACGCGGACCATTCGGTCTCGGTCGAAGACGACGGCCGCGGCATTCCGTTCGGTCTGCATCCGGAAGAAGGCGTGCCGGTCGTCGAGATCGTTTTCACGCGCCTGCACGCGGGCGGCAAGTTCGATAAAGCCGCCGGCGGCGCGTACACCTTCTCGGGCGGTCTGCATGGTGTCGGCGTGTCCGTCACCAACGCGCTGTCCACGCGCCTCGACGTCACCGTGTGGCGCGACGGCAAAGTCGCCGACCTGAGTTTCGCCAATGGCGACGTCGCCAAGGAACTCGAAGTGCGGCCCGCCGCGAAAGGCGACAAGAAATCCGGCACGCGCGTCACCGCGTGGGCCAATCCCAAGTACTTCGATTCGCCGAACCTGCCGCTCGGCGAACTGCAACGACTGCTGCGCTCGAAAGCGGTGCTGCTGCCGGGCGTCGAAGTCACGCTGATCAACGAGAAAACCGGCGAACAGCAAAGCTGGAAATACGAAGACGGTTTGCGCGGTTATCTGCTCGAAGGCATGAACGGCAGCGACCTGCTGATTCCGCTGTTCGAGGGAGAGCGCTATGCGGAAAACTCGCGCGCGAGCGAAGAGACCTTTGCCGAAGGTGAGGGCGCCGCGTGGGTCGTCGCGTGGAGCGAGGAAGGCACGCTCATGCGCGAGTCGTACGTCAACCTGATTCCCACGCCCGCGGGCGGCACGCACGAATCCGGTTTGCGCGACGGTCTGTACCAGGCGGTGAAGAGCTTCGTCGAGTTGCACAACCTGCAGCCGAAGGGCGTCAAGCTGCTCGCTGAAGACGTGTTCGCGCGCGTGTCGTTCGTGCTGTCGGCGAAGGTGCTCGATCCGCAATTCCAAGGGCAGATCAAGGAACGGCTGAATAGCCGCGACGCGGTCAAGCTGGTGTCGTCGTTCGCGCGGCCGGCGTTGGAATTGTGGCTGAATCAGCACGTCGAACACGGCAAGAAGCTCGCCGACCTCGTCATCAAGCAGGCGCAGGCGCGCACGCGTGCCGGGCAAAAGGTCGAGAAGCGCAAGAGCTCGGGCGTCGCGGTGTTGCCGGGCAAGCTGACCGATTGCGAATCGACGGAAATCGGCCGCAACGAACTGTTCCTCGTCGAGGGCGACTCGGCGGGCGGCTCCGCGAAGATGGGCCGCGACAAGGAATACCAGGCCATCCTGCCACTGCGCGGCAAGGTGCTGAACACGTGGGAAACCGAGCGTGACCGCCTGTTCGCCAATAACGAGGTGCACGACATTTCGGTAGCGATCGGCGTCGATCCGCACAGCCCGGACGACAAGGTCGATCTGTCGAATCTGCGCTACGGCAAGATCTGCATTCTGTCGGACGCGGACGTCGACGGCTCGCACATTCAGGTGCTGCTGCTCACGCTGTTCTTCAAGCATTTCCCGCAGCTGATCGAACGCGGACATGTGTGCGTGGCGCGTCCGCCGCTGTTCCGGGTCGATGCGCCCGCGCGCGGCAAGAAGCCGGCGCAGAAGCTCTATGCACTCGACGAAGGCGAACTCGAAGCGATTCTCGACAAGCTGCGCAAGGACGGCGTGCGCGATACGCAGTGGTCTATCAGCCGTTTCAAGGGCCTCGGTGAAATGAGCGCGGAACAGTTGTGGGACACCACGATGAATCCCGACACGCGGCGCCTGAGTCCGGTGGCGCTCGGCGAACTCGACTACGACGCCACGGTCGCGCGCATGACCATGTTGATGGGCAAGGGCGAAGCGGCGTCCCGCCGCAGCTGGCTGGAAGAAAAGGGCAACGAAGTGGAAGCGGATATCTGAGCGCGCGGTTTTGTCCGCGCTCTGACTTCGCACGAAAAACTCCACGCCAAACACGGATACGGAATCTAGATGGACGACGATAACACTCTCGACCTTTTCACCGAGCCGCCGCCCCCGGAGGGCGACTTTCTCACGCTCGGCAACTACGCGGAACGCGCGTACCTCGACTATGCGGTGAGCGTGGTCAAGGGCCGCGCGCTGCCGGATGTGTGCGACGGCCAGAAGCCGGTGCAGCGCCGCATCCTGTTCGCGATGAACGACATGGGTCTGTCCGACAACGCGAAGCCGGTCAAGTCGGCGCGCGTGGTCGGCGACGTGCTCGGTAAGTATCACCCGCACGGCGACCAGTCCGCGTACGACGCGCTGGTGCGTCTCGCGCAAGACTTCTCGATGCGCTACCCGCTAATCGACGGCCAGGGCAATTTCGGTTCACGCGACGGCGACGGCGCGGCGGCGATGCGGTACACGGAAGCGCGCCTCACGCCGATCGCGAAACTGCTGCTCGATGAAATCAACCAGGGCACGGTCGATTTCATGAAGAACTACGACGGCGAGTTCGACGAGCCGAGGCTGCTGCCCGCGCGCTTGCCGTTCGTGCTGCTGAACGGCGCGTCGGGCATCGCGGTGGGTCTGGCCACGGAAATCCCCTCGCACAATCTGCGCGAAGTCGCGGCCGCCACCGTGGCGATGATCCGCAATCCCAAGATCACGCACGCGGAATTGGTACAGCACATTCCGGGTCCAGACTTTCCAGGCGGCGGCCAGATCATTTCGAGCGAAGCGGAAATCTCCGCGGCGTATGAATCCGGCCGTGGCAGCCTCAAGGTGCGTGCCCGCTGGAAAATCGAAGAGCTCGCGCGCGGCCAGTGGCAACTGGTGATCACCGAACTGCCGCCGAACACGGCCGCGCAGAAGGTGCTCGAGGAAATCGAAGAGCAGACCAATCCGAAGATCAAACTCGGCAAGAAGGCGCTCACGCCCGAACAGTTGCAGACCAAGCAGACCATGCTGGCGCTGCTCGACGCGGTGCGCGACGAGTCCGGCAAGGACGCGCCGGTGCGTCTCGTGTTCGAGCCGAAGTCGAGCCGCATCGATCAGACCGATTTCGTGAACACGTTGCTCGCGCATACGAGCCTCGAGTCCAACGCGTCGCTGAATCTGGTGATGGTCGGTGGCGACGGCCGGCCGCGTCAGAAGGGCTTGAGCGAAATCCTGCACGAGTGGATCGCGTTCCGCTTCGCCACGGTGACGCGCCGCACGCGCCATCGTTTGAGCAAGGTCGACGACCGGATTCACATCCTCGAAGGCCGGATGATCGTCTTTTTGAATATCGACGAAGTCATCCGCATCATTCGCGAATCCGACGAACCGAAGGTCGCGTTGATGGCCGCGTTCGACCTGTCCGATCGCCAGGCCGAAGACATTCTCGAAATCCGCTTGCGTCAATTGGCGCGGCTCGAAAAGATCAAGATCGAGAAGGAACTCGCCGAACTGCGCGACGAGAAGGCCAAGCTGGAAGAACTGCTCGGCAGCGAATCGGCGATGAAGCGCCTGCTCATCAAGGAAATCGAAGGCGACGCCAAGCAATACGGCGACGAGCGCCGCACGCTGATCCAGCAGGAAAAGCGCGCGACGTTCGAAGCGCGCGTGGTCGATGAGCCGGTGACGGTCGTGGTGTCGCAGAAGGGTTGGGTGCGCGCGCTGAAGGGCCACGGTCTGGACGCGGCGGGCTTCACGTTCAAGGCCGGCGACGGCCTCTATGCGGCGTTCCAGTGCCGCACGCCGGACACGCTGGTCGCGTGGGGCAGCAACGGCCGCGTCTATTCGGTCGCGGTGGCGATGTTGCCGGGCGGCCGCGGTGACGGTGTGCCGGTCACATCGCTGATCGAGCTGGAGTCGGGCAGCCATCTGATGCATTACTACGCGGCGTCCGCGGATCAGGCGTTGCTGCTTGCTTCGAGCAACGGCTTCGGCTTCGTCGCCAAGGTCGGCGACATGGTGAGCCGCGTGAAGGCAGGCAAGTCGTTCATGACGATCGACGCCGGCGCCGCGCCGCTCGCGCCGATGCCGATGCTGCCGGATGCGACGAACATTGCGTGTCTGTCCTCGGGCGGGCGTCTGCTGGTGTTCGGCCTCGACGAGATGAAGACGCTCTCAGGCGGCGGCCGCGGCGTCACGCTGATGGGTCTCGACGACAAGGAAACGCTGGTGCAGGCGCTGGCCATCAACAACGCGGGTGTCGTGCTGATCGGCACGCGCCGTGGCGGCCGCGTCGACGAAGAGAAGGTGAGCGGCGCCGCGCTCGCGCCGCATATCGGCAAGCGGGCGCGCAAGGGCCGCGCACCTGAGAGCAAGATGAAGCTCGAAGGCATGCGTCCGGTGCTGGCCGTTTGACAAAACTTGACGCTGGAACACGGCAAGCGTCTGCTAGCATGCGAGGCGCTTGTCGTGCATAGTGCAAAACCGGGGAGCAGCATTGCCATGACAGTGGGCATGCTGCGATAACAACTACAAAAACGACGTGAAAGCCACAAGTGCCATGGAACTGCGTGCATAGCGCGTGGTCGAATGCGCTCAATAGCCGCTCGTTATAAGCGGTGTGGCGTCGTCGGGAGAGGAAAACAACATGAACAAGGCTATCGAACTCGCACTCTTTCTCCATCTGCTCGCGGTTGCAGTGTGGGTAGGTGGGATGGTGTTCGCTCATTTCTGTCTGCGTCCGGCCATTGCCGATCTCTCGCCGCAATTGCGCTTGCCGCTGTGGGAATCGGTGTTCGGCCGCTTCTTCAACTGGGTCGCTGCCGCCGTGCTGGTGATTCTCCTCACCGGCGGCTTCCTGCTGATGCAATTCGGCGGCGGTCACGCCACCTGGCCGCTGCATGCCATGGCCGGCCTCGGCATCGTCATGATGCTGATCTTCGGGCACATCCGTTTTGCCGTGTTCCCGCGCATCCGCCGCGCGGTGCAGGCGCAAAAATGGCCGGATGGCGCGCGCGCCGTCGGCACGATCCGTCGTCTGGTGCTGATCAATATCGTGCTCGGCGTGGTGACGATCGGTGTCGCGGTGCTGTCGCGCGGTTTTTGAGGCGTCTAGATCAGCGCGCCATACGCGAGCCACAATCCGCACACCGCCGCCACCGTCCCGTACACCACGTACACCGGCACCTTCAGCTTGGCGAAGCACATGGCGGAGAACAGCGCGGTCAGCAGATAAACCGGTTTGAACGGCACATGCGCGGCAATGCGCAGCACGGCCACCGCGAGAAACGCGGTGGTGACGGCGCGCAGGATCCGCATGCCGTGCTCGAAGCGCGGATTGGCCTTCAACTGATGCAGATGCCGCTGGGCCAGCACGACTAGACAGCCCGACGGCACGAACAACGCGAGCGTGGCAATCAGCGCGCCCACCCAGCCATCCACCAGATAGCCGAAGAACGGCACCACGTTCAGGAGCGGCCCGGGTGAGAGCGGCGACAGCGAGAATGCCAGCGTGAAGTCGTTATCGGAGACGCCGATCGCCGGCGTGACGAACAGCGTCTTGAGCACGGGCAACGCGGAGAATCCGCCGCCGAACAACGTCATGCCGGCACCCGCAAGCCGCGGCCACAATAGCGCCAGTTCATAGCCATGCGGCAACGGCATCGCAAACAGCGCGAGAAACACGCTCAGGGCGCTCAACATCTGCCAGTCGCCGCGCGCGAACGACACGACGACGCGCGAGTTGCGCACCGGGCTCACGAACCAGCCGGTGCCGAAGGCCGTCCCGAGCATGACGACATAAGCGGCCGGACTGCGCGCATAGAAGAGCGCGATGCAACCCAGCACGGCCGCGGTCCATTCGAGTTTGCCGCGCACCAGGGCGCGCGTCTGTTTGTACCAGGTGATCGCGATCAGCGTGGCCAGCACGACGCTGAAGTGATTGAGCAAGGTTTGCGAGGCAGCGGCGCGCACGAGCGGCGTGCGATAGAAGATCGCGAACAGCGTCATCAGCAGGAAGAAGGGCAACACGCTGGCAATGCCCGCGACCCACGCGCCGGCGCGTCCGCGCAGCGCGTGCCCGAGTTGCACGGCGACGTTGCAGCCTACCGGGCCGGGCACCATCCAGGCGAGCGCGATCAGATCGGAGAAGGCGACGCGCGAGAGACGTCCTTCGCGTTCGACATAATGGTTTTCAAGCTGCGCCATGAGCGCGAGGCCGCCCCATGACAACGCGGACAGGCCGAATACCACCCGGAACAGCGTCCATAGCGGTTCCCGTTCGCCTCGTCTGACAGCATCCTGGCTCGTGATCATCTGCATGGCGCCACGCGCGCCCGCATGCGGGCGCCCGTCCTTTGAGATCATCGTTTAGTGGTTTGCGCGACTGACGGACGGCATCGCGCTGTGATGCAGTACAGCGAGAATGTAGCCGGTTTTGCGGCGCAGCGGGTAGAAGACCCGACGACCCGCGCGGGCCGCGGCGCTCAGGTGTTGGTGCTGGACACGCTGCTGGTGTCGTCGGCTTCATGCGCGGCGCGGCGGGCCGTCATGCCGCAGACGCCGAAGCGTTCCAGCAGCGCCGGAATCGCGTCCACCGGCACCGGACGCGAGAACAGGAAGCCTTGCGCCTCGATATGGCCAAGCGCGGCGAGCCACGCAATCTGCTCTTCGGTCTCCGTGCCTTCGACCACCACCGTGAGCCCGAGCGAACGCGCCAGATTGACGATCGCGGTGACCATCACGCAGACGCTGCGGTCGCCCGGAATTGCCTGGATGAACGAACGGTCGACCTTCAGCGTGTCCACGGAGAAACGGTTCAGATAGGACAGCGACGAATAGCCGGTGCCGAAATCGTCGAGCGCGATGCGCACGCCGAGACGCTTCAACGCGAAGATCTTCTCGGAGACGAGTTCGGGATATTCCATCATCGCCGTTTCGGTGATTTCGAGTTCGAGGCGGCGCGCGGAGATGCCGCTTTCCTCGATGGCGCGCGAGATCGTTTCGTACAGGTCGCCGCGCCAGAACTGCACCGCCGAGATATTCACCGCGAGCGACAGCGTGTCGTAGCCCTGTTGCTGCCACAGCGCAAGTTGCCGGCAAGCGGTCTCGATCACGAAGTCGCCGATCGGCACGATCAAGCCGGTCGACTCGGCAACCGGAATGAATTCGTTGGCCGGAATCAAACCGTGCTGCGGATGATTCCAGCGCACCAGCGCCTCGAAACCCGTAATGCAGCGGCGCGTCAGATCGATCTTCGGCTGATAGGCAAGGAACAGTTGCCCTTCGGCGAGCGCCACGCGCAACTGCTGTTCCCACTTCATCAAATGATCCGCGCGATGCGACAGTTGCGGAGAATAGAACTGATAGCAGTTCTTGCCCGCGTCTTTCGCGCTGTACATGGCGAGATCGGCTTTTTTCAGCAGGTCGATCTCGCTCTCATTGGCGACCGAGTAGAGCGCGATGCCGATGCTCGCATGCAGCAC